>JBQDZM010000019.1:0-12049 GCA_052108535.1 Galactobacter sp. | reverse complement strand
CGTGACGACCGCCGTCGTGACGACAACCGTGACAGCCGCGACTACCGCAGCAGCGCACCTCGGCCCAAGCGCGACGAACCGCGTTTCGAGGACGAGGGCCCCCGCGGCCCGCAGCGTGGCCAGGTGCGTCGCGGTACCGCCGCCCGCACCCCCGCCCAGCGCAAGGAACAGCGCGCGGCCGAACAGCTGGCCCGCAAGGCCCCCAAGGGTCCTAAGGGTCCTAAGGCCTTCAAGGACGAGCGCTTTGGCCAGGACCTGGGTCCGGTGCCGCGTCACATGCGTCGCCGTCGTGGGCCGTCCAAGCCGGTCACCGCGACCCCGCGCGTGGCCAACCCTGACGGCGAGCGTCTGCAGAAGGTCATGGCCCACGCCGGCGTGGCCTCCCGCCGCGAGTGCGAGGAAATGATCGCCACCGGTCGCGTGGAGGTCAACGGCAAGACCGTCCGCGAGCTCGGCGTGCGCGTGAAGCCGGAGGAGGACACCGTGCATGTGGACGGTGTGCGCCTGCAGCTCAACGAGGACCTGACCTACTTCGTGTTCAACAAGCCGGCCGGTGTGGTCTCCTCGATGCACGACGACGAGGGTCGTCGCGACATCTCCGACTTCCTGCGTGAGGGCCAGTCGGAGAGGCTGTACCACGTGGGTCGTCTGGACTACGAGACCGAGGGTTTGCTGCTGCTGACCAATGATGGCGAGTTGGCTCATCGCCTGACTCACCCGTCCTTCGAGGTCCCCAAGACCTACCTGGTTCAGGTGCGTGGGCCGATGCCCGCAGGCGTGGGTAAGCAGCTGCGTGAAGGCGTGCAGTTGGAAGACGGTTGGTCCTCCGTGGACTCGTTCCGGCTCGTGGACTCCACCCCGGGCAAGGTGCTCGTGGAGGTCGTGCTGCATTCCGGTAAGAACCGGATTGTGCGTCGCATGTTCGACGCCGTGGGCTTCCCGGTCCTGCGCCTGGTGCGCATGCAGATCGGCCCCATCCGCTTAGGCGATCAGCGGCAGGGTTCCCTGCGCAAGCTCGGACGCACGGAAGTGGGTCACCTGCTCGCAGAGGTCGGCCTGTGACCACCCCCAGCGCCGGTTCTCCGGCGGACGCCGCGACGTACCTCTCCGGACCGGTCCTCGTGATCGGCACCGGTCTGCTTGGTGCGTCCGCGGCGTTGGGTCTGCGCCAGTGCGGCCTGGACGTCGGTCTGCGTGACGCATCGCCGACCGCGCAGCGGGTGGCGGAGGATCTCGGTGCCGGCCGCGTCGTCGGGCACAACGAGGACTTCCGTCCCGAACTCGTGATCGTGGCGACGCCACCGGACGTCACCGCCACCGTGGTGGCGGCGGCCCTGTCCGAGTTCCCTGAGGCCACCGTGGTGGATATCGCCTCGGTGAAGTCCTCCATCCTCGCTGCGCTGCGCTCCGACCCGAGCGTGTCGAGCGACGACCTGACCCGGTACGTGGGGACGCACCCCATGGCCGGGCGAGAGCGGTCCGGCCCGGCCGCCGCACGCGGTGAGTTGTTCACCGCGATGCCGTGGGTGGTCGTGGCGCACCCGACCTCCTCCCGGCGGTCCGTGCGCCTGGCCAAGGCGGCGGGCGCCGACCTCGGTGCGTCGGTCATCAGCATGGATGCAGACGCACACGATCAGGCTGTGGCGCTAGTGTCGCACTTCCCGCAGATTGCCTCGTCGTTGTTGGCCTCGCGGCTGATGGATGCTCCGGCGTCCGCCCTGTCGCTGGCGGGCAACGGCCTGCGGGACACGACCCGCATCGCCGCCTCCGACCCGTCGCTGTGGATCCAAATCCTGGCGCACAACGCCTCCAACCTGGTCCCAATCCTGACCGGTTTGCGTACGGATCTGGACCGACTGATCGCGACGTTGTCCGCGCCTCAGGCACCCGGTTCCGCCCTGGACCTGGCTGAACTGCTGGGGGAGGGCAATGCCGGTCAGGCCCGGATCCCGGGCAAGCACGGCGCCCCGCCGCAGTCCTTCGCCACCATCGGCATCATCGTCGACGACAAACCGGGACAGATCGCCAAACTTCTCGCTGAGATCGGCGAAGAGGGCGTGAACCTGGAAGACCTGCGGATGGAACACTCCGCCGGCCACCAGGTGGGTCTCGTGGAGGTGCAGGTGCTCCCCGGCCGTCGCGACGTCCTGGTGGACGCGCTCACCGAGCGTGGTTGGAAGATCGTGCAGTGACGCGAGTGAGACCATGGACCTGCACCGGGTCCCACCTCATCCGTGTGTCAGATACGTGTGTCAGCACTCGAAAGGCAGTGAAGTAAGTGAGCAACGAGCGCCTCGTGGTCGCCATCGACGGCCCTGCAGGGTCTGGGAAGTCCTCCGTCTCCAAGGAGGTGGCCCGTCGCCTTGGCATCGCGTTCCTGGATACCGGTGCGATGTACCGCGCCGTGACCTTCGCTGCCCTGGAGTCAGGCATGGACTTGGAGGATCAGGCCGCTGTGGCCGACGCCGTCCGGGCCGCCCAGATCGACCTGACCGTCACCCCTGACGGGCAGACCGTGGTGGTCAACGGCCGCGACGTGACACGGGAGATCCGCGAGCCGCGGGTCTCGGAGTCCGTGTCAGCGGTCTCCACGAACCTGGAGGTCCGGGAGAACCTGGTGGCCCGCCAGCGCGCCGCGATCGTGGCGGCTGGTCGCATCGTCGCCGAGGGGCGCGACATCACCACCGTGGTGGCCCCAGACGCCGAGGCCCGCATCCTGCTCACCGCCCGCGAAGAGGTACGGCTGGCCCGTCGCGGCCTGCAGTTGAACAACTCGCAGTCCGCAGCGGCCCTGGCCAAGCAGGTTTCGGACCGCGACAAGAAGGACTCCTCCGTCGTGAACTTCACCGAGGCCGCCCCCGGCGTGGAGCTCGTGGATTCCTCCGACCTGAACTTTGAGCAGACGGTCCAGGCCGTCATCGCGTCCGTGGAGGGGCAGGCCGGGCACCTCTGACCTAGGCTGGGGACTCATGGACCAGACATCGGACCTGCAGCTCTCAGCATCACAGGTCAGGCGGCGCCTGGACCTGCTCTCCAATCTGGCCTACGGCTTCCTGGAATCCGGGGAAACCGCCGCAGATGTTGCGCCAGTGATCCGCAGGACCGGGCGGGCCCTGGAGATCCGGAACCTGGGTTTTAACAGTTTTGGCCGCATCCTGCTGGTGGATACCACCAGGGATGACGGGACCACGATCTCCGTGTCCGGGGCCGCCCGATCCCTGGACCTGATCGACTGCACCCGCGCCCGTGACCTGCAGCAGGTGGCCGCAGCTGACGAGCCTGACACCGCTGCGGCACGTGACACGGCTGCAGCACCTAAAACCACCGCGGCACCTGAAACAACCGTGGACCGCGCGGCCACAGGGCGGCGCGTGGATGACGCGTTGCCCACGGCCCTAGATCGGGTCATGGACCTCAGGCGCTCCCAGACTCCCTGGCGGATCGTGACGCTGGGAACCACGTTGCTGGCCTTCTGCATTTGTCTGCAGGTGGGCGTGACGTGGCAGGCGTGGGCCAGCGCCGCAGCCGTGCAATTGCTGTCCTCCTTGGTGGGTGTGCTCACCGGACGCTGGGCCATGCCGAAACTGTTCGCCGTGGCCTTGCAGGGCTGCTTCGCGGGGGCTCTGGCCACGGCGTTGGTTCAAATCGGATTCGTGGATCCGGTCGGAGCGGCCGCAGCGATCGCCGTGAATTGGCTGATCCTGGTGCAGTTGCCGCAGGTGATCGGCGCGGTGACGGACGCCATCAACGCCGATTACGTCTCCGCGACCACGAGGGTGGCCTCAGTGCTCGTGGCCGTGATGGGGCTGGTGATCGCCGGTGCCTTCACGTTCTGGCTGGGGGAGGTGCTGCACATGGAGCACCCACGCATCGATGAGCTGCCATCCCTGCCGTGGTTCCTGGTGCTGGTGTTCTCCGCCTTGGGTGCCATCGCCAACGCCCTGGCTAACGGCGGCAGGGCCTCGTTGATTCTTCCCGCGGCTGCTTTGGGCGTGATCACCGGCGCCGTGAACCAGCTCGGCTTACACGTCCTCGGCTTGTCCACCGTCTGGTCCTCGTCGATGGCTGGCGTGGTGTTGGGCATCCTGGCCGCCTTGTGGGACCGCCGCACCGGATTCCCGCAGCAGGTCATGGCGTTGATGGGCATCACCGGTGCCCTGATGCCAGGGATCGCCGTGTTCTTCGGCATCATCCAGACCATGGGTGGTGGCGAGGGCAGCTCCTCCTTCATCGAAGCGGGGATTACCTGTGTGGGGATCTCCACGGGTGTGGCGCTGGGTGCCTATCTCGTAGCGAAGGTGCTGCGGCTGGACACCCAGCAGCAGCAAGCTGACCAGTGACGAACTAGGCACTCTCCACGAGCCCAAAACTCGCGGAAGACGATAGACTTGACCGTTGCGCCCAGTGAGGGTGCCAGAACTACATCTGCGCGAGATAGACATGCAGTCCGGGAGGACACCATGAACCAACGTCCTGAGTCCAACGACGAGGATTTCCGCTACGAGGAGGACGACGTCGCTGAGCGCGTCGCCGCCATGAGCGATGAGGAGGCCGACGCCCGCGCCGCGAGCCTCCGCGCCGGCCTGGCCGACTACGACCTCGAGGAGGGCGACGACGCCCTGCTCAATGACGAGGCGTGGGAGGACTACGAGTACGAGGACGCCCCGATCCCGCCGGTCCTGGCCGTGGTGGGTCGCCCCAACGTCGGTAAGTCCACGCTGGTGAACCGCATCATCGGTCGTCGTGAGGCCGTGGTGGAAGACGTTCCCGGCGTCACGCGTGACCGCGTGTCCTACGAGGCTGAGTGGTCAGGGCAGGACTTCACGCTCGTGGATACCGGCGGCTGGGAGGTGGATGCCAAGGGCATCGACAAGATGGTCGCGGAGCAGGCCGAGCGTGCCGTAGACGTGGCGGATGCCGTGATGTTGGTCGTGGATGCCACCGTGGGTGCTACCGCCACCGATGAGGCCGTCGTGAAGATGCTGCGCCGCAAGAAGAAGCCGGTGGTGCTGATCGCCAACAAGGTGGATGGCCCCTCGCAAGAGGCGGACGCGGCTGCACTGTGGTCGTTGGGCTTTGGACAGCCCTGGCCCGTCTCCTCCCTGCACGGTCGTGGCACCGGCGATGCCCTGGATGCCGTTCTCGAGGTGCTCCCGGAGGAGTCCGCTTACGGTGACCCGCTGCCTGAGGGCGGTCCTCGTCGTGTGGCTCTGCTCGGTCGACCCAACGTGGGCAAGTCCTCGCTGCTGAACAAGGTGGCCGGCTCTGAGCGTGTGGTCGTCAACGAGGTCGCAGGTACCACCCGTGATCCGGTGGATGAGATCGTCGACCTGGGTGGGAAGATCTGGCGTTTCGTGGACACCGCGGGTCTGCGTCGCCGTCAGCACATGGCCGTTGGTGCCGATTACTACGCCTCCCTGCGGACCGCCTCCGCCTTGGATAAGGCCGAGGTCGCCGTGGTGTTGCTGGCCGTGGACGAGGTCCTTTCCGAGCAGGATCAGCGCATCCTGCAGCAGGTCATCGACTCCGGCCGGTCCCTGGTGCTGGCCTTCAACAAGTGGGACCTCATGGATGATGAGCGCCGCCACTACCTGGAGCGGGAGATCGAGAAGGATCTGGCGCACGTGGCGTGGGCTCCGCGGGTGAACATCTCCGCGAAGACCGGCTGGCACAAGGACCGCCTGGTGCCCGCGTTGGAACTGGCGCTGGATTCCTGGGATCGTCGTATCCCCACCGGCAAGTTCAACGCCTTCCTGGGCGAACTCGTGGCCGCGCACCCGCACCCGCTGCGTGGTGGCAAGCAGCCGCGTATCCTCTTCGGCACGCAGGTCTCCTCGCGGCCGCCCAAGTTCGTGCTCTTCACCACGGGCTTCCTGGATCCGGGCTACCGTCGCTTCATCATGCGTCGCCTGCGGGAGACCTTCGAGTTCCGCGGCACGCCGATCGACATTCAGATGCGCGTGCGTGAGAAGCGCGGTCGCAAGCGCTGATCCGCTGAACCAATACGACTTTGATGCCTCAATGTGTCCCTGACAGGGGTGCATCGGGGCATCAAAGTCGTTTTCAGGCATCTTTCCTGCCGGCCGCATCAGGGACGCCTGCGGTAGCGCCCCACGTCACACCACATACCTGCTTCACCAACTCGGTGTGGAGCAACACCTACGGATAGCATGGGGAGCATGTCCAAGGTCCTTTCCTCCCTGCCCATCGGCGAGCGTGTCGGCATCGCCTTCTCCGGCGGCCTCGATACCTCGGTGGCCGTCGCCTGGATGCGCGACAAGGGCGCCATCCCCTGCACCTACACCGCCAACATCGGCCAGCCCGATGAGCCGGATATCGACGCCGTCCCTGATCGCGCCAAGGAATACGGCGCGGAGATCGCCCGCCTGGTGGACGTTCAGGAGATGCTGGTGCAGGAGGGCATCGCCGCCCTGCAGACCGGCGCCTTCCACATCCGCTCCGGGGGCAAGACGTACTTCAACACCACGCCCATCGGCCGCGCGGTCACCGGCACCATGCTGGTGCGCGCCATGAAGGAAGATGGCGTGGAGATCTGGGGCGACGGCTCCACCTACAAGGGCAACGACATCGAGCGGTTCTACCGTTACGGTCTGATGGCCAACCCGAACCTGCGCATCTACAAGCCGTGGTTGGACTCCCAGTTCGTCACTGAGTTGGGTGGCCGCAAGGAGATGTCGGAGTGGCTCGTGGCCCACGGCTTCGGCTACCGCGACTCCACCGAGAAGGCTTACTCCACGGACGCCAACATCTGGGGTGCAACGCATGAGGCCAAGGATCTGGAGTTCCTGAACGCTGGCGTGACCATCGTGGAGCCCATCATGGGTGTGGCCCCGTGGGACGAGTCAGTTGAGATCAAGACCGAGGATGTCACGGTCACCTTCCACGAGGGTGTTCCGGTGTCCATTAACGGTCAGGAATTCGCCTCCCCGGTGGCTCTGGTCCATGAGGCTAACCGCATCGGTGGCCGTCACGGCCTGGGCATCTCGGATCAGATCGAGAACCGCATCATCGAGGCCAAGTCACGCGGTATTTACGAGGCACCGGGTATGGCGCTGCTGCATGCGGCGTATGAGCGCCTGGTGAACGCGATCCACAACGAGGACACCATCGCGACCTACCACAACGAGGGTCGCAAGCTGGGTCGTCTCATGTACGAGGGTCGCTGGCTGGACCCGCAGTCCCTGATGCAGCGCGAGGCCATTGTGCGTTGGGTCGCCTCCGCGGTGACCGGTTCGGTGACGTTGCGCCTGCGCCGTGGCGACGACTACTCGATCATGGACACCGTTGGCCCCAACCTCTCCTACCACCCGGAGAAGCTGTCCATGGAGCGCGTCGGCGACGCCGCGTTCGGCCCGGACGAGCGCATCGGTCAGTTGACCATGCGCAACCTGGACATCGCCGATTCCCGTTCCCGCCTGGAGCAGTATGCTGCGCAGGGCATCGTGGCCGGTGAGACCGCGGAGCTGGTCGGCAAGATGGAGATCGGTGAGTCCGACGCCATCGCCGCCGGTGGCGAGTCCACCAACGCCGCGCTGGATTCGGCGTCCAACGCTGCGGCCTTCGACGCCGGCACGGACTGACATAGGTCCCTCGGGGCACTGAACGACGAGCGGGTCGTGACTCTTTGACGAGAGTCACGACCCGCTCGTTTACGTCCGTTGGACATTTGAGCGCTTGTTTGGACACGTCGGTGTCTGATTCCGGTTGATGCCCGACGCGTGTGTGCGTCGCGACCCGCTCGTTTACGTCCGTTGGACATTTGAGCGCTTGTTTGGACACCTTGGTGTCTGATTCCGGTTGGCACCTGCCGCGTGTGAGTGTCACGGCCCGCTCGTCTACCTCCGTTGGACTTTTGAGCGCTCGTTTGGACGCGTTGGTGTCTGATTCCGGTTGATGCCCGACGGCGGTATAGGCCCGACGCGGTGTCCTCGCCTTAGACGGCGGCCTCGCCGCCGTCAGTCGCGCCCCTCAGTCGCGCCCCGCGGCCCGACGAACGCGGTCGCGGACAAAGCGCGCCTTCGGGTGCAGCCCGGAGAACACCGTGATCACCACGAGCTCCACCACCGCGAGACCGGCCAGAATCCCCAGCGACCACGCATAGGGAATCCGGCCAGAGACCATGGACAACAGCATGGGGAGGAAGAAACCCACGTAGGAGATGGAGTAGTACACGCCGGTGAGACCGGCCAAGTCGTCCGCTCTGGCGATACTCTGCACCTCCCGCAAGCCTCCCTGCAGCAGACTGCCGTAAGCCACACCGGCCACGGCCGCGGTGACGACCGAGAACCATACAGACACGGTGATCGCGCTGACCACCGCCATGGCAAGCGTGAGCACCGTCAAGGCCATGGCCACCCGCAGCCCGTGGGAAGACCGGGTACGGTGCATCCGGCCGGCGAATTGCTGGGTCACGAAGCCCACACCCAACGTCACCAGGCACAACAGGCCGGAGAAGCCGATGGGTGCCGCGGACACCTTGGCCTCCAGCAGAGCCGGCAGTACGGCGTAGGCCACGCCGCACATGCCGAAGACCCACGCAGCCGTTGGCAACACCACCAACAGGAATCGGCGTTCGGCGGAGGACGGGACCTTCAAAGCGCTGATCAGTCGCTTGGGAACCCGCAGGGAGTGGCCACGGCCGGCCGTCTCTGGGGCGGGCAGCTGC
Organism: Galactobacter sp.; assembly: GCA_052108535.1. GTDB lineage: Bacteria > Actinomycetota > Actinomycetes > Actinomycetales > Micrococcaceae > Galactobacter. Next base: position 3,363 of record JBQDZM010000019.1, on the reverse strand, counting down.
CAGAACCCGGCTAACAGGCCCAAGCCTCCGGAGATGATGTAGGGCAGCAGCGTGGGATGAGGCGCCCATTGCGCCAGGGCCGCGGCGACGACCGCTCCCAACCCGAAACCGATGGTTAGGGACAATCCTGCCCGTTTGGCACCCGTTCCGGCCACATTGCCGGTTTCGAAGGGCGGCTGTGAGAGTTCCTTGATCCACGAGCTGCCTACGGCCATGCATAGGCCCAAGGCCAGCCCGCACAGGACACGTCCGATCAACAGCATGGTCATGGAGTGCGCGCCGCAGGCGAGCACGGCGGAGCCCACCGCGGCGACGAAGGGCGCTGAGACGAGCACGGGCCGTCGGCCATATTTGTCAGAGGCGGGCCCGCCCACCAGGAGCGCCGGGATGATGCCAAGCACGTACACGCCCAGCAGGATGAAGACGGCGGTGGCGCTGAGCCCGTCCACCTGCCGGTACAGGTTCAGTAGCGGCGTGAACTCGTTGCCGGACCACGCCACGGCGAAGACGCCGAAGGCCACGCGGAACCAGGGTCGCATGGGTAGGGGAGTGGCGGGCGGGGTGACCATGGTTGCGGTCATGACGGGAAGTGCTTCTTTCGAGCGGGTCGGGCGGAGAGGAACTGTTCGGATGAGGTCAGGTGATCAAGTCTGAATGGATGTCCAGCAGGTGGTGCCGCAGCGTGGTGCGGAATCGTTCGACGTCGCCTGAATACACGGTGGAACTGAGCTGCTGGTGCTGGTCCAGTACGCGTTGAGCCGATTGCGGTGAACGCCAGATGGAGCGCATGGACATGCGTTCTTCCATGGTGGAGACCAGATCGTGGAAGCGCAGGAAGACGCTGTTGCCGGAGGCCTCGATGATGGCGCGATGGAAGGCCAAGTCGTGCGCCGTGAACGCCGAGAGGTCATCGGCGTCCAGTGCTTGGGACTGGTGCTCCCGGATGAGATTGAGATCAGCGGAGAGTTGCCTGAGGGAGATTTCGCCACGGTCTCGGTCGCGGTCGGCGCTGGTCTGGAGCGCGGAGGATTCCAGGACGATGCGCGCATCGACGAGGTCCTTGGCCTGCGCGGGGTCGGGCGGCACCACGAGGGCGCCCCTGCGGGGATATAGGCGCAGCCAGCCTTCGGATTGGAGTCGGGTGAACGCCTCACGGACCGGTGTGCGGGAGATCCCGAGCTTGCTGGCGATCTCGCCCTCGGAGAGCATCTGTCCGGCATCCACCCGAGCATCCAGGATCAGGGTCTTGGTGTGCTCGTAGGCGCGTTGTGCGGCTGGCACCTGCAGCGGTTGGTCCTTCGGCATGTTCTCTCCTCATCTTCCATACAACTTGCATGCAAGACGGTTTCGACTGTACTCCTCCCGGTCTTCCGATGGGTCGGGTGCGGGCGATGACGCACGCGGAGGTGTCCCAGGTCACGACGAGGTGTGGGGCGGTTCAGTCCCCGCGCGTAACCAGGACGGTGGAGCTGGCCGGTTCCCACCAGATACTGAACAGGCCCACCGAGCGGGGGAGGACACCGCTTGGGTCCACCGTGAGGACCCTGGTGAATGGGGTTGCGTTGGGCATGAACTCCTCGACGGTGTCGTCGTCCAGCCAGGCGAGATCCGGGTCGAACTCCTCGATGCAGGTCTGCGGTACTACGCCGCGAGGGCGGGCGGAATCAAAGCCTGCGTACTGGTCCTCGTAGAACGCGGTGAGGCCGCGGGACTGGCGATGGTTCTGTGCGCGATGGATCAGCTCAAAGTAGGCGGGGTCGCCCAGAAAATCCAGCGTGCCGTTGGGCAGTAACCGGAAGCCCATTCTGTCTGGAGCGGCGAAGGCCGTGTGCACGTCACGAGTCCTCTCGCCGAGCCGGCCGCCTGCCGGTTCGAAGGGGATCGCCACCGGAAGGCTGGTGCCGTCCTCGAGCTCCACCACCGCAAGGGGTGCCAGCACTCGTTCCATCCAGGAAGGATCGGCGAAGGTAGCAGCCGGCAGTGGGAAGGTGCTGAGGAGGGAGATCATGAAGCGAGGCTAGCGGGATATGAACTCGCAACCCGCAAGGAGCATGGGTGGCGAGGCCCGGTGTCGACGGCCCGACCCGAACTTAAGTCCTTTGGTGAGGTGTGCATCACGCTTTTCGTAGGAGGCCATCCTGATTCGCTTTCGTGGCTTTCCATGGGGTAGTCTTTTGGAGGTGCTTCACCCGCCCCGAGTACGGGACGGACTGAGGAATCACGGGCTATGGCGCAGGTTGGTAGCGCGCTTGACTGGGGGTCAAGTGCGGTAACGACTGTTTCCGGCCGAAAAGTGAATAACGGGATGTGGCGCAGCTTGGTAGCGCACCTGACTGGGGGTCAGGGGGTCGCAGGTTCAAATCCTGTCATCCCGACAGAAAAGCCCAGGTGAGAGCGTGTTTCTCGCCTGGGCTTCGTCGTGTCTGTGGTCCTCTTCGGAGGGGTTTATGGAAGCATCCGCCCGTGGCTTCTGATGCCCGTCGAGACGCGGCAGCTGGGGTTGTTGTGACGAGCCGGGACCTGGCCGGGACCTGGAGCCCGCTTTCGCCTCGATCCGCGACCGTTTCATCGGCTCGGCGCGGCCATCCTACGGGTCTTGGCAGGAGCCTCGCGGGTGGGCTCATCTTGTCCGTCGAGGAAGGCGTTCGCGCGGGCGGCGGCGTCGGTGAGGTGCCTGGTGTCGGGGTGGAGGTAGCCGCGGGTGGTCTCGATGGATTTGTGGCCGAGGATGCCTTGGAGGACGTGTAGGGGGATGCCGGCGTCGGCGAGCCAGGTTGCTCCGGTGTGACGGAGCCCGTGCCGGGTGAGGCTGGGTAGATCGAGTTCGGTGACGAGCTGATCCCATTTCGTCGCGTCCCGCACGGAGGCGGTGGTGAGCACGCCACCGCGGGGTCCGGTCAGCAGCCGGTCCTCGGGCTCACGGCCTGCGGTGAGGCGCTCAAGCACGGGGGTGAGTGCCTGCAGGATGGGGACGTGGCGGATGTCGCGGCCCTTGGTTTGTTTGGTGACGAGGCCTCCTGCGCCGGGGTAGGTTTGGCGGCGGATCGTGACGATGCGTTGGTCCCAGTTGATGTCGCCGACTTCGAGGCCTGAGATCTCGGAGCCGCGGGCGGCGAGGAGGGCGCAGAGCATGACGAAGTCGGAATAGCTCTGATGCACCTCCCCACACCGGTCCGCGAGCGTGGTGAGCGTGGGGAGATCCTTGAGCGCGTGGACCCGCGGTGACTGGTCGTTCTCTTTCAGGTTGAGGGCTGATTTCCCGAGGGAGCGCCTCGACCGGTTGCGGGCGGGGTTACTGGGGAGGAGGTCGTCGCGGACGGCTTCGTCGAGGACGCGGACGAGGGGCGCGATGGTGTTCTTGAT
>JBQDZM010000018.1:0-55984 GCA_052108535.1 Galactobacter sp. | reverse complement strand
CTAGCCTTCGTCCTGCTCCAGTTCGTGGTCTCCCTCTTCCGCAACCCTCGTTGGGAATGGGGGGTCTTCGCGGAGAACTTCTTCTCACCGGCCATCCTGAACGGACTCGGCCTGGCCTTGTGGCTCACCGTGCTCGGCACGGTGCTGGCCTTCGTCTTCGGCACGGGTATCGCCCTGCTGCGGCTTTCCCCGTCCCCGCTCCTGCGCGGCCCGGCCTGGCTCTACGTCTGGTTCTTCCGTTCGGTGCCGCTCGTGGTGCTGATCCTGGTCTTCTACAACCTGGGCTACCTCTACCCGACGCTGGGGGTGGGGACACCGTTCACCCAGGACTACTGGTTGGTGGAGTTCCAAACCACCACCACCATCACCGCCTTCGCCGCCGCCCTGATCGGCATCACCTTGCACGAGGCCGCCTACGCCTCGGAGATCATCCGGGCGGGCATCCTCTCCGTGGATGACGGCCAGCGGGAGGCCTCAGCAGCCCTGGGATTGCCTGCCCACACCCGCTTCTTCAAGATCGTGTTGCCGCAGGCGGCGCAGGCCATCCTGCCCAACGCCTTCAACCTGATCATCGGACTCGTGAAGGGCACCTCCGTGGTCTTCATCGTGGCGTTGCCGGAAATCTTCTACACCGTGCAGGTCATCTACAACCGCAACGGCAAGGTCATTCCGATGCTGTTGGTGGCCTGCATCTGGTACGCCGTGATCACCACCCTGCTCTCGGTGGTGCAGTACTACGTGGAACGCCGCTTCTCCCGCGGAACCTCGCGTGTCCTCCCGCCCACCCCGCTCGCTAAGGCCCGCGCCGCACTCAAGCGCACCTGGAGCTGGCTCGGTGAGGAAGAACCCAGAAATAAACCCACGCCAGAACTCAGCAAGGAGGGCACCCGATGACCGCCACGATCTCTGCGGTTGCCCCCAGCCAACTGGGCGGGGCAGAGGTCCGTATCAACCACGTGAACAAGTTCTTTGGCGACATCCAGGTGCTCCACGATGTCAGTCTCACCGTGGCCCCGGGTGAGGTCGTTACCTTGATCGGCCCCTCCGGTTCCGGCAAGTCCACGCTGCTGCGCACCATCAACCACCTGGAACCGGTCGACGCCGGCCAGGTCACCGTGGACGGTGAGCACATTGGCTATACCCGCAAGGGCGAGCGACTCGTGGAACTGCCAGAACGTGACGTGCTGCGCCAGCGAGGAAGTGTGGGGTTGGTTTTCCAGCACTTCAACCTCTTCCCGCACCTGAGCGCCTTGGAGAACGTGGCGATCGCCCCGACCTCACTGAAGTTGCTCAAACGCCCCGAGGCCCAGGACAGGGCCCGCACGCTGTTGGCCCGCGTGGGGCTCACGGAGCATGCGGAGAAGTACCCACGCCAGCTCTCGGGTGGTCAGCAACAACGCGTGGCCATCGCCCGGGCGCTGGCCCTGCAGCCCAAGGTCCTGCTCTTCGACGAACCGACCTCCGCGCTGGACCCGGAGCTGGTGGGCGAGGTGCTTGACGTGATCCGCACCGTGGCGTCCACCGGCACCACCCTGGTGATCGTCACTCACGAGATCGGCTTTGCCCGCGAGGTCTCCGACCGCATCGTCTTCATGGACGCCGGCCGCATCGTGGAATCCGGCACTCCCGAACAACTGCTCACGCATCCCACGAACCCGCGGACTAGGGACTTTGTCTCTCGCGTGCTCTGAGCACCCAGCACTCCCAGAACTCCCCCAACCCATAAACCCGATCCGACCCGATCGCAGCCGCGAAAAAGGCCATCATGACCACACCCCGTACCCCCGAGAACCCCACCCAGCCAGCGACCGCTCAACGGAAGCGGCTCTCCTTCAAACAGAAACTTGTGACGGGGGTCGGCGCGGTGGCCGTCGTGGCCGTCGCAGCGTCCGTGACGGTGGCGGTGCTTTCCTCCCGTTCGTCGCCGGAGCAGCGTAAGGTCGCGGCCACCAGCCATGAGTTCGACCTCAGCAGCGCCAACGTGAAGGACCGGATCCGACTGGACCAGGTACCGGAGGCCGTGAAGCAGCTAAAGGAGTCCGGGTTCACCCCCGTGCCGCCGGGGACCCTGACGGTCGCGACGGCCGCCTCCGCCCCTCCGTTGGGACAGTTGGCGGAGGATGACAATAAGACCGTGGTCGGCGAGGAGGCTGACCTGGCTCAGCTGGTCGCCGACGGCCTGGGCCTGAAGCTCAAGATCGTGAACGTCTCGTGGTCTGACTGGCCGCTGGGCGTGCAATCGGGCAAATACGACATTGTGGCCTCCAACGTCACGGTCACGGACGAACGCAAGAAACTCTTCGATTTCGCCTCCACCCGCCAGGACCTCCTAGGTTTCCTGGTCTCCGCAGACTCCGACATCAAGAGCATCACTGCGGCAGAGGACATCTCGGGACTGAAGCTCTCCGTCAGCTCCGGCACCAACCAGGAAAAGGTGTTGCTTGAGTGGAACAAGACGCTGAAGGACCAGGGCAAGAAGCCCGCCGACCTGGTGTACTACGACGACATGGCCGCCTCCACCTTAGCCATCGCTTCCGGACGCATCGATGGCTTCCTGGGTCCCACCCCCACCTCTCAGTTCCAGGTGAAGACCGGTGATGGGAAGTTCAAGGTGGTCGGCACCGTTGAGGGCGGTTGGCCGGACACCGCACCGATCGCCATCGGCACGGATAAGGGCAACGGGCTGATCGAACCGATCCACACCGTGATCCAATCCGCCCTGGATGACGGCTCCTACGCCAAGGTACTGGAACGCTGGGGCTTGCAGGACGAGGCCGTGGAGACGTCAGAAATCAACCCGCAGGGTATCCCCGAGAACGTCGGGAAGTAACCTCAGGCGCCGACCGGTCACCCCGGTGTGCAACGATGAAGTTATTCACGATCACGTCCCTTGAGGAGGCAAGCAATGTCCGTCATCAAGATCAACGCCATCGAGGTCCCCGAGGGGGCCGGCCCCGAGTTGGAGAAGCGTTTTGCGGCCCGTAAGCATTCGGTGGATTCCTCCCCGGGCTTCGAGGGCTTCCAGCTCTTGCGTCCCACCGCTGGCGAGACCCGCTACTTCGTGGTGACCCAGTGGGCCACCGAGGAAGATTTCAAGGACTGGGCAGAGAATCGTGCGGCCGCCGCCCACTCCGGCCATGAGGGGAAGAAACCCGTGGCCACCGGCGCCAGCCTGCTCGAGTTCGAGGTCGTGGACCTCTGAGTCCTCTCCCCGTCACGGTCGCCGTCCTGGGAGGTGGCACCATGGCCACCGCCGTCGCCACGCTCGTGGCGCGCGGCGGTGGCCACGTGCTGGTCTGGGCCAGGAACCCGACCCAGGCCGGCTGGGTGCTGGAGGATGTGTCCGACGACGTGCCCCACGCCGTCGGGCACGTCACCGGCTCGCTCCGCGAGGCCGTGGCGGCCGCGCACGTGGTGGTGCCTGCCGTCCCCTGGGGGCCCGCCCTGACCGAGGTGCTGGAACCGGTCCGGGACCTGCTCCTGGGCAAGGTGGTGCTGGACGTGAGCAATCCGTACGAGATGACGGCGTTGGGTCCCAAGCTGGCGATGGCCGTGCCGGGCGGCTCCGCGGCGGCCGTCGTGGCGGCGGCTCTGCCTCCCGGAACGGCGCATCTTCACTGTTTCACCCACGTCCGTGCCGACCGGCTGAACCGGCCGCAACCCGGAGACGACGTGGTGCTCCCGTACGTGGTGGAGTCCGAAGCCGCCGCCGCTGACGCGGTGCGGAAGGTCCTTGCCCTGATCGCGGCCACGGGCTGGACCCCGGTCCGGGTCGGGGACCGGGAGCAGGCCGCACTCATCGAGGAGGGCGGACCGTGGGCCGCAGCCCGAGGCGCCGCGGGTCAGGGCCTGCTCACGCGAGCGGAGGCCGCCGGTCAGGGGCTGCTGACCCGCTGAACCCGGCGCCGCGCCGCATGCGGCGTCTCCCCTAGAGTCCCTGCACCTGCGCGAAGAGCTCAGCACTCCGCTCGGAGGCCTTCTGCGTCGCAGCGCTCAGCAGCGCATCCGCCTTGGCTTCGTCCAGTTCCGGCAGCAGGTTGGCCAGGGTCCGGTCCACGGTGATGGCCTCGACGGCCATTCCCAGCGCGGAACCGAGGAGTGCCTCCAGGGCGGGGACGGCGTGGTCCAGGAGGACCTCGGCACCGGGCTCATCATAGGCGGCTCCGCGCGGGGAAACGATCACGACGGGTTTACCGGCCAGCGGGCCCTCCTCCGGTACGTCTGCGGCTGAGACTCCAGGAACGTGCAGGTAGTCCATCCAGGCCTTGAGGGTGGAGGGGATCGAGAAGTTGGTCAGCGGTGCGGCGATCACCAGGGCGTCCGCCGCCAGCACCTGCCCAATCACGTCGTTCTGCAGCGCACGCGCCACATCCCACTGCGCCGGATCCTCCGGCGTGGCCGGGAAGTGCAGGCCGAAGTAGGGCAGGTGCGGCAGCCGCGCTGCCTGGAGGTCACGGGAGACGACGTCGCCACCGGCGGCCGTCCAGGCGGCGGCGAACGCACCGGTCAGGGCCCGGGACACGGAACCGTCAGTGCGGAGGGAGGAATCGATGCGCAACAGAGTGGTCATGGCTCGACCCTACGCCGTGTAGTCCGCGGACCACACTAGACTTAAGTGCATCATGGCCATGAGCATCACGTACCCCGAGGCCCTGCCCGTTTCCGCCCGGCGGGACGACATCATGGCGGCCATCCGCGAGAACCAGGTCGTCATCGTCGCGGGCGAGACCGGTTCAGGTAAAACCACCCAGCTGCCCAAGATGCTGCTGGAACTAGGGTTGGCTGAGCCCACTACGGACGCCAAAGGACGCAGCAGGCGCCGCGTAATTGGCCATACCCAGCCCCGGCGGCTGGCCGCCCGCACCGTGGCCGAGCGCATCGCGGATGAGCTGAAGGTCAAGATTGGTGAGGAGGTGGGTTTCCAGGTCCGCTTCACCGGCGAGGTCTCCGACGCCACTGAAGTGAAGTTGATGACCGACGGCATCCTGCTCGCAGAGATCCAGCATGACCAGCTGCTCTCCAAATACTCCGCGATCATCATCGATGAGGCCCACGAACGCAGCCTCAACATCGACGTGTTGATGGGCCACCTCAAACGCGTCCTGCCGCAGCGGCCGGACCTGAAGGTCATCATCACCTCCGCCACCATCGACCCGGAACGCTTTGCCCAGCATTTCGGTGCCGACGCGGACCACCCTGCACCCATCATCGAGGTCTCGGGCCGTACCTATCCGGTGGAGGTTCGTTACCGTCCGCTCTCCCCCGACGACGATGACACGGGTGACGAACTCGAGACCAGGAAGCCCTCTGAGTCCACCGACAGGGATATGACCGAGGCCGTCTGCGACGCCGTCGTGGAACTGGCCAAGGAACCGGACGGCGACATCCTGATCTTCTTCTCCGGCGAACGCGAGATCCGTGACGCGGCCGAGGCACTGCGCCCGCTCACTCAAAAGCACACCCGACTGCGCGGGGCGGAGGTCCTCCCCCTCTTCGCCAGGCTCTCCCTGACGGAACAGCACCAGGTCTTCACGCCGGGTGCACGCCGACGCATCGTGCTGGCGACCAACGTCGCGGAAACGTCCCTGACGGTGCCGGGGATCAAATACGTGATCGACACCGGCGTGGCCCGCATCTCCCGGTACTCACATCGCACCAAGGTGCAGCGGCTACCGATCGAGCGGATCTCCCAAGCCAGCGCCAACCAGCGCTCCGGTCGCTGTGGGCGTGTGTCCGACGGCATCGCGATCCGGTTGTACTCGCAGGAGGACTACGAGTCCCGGCCGGAGTTCACGGACCCCGAGATCCTGCGCACCAACCTGGCCTCGGTCATCCTGCAGATGTCCTCCATGGGTGTGGTGGCACACCCCAGTGAGGTCGTGGACTTCCCCTTCGTCCAGCCGCCGGAGGCGCGGGCCGTCAACGACGGCGTCACCCTGCTGCGTGAGCTGGGTGCCGTGGGTGAGGGCAAACGCGGCAACATCACCCGCACCGGGCGCGACCTGTCCCGGCTGCCGGTGGATGTGCGGCTTGGCCGGATGATCCTGGAATCCGCCAAACGCGACTGCCCCACCGAGGTGCTGGTCCTGGCAGCGGCCCTATCCCTGCAGGACCCCCGCGAACGTCCCACAGAGGAGTCCGGGAAACGCCAGCGCGCGCAGGAGCTGCACAAACGCTTCGTGGACGAGAAGAGTGACTTCACCGGCTTCCTCAACCTCTGGCGCTACCTCCAGGAACAACAACAGGAACTCTCCTCCTCCGCCTTCCGCCGCCTGTGCAAGACTGAGTTCATCAACTACCTGCGGGTGCGTGAGTGGCAGGACCTGTTCAATCAGCTTCGTCAGCTCATCAAACCCATGCGGGTCAAGGTTCCCAACCGAGACGTGGATCCGGTGGGCAAGCACGATGACATCCACCGCAGCCTGCTCTCGGGTTTGGTCTCCCACATCGGCCTGTGGGACGAACGCAAACGCGACTATGCGGGAGCCCGTGGCACCCGCTTCAACATCTTCCCCGGTTCCGCGCTGTTCAAGAAGAAGCCGACGTGGGCCATGGCGGCCGAGCTGGTGGAAACCTCGCGGCTCTGGGCGCGCACGGTGGCCACCTTCGATCCGGACTGGGTGGAACAGGTGGCTCCTCACCTGACCAAGAAATCCTTCTCCGAGCCGCATTGGTCCCGCAAACAGGGCGCCTGTATCGCGTATGAGAAGATCACGGTCTTCGGCGTCGCCATCGTGGAGCGCCGGGCCATCCAGCTCTCCCGCGTGAACCCCCGGCTAGCCAGGGAACTGTTCATCCGCCATGCCATGGTGGAGGGCGACTGGTCCACACGTCACGCGTTCTTCCAGCGCAATCAGGCCCGGCTGCGGGATGTCGAGGAACTGGAGGCGCGGCTCCGCCGCCGCGACCTGATGATCTCGGATGAGCACCTCTTCGAGTTCTACGACGCCCGGGTTCCTCAGGACGTCACGGACGAGCGCAGCTTTGACGCCTGGTGGAAGCGGACCAAGACTACTCAGGGCCGCATGTTGGACTTCGACCCGGAGCACCTGGTGCAGGCCGACACCGAGGACCTGGACCAGGACGCATACCCGCGCACCTGGCCGCTGGGCTCCACCCTCTTGGATCTGCGCTACGAGTTCGACCCAAGCGGCTCCGGCGCCGACGGCGTGTTCGTCCGCGTGCCCGTCTTGTTCCTGAATCAGCTCGAGGCCGAACGCTTCCAGTGGGGCGTCCCCGGCCTGCGGGTGGACCTCGTCACTGCGCTGATCAAGTCGCTGCCCAAGGCCGTACGTAAGAACTTTGTGCCTGCACCCGACGTGGCCAGATCAGCGGTCGAGCAGCTAAATCAGGACTTCGACCCGGCCACCGATGACCTGCTCCCGTCCCTGGAATTGGTGCTGCGCCGCCTCAAGGGCGCCGTCATCCCGCCGAATTCTTGGGATCTGACTCGACTGCCAGATCACCTCAAACCCTGCTTCGAGGTGCTGGGCGAGCGCAACAAGGTTTTAGGTTCCGGGCGCGACCTCGCGGTGCTGCAGGGACGCTTCGCCGCCGAGAACCGGCGTGCCATCGCCTCCAGCCTCGGCACCAGCGCGGACAAGTTGGCCACGGTGATGCCCCACGGCGGTGGCTCGGCACGCGCGGGCGGCGCCAAGTGCGCCGTTGCTACGGGAGCCAAGACCCCGCCGTCGGGCATGGCCAAAGCAACCAAGCCCAAGGCCGGAAAGCAGGCCACGAGCCCGTGGCAGCGCACTGGTTTGAAGGAGTGGCCGGACGATCTCGGTGAGCACGGCCTGCTTCCGGACCAGGTGACCACCACGGTCAAGGGCCAGCAGATCACCGCCCACCCGGGGCTGGTGGACCGCGGTGACCACGTGGATCTGACCGTCTACCGCAACAAGATTGAGCGGGAGGCAGGGCACCGCCGCGGCGTCATCCGGCTGCTGTGGCTCATGGTCCCCTCCCCCCAGCGCTACGTGCTCGATCACCTGAACAACAAGGAGAAATTGGCGTTCTCGCAGTCCCCACACGGGACCGTGGACTCACTGATCAAGGACTGCACCTGGGCAGGCATCGACAAACTGGTGCCAGCCAAGCTGCCCATGACCAAGGGCGAGTACACCAAGCTCTTCCAGCACGTGCGCGCGGAATTGATCGACACGGTCTTCACGGTCTCCTCCACCGCGGAGAAGATCCTCGCCGCGTGGACACGCATCACGGCCCGGCTGGACCGGGTGACGTCCGGAGCCATGAAGGACACCGTGGAGGATGTACGCTCCCAGCTGCGTGGGCTCGTGTACAAGGGCTTCGTGGCCGGGACCGGCTACCAACACCTGACCCACGTTCCGCGCTATCTCACGGCGGCGGAACGCAGGCTGGACAAGGCCGAGGCCGGTGCCATCACCCGCGATCTGCAGGGAACCGACACCATCCAGGAACTCGAGGATGCGTACGATGCGGCGCTGGAGCAGGTCCCTGGCGGCGTGGTGCCCGCCGCCTTGCGGGATGTGAAGTGGCTGCTGGAGGAGGAACGCGTGTCCCTCTTTGCTCAGGAGCTGGGGACGGCGGTGTCCGTATCCCCCAAGCGCATCCGGGCGGCCATCAAACAAGCAGCCGGGTAGCTCAGTTCTGCGGGACGTTGGCTCCATGGCCCTGCGCCACCAGTTCGGCACGCAGGGTGGCCAATGCGGCGTCGAACTCCTCGGCTGGCACGTCCGTGCGGGCGCGGGAGAGATCGAAGTCCGTGAGGGAATTGGTGGGCCACACGTGCACGTGCAGGTGGTTGACCTCAAATCCGGCGATTTCCAGGCCCGCACGCTCGGAACCGAAGGCCGCGATCTGGGCCCGGCCGATCAGGTGCGCCACGGTGCTCAGGTGCGCCACGAGTTCGGGTGAGGCGTCGGTCCACTTGTCGATCTCCTCGCGCGGCACCACGAGGGTGTGGCCGGTGGTGAGGGGGCCGATGGACAGGAATGCCACGCAGGTGTCGTCGGAGTAGACGAAGCGACCGGGCAGTTCGCCGTCGATGATCTTGGTGAAGAGGGTAGCCACAGTGTGTTTCCTTCTGGTGAGTGGAGCGAACAGGTTCAGATGGTGGTGACGTCCAGGACGAAGCGGTAGCGGACGTCGCCTGCCACCATCCGGTCCCATGCCTCATCCAGCTGGGACGCGGTGACGACCTCCACGTCAGAGGTGACGCCGTGCTCTGCGCAGAACGCCAGCATCTCTCGGGTTTCCGCGACGCCGCCGATCTTGGACCCGAACAGGGTCAGCCCGCGGCGGGAGAGTTGGGCGGAGTCCACGGCGAGCGACGCGGCATCCGCAGGAGGCATGCCGATCAGCGCCAGCTTCCCCACGCCGGAGCGGAGCAGGCCAAGGAAGACGTTGATGTCGTGCCCGGCCGCGATGGCGTCCACGATCACGTCGAAGCTCTGAGCGCGTTCCTTCAGCGCTTGCCCATCCGAGGTCAAGACGACCTCGTGGGCGCCCAGGTCGAGGGCGGCCTGGGTCTTGGACGGGGAGTGCGTCAGTGCGGTGACGGTGGCTCCCATGGCCACAGCGATCTTCACGGCAAGGTGTCCAAGGCCGCCGATCCCTGCAACCGCCACCCGCGATCCTGGGACCACGCCTGCGGCGGCTAGGGGCGAGTAGGTGGTGATCCCTGCGCACAGCAGCGGAGCGGCACCGGCGGGGTCCAGTTCGTCCGGAATCTGGTAGACGAAGTCCTCCGCCGTGACCACGGTGCGCGCGTATCCGCCCTGGGTGCGTTCGGCGTGGAAACGGTCCCAGGCGGCATACGTGGACACGCTGCCGCCGTTGCTGCAGTACATCTCCTGACCGTCCCGGCACGCCTGGCACTCGCGGCAGGAGGCCACCATGACACCCACGCCCACGCGGTCGCCCACGCGGTGAGCGCTCACCTCGGTTCCCACCGCGGCGACGCGGCCCACGATCTCGTGGCCGGGCACCAGCGGCATGGCCCGCGAGCCCCATTCCCCTCGTCCGGCATGGACGTCGGAGTGGCAGAGGCCGCAGTATTCAATCTCGATGACCACGTCATGCGCGTCCGGACTGCGCCGCGGGATAAAGACGTCCTCGAAGGATCCACCCAGCATCCGCACGCCACGGGCGGCCGTGACGTGTCCTTCCCCGCGCTCCGCGGCCGTCAGGGCCGCGGCGAGGTCTTGGGGATCCGCCTCGGGATTCGTGGCCGGGGCCTGCGACGCCGGGGTCGTCGTGTACGGCTCCCGACTCATGGAAGTACGCAGGCTGGCCAGGGCGTTCAGATCGGGGAGACGAATCAACGACATGCTCACGACTCTAGTCGCGTGCCGATTGATCGCCTACCGCCTGATCACCTACCGCCACTGGGCGCGCCGGGTCGGAGGAGTATTGCGACCACGATCCCGGGTAGAGGGCGGCCTCGATCCCGGCCACGGCGAGCGCCAGCACCTGGTGCGAGGCGGTGACGCCGGACCCGCAGTACACGCCGACGTCGCTACCGGGTGTTGCGCCCAGGTCGGCGAAGCGGGCCGCGAGGGCGGGCGCGTCACGGAAGCTCCCGTCGTCGCCCAAGTTGGCGGCGGTGGGGGCGCTCAGCGCGCCGGGAATGTGCCCGGCGCGAGGGTCGATGGGTTCCGTCTCCCCGCGATAGCGCTCCCCCGCCCTGGCATCCAGGAGGATGCCGGTCTCGGCGAGCGCCGCGGCGCCGTCCGCGCTCAACACGGGGAGGTGCCCCCAGCCCGGCCGAGAGGGGTTTTCTGTGCCCCACGTGTCTCTGCCCGACGCCGGGGTCTCGGCGCCCGCGCGCGTCTCACCGCCGTGGCGCACCCAGGCGGCCAGGCCGCCGCTAAGCACTCTGGCGGGCAGCCCGGCATGGCGCGCCAGCCACCAGCCGCGGGCCGCGGACATGCCGCCCTGGTCGTCGTAGAAGACCAGTTCCTGCCCTTGAGCCACACCCCAGCGGGCCACCGCGTGCGCAAAGGCCTGCGGGGTCGGAAGCGGGTGCCTGCCAAGTTCGGGACTCGGCGGTGCCGCCAGTTCGGTGGCCAGATCCACGAACACCGCCTGGGGAAGGTGGGAGATAAGGTAGTCGTCATATCCCACCGGCTGCTCCGGATCCTCCGGACCGGGAGTCAGGCGCCAGCGCACGTCCAGCAGCTTCGGTGGCTTGGGACCGCGGAGCGCCTGGTCCAGTTCGGCCGCGTCGATGAGGAGTGCGGCGCTCATACCGTCACCGTGGTCCCTTCCGGCCAGGCCTCATAGACGGTGCCGGTGCGGCCACCCAGTTGCGTCAGCTGCTTCCCGACGATGCCTTGGCCCGCCTCAGACAGCGGTGCGTCATGGATGCTGTAGGCCCGGCGGGCCCGGACGGCGGCGATAAAGTCCACGACCTCCTGCGTCCTGGACCACGGCGCCCAGGCCGGCACCAGCAGCACCTGCAGATTCGCGGGACCGGCCGGAACCACCAGCGAATCCCCCGGGTGGTAGACAGAGTCCTCCAGGATGTAGCCCAGGTTGTCGATGGTGCGGATGAGCGGGTGGATCAGCGCGTGCTGGCCGCCCACCGTCCGCACCGGCACGCCGAGGATGTCCACCTCGTCGTTGGGGGTCAAGGTCACCAGGCTGTTGTGGAGGTCCGCCAGGTCGTCACGGGCGGCAAGCGTGGCGATGACGTCCGCCGGCCCGCAGACCGGGACCTCCTGATGGTTCTTGAGGAAGTCGGCCACCAGGTCGGCATCCAGGTGATCGGGGTGCCCGTGGGTGAGCAGGATCGCGTCCGTTCCCTCCAGCGCCTCCGAGGAATTGGAGAGGTTGCCTGGGTCGATGGTCAGGGTGACCGGCGAGCCGTCCACCTCCGTGACGACGCGGATACAGGAATGGCCGTACTTGGTGAGCTCCATGGGCTCAACCCTAGTCAGTGCCGCCGCCCCGTGACACGCTCCCTCTCCCACTGACCCCCTCCCCTCCGTTAGACATTCGAGCGGTCGTCTGGACATGTTTTTGTCCAAACTCGGTTAATGGCGCCCCACCTGGCCCCGCCGGACTCTCACTACTGGCCCTAAACTGGGGGCATGGATGCGCAGCCTGCTCGTAGGGTCACCCGCCAACGCACCGCGCTGGCGCAGGAAATGGATCGTCACCCGGACTTCCGTACGGCCCAGGAGATCCATTCTTGCCTGGCCGAACACGGTGAGAAGGTCTCATTGGCCACCGTCTATCGAACGTTGCAGCAGATGAGCGACGACGGTGAGGTGGACGCGCTGCGTCGCGACGACGGAGAGACGTCCTTCCGCAAGTGCGCCGACGAAACGCATCACCACCATCTGGTCTGCAGGGTGTGCGGCGCCACCGAAGAGATCGAGGCGCCGGAAGTGGAGGCCTGGGCGGCGTCGGTGGCCGCCCGCTTCGGGTACTCACGCGTTGGGCACACCGTGGAGCTGACCGGCGTGTGTGCCAACTGCACCGGCTCCGCAGGGTGAATCAGCACCGGTCCCAGGTGAATCAACACCACAGCGGGGAATGAGAGAATGGGGACCATGTCCCGCACCAAGAAATCCGCCGGCAGTTCCACCCGCAGCACCGTCCCAGGCCGCCCTGTGGCCCGTTTCTCCAACGTGTTGGAGGCCATCGGCGCCGTGGCGCTGATCGTCTGGGGTGCGCTCAGCTTCCCCCTCGGTCACCCTATCCTGGCCGTGATCCTGTTGGTCCTCGGAGTGGCCGTTGCCTGGGTGACCGTGCGCGAGTTCAGGGGACACGGACTCGGCAAGGCCCCAATTGGTTCCGCGGAGGACGCCAAGCACTGACCCCGCCAAGGACCGTGCGGACTCACTCCTGCCGGCTGAACACCACCACGGATTGTTCGGCCACAAGGTAGCGCTCGCCGACGGCGTGGTCCCCGCGGCGCTCGAGTCTGGCCGTGTCGATCTCAAGGCGCCACGCTCCGGGTTCCACTCCCCCGGCTGGCAAGTCGAAGTCCTGGTCGCCTCCCGTGTTGATCACCACCAGCACCTGTTCTTGCATCGCTTCGCCATCGACGTCCCCTGCCGCGCCACGCATTATCACGCTGATGGCGCGGAACCCCTCGGAACTCCAGTCCTCAGGCGTGGGTCGATTCCCGTCCGGCGTGAACCACGCGACATCAGGGAATCCATCGGCCCGCTCCCGACTGTGCAGGAAGGTGCTCTGTCGCAGGACCGGCAGCCGCCGCCTCAGCTCGATCAGCCGACTCACCACGTCAGGCAGCTCGGGATCGTGCGCCCCCTCAGCCACACCGGACCAATCCACCCAGCCGATCTCGTTGTCCTGCGCATAGGCGTTGTTGTTACCCGCCTGCGAGTTGCCGAACTCATCACCGGCCAGCAGCATCGGCACGCCTTGACTCAGCAGCAACGTTGCCAACATGCCGCGCACGCGTCGGGACCGCGCCCCGAGAATCTGCGGGTCACTCGTACTCCCCTCCACACCCAGGTTTGAGGAGAAGTTCTCCCCGTGCCCGTCTACTCCGCCTTCACCGTTGGCCTCGTTGTGACGTTCGTTGTAGGCCACGACGTCCGCCAGCGTGAATCCGTCGTGGGCGCTCAGAAAGTTCACGGAAGCGGTGGCCGGACGCTGCCCTGAGTCGAAAACGTCCGCGGAGCCGAGCAGCCGGTCCCCCAGGTCGCTGGCTCCCACCGATTCGCCGCGCCACAGCCTGCGGACGCCGTCGCGGAAACGGTCGTTCCATTCGGAGAAGGGGTGCGGGAACTCTCCCAAGCGGTATCCGCCGGGACCGATGTCCCACGGTTCCGCGATCAATTTGACCCCCGCCAAAACCGGGTCCTGCGCCATCGCTTGGAAGAAGGCCGACTGCGCATCGAACCCGAGCGGTCCCCGCCCCAGCGTGGCTCCGAGATCGAACCGGAAGCCGTCCACACCAAAGTGTTGAACCCAATACCGCAGGCTGTCCAACACCAGGCGCAGTATGGCGGGCCGATGCACGCCCAAGGTGTTACCCGTTCCGGTGTCGTTGATATACCCGAATTCCGGGCTCAGCCGGTAATACCCGCGATTATTCAGACCACGCGGACCCACCGTTGGCCCGAACTCGTCCCCCTCACCGGAGTGGTTGTAGACCACGTCGAGGATCACCTCGATGCCGGCGGCGTGCAGCGTGTGCACCAGTTGGCGCACCTCCGCCTCCGCCTGGTGGTTCTCGTGGGCGTAGCGCGGCTCCGGGGCAAACCAGGCCAACGGCTGGTAGCCCCAGTAGTTGGTCAGCTGCTTCTCCACCAGATGCCGGTCGTCGAAGAATGCCTGCAGCGGCAGGAACTCCACGGCGTTCACCCCGAGCCGGCGCAGGTGGTCCACGACGGCGGGGTGGGCGGCGCCCAAGTACGTACCGCGGAGGTCGTCAGGGACGTCCGGGTGCGCGGCGCTTAGGCCCTTCACGTGGGCCTCGTAAATGACCAGGTCCGTCAGGTCGTGTCCAGGCCTGTTGCTCGCCGGATCGGCGGCGCCGGTCTCGGTGGCTATGCCCGACGAAACCGGGTCCGCTTCCGCGGTGACGATCGCCTTGGGAACCACCGCCGCGCTGTCGCTCGCGCTGGGTTGGTACGACGCGAAACCGGACGCTGCCGCGTCCGCGTCGTCGTATCCCAGCATGAGCGGATCCCAGCGCAGCGGACCGTCCAAGGCCCGAGCGTAGGGATCCACCAGCAGCTTCTGGGGGTTGAAGAGCAGACCGGTGCCGGGTTCCCATGCGCCGTGCGCGCGGAACCCGTACCTGTCCCCCGGGCGAACGTCGCAGATGTGGGCATACCAAACCTCGCCGTCGCGATAGGGCAGGGCGTAGCGCTCTTCCGTACCTGCGGAAAACAGACAGAACTCGATCTGGTTCGCCTCCGGCGCCCAGACGGCCACGTTCACGCCGCCCTGCTCCGGGGTCACTCCCATGGGGTACGCGCGCCCCCGAGTGACGCGACGGTTCGGGACCTGCGGCGCTACCGACCCCGTCAATGCTCCGTCCCCGAGCCGGATTCTGAAACCAGGCGGTCAAACAGTGCGGCGTAGGTGGTCGCGGAACGCCCCCACCCCACGTCAGCACGCATCGTCGTGCTCTGTAGCCGCCGCCATGCGGCGTGGTCCGAATACAGACCGACGGCCCGTCCCAGCGCAAAGCTGAGGCCGCCCGCGTCGATCACGCCACCGCGTTCGGCATCGCCAAAGCTGAACCCCGTGGCGTCGCCCGCCAGCACATGCTCGGGGTCCGCGTCCACGACCGTGTCACGCAACCCGCCCGTGGCCGCCACCACGGGCAACGCGCCATAGCGCTGACCATAGAGTTGGGTCAGACCACACGGTTCGAACCGTGAGGGCACCAGCACCAGATCTCCGCCGGCATACATGCGATGGCTCAACGGCTCGTCGTACCCGATCCTGACGCCAACCGCGCCGGAGAACCGCTCCGCCATCTCCTGCAGACCGTGTTCGTAGCCGGGGTCACCGGAACCGAGCACCACCACAGCACCACCGCGGGCCACGAATCCCGGTAGCGCGTCCAGCAACAGGTCGACACCCTTCTGGTGGGTCAGCCTCGTGACCACCACGGCCAGCGGACCCTTGGGCTCATCCAGGCCGAATTCACGGCACAGTGCCGCGCGGGCCTCGGACTTGCCCTCCACCCGTTCGGCAGAGAAATGCACGGGCAAGTGCGGATCGCTGGATGGGTCCCACACGGTGGTGTCGATCCCGTTCACGATGCCAGACATCTCCCCGCGGTCCAGGCGCATCCGGGCGACCCCGTCCAGGCCGAAGCCGAACTCCGGGGTGGCCAGCTCCCGGGCGTAGCTGGGGCTCACAGTGGTGACATGCGAGGCGTGCATCATCCCGGCCTTGAGGGTGGACACGAGACCGTTGTACTCCAGGGACTCGGAATGGAAATCCCACGTCGGCAGCCGGAGCCGATCCAGCTGATCCGGCCCGAACACACCCTGGAACGCGATGTTGTGGATGGTCATCACACTGGGCACGGCGCTGCCGGCGTACCTGAGGTAGGAGGGA
Organism: Galactobacter sp.; assembly: GCA_052108535.1. Taxonomy (GTDB): domain Bacteria; phylum Actinomycetota; class Actinomycetes; order Actinomycetales; family Micrococcaceae; genus Galactobacter. The sequence continues at coordinate 39,940 of JBQDZM010000018.1, read as the reverse complement.
ACCAGCCCCGCCTGCCAATCGTGGGCATGGACCAGGTCGGGGCGCCAACCATCTGAGCTACCCGCGATCGCCAGCCGAGCCCCGACCCAAGACAGGGCGGCGAAACGCACGTGGTTGTCGGGGTGATCGTACCCGTCCATGTTGTACGGGCCGCCGGGGCGATCGAACAGGTGAGGCGCGTCCAACAGCAGGAGCGCCAACCCGTCCAGGTTGCCGCTGTGCACTCTGGCTTCTCCGCCGAACAGGTCGGGATCCGACCACACCACCTGGGTTGGGCCCGCCGCCTCCACCCGCTGGAGCAGGCCGGGGTAGGCGGGCAGGAGGACGCGTGATTCCCAGCCCAAGGGCGCCAGCGCCGCGGGCAGCGCTCCGGCGACGTCGGCCAGGCCGCCGGTCTTGATCAGCGGCACGCACTCCGAGGTCACGGAGAGCACCCAGCGCACGAGTACCTTGCGTTTGTTCTTGCTCGCCACGCTCACTCCCCCAAAATGGCGGCGCGCTGATCCAACATGGGCTGCGTGATCAGCACGATCCCGTCGTCGGTGCGACGGAACCACCGCTCATCGTCCACAGGGTCCTCTCCCACCACCAGTCCCTCGGGGATCCAGACGCCCGAATCGATCACGCAGTTCTTCAGCTGTGCGCTGCGGTCGATATGGGCACCGGGCAGGACCACCGCATGGTCCAGGGTCGTGTAGGAACGAACCCGGGTATTGGTGGAGATCAGCGAATTGCGGACCTCGGACCCGGAGATGATCGTGCCGCCTGCAATGAGAGACTGCAGGGCCTGGCCACGCCTGTCGTCATCGTCGTGAATGAACTTGGCTGGGGGAACGAGCTCCGCGTACGTCCAGATGGGCCACGAGTTGTCGTAGAGATCCAGGGCAGGCACGAACTCGGTGAGATCGATATTCGCCTGCCAGAACGCGTCGACCGTGCCCACGTCGCGCCAGTACGGTTCGGTCTCTAGCCCATTCATGACGCACGAATCCTCGAAGCGGTGCGACTGCGCTTTTCCGCCCTTGACCAGCTTGGGAATGATGTCGTGGCCAAAGTCGTGTTTGGAGGTCAGGTCTGCGGCGTCCTCAAGCAGCACCTGCCGCAGCAGTTTCCAGTCGAACACGTAGATACCCATGGAGGCCAAGGCCTGGTCCGGGTCCTCCGGCGTGCCGGGCGGGTCGGCCGGTTTCTCGAGGAAGTCCACGATCCGGCCGGTGGCGTCGACGTGCATGACGCCGATTCCCGAGGCCTCCTCGCGCGGAACGGTCAGACACCCCACGGTGACATCCGCCCCCGATTCCACATGCTGACGCAGCATGATCTCGTAGTCCATCTTGTAGATGTGATCGCCGGCCAGCACCACCACGTAATTGACGTTGTAGTCATCCACGATGTCGATGTTCTGCGTCACGGCGTCCGCCGTCCCCATGTACCACTTGCTCTCGGCCACGCGCTGGCTGGCCGGCAGGATGTCAAGGTACTCGTTGCGCTCTGCACGGAAGAAGTTCCAGCCGCGCTGCAGATGCCGGATCAGCGAGTGCGCCTTGTACTGGGTCGCCACCGCGATGCGGCGGATACCGGAGTTCAGGGCGTTGGAGAGCGGGAAGTCGATGATGCGGGACTTGCCGCCAAAGTGCACGGCCGGTTTCGCACGCCTGTCGGTGAGTTCCTGTAATCGGGACCCGCGTCCGCCTGCCAGCACGAACGCCATGGCCTGATTCGACAGCCTGTGCGAAGCGGAGTTCGACTGCGTCACAGGGGTATGGGCAGATGGGCTCATGACTGGTCCTCCACGAAGTAGGTTGCCGACAAGGGCGGCAGGTTGAGCAGTGCGGATTGGGCTTCCGTGCAGGCCGGCACGGGTTCGGTCTCGATGGCGCCGGCGTTCCCGCGATCGGCGCCGCCATAAAGTGAGGAATCGGTGTTCAGTGCCTCGATCCAACGCCCGGGCACCGGGAAGGGCACCCGGTATCCGATGCGCTCCACGGGAGTCAGGTTGAGCACCACCACCACGTGAGCTTCGCCAGGGGCTCCGCGCCGGAGCCACGCGAAGACCTGGTCATCTACGGCGTCGACGATCAACCACTGGAACCCGCGCGGATCGGTATCACGCCGGTGCAGCGCGGGCAGGTCGCGATAGAGCAGATTGAGGTCCCGGACCAGCGACTGCACTCCCGCATGACCGGGATCCTCCAGGACCCCCCAGTCCAGCTGCGAGGCGAAATCCCACTCGGCCGGCTGCCCAAATTCCTGGCCCATGAACAGCAGCTTCTTGCCGGGGTAGCCCCACATGTACCCGTAGAAGGCCCGCAGATTGCCCAGTTTGTCGGCGTGGTTCCCCGGCATCCTGCCGTACATCGATCCCTTACCGTGCACCACTTCGTCGTGACTGATGGGCAACATGAATCGCTCGGTGAACACGTAGGTCAAACCGAAGGTCAGCTTGTCCGCATGATGTTTGCGATACACAGGATCCATGCCGAAGTAGCGCAGTGAGTCGTTCATCCAGCCCAGGTTCCACTTGTACCCGAACCCCAGTCCGCCCTCCTCTGCCGGAGCCGTGACCCCGGGAAAGGTCGTGGATTCCTCAGCCACGAGCATCGCGCCCGATTGAACCTGTGCCGCCAGGACAGTAGTTTCGCGGAGGAAGTCGATGGCCTCGTAGTTCTCCCTGCCGCCGTCCTTGTTGGGGATCCACTCACCGGACTCCCGCGAGTAGTCGCGATAAAGCATCGAGGCCACGGCATCCACACGCAGCCCGTCCACGTGGTAGGTGTCCAGCCAATACAGCGCATTGGCGACGAGGTAGTTCTTCACCTCTGGCCTGCCGTAGTTGAAGATCAACGTATTCCAGTCCGGCTGGAAACCGCGGCGCGGGTCCAGGTGCTCGTACAGCGCCGTGCCGTCGAACTTCCCGAGGCCGTGGGCGTCCGTGGGGAAATGGCCGGGCACCCAGTCCAACAGCACACCCAGCCCGGCATGGTGAGCGGCCTCTACGAAGGCGGCGAACTCCTCCGGCGTCCCGTAGCGCACCGTGGGTGCGTACATGCCGATGGGCTGGTAGCCCCATGAGCCGTCGAACGGGAACTCGGAGACGGGAAGCACCTCAATGTGCGTGAACCCCAGGTCCGCGGCGTAGGCCACCAGCTCTCGCGCCAATTCCACGTAGGACAGGGGACGCATTCCCGTCTCCGCCCGCGCATCCGCCACCCTGCGCCACGAGCCCAGGTGCACCTCGTAGACGGAGATCGGGGCATCGGAGGCGTTGCGCGCTGCCCGACGGCGTGTCCACGCGTCGTCGTGCCACGCGTGGGTATCGATGCGTCGGACCACCGACGCCGTGGCGGGCGGGTGCTCCGCACCGAAGCCCAGCGGATCCGCTTTCTGCGGCAACTCGTGGCCGTCGGCGTCCAGGAGGTCGTACTTGTACGAGGTCCCCTCCCCCACCCCTGGGACGAAGAGCTCCCACACCCCGGTGGCGCCACGTCGACGCAGGGGATGAACCGTGGGATCCCACGAGTTGAACTCACCCACCACGGACACCCGCCGGGCGTCAGGGGCCCACACCGCGAAGTGCACACCGGGAACCTCTTCGTGAGTGATGAGATGGGAGCCCAAGGCCTCCCAGAGCCGGTGGTGTTTGCCAGCCCCAATCAGGTATTCGTCGACCTGCCCCAAGACGGGCGAGAAGCGGTAGGGATCCTCGCGTTCCTCGGTGTGCCCGGCGGGGAACTGGATCCGGAGCCGGTAGTAGGGCACCACGGGCCCAGCGAACACTGAGGCGGCGTCGGGATGCTGTGCGAGCTCGGAAACGTCGGTGTCGTTGACCGCCCACACGCGTTCCGCACCCGGGACGTGAACCACGACCCCGCCGTTCGCTGTGGGACCCAGCGTGGAAAATGGATCGTCGAGGGCACCGGAGACGATCGCCCGGACCTGTTGCGCATCCGGCAGGTACTCGGGGTTGGTCCCCGTAGACCGTTTCGCCATCTCGACTCCAACTGTGGGTGGAAAGCACTGTGTACATCCAACCATTCCCGGATCGATTTGTGTGGTTCAGGGCACAGAATATTTCGGTGCCCCGGTCACAACGCGGAGTCGACCTCCCAAATCTTCTCCATGTACTCGGTCACGGCACGGTCGGAGCTGAAGTAGCCCATGCGCGCCACGTTCAGCACGGCCATTCGCTGCCAGCGCAGCGGTTCCGCGTAGGCCTGGTCCACCCGGTCCTGGGCCGCGTCATAGGACTCGAAATCTGAGGCCACGAGGAACCAATCGCTATTCCACATCGTGTCCAACAGGCCGTTGTAGCGGTGCGTGTCCCCGTCGGAGAACTGGCCCTCCGCGATCGCGGCCAACACATCGCGCAACGTCTGCGATGCCTCCAGCGCTGCGCGTGCGTGCCCGTCGCGGCCGCGCTCGGCCGCCACCTGGTCAGCCGTCAGCCCGAACAGGAAGAAGTTCTCCTCCCCCACCTGCTCCCGGATTTCCACGTTGGCTCCGTCCAGGGTGCCGATGGTCAGGGCCCCGTTCAGCGCGAACTTCATGTTGCCGGTGCCGGAAGCTTCCATTCCGGCCGTCGAGATCTGCTCCGACAGGTCTGCCGCGGGAATCAGCCGTTCCGCAGCACTCACGTTGTAGTTCGGTGCGTACACGACCCGGAGCAGGTCCCGCGTCTCGGGATCCGCGTTGATCGTGGCGGCCACATCGTTGATCAGCCGGATGATGTCCTTGGCCGCGTGGTAACTCGGCGCAGCCTTGCCGCCAAACACCTTGACCCGAGGCACCCACCCCGCGTGGGGGTCCCGCTTGATGCGCTGCCAGCGGGCGATGGTCCACAGGATGTTCATGAGCTGACGTTTGTACTCGTGCATGCGCTTCACCTGTACGTCGAACAAGGCGTTCACTGGCACGTCCAGACCGTGGACATCGCTCAGCCAGGCCGCCGCCCGTTCCTTGGCGGCAGCCTTGGTCGCACCGAAGGCCGCAAGGAACTCTGGGTCATCCACGTGCGCTTCCAGACCACGCAGCCGGTCCAGGTCCGTCTCCCAGCCCGTCCCCGTACGTTCGGTGATGAGGTCGGCCAAGGGCCGATTAGCCAACGCCAACCAGCGCCGGGGCGTCACACCGTTGGTGACATTGACGATCCGGCCGGGATGGCGTCGATCCAGCTCGGGGAACAGATCTTGTTTGACCAGGTCGGTGTGCAGAGCGGAGACACCGTTGACACGGTGGCTCGTGGTGAAGGCCAGGTTGCCCATCCGCACCTGACCATCCCGCACCACGCCGGTGTCAGCGGCCTCCGGACCGTGCAGCTGGACCTCACGACTGTCCAAGCGTTCGATGATCTGCAGGTGTCGGGGCAGCATGTGGCGCACCAAGTCCACGGGCCAATGCTCCAGCGCCTCCGGCAGCAGCGTGTGGTTCGTGTAGCCCAGCACGCGGGTCACGGTCTCCACTGCGGCGTCGAACCCGAACCCGTGCTCGTCCAGCAGGATCCGGATCAGTTCCGGGCCAGCGATGGCCGGATGGGTGTCGTTCATCTGGACCGCAGCGAATTCAGGCAACCTGCTCAGGTCCGAGTGCTCGGAGAGGTAACGCCGGACGATGTCCTGCACCGAGGCCGAGGTCAGGAAGTATTCCTGGGCCAGGCGCAGCTCCTTGCCGCTCTGCGAGGAGTCGTCGGGGTAGAGCACCCGGCACAGGCTGCGCGCCAGGACCTCGGATCTGGAGGCCGCAACGAGCCGTCCAGAGTTGAACCGCCCCAGGTCGAACAGTGTGGCGTCCTCCAGGGGCGCCCACAGCCTCAGGGTGTTGGCCCAACGGCCACCAAAGCCGACGACGGGGGTGTCGTGCGCGGCGGCGGGCACCACGGCCCCCGGCGTCCAGAGGTCACCTTCGGTGACCTGCCCGTAGAGGCCGACTCGATAGGCAGACTCCGGGCGCGGGAACTCCCACGGATTCCCGGTGGCCAGCCAGGACTCGGGCGTCTCGACCTGCTGTCCTTGGTCGAAGAGCTGTTTGAACAGTCCGTTCTCGTAGCGCAGGCCGTAACCGTATCCGGGGCAGCCAAGCGTAGCCATGGACTCGAGATAGCACGCAGCCAAGCGGCCCAGCCCGCCGTTGCCCAGCGCGGCGTCCGGTTCGTCTGCCAGCAGCCTGCCGTAGTCCAGTCCGAGTCCCTCGACGGCTTCCTTGGCCACGTCGCGGACACCCAGATTGATGGCCGCGTCCTCCAGCAGCCGCCCGATCAGGAATTCCATGGACAGGTAGTGGACGCGCTTGCGGTCCTGCCCGTAGGTCTGGCGGGTGGCCGCGAACCACGGGTCAAGGGCGAGGTCGCGAATCACGTGCGTCAGGGCGACGCGCCAGTCGTGCTCGGTGGCTTGGGCGGGGTCGGTGCCGACGCTGCGGTGGAGGTGATGAAGTATCCGATTCCGGAAGTCCTCGGGGCTACTGGGCTGTGGCTCGTCATGGGGACGTGCGGAAACGAAGGACATGAGACTCCCGTTACTGTGGCCGTGAGGCACTGGTGGCGCGTAGGCGCCTATCTTAAGTCACACCGCGGCTAACAAGCGGCTACTGCGCTGCTTGGCGTTGCCCACCAACCGGCACACGATCCAGATCAGGAACGAGATGGTGGTGACGTAGGGGCTCACCGGAAGCGTTCCCGCCAGCGCGAGCATGATGCCGCCCACCACGGAAATCACCGCAAAGAGCACCGAGAGCAGCACCGCTGCGGCCGGCCTGGCCGTGACCCTGAGCGCGGCAGCCGCCGGGGTGATCAGCAGGGACAGCACCAGCAGGGCCCCCACGATCTGGATCGCCATGGCCACGGCCAAGCCCAAGAGCACCACGAAGGCCACGGACAAGGTCTTCTGCGGGATGCCCCTCGCCGCGGCGAGCCACGGGTCGGTGGAGGAGAACATCAAAGGTCGCCAGATGAGGGCCAGCCCGAGCAGCACCACGACTGCACCGACGATCATCGTGGTGACCTTGGCTCCATCAACGGCCACGATCTGGCCGGTCAGCAGTCCGAACTTGTTGGCGCTTCTGCCCTGGTACAGCGAAAGGAAGAGGATGCCTAGTCCCAGGCCGAAGGGCATCAGGACACCGGTCACGGCATTGCGTTCTCGGGCGCCTGCCCCGAGCAGGCCGAGCACCAGTGCGGCCACGATGGCCCCGACCACGGAACCGCCCACCACGTCCATGCCGATGAGGAGCGCAGCCGAGGCGCCTGCAAAACTCAGCTCGGAAATCCCGTGCACGGCGAAACCCATGTCCCGGGCCATGACCACCACGCCGATCACGCCGCCGACCACTCCGAGCACGGCGCCTGCCACCAGGGACGGCCACAACAGTTCGAGGAGTTCGCCATAGTCCTGGAAGGAGAAGACCCGCTCCCACACGTTCCCGCTCATGCGCCTGCCTCCTCGTCGTGGTCGTGATGTACGTGATCCTCGCCGCCAAGGATGGCCAACCGGTCCCCTACCCGGACCACGTCGACGCGACGGCCAAAGAGGTCACTCAAGGATTCCGTGGTGATGACTTCCTCCGGCGTTCCCACGCGGAACCGGCCCTGGGCCAGGTACAGCACCCGATCCACGTATGGCAACACAGGGTTGATCTCATGGGTGATGAACAGGACCGCTGCCTGCTCCTGTTTGGCTTGTTCAGCGATGAGCTGGGTGATCTCCTGCTGGTGGCGCACATCGAGGCTCAGCAACGGCTCGTCGCACAGCATGACCGCCGGCCGCGAGACCAAGGCCTGCGCCGCCCGGAGCCGCTGCTGCTCGCCGCCGGAAAGCGTCCAGACGGGGCGTTCCGCGAACGAGCTTGCCCCCACCCGCTCCAACATGGCATCCACCCGGGCGCGATCGGCCTGGCGCCGCGGATCCAGCCAGGCCGGTCCCCAGCGCGTTCCGTCCAGCCCCTGGAGGACCAGGTCTCGGCCACGCAGCGGCGTTCCTTCCGGGAGCGGACGTTGCTGGGGTATGACGCCGACGCCGCCCGCACCGGAGCCGCGCCGCCGCCCCACGGGTGTCCCGCCGACGAGTGCGGTTCCGGCGCTGAGTCTCGTCAGGCCGAGCAAGGTCTTGATGAGGGTGGTCTTGCCGGACCCGTTAGGCCCAAGCACGGCGACGAACTCACCTGGCGCCACGTCCAGATCGAGCCCCTCCCAGAGGATCCGCTCCCCGAAACGCACCGCGGCTCCCCTGAGGGAAACTGCGGCAGTGTTGGACCCGGAAGTCATGGAGCGCACCTCACGAACGGCAGATAAATGAGAATTGTTCTCATCATACCGGTCGTGGGGCGGTGCTCCTTGCCGGAGCACCGCCCCACGAGGACGACTCAGCCGTCCTGACCGAACGAATAACGACGGGCACCGTGTTGCTGGGTCACGTCGTTGATGGTGCCGACGAGCTTCTCCAAAACATCCTCAAAGAAGAGGATGCCCACCGTGCGGTGGTCCTCATCGAGGACACGGGCCACGTGCGTGCGCATCCGCTGCATGGTCTCCAACGCGTCCTCCACCTCGACACCCGTGACGAAGTTGGACATCGAACGCATCCTGCCCAGCGGGATGGGATGATCGGCGCGCTCCTCCGGGATCGTCATGACGTCCTTCAGGTGCAGATACCCGGCCAGTTGACCGTCATCCTCCACCATCACGAAGCGGGAGAAGCCGGTCCGCCCGACCACCCGCTCGAACTCATCCGGCGTGGTGCCGACCGGCAGCGTCACGACATCGTCGAACGGAACGGCGATGGCCCCGACGGTCTGCTCCGTGAACTCGAAGGCCGAGTGCAGCAGGCCGGCGTCATCCTCCACGAGGCCCTGTTTGGTGGATTCCTCCACGATGGACTGCACCTCCTCCAACGTGTACGTCGAGGAAACCTCGTCCTTGGGTTCAACGCCGAGGGCACGCACAGCGTGATTGGCCACCCAATTCAACGCGTGAGTCACCGGCTTCACGGCCAACGCGACCCAATGCAGCGGCGTGGCGAGGATCAAGACGGCCTTGTCCGCTGCGGACACCGAGATGTTCTTCGGCACGGTCTCGCCGAGGCTCACATGCAAGAACGTGACCAGGATCAGGGCGATGATGAACGCGACGGTGTCCGCCAACCCATGCGGCATCCCCCAGGACGCCAGCGGTCCGGCGATCAAGTGGTGGATGGCCGGCTCGGAGACGTTGAGGATCAACAGGGAGCAGACCGTGATCCCCAGCTGGCACACGGCCAACATGATGCTCACGTGCTCCATCGCATAGAGCGCCGTCTTGGCCCGCTTGGACCCCGCATCGGCCAGCGGTTCGATCTGCGAGCGTCTGGCGGACATCACCGCGAATTCCGCGCCGACGAAGAAGGCGTTGCCGAGCAGCAGCACCACGAGCCAGACCAATCCCATCCAGTCGCTCATGCCGCACCCCCCTCATCGCTGGCCACCCGGTCCAGGGCAGGCACAAACTCGATCCTGTCCACCCGGAAACCGTCCATGGACGTCACCCGCAGGACGCCATCGGCGACCTGCACTTCGTCCCCTCGCGTGGGGATCCGACCCAAACGGGTCATCATGAAGCCACCCATGGTCTCGTAATCGGAATCCTCCTGGGCACGCATTCCCGGGATCTGTTCCGAGGCCTCGTCGGGGCGCAAAAGCCCGGAGAAGAACCAGCTGCCGTCGGCCGACTGCAGCACGCCGGCCTGGCGCCGGTCGTGTTCATCCGCCACGTCTCCGACGATCTCCTCGACCAGATCCTCCAACGTCACCATGCCGGCCGTGCCGCCGTACTCATCCAGCACCACGGCCATCTGCAGGTTGGCGGTACGCAGCACGCCGATCAGGTCGTCCAGATGCACGGTCTCCGGGACGGAGGCCACATCCGACATGATGGTGGCGGCCACGAGCTCACCGCGACGGTCACGCGGCACGGATACGGCCTTCTTCACGTGAACCACGCCACGCACCTCATCCGGTGAATCCTCGATCACCAGGAAACGGGAGTATCCGCTGCGCCTGGCCGTTTCGATGACGTCCTCGAGTGGGTCTTCCACCTGGACCGTCTCCATGCGGATTCTCGGCGTCATCACATCCGCCGCGGTGCGTTCACCGAACACCAGGGTTTTCTCCAAGAAGCGAGCGGTGTCGGCCTCCACGGTGCCCAACTGGGCGGAGCGCTTCAACAGGCTGGAGAGTTCTGCGGGGGTCCGTGCGCCGGAGAGTTCCTCCTTGGCCTCGATCCCCATCCGGGCCAGTATCCAGTTCGCCACCATGTTCAGCAGGATCACGACGGGCTTGAACACCGTCGTGAAGATCAGCTGCGGCCCGGCCAGATAGCGGCCGATCTTCAACGGTTCAGCGATCACCAGGTTCTTGGGGATCAACTCGCCCAAGAGCATCGAGAGCAACGTCGCGATGATCATGGCCACCACGAGCGAGGTGGCGGCCGACGCCGTGGCGTTCAGCCCCATCGATTCAAAAACCGGCAACAACAGCTTGCCGAGGCTCGGTTCGATGACGTAGCCGGTGAGCAGGGTGGTCAGGGTGATGCCCAGCTGGACGGCCGAGAGCTGAGTGGACAGCGTCCGCAGACATTTCAGCAGGGGTTTAAGGTGTGCGTCACCCGCGTCGACTGCGCGCTGTACCGAGGTGACGTCCAGGGCCACGAAGCAGAACTCGACAGCTACGAAGAACGCAGTGCCGAGGATGAGGAGCAGGCCTACGCCTAAGAGAATCCATTCCATCTGCTCACATCACCCCCGTGGCGCCGTGCGCGGCCGCGTCAGGCGCGGCGGGGTCAGTCCAAATCCGAAAGCTCGGACTAGAGGGCTCCGGTCTGTTGGCGGAGCGGGGGCGGTTTCTTGAGGCGCCGGCACGAGGTCGCCAACAGGCGACGGGCCGGCACAGAGAGTGGTCGTCCATAGTCGAACCATCATACCCGGCAGCCCGCGGACCACAGCCTCCCGGACACGGCATCTAACAGACGAAACCATCTTCTACAAGCCGTCGAACTCAAGAAGACTTGAAAAACACTCCCCAGGATTGGGTTTGCCGGGCTATAAGTGGCTAAAGTGAGGTGTCAAAATGAGCGTGACCATTTCGGCGAGGTAGCCGCAAGCTGCCTGCACACAAGTGGGCCAAAGACGCACAAGCACCTGCGAAACGAGGCGTAATCAGCGTGCCAGAACTTTCCAACCACCGCTTGACCGAGCTCTTCGGAGACAACGAGTGGCTCGTCGAGGAGCTCTACCAGCAGTACCTGGCAGACAAGAACTCCGTGGACAAGAAGTGGTGGGGCGTCTTCGAGGAGCTCTCCGCCGCTGAAGCCGCACCACAGACTCCGGCAGCACAGACCCCGGCAGCCGCTCCGAAGCATGCTGCCGCCCCCGCGGCGGCCCAGCCGGTCCCGGCCCAGCCTGCACCGGCTGAGGCCCCCACGCCCAAGCCAGCCGCTGCGGCCAAGCCCGCCACGGCACCGCAAGCTGCGGCACCCCAGGCCGCCGCGCCGTCGGCCACCGCGGCGACCGCCGCCAACCGTGCCAGCAGCTCGGCCTCCGTGCGCACCAACAAGACGACGCAGGCCGCCGTCCCGGCGGACCCGCAGAAGCCCAAGGCTTCCGGCCCGTCCGAGGAGGTGGAGCTGCAGGTCCTTAAGGGCCCGGCCAAGGCCATCGCCAAGAACATGGAGGCTTCACTCGAGGTCCCCACCGCCACCACGGTGCGCGCTGTCCCGGCCAAGCTCCTCATCGACAACCGCGTGGTCATCAACAACCACCTGCGGCGTGCTCGCGGCGGCAAGATCTCCTTCACGCACCTGATTGGCTTCGCCGTCATTCGCGCACTGAAGCTCAACCCGTCCATGAACGTCTCCTACGACGTCAAGGACAACAAGCCCGTCGCGGTGCACAACCCACACGTGAACTTCGGTATCGCGATCGACATCCCCAAGCCGGACGGAAGCCGTTCCCTGGTGGTGCCGAACCTCAAGGCCGCAGAGGCCATGGACTTCGCCACCTACTGGCACACCTACGAGGACCTGATCAGCCGCGGGCGCAACAACAAGCTCACCGCGGCCGACTACGCGGGCACCACGGTCTCCCTGACCAACCCCGGCGGGATCGGCACCGTGCACTCCGTGCCGCGACTGTCCAAGGGCCAGGCCGCCATCATCGGTGTCGGCGCCCTCGATGTGCCGGCCGAGTACCGCGGTTCCTCCCAGGCGATGATCGATGCCATGGGCGTCGGCAAGATCATCACGCTGACCTCCACCTACGATCACCGGGTCATCCAGGGCGCAGGTTCAGGTGAGTTCCTGAAGGCCATCGAAACGCTGCTGCTCTCCAACGATTTCTGGGACGAGATCTTCGAGGCCCTGCGGATCCCCTACGCCCCCATCCGCTGGAACCGCGACAACCAGGTGGACTCCGAGCTGCAGCTGGGCAAGGTGGCCCGGATCCAGCAGTTGATCCACGCGTTCCGCGAGCGCGGTCACCTGATGGCAGACACCAACCCGCTGGTCTATGTGCAGCGTTCCCACCCCGACCTGGAGATCGAGACCTATGGCCTCACCCTCTGGGATTTGGACCGCACGTGGGTCACCGGCGGCTTTGGCGGCAAGGATCGCCTGAAGCTGCGTGACATTCTCGGTGTGCTGCGTGACGCCTACTGCCGCACCACCGGCATCGAGTACATGCACATCTCCGACCCGGAGCAGCGCGAGTGGTTCCAGGACAAGCTGGAGCACCGCTACGAGGCTCCCGGCCACGACGATCAGCTGCGGATCCTGGGCAAGCTGAACCAGGCGGAGGCTTTCGAGACCTTCCTGCAGACCAAGTTCGTGGGGCAGAAGCGCTTCTCCTTGGAGGGCGGCGAATCCCTGCTTCCGCTGCTTGACGCCATCATCTCCGGCGCTGCGGATGCCGGGATGGATGAGGCAGCCATCGGCATGAGCCACCGTGGCCGTCTCAACGTGCTGACCAATATCGCGGGCAAGACCTACGCTCAGGTCTTCCGTGAGTTCGAGGGCACGCAGGACCCCGCCGGTGTCCAGGGTTCGGGTGACGTGAAGTACCACCTGGGTACGGAAGGCTCCTTCACCTCGGAGTCCGGGAACTCCACCAAGATCTACTTGGCGGCCAACCCGTCCCACTTGGAGGCCGTGAACCCGGTGCTCGAGGGCATCACTCGCGCCAAGCTGGACGTGATCAACCGCGGTGAGAACGGGTACTCAGTCCTCCCCATCGCCGTTCATGGTGACGCGGCCTTCATCGGCCAGGGCGTGGTCCCGGAGACCCTGAACCTCTCCCAGCTGCGCGGGTACAAGACTGGCGGAACCATCCACGTGGTGGTCAATAACCAGGTCGGTTTCACGACTCCCCCGGCCTCCGGCCGCTCCGCGGAGTACACTACCGATATTTCGAAGTTCATCCAGGCGCCGGTCTTCCACGTCAACGGGGATGACCCCGAGGCCGTGGTGCATGTGGCGCAGCTGGCCTTCGAGTACCGCGAGCGTTTCCATCGCGACGTGGTCATCGACCTGATCTGCTACCGCCGCCGCGGTCACAACGAGGGCGACGACCCGTCGATGACGCAGCCGCTGATGTACAACCTGATCGAGGCCAAGCGTTCCACCCGCCGCCTGTACACCGAGGCCCTGGTGGGTCGTGGTGACATCACCCAGGACGAGGCAGATCAGGTGGTCGCCGACTACAAGGCCCGCCTCGAGACCGTGTTCGTCGAGACGCACGTGGCTCAGACCACGTCGGTTCCGGCGCTGGACGCGAACGGCGTCAACGGCCTCGACTCCCCCAAGGCCCAGTCCGAGGCGGAGCAGCCGGAGGATCCGCGCGCCCACGACACCGCGATCTCCGCGGAACGCGTGGCGCGCGTTGGTCAGGCCCACGCCGACGTCCCGGAGGGCTTCACGGTCCACCCGAAGCTGAAGCGCGTTCTGGACTCTCGTCTGAAGATGTCCACCGAGGGCGCCATCGACTGGGGTATGGCAGAGGCCATCGCCTTCGCGTCCATCGTGGAGGAGGGCATCCCGGTGCGGCTCACGGGTCAGGATTCCCGCCGCGGCACCTTTGTGCACCGTCACGCGGTGTTCCATGATCGCCACAACGACGACGAGTGGACGCCGCTGCGTCAGATCAGCGACGATCAGGCGCCGTTCATGATCTATGACTCCCCGCTTTCCGAGTACGCGGTGATGGGCTTCGAATACGGCTACTCCGTGGAGCGCACCGACGCGTTGGTGCTCTGGGAGGCCCAGTTCGGCGACTTTGCCGACGGCGCCCAGACGGTCATGGATGAGTTCATCTCCTCCGGCGAGCAGAAGTGGAACCAACGTTCCTCGCTGGTGCTGCTGCTGCCCCACGGCTACGAGAGTCAGGGCCCGGATCACTCCTCCGCCCGGATCGAGCGTTACCTGCAGCTGTGTGCGGAAGAGAATATGCGGGTGATCAACCCGACCACCGGCGCCAACTACTTCCATGCTTTGCGTCGTCAGGCTCACCTGCGTCCCCGCAAGCCGCTGATCGTGTTCACGCCCAAGCAGCTGCTGCGCCTGAAGGCAGCGGCCCAGCCCATCGAGGCGTTCACGCAGGGCCAGTGGCAGCCGGTCATCCCGGATGCTGCCGTCCCCAGTTCCGAGAGCGTGGAACGGGTGCTGTTGGTCTCCGGCCGCCTGTACTACGACCTGCTGGCCCGTCAGCAGGCCACCGGCGATTCCAAGACGGCGATCGTGCGGGTGGAGCAGCTCTACCCGTTGCCCGCGGACGAGATCGCGGCGGAGCTGGCCAAGTACCCCAACGCTGAGGTGCGTTGGGTGCAGGACGAGCCCGCCAACCAGGGCCCGTGGCCGTTCATGGCGCTGAACCTGGTGCCTGATCTTGGTCGCAAGGTCGCACGGGTTTCCCGTCCCGCCTCCGCTGCCCCGTCCACGGGGTCGCATAAGCGGCACGATCTGGAGCTGGAGCAGATCCTCGACGGGGCCTTCCAGGCCTGAACCTCGTTCGACACCCGGCGCCGGGTCTTGGTCCGGCGCCGGGGGCATATCCCCCAACCCGTGAAGGAAGCGTGAGCCGTGGAAACCCGTTCTGTGCGTCTTGTCGCCATCGGTGACGAACTCCTGGCCGGTCACGGAGACCCGCGCGGCCTCGGCTGGTTTGGTCGCGTGTTGGCGCGCACCCCGGGCGATCAGGTGCAGTTGGAGCCGTATGTGTTGGCCTCCCCGAAGGAGACCACCGAGGAGCTGGCCGGGCGCTGGTTGGGTGAGGCGCAGCAACGCTTCAATCCGGACGGAGCCAATCGGGTGGTCGTGGCCTTGTCCGCGGCCGATGAGGAGCAGGGGATTTCCACCGCCCGCTCCCGCCTGAACTTGGCCAACATCCTCGATGCCGCGACGCAGCTGAGCCTCTCCGCTTTCGTGGTGGGCCCGCCTCCCACCTTGGACCCGGCACGCAACCAGCGCATCAGCCAGTTGTCCACGGCTTTCGGCGATGTCACGACCAGGCGTAACCACTTCTACGTGGATACGTTCACGCCGTTGGAGGGCCACGAACAGTTCCGCACGGACCTCGCCGCGCACCGGGGCGTCCCGTCCCAGCAGGGGCACGGTTTGCTCGCGTGGCTGGTCCTTCACCGTGGCTGGTACCCCTGGCTGGGGATCACCGAGCCTGAGGAGTGAGGTTCACGTTTCCTCACGTCTGCAGGCTCGTGGGAGAATGACTAAGTAGACCTCGGGTGTCTGTCCCTGCAAAGTGCCGTCAGACCCCGCATGAGAAACCGACTGAAGCGAAGGAGAAGCACCATGAGCAAGCGCGCACGCAAGCGTCGCAGCCGTAAGCACGGCGGAGCCAACCACGGCAAGCGTCCCAACGCCTGATCGTCTGCGCGTCCTTGAGGGACGCCACGAACTATGGCCGACGGCGTGTGGTCACCACACGCCGTCGGCCATTGTCATATCCAAAGCCTGGTCCCAAGGCCCAGCTCAGTGGCCTTCGCTGATCCGGATCTCCTCGATCCGGATCTTGATCCGGCTGTGCAACGTGGCGGGGGCGGATTCGTGGCAGGAGCGGGCGACCACGGAGCGGATGATGCACTCGAGGTCGTACTGCTGAGCACATTCCGGGCACTCGGCGAGGTGCTCCTGCAGGTGCAGCAGGTCCTCCCAACTCAGCGCACCGTTGAGGTACTCGTGGATCCGTTCCATTCTGGTTGCAGTCTCTGCCGCACTCGCACAGCACATGAGTGCGTCGTCTTCAGCCGATGCTGCGTTCGTCATTTTCCTGCGTCCTTGTTCTTGGTCTTCTCTGCCCGTTTCCTGCCTGCCGCTTCGACGTCTACGCCGCGTTCCGCCGCATAATCGCTGAGCAGTTCCCGCAGCTGCTTGCGTCCGCGATGCAACCGTGACATGACGGTGCCGATCGGCACCTCCAGGATCTCGGCGGCCTCCTTGTACGGGAAGCCTTCGATGTCCACGAAGTACACGGCCAGCCGGAAGTCCTCCGGGATGGCTTGCAGCGCTTCCTTGACGTCCGAGTCCGGCAGGTGATCCAACGCCTGCGCCTCAGCTGAGCGCAGACCCGGGTCGTGGTGGTCTATGGCCTGGCTGAGCTGCCAGTCCTCCACCTGCTCCGTTCCTGAACGTTTGGGCTCGCGCTGACGCTTGCGGTACAGGTTGATGTAGGTGTTGGTCAGGATCCGGTAGAGCCAGGCCTTCAGATTGGTGCCTGGCTTGTACTGGTGGAAGGACGCGTACGCCTTGGCGTAGGCCTCTTGCACCAGGTCCTCGGCGTCGGAGGGATGGCGGGCCATCCTCAACGCGGCCGAGTACAACTGGTCAACGTATTGCAGGGCATCCCGTTCGAAACGGGAGCGTCGTTCTTCCTCGGTCTCCGTGGCGACGTCCACTGGAGGTGTCTCTGAGGTTCTCATCCCGGCCAAGTCTACGTGGGCCTGCGTCGGGGTCATGGTCGCTTCCACACCGGGTACAACGTTTCCTCGTGACCGGGTTATTCCGCTGGCGCGCTCCGTGCGTGGAATGATGGAGGGGCCCTCGAAGAAATCCCGATCCGGAGGAATCATGTCGCCGATCCGTACCATCGCCCGTCCGCTCTTGGCCGCGCCGTTTGTGGCCGACGCCGTGTCCCGGCTCAGGACGCCCGGCACCACGGCCGCATCCTTGCGCCCGCAACTGGAACGCCTTGCGCGTCGCTTCCCTGCGGTGCGCAGCCTCGCCGATCGCCCCGAACTCTTCACCCGCACCGTGGGGGGCATCGAGGCCGGAGCCTCGGTGCTGCTGGCCCTGGGGAAGGCTCCGCGCCTGTCCGCCGCGCTGATCGTCGCAACGCAGGCCGCCACGTTGCCGGGCGACCTGTCCGCCGCGAAGACCCAGGGCACCCTCGTGACCACTGCCGTGACCCGGGCAGGACTCGTCGGTGGCGCCCTCGTGGCCAGCGTGGACGGAGGCTCCCGCAATAAGATCAAGGCCGTGAAGGCCCACGCTGCCAAGGCCACCAAGCGGGCGCAGCGGAAGGCTGCTCAGGCCGAGGCCCGTGCGGCCAAGGCCGTCAAGAACGCTGCAGACTCCCTCCAGGACGCGTGAGCCGGGTGCCTGTCCCAGATCCGTGGCCTGCGCCGCTCTCCCCGGGGCCGTTGGACGCCACTGTCCCCATCCCGGGTTCCAAGTCGCTGACCAATCGGCACCTGCTGTTGGCCGCCTTGGCCCAGGAGCCGGTCGAGATCGTGGCTCCACTGGATTCGCGGGATTCGCGGCTGATGCAGCGTGCTCTAGCCGCGCTGGGTTCCGGCATCACCGAGAGCCTGCAGGACGGTAGCAGCGTGTGGACTGTTGCACCACTGCCACTGGGACACGCTGCAGGCACAGAACCCGTCCGCATCGACACTGGACTAGCTGGCACCGTGATGCGCTTCGTCCCCGTGCTGGCGGCGCTTCAGCGCCGTCCGGTGACGTTCGACGGTGACGCGGCCGCCCGCCGTCGGCCAGTGGGTCCCGTCCTTGACGCGCTGCGTGCGCTAGGCGCCGACATCGAAGGCGGCGAAGGCGGCTTCCTTCCGTTCACGGTGACCGGCAACGACCACGTCGTAGGAGGGGAGGTCAGCATCGATGCCTCCGGCTCCAGCCAGTTCGTGTCCGCCCTGCTCCTGGCCGCACCGCGACTCCCCCAGGGATTGGTGCTGCGCCACACGGGGTCCACCCTCCCCAGCCCGCAGCACATCGGGATGAGTCTCAACGTGCTGAGGGCGGCCGGTATCGAGGCCTCCGCAGCTCCGGATCACCGTTCATGGCGGGTCGAGCCCGGGGTGCCTTCCCCTGGTCGGGTGATCGTGGAGCCGGACCTGTCCAATGCCGGTCCGTTCCTCGGTGCCGCCCTGATCTGCGGTGGCACGGTGCGCATTCCGCATTGGCCCAGCACCACCACGCAGATCGGCGCGTTGTGGGAGGAGCTGCTGCCCCGCATGGGGGCTCGGGTGGAGCACCTGCCCAACGGGTCGCTACAGGTCAGTGGTGACGGCACCATCTCCGGTGGCAATTTCGCCGACACCGGAGAGCTGGCCCCCACGCTCGCGGCACTCTGCGCACTGGCCTCCGGCCCGAGCCGACTCACCGGTATCGCCCATCTCAGAGGCCACGAGACGGATCGACTGGCCGCCCTCGTGACAGAACTGGCCCGCGTGGGTGTCCGGGCCCGAGAGCTCGAGGACGGACTCGAGATCGATCCGCTCGTCGGGCCCAGCCAGGGTGCCGTCTGGGAGAGCTATGAGGACCATCGGATGGCCACCGCCGGCGCCATGGTCGGTCTGCACATCCCAGGAGTAGCGGTGCAGGACGTGGCGACCACCGCCAAGACCATGCCAGATTTCGTCTCCATGTGGGAGCGGATGCTCGCCACCGCCGGAGCCGCCGCATGAGCCGTCGAGAATACGACGAGTCGGACGTCAGGATCCGTCCTAACAAGCGAGGGTCCAAACCACGCAGCAAGGACCGCCCCAAACACGAGCGCGCCGTCGTGGCCCGCGTCATCGGCGTGGACCGCGGCCGCTACCAGACCGTGGTGGATGAGGGCGGGCCGGGCGAACGCACCGTCCAGGCCATGCGTGCGCGAGAGCTTCGCCGCCAGGCCATCGTTCCCGGGGATCTCGTCGGCATGGTCGGCGATACGTCTGGGGCCCAGGGGTCCCTGTCCAGAATCGTGCGGATCCAGGAGCGGGACACGCTGCTGCGGCGCAGCGCCGACGACACGGACGAGGTGGAACGCGTCGTCGTGGCCAACGCTGACCGGCTGGTCATCGTGGTCGCCGCAGCGGATCCCGAACCCCGTCCCGGATTCATCGACCGTGCGCTCGTGGCGGCCCACCACGCCGGCATCACCCCGGTTCTGGTGATCACCAAGGCCGATCTGCGCGAGCCTACGGATCTGGTGGAGTGCTACACGCCTTTGGTCTCCCGGCTGATCGTCTCCCGTTCGGATGACGAGGACCAGGAGAACCCCGCGCTCTCGCCGGAGGCCGTGGAAACGTTGCGCGGCGAACTGGACGGTCACATCTCCGCGCTGCTTGGCCATTCCGGAGTGGGCAAGTCCACCATGGTCAACGCGCTGACTGGTGCGGGACGCGCCACGGGCCACGTCAATGCGGTCACGGGACGCGGGCGCCACACCTCATCCTCCGCCATCGCGCTGAAACTGCCTGGCACCGAGCCGGGAAGCTGGATCGTGGACACCCCAGGTGTGCGTTCCTTCGGACTGGCTCATGTGGACCCGCAGGGCGTGCTTGATGCCTTCGAGGACCTGGTCGAGGCCACAGCTGAATGCCCACGCGGATGCACCCATGCCGCCGACGAACCCGGTTGTGCCTTGGATGCGTGGGTCGCCTCTGGGGCGGCAGGCGCTTTCGGGGCGGCTCGCTTGGAGTCGCTACGTCGGCTGCTGGCCTCGCGCCAGGATGACACCCAGGCGGAGAAGGAACTCGGCAGCCACTAGCATGGGAGCTATGGCGAGCCATTCCGACGATCTGCACCTGGCCCATCTCCTGGCGGAAGCCGTAGACGAGGTGACGCTGCGCCGCTTCCACTCCTCCGACCTGGTTGTGGAGACCAAACCGGACCTGACCCCCGTCACGGACGCTGACAAGCGCGCGGAGCAGTCCATCCGCGGACACCTGGAGCGGGCCCGTCCGCGCGATGCCGTTTACGGTGAAGAGTTCGGGACGTCCGGGCACAGCGACCGCACCTGGATCATCGATCCCATCGATGGAACCAAGAACTTTGTCCGTGGAGTCCCCGTGTGGGCCACACTCATCGGGCTGGTGGAGGGCGGCAAGGTCGTGGTCGGCATGGTCTCGGCGCCGGCGTTGAACCGCCGCTGGTGGGCGGCCAAGGACCAGGGCGCCTACGTGGGGCGCTCCCTGGCCTCCGCCCGCAAGCTTCAGGTCTCCAAGGTGTCCCAGCTGAGCGACGCCTCCCTGTCCTACTCATCGCTCACCGGGTGGAGGGAGAACGGCCACCTTGATGGAATGCTGGACCTGCAGGATCGCCTCTGGCGTTCGCGCGGCTACGGCGACTTCTTCTCCTACACACTGTTGGCTGAGGGAGCGGTCGATATCGCCACCGAACCCGAACTGAACCTTTACGACATGGCTGCTCTGGTGCCCATCGTCACCGAGGCGGGTGGACGTTTCACGTCGCTCCAGGGCGAGGACGGGCCCTTCGGCGGCAACGCCCTGGCCACCAACTCTCTGCTCCACGACGAGGTGCTCTCCGTGCTCGGAACCCGGGACGACGCCCCGACGCCCACCCCGGTCCCCCGCTGAGTTCCGGCGCCGGCCGTCCCTGAGACACCACGTCTCGGACGTACCACCCGCCAGACACGAAAACGGCAGAGGACCACAACGACTGTTGTGGTCCTCTGCCGTTTTCCCGTCAGAGGGAAGCTTACTTCTTCAGCTTGTCCGCGAGGCTCTGGATGGAGGAGCCGATGAACAGGCCCGCACCGATGATGGCCAGACCCGTGCTGGTGGTCAGGAGGACGTTGCCGCGGGAGAAGCCCTGGCCCGTGGCGGTGGCGCCGGTACCGACCAAGGCCACGATCATCGCGACCACCAGCAGCACGAAGGCCAGTGCGAGGACGCCGAGGCCGCTCAGGCTCAAGATCTTGCCGAGGTCAAGCGGTGCCTTGGGCTTGGGCGGTGCGTAGCCCTGAGCGCCGGGCTGAACGTAGCCCTGCGGTGTCCCCGGTGCTCCCTGGCCGGGAGCCGGAGCGCCGTACCCGGCGGGACCCGCCGGGTGGTGAGCGGAAGCGGAAGAGGGTGCCTGCTGGGCCGGATTGTTCTGGCCCTGCCAGCCGTTGGGGGTGGTCATGATGCTCCTGTTCCGTGAGGGCCTAGCCGTATTCTGCAGGCGCCTGCTTATGTATCGGTGTTATTGCTTAGCACTGAAGTTACGTGGATTTGCCAGCCCGCACAAACCGAACACGCCAGGATACGGAAAGGTCCCCGTTGATCTGCGGCAAGCCGGTCCCGCGCCACACCACTGACGAAGCGTCTCCACAGTCACGTCAGCGCACCACAGCGTGACTCATGGGTCAGACGCTACTTCGTCTCATTCGGATGATTCGTGTGCACCTGTTCGATATACACGACGCGCCCTTCAACGTAGAACCAGATCCGGGCGTCGCCCTTCGCGGTCGGTTTGAACTGCCACCGAGCATGGTCGGCACCATCACGAGTGACGATACCCAGCTCACCCCGTAGGCGAGCGTTACGCGGAGTCACCTCAAGGGGCGTCCTGGTCAGGAAATCCCAAGCATCAACGAGGGGCCCCCGCGTGGTCGCCAGGAGGTCCGTCCAATTCTTCCGCGCCGAAACAGTTGCGAACCTGAGCTCATACTCGCTCTTCTTCGTTGGACGCTCGACCTTGCTCTGTTTCGCCATCGGTCAGGGACGCCCCACCGGTTCGTCGTCGATCCATTCCACAGGTTCGGAGCCCAGCCCGGCAGCAAGGGCCGTAGCGGTCTCGCACCAAGCATTCAGTTCAGCAACGGCGAGATGCGGCTGCCCCGTAGCGAAGGAGGCCCGAGCGGCGTCAAGGACGTTGCGGGCGCATTCTTCGCGATCCTTGGGGGTGAGCGCGAACATCCATGGGTAGAGATTGGACATTCGTTCGCTGAGGGTGCCATCCGTGGAGGTGGACACGGCGATGAGGTTTGCTGCTAGGGCAAGAAGGTTGTCCCGTGCAGAGTTCTCCCGCTCAGACATCAGGACGAGCGGTTCGCCATCACGGCGAGTCACCTCCACCGGTCCGTTGGACGCAGCAGCGAGTACCTCGGCCGAAGAACGGTTCAGCTGCGAGGACTTAAAGCTGGGACGGGGTGCAGACGTGGTAGGCATGCAACAAACCTACTTCAGAACACGTTCAGAACTCAATCGTACGTAACTAACCAGGCAGCACCCTTCGGCTTCGGCAGGGCAGGCGCCGGGATTCACACGGAACTCGTCAGGTGTCCACTCCTGACAAGCTCCGCCCCCTGACACTGCGGCCCCGACAACTTGTGTGCCCGAAATACGACAAAACCCCCAGGGATCCAAGGATCCCTGGGGGTGAACGTGGAGCCGGCGGGAATCGAACCCGCGTCCGATGCTGTGATGTCAGGTCTTCTCCGGGCGCATTCCCGAGTGAGGTTTCTCTGCCCCATGAGTCGTCACCGGGACGAGCGACTCGTGGTTACCTCTGGGCACAGTCACAGTGAAAGTCCCTCACCACCCCTGTGACGCAGGTGGTGAAGCAGTGGCTATCTAGCTGACGTCAGGGTCCCAGGCGATAGCGACCTGGGCCTGACGGACTGCTACTGGCTGCGATTATCAGGCAGCGAGAGCGAAGTCAGTGCGCTTGGATTCGGCACTTATGGTTTTGCAGAGAGCGTTAACGAGATGACTTTGCATCCTCGGCCCGCTTCCCCTGATCAACGACTGCATCGTCGAAACCGATCGGCCCCGTATGTGGTTGTCACGACGATGAGCCTGAGCCCCTCGTCGAACGGTCCCCCGTGATGAATCACGGGTGATACTTAGTCTAACGCATCCCGCGTGCACATCATTCTCCTACAAACTCCGGCGTCACGACACACCCGTCGGTGCGGATCCAGTGATTCACACCGACAGACGTGTCAGAGCACCGCCGGATGTGCATGATGTAGCGGCGTCAGGCGATCCCACCACGTCGGTTCGCTGCCCGCATGGCTCGCTGCGCCTCGCGGTTGTCCTGCTTGGCGCGCAAGGCGTGGCGTTTGTCGTACTCGCGGTTACCGCGCGCCAACGCGATCTCCAACTTGGCGCGACCTTCCTTGAAGTACAGCCTCAGCGGAATGATCGTCAGTCCGGCCTCATCCACTTTCCGCTGGATCTTGGACAGCTCATCGCGGTGCAGCAAGAGCTTGCGCCGACGCCGCGCCGCATGGTTGGTCCACGAACCGTTGAGGTACTCGGGAATGTAGATCTGCTCCACGTAAAGCTCGTCCCGATAGAACTGGCAGAAGCCGTCTACCAAGGAGGACTTCCCCTCACGCAACGACTTCACCTCGGTACCTGTGAGGACCATGCCGGCCTCCCAGGTATCCAGGATGGTGTAGTCGTGCCGCGCCTTACGGTTCGTGGCGACAACGAGGTTCCTCGGGTCGTCGACCTTCTTCTTGGTCTTGGCCATCACCGTTTCCCCCTCGTCTACTCATGCACAGCTGTCAGTTCGCACCTCGAGAACGGGCGCGGAAGACACCATTTTAGCGCGTATCGGTTGGGATGTCCCAACTGGTCAGGCCATCTCCCGACAACTCAGGGCAGCAGGCCGATCGGGTTGCGATAGTTTCCATCCACGATGGTCTCGAAGTGCAGGTGGCAGCCCGTGGAGTTACCCGTGGTGCCGACGTAACCGATGGTTTGCCCCTGAGTGACCCGCTGCCCCACTCGCACCGCCACCTTGGACAGGTGATGGTAGTTGGTCGTGAGGGCATGCCCCTTCACGATCGCGTGGTCCAAGGACACCACGACGCCGTGGGTTCCCTTGGTGCCCGATTCCCGAACGGTGCCCGAGGCCGCGGCCTTGACGGGGGCTCCACACTGACCGCCGTAGCCCCAGTCCTGTCCGCCGTGCACGTAGCCACCCGTACCCAGGTAGTCGATGGTGCCAGCGGGCGTGGGCCGCCACCCGTAGCCGGAGGAGATGTAGCCTCCGGTTGAGGGGACGATGAGTCCCCAGGAGGACTTCTGCACGGAACCCGACGGGGTTGCGTTGCTGGTGGCCGTGGTGGCCTTGCGCTGCGCCGCTGCCGCTTCACGCTGGAGCTTCGCCGCGTTCGCTGCACGTTCCTTGCGGGCCTTCTCGGCCGCGGCTTCCTTCTTCTTGGCTTCCTCGCGGGCCTTGCGTGCCCGCTCCTCCGCCTCACGCTTCAAGCGTTCCTGGCGTTCCTTGATCTGCGCGTTGATGGACTTCTGCTCGCTGCGCTGCTGGTCCAGGCGTCCCTTGGCCGAGGAGACCTCTCCCTTAAGTTTCTCCTGCGCTGCCGAGGTCTTCGACACCAAGGAATCCAGGTCGGCCTTGGCCTGCTGCGCCTCGGTGCGGGCGTTCTCCGTTCGGGTCAGGGCGGCGTCTGCCTGATTCTTCAGGTCCGTGATCTCGTTCGCGATGGTCTTCAGTCGGGCCTCATTGTTGCGATCCGACGCATCCTCGGAGCGCAGGTTCGCGATCTTCTGATTGCGTGATTCCGCCGCCCTGTTGGCCATTTCCATGGACGTCGCCATATCGGACGGGTCGGCTCCGGAGAAGAGCATGGACAGGTTGTTGTTGCCTTGCCCGCCCTGGCGATACGCCTGAGAGGCGATCTGCCCCGCGGCCTGCTCGTTCTCGGCCCGCGCGTTGGCATTACGCTCGCGCTTGGCCTCCAGATCGGCCTGATCCTTCTTCGCCGCAGTAAGTCGGTTTTGCAGGGTGGTGAGTTCCCTTTGGGCGGCGGCGACCTTGGCCTCTGCGTCGCTCACCCGCTGTTTGGCTGCCGGAACCTTGGCCTGGTGGGAGCGCAGTTGCGCCGCCGTAGCTTGAACCTCGGCGTTCAGGCTCTCCAGGTCCTCCTGCGTGCCCTTGACCTGCTTGTCGATCTGCTGCTTCTTGTCGTCGAGCTTGTCCGCCTGGGCTGGCGCGAAGCCGACTCCGAAGGTGAACGCGCCAGCCAGCACGGTACCGAGCACGGCACGGGCCAGTTTGGCTGGTCGACTCGAGGACCCCTGACGCGACGACGCGGCGGGGCGGGAGATGACGGGTTTCGAGCTCACAAGGAGTTCCTTTCCGGCTGGTGGGGAAGACACCGGGATGGATCGGGATCGGTCGGGCGGGGCCCGAAGCGGACGAGGAAACTAGATCTTAAGGTAGCGCCTCAAGGTCAAGACGGAGCAGAGACCTGCCAGCACCACACCGATGGCGATGAGCACCGGGGCCACCCACCACATCTGTTCAACACCGATGAAGGCGACGCCAGGGTTGGCGGGGGCCAGGCGGTCTTGGACCACGAATTGAAGGACGGCCCAGAGGACCGCTGAGGAGAGGATCGCGCCGATGGCTGCGGCGATCACTCCTTCTAGGACGAAGGGCAACTGAATCACGGTACGAGAAGCGCCGACCAAGCGCATGATCCCGGTCTCTCTGCGTCTGGAGAACGCGGAGAGTCTGATGGTGGTCGCGATCATCAGCACCGCACAGACCAGCATCACTACAGCAATCACGATCGCGACGACCGAGGCCACGTTGATGAGTTTGAAGACGGTGTCGAGATAGTCCCGTTGGTCCGCGACCGAGTCCACCCCTGGTTGAGAGGAGAACTGCTCGTTGATCACCGGGTACTTCTCCGGGTCAACCAGCTTCACGCGGAAGGAACCTGGCAACTGTTCCTCGGTCACCGATGAGGCGATGTCCGAGTTGGCGAACTGGTCCTGGAAGTGCTCAAAGGCTTCCTTAGGGGACTCGTAGGTGAACGAATCCACGTACGGCTTCATTTGCGGGGAAGTGAGCAGTTCCTCGAGATGGTCACGCTGAGCGTCGGTCACCTCTGCGGGCTGCCCCTCCGACCCCACCGGGCAATTGCTGGAGACGGAGGTGGAGTTGCACAGGAAGATCGCGACCTGAACCTTGTCGTACCAGTAGTCCTTCATCTGGTTGACCTGGGACTGCAGCAGCCCTGAGGCCCCCACGAAGCTCAGCGAAACGAAGGTGACCAGGATGACGGAGAGCACCATCGAGAGATTGCGTCGCAATCCGGTGAAGATCTCACCGAGGACGAAGGAGAGTCTCATATCTCGTCCTCCTCACTGTCGAAGGGGGCCAGTGCCGGTGCGCCGGCGACATGGGCCACGCCGGAGGCGTGGTACTCGCCCTCTGTCTCGTCACGCACCACCTGGCCGCCGTCGAGTTCGATCACGCGGTGCCTGCGGGAGTTCACGATCTCGTCGTCGTGCGTGGCCATGACCACCGTGGTGCCGTTCTGGTTGATCCGTTCCAGGATCTCCAAGATCCCGAGACTGGTCTCCGGATCCAGGTTGCCGGTGGGCTCGTCCGCCAGCAGGATGGCGGGGCGGTTGACCACGGCTCGGGCGATCGCCACGCGCTGCTGTTCACCACCGGAGAGTTCGTGAGGGAGGCGTTGGCCCTTCTCCTCCAGCCCCACGGTGGCCAGCACTTCCGGGACGGTTTCCTTGATCATGGCGCGGGATTTGCCGATCACCTGCATCGCGAAGGCCACGTTCGCGAACACGGTCTTTCCCGGCAGCAGGCGGAAATCCTGGAACACAACGCCGATGTTGCGGCGCAGCAACGGCACCTTCCACCCGGGAAGCCGGTCAACGTTGGTGCCGGCGACGTACACGGAGCCGCTGGTGAGCTGCTCTTCACGCAGCACCAGCCTGATGAAGGTGGACTTACCCGAACCTGACGGTCCCACGAGGTAGGCGAAGTCGCCGCGGTCCACCGTGAGGTCCACGTCTCGGAGCGCGGGGCGCTCACGAGCGTCGTAGACCTTGGTGACGTGGTCGAAAGTGATCATAGGGTCCAGGGCACACCAGCCGCAGGCGGGTACGGACAACTTCGTGTGCCGGAGGTCGGGGAAGGAGACCGCCAGTGTTTAACTACTTTACGCACGCTACGTGATCGAAACGTGACCTATCGCCTGCGTGTCGGGTACCGGCTGCTGTGAATCTCCCGACCGCACAGAACTCAGAGCATAGGGCTCAGAACAAGGCGATGGGTTTGGGCGCGGGGAAGATCCCCTCCAATTCCGCGAGGTCCTCCGGGTTTGGCACCCAATTCCAGGCTTCGACGTTCTGCCTAATCTGCTCCGGGCGGGTGGCGCCTGCGATGACGGAAGCCACGGGATCCTGAGCCAGTAACCACCCAAAGGCCACGATCACTTCCGGCAGTCCCCGCGCCGCGGCGAATTCCCCGAAGGCCTTCAGCTGCTGCAGGTCTGCACCTTCCAGCACCTCTTGGCGCGAATGGGAGAGGCGGCTACCCGCGGGTGCCAGGCCCGTGGAGTACTTCCCCGTCAGCAGCCCGTTGGCCAGCGGGAAGTAGGGCAGCACGCCGAGGCCATACGCGCGCGCCGCCGGAAGCACCTCCAGCTCCGCCCGTCGATCGATCAGGTTGTAGTGGTTCTGGGCAGACACGAACCGTTCCGTGCCCAGTTCCCTCGCCACGAATTCCGCCTCCGCGATCTGCCACCCGGCCCGGTTG
This sequence comes from Galactobacter sp., assembly GCA_052108535.1. Taxonomy (GTDB): domain Bacteria; phylum Actinomycetota; class Actinomycetes; order Actinomycetales; family Micrococcaceae; genus Galactobacter. The sequence continues at coordinate 12,150 of JBQDZM010000018.1, read as the reverse complement.
GAGTGACCGATGTAGCGCACCTTGCCGGAGGTCACCAGAGAATCCAGGGCGGAGAGCGTCTCCTCGATGGGCGTGCCCAGGTCCGGCGTGTGGAACTGGTACAGGTCAAGGTGGTCGGTTCCCAATCGGCGCAGGGAGTTCTCCACGGCCGTGAGGATGTAGCGTCGGGATCCACGGGCACCGAAGTCTTCCCCGTTGCTGCCACGCACGTCCATACCGAACTTGGACGCCACGACCACCTCGTCACGGTGTGCACCCAAGGCCTTCCCGAGTCGAATCTCACTCAGCCCCGGCTCCACACCGTAATTGTCAGCGGTGTCGAAGAAGGTGATGCCGGCGTCCAGTGCGGCATGGACCACGGCGTCCGCGCCGTCCTGGTCCAGTGTGGCCGTGCCGGATCGACCCAGGTTGTTGCAGCCCAAGCCGATGCGGGACACGGCGAGTCCTGAGCGTCCCAGGCGGACGGTGGGCGGCTGTGTCATGCTGCCGCTCCCCGCAGTTCCTCGATGGTTTCGGCATCCACCGTGAAGCCGCCTCGGTATGGCTGAGGCTGCTTGACCACCGCAACGGCGGGTTCGGTCCCCGGCGCCACCGCGATCACGGCCCGATTCACGTCTGATCGTGCGCTCTCCCGCAGGCTCGTCAGGGCCGCCTTGAGCGCAAGTTTCGGGGCGGGCGTGAGCACCGTGATGGTGAGGCCAGAGGCGCCGAAGACGCTGGCCTCGAGCGTGCCGAGACCCCGCCAGGCGAGGTGGCCGGTCAGACCCGACACCACCGCGTCGCGCAGGGACCGGTCCCGGGCCTGCGGTTCGGTGTGTTTCAGGGGGAAGCGAACGTGCATCCAGGATTGCTCCTCGACACCCAGTTCACGATAGCCGTCGGCCTCGCAGGACTCGGCGAAGGCTGCCAGCAGACCTTCTCCCGCCTCCGGCGTCAGGTCGTCCTCCACCACCGGGGTCTCGGAGAGCCGTCCGACGGGGCCCCGGTTGACGACGAACTGTGCGGTTTCTTCGTCGTACCAGGCCTCGCGGAAGCTCAGTCCTTCTTCATCGTCTCGATACGCGCGGATGATGGCCATGGCGCTGCCTCTACTTTCCTGGTGCGGACGCGAACAAGGCGCGGCCTTGAGTGAAACGCGCCTCGGCGCGTCCATCGAACGGTGGTGCGTGGTGCCCGACGGCGGTGAGCAGCTTTGCTGCCTCCCCCTCCGTGGCCCGGATGAGGGCTTCCGGGTAGCCCAGCTGTTGTGCGTGATCCGCGAATTCGTCCTCGTCGTCCAGGTACACGTCCTGACCGGATCGCTCCACGATATCCAAGTCCATGTCCACGGAATGGCATTCCCACTCACCAGAACTGAGTCGTGACCAGCCGATCTCGGTGGAGACGTCGATATAGATCAGCAATCCATTGCGTCTGACGCCGGCATGGAAGGTCGCGATCCACTCCCCTGTTGCGGGGATCAGGACCACGGCGTCGTCTGGTGCGGTGAAGGCGGCGCCCGGTCTCGCCACGAACGTGCCTGCTGGCTGGTAGATCCACTCGCCGTCCGCGTCGGAGCCCAAGGCCACGCCGTCCACGACCCAGTGCGCGTAGCCGTCGTACTTCCAGGCTCGAGTCACCACGCGTTCCCCCGGGACCAGCGGCTCGGGCCTGCGTGGACGCTGCGGGACTACCCTGGCGCTGATCACCTGCCGATTCATCACGGGGATCAACTCTACTAGCACGAGGGCCCGTTCCTTCCCCGAGGCGATCGGGGAAGGAACGGGCCCTGGTCTAGTCAGCCGAGGTGACTTTAGAGGCTGGCGCGGATGTTGCGCAGCACGTACTGCAGGATGCCGCCGTTGCGGTAGTAGTCGGCCTCACCGGGGGTGTCGATGCGGACCTTGCCGTCGAACTCGGTGACCTTGCCGTCCGCCGCGACTGCGGTGACGTGCATGGTCTCCGGGGTGACGCCCTCGTTGAGTCCGGTGACACCGGAGATCGAGAAGGTCTCAGTGCCGTCCAGACCCAGCGTGTCAGCGGACTCGCCCTCGGGGAACTGCAGCGGGAGGACGCCCATGCCGATCAGGTTGGAGCGGTGGATGCGCTCGTAGCTCTGGGCGATAACGGCGCGAACACCCAGCAGTGCGGTGCCCTTGGCTGCCCAGTCACGCGAGGATCCGGTGCCGTATTCCTTGCCCGCCAGGACGACCAGCGGAGTACCCTGCGCCTGGTAGTTCTGAGAGGCGTCGTAGACGTAGGCCTGCGGGGCATCAGCCTGGGTGAAGTCGCGGGTGAAGCCACCCTCGACGCCGTCCAGCAGCTGGTTCTTGATGCGGATGTTGGCGAAGGTACCGCGGATCATGACCTCGTGGTTGCCACGGCGGGAGCCGTAGGAGTTGAAGTCCTTGCGGTCCACGCCGTGCTCGATCAGGTACTGACCAGCGGGGGTGTCCGACTTGAAGGAACCGGCCGGGGAGATGTGGTCGGTGGTGACCGAATCGCCCAGCTTCAGCAGCACGCGGGCGCCGTCGATGTCCTGCACCGGTGCCGGGGTCTCCGGCATGCCCTCGAAGTACGGGGGCTTACGGACGTACGTGGACTCATCCGCCCACTCGAAGGTGCTGCCCTCGGGGGTGTCGATGGAGCGCCAGCGCTCGTCGCCGTCGAACACGGAGGCGTAGTCCTTGGAGAACATGTCGCGGTCGATCGAGGCGTCGATGACTTCCTGAACCTCGACCGGGTTGGGCCAGATGTCGGAGAGGAAGACGTCGTTGCCGTCGGCATCCTGACCCAGGGCATCGTTCTCGAAGTCGAAGTCCATGGTTCCGGCCAGCGCGTAGGCAATGACCAGCGGCGGGGAGGCCAGGTAGTTCATCTTCACGTCGGGGTTGATGCGACCCTCGAAGTTACGGTTACCGGAGAGCACAGCGGTGGCGGTCAGGTCGTTGGCCTGCACTGCCTCGGAGATCTCGGTCTCCAGCGGGCCGGAGTTACCGATGCAGGTGGCGCAGCCGTAACCGACGATGTAGAAGCCCAGCTCCTCGAGGAACGGGATGAGACCCGACTTCTCGTAGTAGTCGGTGACGACCTTGGACCCGGGGGCCACGGAGGTCTTGACCCATGGCTTGGAGGTCAGGCCCTTCTGCACCGCGTTGCGGGCCAGGATGGCCGCTGCGAGCATCACGGAGGGGTTGGAGGTGTTGGTGCACGAGGTGATGGAGGCGATGGACACGAAGCCGTGATCCAGCGCGAACTCGCGACCGTCTTCCATCGTGACGTCCACGGACTTGGACGGGCGGCCCAGACCGAGCGCGTCTTCGTCCTGCGTGTAGGTGTGGATGTCCTTTCGGAACTGCTCCTTGGCATCCGTCAGAACGATGCGGTCCTGGGGGCGCTTGGGGCCGGCGATGGAGGGGACCACCGTGGAGAGATCAAGCTCGAGGTACTCGGAGTACTTGGCTTCCTTGGAAGCGTCGTGCCAGAGGCCCTGTTCCTTGGTGTAAGCCTCCACCAGGGCGAGGTTCTCGTCGGGACGACCCGTGAGGTGCAGGTAGTCCATGGTGACCTGGTCGATGGGGAACATGGCGGCGGTGGAACCGAACTCCGGCGACATGTTGCCGATGGTGGCGCGGTTGGCCAGCGGCACGGCCGCGACACCCTCGCCGTAGAACTCCACAAACTTGCCGACCACGCCGTGCTGACGCAGCATCTCGGTGATGGTCAGCACCACGTCGGTGGCGGTGGCACCTGCCGGGATGGAGCCGGAGAGCTTGAAGCCCACCACGCGAGGGATCAGCATGGAGACGGGCTGGCCCAGCATGGCGGCCTCGGCCTCGATGCCGCCAACGCCCCAACCGAGCACGCCCAGGCCGTTGACCATGGTGGTGTGCGAGTCGGTGCCGACGCAGGAGTCGGGGTAGGCGCGCAGCTTGCCGTCCACCTCGCGGGTCATGACGGTGCGGGCCAGATACTCGATGTTGACCTGGTGGACGATGCCGGTTCCCGGGGGGACCACCTTGAAGTCGTCGAAGGCGGTCTGGCCCCAGCGCAGGAACTGGTAACGCTCGCCGTTGCGCTGGTACTCGATCTCCATGTTGCGATCGAGGGCGGCTGCCGAACCGAAGGTGTCGATCTGCACGGAGTGGTCGATCACCAGCTCGGCGGGTGCCAGCGGGTTGACGCGGGAGGCGTCGCCGCCCATGTCCTTGACGGCCTCGCGCATGGTGGCGAGGTCCACGACGCAGGGAACGCCGGTGAAGTCCTGCATGATCACGCGGGCGGGCGTGAACTGGATTTCGACGCTGGGTTCGGCGGCCGGATCCCAGTTGGCCAGGGCCTTGATGTGATCCGCCGTGATGTTGGCGCCGTCTTCGGTCCGCAGCAGGTTCTCAAGCAGAACCTTGAGGCTGTACGGCAGTTTGTCCGCGCCTTCAACGGCGTTCAGACGGAAAATTTCGTATTCGGTCCCCTGGACGTCCAATACGCCCTTGGCACCAAAGCTGTCCACGTTGGTCATGGGACTCCTCTCGCTTTCACTCCATCATGATGGTCGCAGCCCACCCCTGCCAGTGAGGTAGACCTCACCATGAAACGCAAGAGGAGTGCGACGGAGATACTTCCCCATTCTATCAATGTCAAGCCCCTGATCTCGACATCCGCCTGCTCGGGTTACGCAACGGCGGCGGGCACCCTTCGCCCGCCGACCGGCCGCCGGATTGGGACACGGCCCGTGTGCGCCAATCTCAGGAGCTCTCAGGAACGGGTGAAGACGGCCACGGCCTCGAGGTGATGGGTGTGCGGGTAGAGGTCGAAAGCGCGCACGCTGCTCATCCGGTACCCGGACTGCGCGAATCTGGCCGCGTCCCTGGCCAGTGCCGCGGGATCGCAGGCCACGTAGACCACCTTGTCTGTGCCCGACGCGGCGATGGCCGAGACCGCGCGTTCTCCGGCTCCCGCGCGGGGCGGGTCAAGCACCACTGCGTGGTACTTCTGCGCGTCGGTCTCGAGGATGCGCTCAACGCGCCCCTGGACGGCCGTGGCTTGGGGGAAGCGACGCAGGTTGTGTTCGGCATCCCGATGGGTACCGGGCGCCCCCTCCACGGATACGAGCGTCCCCGTCCGTGTCACGGCCTGAGCCAAGGGCACACTGAACAGCCCTGCCCCGCCGTAGAGGTCCGCGATCGCCTGCCCCGGCTCCGCTGCCACGGCCTCCAGTACGGCTCCGGTGAGCGTGGCCGGCGCGCTGCGGTGCACCTGCCAGAATCCCTCGCCCGTGACGCGGAACGCGTGGTCGTTCACGACTTCCACGAGGTCGGTGGCCCCGCGTAGCGGGGTCAGCGACCCCGCACCGTCCGCGGCGGCGCCGCCGGTCTGGAGCAACGAGGCCACCGCCATGTCGTCGGGCAGTAAGCCGGCCACCCGCTTCACCGCGGCCAGTCCGGCCTCGGTGGGCGCCGCGACCGGACGGGGCCCCCGACCACGACGGCCCCGCGGCGGCTTCGATCCCCGGTCCCGCGTTGCTGGCACCAGGAGCACCAACGCACTCCCCTGGCTCGGCACGGCGACCTCCACCCGCTCCAGCCCACTCAGGTCCAGATCCCCCAGCCCCAAGTCGTCCACCGCGGTCACAGCCAGCGGGAATCCCGGCGTGGGGATCAGGCGATGGCTGGCACGCGCGCGCATGGCCAGGCGCCCCTGAGCATCCACGCCGAACGCGGCCCTGGTGCGCCAGTGCAAGCCATCCCGTGCCTCCTCCAGTGCCGACTCCACACCCGTGAAGCCGATGTCGTCGGCGTCGATTCCGGCCAGCCTGCTGAGCTGACCTGTGAGGATGCGGCCCTTGAGCGCGCGCTGGTGGGCGAGGTCGATGTGGCCAAACTCTGCGCCTCCCGGTACCTCATCGGGGCCATGGAGGAGCACATCGGCCTGTGGCCACACGTGCGCCACGCGGTGTTTCGACGCCGCGAGTACCTCCACGACGTCGCCTGCCACCCAGCGGGCCTTCGGCTTGGCCGGATCCAACCGCACCCGCACGCGCTCGCCTGGCACCCCGTGCCTGGCGAAGACGGCGCGCCCGTCAAGCCGGCCCACGGCCGGGCCGTCCTTGGCGATGTCGGTGAGCTCCACCTCAACGATCTCGCCGCCCTGCGCTCCCCCACTGGCCTGTGCTTGCTCGGTCACGAATTCACTCCCCCACGTCGTTCTGCATGTCCTGATGTGTCCCCTGCTGCCGGACCGGCTCAGCCGATCCAGCGGTTAACTGCCAGGGGACCGTGGCGAGCACAACCCCCGGCTCACGCCGCAGCCGACTCCTCAAGCGGAGGCCGACCTGGTTGTGTACCAGTGTCTCCCACCAATGCCCCACCACATATTCCGGCAGGTACACCACCACCAGATCGCGCGGCCCCTTGGCGCGCAGCCGCCTGATGTGGTTCAGCAGCGGCGGGAGCATATCCCGGTAGGGGGAGGCCAATACGGTCAATGGGGTGGGGAGCTGGAGTGCGGTCCAGGCGGCCACGACTTTGGCGCTCTTCTCGGGGTCGTTGTCCACGAGCACCGCTTCGAGGTGCTGCGGGCGGGTGGCCCGGGCGTAGCTGAGGGCCCTGAGCACCGGTTTCCGCACGGTGGAGACCAGCACCACCGCATGGACCCTGGAAGGCAGCGCGGTCTCCAGCGAGCCGGCTTTTGGGGCCTCCGGCACGGCGAGTTCCGCATCGACGCTGACGTAGTGGGCGTGGATACGGGTCATGCCAACGGTGAGCACCACGATGGCCAGCACCGCGAGCCACGCCCCGTGCGTGAACTTGGTAATGAGCACCACGGCCAGAACCAGCAGGCTCAGGCTGGCTCCGACGACGGAGAGCAGGCGACGCCGGTGCAGCGCGGACTTCCTGCTCCCCCGGGGCAGGGCACGCAGCCGCAGCGTCCAATGCCTGGTCATCCCTGCTTGGGAGAGCGTGAAGGAGACGAAGACCCCGACCACATACAGCTGCACCAGAACGGACAGGTGCGCTCCCGTCGCTAGGACCAGGACCAGAGCGGAGGCCGCCAGCACCAAGATCCCGTTGGAGTAGCCCATGCGGTCGCCCCGGGTGCGCAACTGGCGCGGCAGATAACCGTCGGTAGCCAGGTGGAAGGCCAAGCGAGGGAAGGAACTGAATCCGGAGAGCCCCGCTGCCAGCAGCACCAGCACCGTGACGGCGCCGAACACCACCACGGGCCAACCGGTCCCAAGGACGGCCTGGGTCAGCTGGGACAGGACTGGAGCCTGGACGTAGTCCTGCACTGGCTCTCCGCGGAAGGTGAGCTGGGTGGTGGGGTCCTCCACCACGTGGATCCCGGTGGCCCGGGCCAGCCACATCACACCCAACGTCAGGACAGTTGCCGCCACGCCTAAGGACACCAACACCCGGCCCGCGTTCACGGCGCGTGGACGCCCCAATTCGTTGACACCGGAGATGGGGGTCTCCACACCCGTGAGGGCCGCCGATCCGGTAGAGAAGGCCCTCAGGACCAGGGCCAGACCGAAGAGACCGGTCACCCCCGCGTCGTCCAGGGGCACCAGGGTGAGCTCCGCGCTCGGCGCCTCACCCAGGCGTCCGGTGGCGGCAAGCAACAAACCGACCACCACGATCAGGGCGAGGGAACAGACAAACACCACGGTGGGCAGCGCCCTGGCCAGCGGTGAACGCCCCATGCCGCGCAGCGCGAGCACGCCGACGATCACCACACCTGCAGCGGCGATGAGCCCTTCCTTGCCGTCCAGGTCGGGCCAGGCCGCCACCACATAATGGGCCGCAGCCGACATGGAGACCGCTACCGTGAGCGCGAGGTCCAACAGCAGTGCGGAGCCGACCACCACGCCCGGCACCGGACCCAGATTCTGGCGGGTGATCTGATAGTCGCCGCGGCCATCCGGATAGGCCCGCACGCTGATCCGGTAGCACGCCACGAGGAGCAGCAGCACGGCCGCCACCGCCAACCCCACCCACGGTCCCAGCTGGATCCCGGCGACCCCTGCCACGGCCAACGTCAGCAGGATCTCGTCCGGGAAATACGCCAAGGAGGACAGGGCGGAGGTGGATTGGGCCGGGATGGCTGCACGGAGGCGCAGCGGACGAGGGCGGCGGCGCCCCGTGGCCTCGGGGCGTCCCACCAGGATGCGTTTCAGAGCCTCCAGGAACGAGAGCACCGCTTAAGTTTAGGGCGTGTACCTCGACCACAGCGCCCATCGTGCAAGACTTGCGTCAGCTGTTGGGTTCATCTGCTCCAGGATTGGCGTGAGCCCCATTTCGTGGAGGAGGAACATGGCCCACTTCGTCATCATGGGCTGCGGCCGGGTCGGCGCCACGCTGGCCCATACCCTGGTGCAAGACGGGCACTCCGTGGCGGTCATTGATCGTGATGCCTCGGCTTTCCGCCGCTTATCCCCGGACTTCGACGGGCTGACGGTCACCGGCGTCGGATTCGATCGCGACACCCTGCTCCAAGCCGGCATCAAGGACGCCTACGCCTTCGCTGCGGTGTCCAGCGGAGACAATTCCAACATCCTGGCCACCCGGACGGCCCGCGAGGTCTTCCACGTGGAGCATGTGGTCGCCCGGATCTACGACCCCGGCCGCGCAGAGGTCTACCAACGACTCGGTGTCCCCACGGTGGCCTCCGTGCGTTGGAGCGCCGACCAGGTCCTGCGCAGGATCCTCCCCGAACACACGCTCTCGGGAGACTTCCGGGAAGCCTCGGGACGGCTGGTCCTGCGGGAACTGCCCACCGCGGAATCCTGGTACGGCTCCCCGGTCGCCGCGCTGGAGGAACTGGCAGGCGTCCGCATCGCCTACGTGACCCGTTTCGGCGAGGGAATCATCCCCATCCCGGAGACCCGCTATCAACGCGGAGACGTCCTGCACGCCATGGTCTCCGTGCAGCGGATCGAAGCGGTCGATCGGGTCCTGGCGCACAGCCCCGAATGGGCTGCACAGCAGCTGGACGAGGAAGAGAACCTGGAGCGCGCCGGCAAGCCCGCAGGCGCAGACACCGAGAAGGAGAGCAGGTCATGAAGGTGGTGATCATCGGCGGTGGCGCCGTGGGACTGTCCATCGCGGACGAGCTCCTGCGCCATGGCCACCACGTTGACGTGATCGATGAACACGAGGCGCCGGCCAAGTGGGCTCAAGCCCCGGATGGTTCTATGCAGGACGGCTCCTGGTGGGTGGGTGATGCCTGCGAGTTGAGCACCATGCAGCGGGCCGGGGTGGAACTCGCTGACGTCGTGGTGTCCGCCACCGGCGACGACAAGGCCAACCTCGTGGCCTCGCTCTTGGCCCGCACCGAGTTCGGGGTGCCCCGCACCGTGGGCCGGGTCAACAACCCGAAAAACGACTGGATGTTCGACGCCGCATGGGGAGTCGACGTCGCTGTCTCCACCCCGCGCCTTATGACGGCGCTCGTGGAGGAAGCCGTCGAGGTCGGAAACCTGGTGCGGCTGCTGACCCTGCGCACCGGCGAAACCACCCTGGTGGCCTATACGGTGCCCAAGGACGGAGCCGAGGTCGGACGCCTGATGGGCACCTTCGCCTGGCCGCCGGATGTGGTCCCCGTGGCCGTGCTACGCGACGAAATCCCGTTTGCTCCGAGCCCCGATGACGTATTCGAGGGCGGGGACGAGATCTTCTTCCTGACACCGCTGTCAGCCGAACAGGAACTGCGTCAGTTGCTCTCGCGCTGATCCGGCTCAGGCGACGACGGATCGGCGTCCGGCACCTCCACGTCCAGCGGCTGGTGGTCCACGACGCGTGGCCTGGTCAGCATCCAGGCCAGCGCGATGGCGCCGATGTAGAGCGGGGTGCCCATCACCAGCCGAGCGGCACCGAGCGCCGTGACCTCGTCTGCCCAATACAACGGCAATTGCACCGCCAGGCGCAGCACGAAGACCCCCACCACGAACCAGGTCGCCACGGAATAGGCCCGCATCCGGCGAGGATCCCGCCGCCAAGCGGTCTCCTCGCCACGCAGGGCACCGAAGATGACGCCGATCAGCGGCCACTTCGCCAGCGCTGAGGCCGCCATGCCGAGGATGTAGGCGGCATTGATCCAGAACCCGGGAACGTAGTAGTCCTTGGCGTGGCCTCCGACTCTGGCGAAGATCGCGCAGATGATGATCCCGAGCAAGCCAGAGATTGCCGGCACCACGTTTTGTTTGCTCACGAGCCTGGCGGCGAAGGCCAGTACGGCGACCGCGACCGAGGCGATCAGGGACGGGTTCAGGGACTGCGTACCGATGTAGACACCCAGAAACACCAGGCCCGGGGCCAGCGCCTCGATCAGACCACGAATGCCGCCCACGGAGGCCAGCACGTCGATATTGCCCTGGTCGTTGCGTCGCAGCCCGGACCCTCCGGCGATCCGCTGCGCCAGCTCGTCGGCGTCCTGCGCGCTCGGTTCATCGGGGGTTGCCTGACTCATGCTTCCTCCTGCTCCACGGCCACGATCTCGTACTGGGGATCATGCATCACTGCTTCACCGTTCATCCGAGTGAGCATCCCGGTGACTTTGAGCCACACACCTTGCCTCACACCCGGCACGGCCCGTTGCCCCAACCAGGCCAGTTCCACCCTGGGGCGGGGCCGGGCGGACCCGGGGCCGGCCAGGTCCGGGACCAATCCGGCACGGAAGACCCCTGCAGCTGCTGCTGCCGGGTACGTCACCGATTCCACGTACCCGGTCAGTTCCACCCGCCCGCGGGCGGGCAGCGAGCCAAAGTCCGGCCGTACCGGGTCGGTTTTCACCGGGTCTCGGTCATTTCTGGGCCGCGTTCCGGCTTATCCCGACCGCTGGTGTTGGTCTCCTCAGAGGACTCCTCGGCGGCTTGCTCCTGTGCCGCTGCGGCCGCCGCCGCCTGCTCCGGCACCCGCAGGGGCAACAGTTCCGTAGGGGGCATCGGCACCGAACCTCGGTCCACCACCACCGAGGCCAGCAGATCCTCGAGAGCCGAGGCTGACTCCTCGTTGATCGCAGCCTGGCCCGCGAAGACCGCGCGCAGGAACCAGCGGGGGCCGTCGATCCCCACGAAACGGGCGATCATGACGCCCTGGCTGCCGTCCGGCCCCGTGGCGGGGACACGGGCAAGCAACTCCTCGCCGAAACGTCCGTCGCGCCGGTCGGTCCGTCCGCCCTGAGAGGTGACCGACTCGTCGATCTGGGCCGAGATCCCGGGCCAGAGCGACTCGGACTTGGAGGCGGAGAAGGCCTGGATCTGCACGCGCGAACCGTTCAGTTCCAACGCGACAGCGACGATCGCCTGCGAACCCTGCTCCACTTCGAGGTTCAGATTCATGCCGGCCACCGGCTTGATCCGCAAGGACCCCAGGTCGATCAGGGAGTCGTCCTCCTCGACCTCGGAGGCGTCCCACGGACCGTTCTTGCGTTCCGACTTCCCGTCGACGCCGCCCGCGGCGCGACGCCCGGTCTCGGAGCTCGCCCGCTCCTCGTCCCGCGCGGCTTCCTGCTCATTAGCGTCCTGCTGCGCGTTGTCCTCGACGTCCTCGGCCTGCGCCCGCTTCTTCTTACGTCCAAACATGTCTTACCTTGTGCTTCCTTGGTTGCCGTTCGGCTCTGCCGTGAACCCTCCGGTGGAACCGAATCCTTGGGCTCCCCGTTCGGTGGAGTCCAGTTCGGAGACCTCCACGAATCCAGCGTGTTCCACTCGTTGGATCACCAACTGGGCAATTCTGTCCCCCCTGGTGAAAGACACGCTATGGTTTGCGTCCGTGTTGAGCAGGGTGACCTTGATCTCACCACGGTAGCCGGAATCCACAGTCCCGGGGGCGTTGACGATGGTGATGCCGTGCCGTACCGCGAGCCCCGAGCGCGGATGGACCAACCCCACGTGACCCATCGGCAACGCGATGGCGATGCCCGTGGGCACCAGTCGACGTTGCCCCGGTGCGAGTTCGAAGTCCTCCGTGGTGCACAGATCGGCACCCGCGTCACCCTCCATCGCATAAGTGGGCACGGGGATTCCCGGATCCAACCGCAGCACCTGGATCTGAGGATCCAGTGCCTGCGCGTTCTCGGTACGACTCAAGTTCTTCTCTCCCACCTTTTCTCAACGCAGCATCTCGCTGTCCCGCCGCCCCACTCTATCCGCACCGTGGATCAGCCTCGGGATCC
>JBQDZM010000017.1:0-56842 GCA_052108535.1 Galactobacter sp. | reverse complement strand
GGAGGGGCCGGTCCGGATCACCGGGGAATTGCCACCACACTAAGGGACTCAGCCCCGATACTCCCTGGCGTCCAGTCCTCGGGAAAAACCCTGCGCTCACGTTTGTTGCGGAACACTCTGGCCAAGGCCAGCCCGTCCAAGCGACATCCTGCGGTACGAATGCACACGCGTCGGTACGAATCGTGGCATCCACACCGACGGACGTGCCAGCCCACCCCACCGACGCGTGGACGTGAGCACACGAAAGCGGCCCGGAATCCGCGTGATTCCGGGCCGCTTTGGTGGAGCCTCCTAGCGGATTCGAACCGCTGACCCCCTGGTTACAAAACAGCCCCGGTCAGGAGCCGCCGCAGCCGTCACACGCGACGAGATCGGCTTGATTCCGGGGGTAACGCGTCCAGCGAGGCTACGGTCGACCGTTGTTGAGCGGCGCGACGGTTCCCTGTATTTGAAGCGATTTCCTCAGGTCTGCCCGGTCGCATTGCCTCCCGTTTGCCTCCCGCATTCGCCACAGAGCGGGGTGCTTTCATGCGCCTTGAGTCGGACTCTGTCTGTACCCGCGCGATCACGGGGGCTTGAACGCGCGAAAGCCGCCCACCCTCATGGCGAGGGTGGGCGGCTTTGTGTGCACCGGCTCAGGGTGCAGGTGCTGTCATCGTGACCCAGTGACTGCGCTGGGGGTTTCAGTTGATGGTGGGAGTGAAAGAATCCGGGCGGATTCTTTCACTCCCCGGTCAGGCGGAGTGACGCGGTTCGTAGTCGGCCGGGACCGGGGTGTCGTCAGTCTCGCCTGCATCGGGGCCGGTGTACTCGTCGCCGTCATCCACCGTGATGGTCGGGTCATCCACGGTCCCCGGGTCGTTGGCCGGCGGGACGACGTACCCACCGAGGACGCCGAGGCCCGCCGTCAGGATGATCGTGAGCGGGTCCTGCAGGTCGGCGGCGTCCACGCCTGCCCGGGCCAGGATCCACACGATGATGGTAGCCAGGGCCGCGCCGATGGTCGCGCCGGTGGCCGAGGAGATGGTGACCTTGCCGATGGTCTTGGGTTGCATGATGCAGGTTTCCTTACTTGATGAACTTGCGCTGAGAGTTGAGGTAGCGGATCTCCGCCTGGATGGTGGAGGAGCCGCGCGCACCGTCAATGGCGCGCGTGTACAGGCCCTTCTTCGCCAGGAAGCGCTGCAGGGCCTTGGTGGTGGCCGGGCCCCACTTCCCGTCCAGCAGGTAGGCAGTGGTGTAGTAGCCCAAGCCCCGCAACCACTTCTGAATCGCCAGGGTCAGGGACTTGTCCTTGTGGCCGATGGCGGCCATGAGACGCACCCACGCCGTGTTCGACGCGGCCGTGTGCTTCGAGGTGACGGGCAGATCCTTCGCAGGCCACGCCTTCGCCGTCGAGGCCGGAGGCTTCGGCTTCGCGGACGGCTTTGGCTTCGCCGGGGCGGGCTTGGCGACACCACCCTTGTAGGCGCCCTTCTTCACGTAGCCGCGGAACTGGGCCATGGTCATGGCCGGGCGGATGAACGCCGGGTCGATCTTCCGGCCCACCGGAGAGCACGCCTCCTTGTGCCCCACAACGCGGGACACCGGCAGCTTGAACTCATCGATGAGCGCAGCGCAAAGCTTCACGTAGGAATCCAGCTGTTTGGCGGGCCAAGTCTCCCCGGTGCCCGTGTTCTCCGCCTCGATACCGATGGAGTGAACGTTGCGGTAGATGTCCGCCTTCACCGCTCCGGAGTGGTAGGCGAGGCCCGCGGCGATCACGTAGATCGTCCCGTCTCGGCCGAGACCAAACTGCGCCAAGGGCCCAGCCAGCCCGGTACGCCCGTTCGTCACCACGTTCAAAGACGGGTAGTTCCCAGAGACGGGGCCAACAGTGTGGTGGCAAAGGATGGACTGCACCGCACCCATCCCACCGTGGCCGCGGGTCTTCCACCCCGCCACCTCCACCACCGGATAGCCAGTCTTGCGGGCCACGCGCGCGAGCCCTGTGTACATCGTCATGACGCCCTCCTTGGGCATAGAAAAGACCCGTCCCCAGACAGGGGAACGGGTCACGTTTGAATCAAAAAGTCGGTGGACACGGATACGATCAGGCCATGAAACGCCACTTCATCACCGCACTGGCCTGCGCCAGCCTCCTGGCCCTCACCGGCTGCACCACCGACACCCCCACGACGCCACCGGCGAGCGCCGATGCTCGCCAGGAATTTGCAGACGAGATGGTGGGGACTTGGGCTGATGAGCTAGGTGTGGACAGCATGACGGATATTGAGTTCCCGAACCAGGACAGCGGCGTCGCAGGTTGGGAATCACCTAGGCCGGGCATGGTCGCTTTGACTGTAAACGATAGCCTCGTCGATTTAGACGGGCTCACTGGCTCAATGATGGACCACGTGGCTCCGAGCCACCCCGAATTGAAGTTAATTTCTGCGTCTTACCGCGACGAGACCGTGACTTACTCTCGTGAAGAGTACGAGCAGTACATAGCTGAGCATCCGGAAGAGCTCCCGTATTCCGGTTGATCTGTCATTGCTGGGAGTGGACAGCTCTGGCCATCCACTCCCAGCAAGATCATCACCCGAAGTACTCGACCCTCTGCCCGTTGAGTCTCCTCTGCAGAGTCTTCACCAGATTCGGGTGCCATTTGTCGTACATCCCCGGTGAAGACGGATGGTTTGCCCAGTCATTCAGCGCCATCCATGTGTACTGACCGAAGACACCGTCAAGAAGATACTTCTTCGAATAGAACCCCTGTCCTCGCAGGTACTTCTGGATTGCAGTTCGGGTCATTTTCCCGAAACTTGCATCAACAACTCCGGAGTAGTATCCGTACACCTGCAGGAAGTTCTGGAAGGCCATTTTCGTGGACTTGTTCAGCTTTCCATTCACGCTGAGCACCATCCAGTATTTTCCGGTGAATTTCTTCGGGTTGAACCCTGGGGTCCCGTGCCACACGTTCATTGACGCGGCCATGGTGATCCTCTTTTCTGCCCACTGCGCGGGCCTAGAGAAGCCCCGCACCGGTTGGTGTGGGGCTGTGGTTGCGGGTTGGTGACCCGGGCCCGCGCCGGGAGTTGTTCAGTGATCGTCGTTGGGTTCGTCGTCGGCCCAGCGTCTCGCGAGGCGGTCCACTTTCTCGGCGGTGTCCGCGGTGAGACGGTCGTTGGTTTTCGCGATCACGATGTGCTCGTCGAGTTTTTCTTTGTGCGCTTGCACGTCCCGAGTGAGACGGTCGATGCCGATCTTCACCTGATCCAGGTCGTCTCTGAAGTTGGTCTCGTGGGAGTTCTGGACCTGGGATCGGACGGTTTCCAGGAGCGCGGGGACGCCGGGCCTGCCCGGTTCGATGACGGCGCCGGTGCGGTCTACCCTGTCGGGGGTGCCGTGCCAGTCCTCCATCAGCTGTGACAGGGACTTGATAGCCCTGGCCACGGCCCGGGCCGGGCGCCAGAGGATCCCGCCGATGAGGACCAGCGCCAGGAGTACCCAGAGGATGCCCCCGTCGCCGCCAAGAAAGTTCGGAATGGGTGGCATCTGTGAGTGTTCCTTTCACACGTCGAGTCGTTTCGTTTCCGCTGGGAGTTCCCCACCGGCGAGCGCGTCCCAGAGGCGGATGTCTTCTTGGCCTATGGACCAGAGGGCGATTCCTTGGAGGTTCCATTCGTTGTGTGCTCGGGTGCGCCAGTGGTTGATGGTGGTGGCGTCGGAGAAGTAGACGATGGAGAAGCCGTCGCGGTCGCCGATGGTGGTGCGTCCTAGCCAGACGTCGTGGTCTAGGAGGCGGATCTTGATGGTGGTGTTGGTGTCTGGGGTGAGGGGGATGTCTTTGAAGTGTTGGTAGACCCAGTCCAGGGAGATGCCGGTTTCTCGGGTGGTGGGTTCGTCTACGTCGGCTGTTGGTCGGAATCGGTTGGAGGAGTCCCAGGTGACGCCGGTGCGTGGGATGCGTCCCAGGACGCGGGTTTCGCCGGCCACGGTGACTTCGACGGCTTCGCGGGGTTGGTACCACCAGCCGTCGCCGAGGTAGGTGTGGTCGATCCAGGCCGTGCCGGTGGCCCCGAACTCCACGACGCCGTTGTTCGTTGGTGTGGTGGTTGCCTCGAGGACGAGGGGGATCGAGGTTTCAGCTCGGGAGAAGTACACGCGGGCGCTTCCGGGTCGCACTCGCAGGGCTATCACCGCGCGTGCTGAGCCGCCCGCTGCGGCGCCTACGGGTATCGCTCCCACCTGGGTGGAGGCGAGTACCGTGGAGCCCTTCATGAGGCGCGCAGCGCCTGCGTTGGTGACGTCTGCGGTGATGCCTTGGACGGTGACGGAGAAGCGGCCGCCGGTGGCGAACTGGAATCGTGCTTGGGCGTAGAGGCTCGCTGTCCCGAAGCCGTGGTTGTAGCGCAGCGTCCCGGTTCCCCGGTACTGCTTGTAGGTGGCGGTGACTTGCTGATGCGTCCACTTGCCCGTGGGTTGCGTGTACACGTTGGCGAGCTGGGACTGATCCGTGGCGGAGTCATCCATGATGGTCGCCGCTACTGGTGCTCTCTGGATGATCTCCGTAGTGAGGGTGAAGCCTCTCCGCGGTGACACGTTGGCGCCGTCGGCGTTGAGGACTCGTGCCGCGTTCATCTGGTAAAGGGCCTGACTGTTGCCTGGGCCGTTGTCCGTGATCCCCCAGATCGGTGCGGTGGCGGGGAGTCCGTAGCGCACCAGGTAGTTCCGGCCTTCGTAGACGGCCTGGTAGTTCCCGGTCTGCTGCGCGAACTGGGTGGGTTCCTTCCAGTCGTACACGTTCAGGTACCCCCACAGGGTTTGGGAGTCCTGGTCGCGGTAACAGAGCCACCCGATCTTGTCGTGCGTGTTCGCGTTCCATGCGATGGTGCCGGTGAATAGTTGCCAGAACGCGTAGTAGGTGCCTGACTGGCCCCGGTAGAGGTCTCCGATGTCCTCCGGCTTCGCGAAGATCTGCCAGGAGCGCCCATACAAGGGAAGACCCATGGACAGCTTTGATGGTGCGATCTGTGTGGCGGCCCAGTCGTAGACCTGTTCCACCCAGAATCCGGGGCTGATGGGCCCCGGTGCGGATCCGCCCCACGCGAAGTCGTAGGACATGATCGCCACGTGATCCAGCATTGCGCCGAGCTGGCGATACCGCACCCAGTTCTCCCCACCAACGGAGCCGGTACTGGTGAGTGGAGGCAACGCGGCCGAGCACAGCAACCCACGGCCGTGGGCATAGTCCGCGACCTGCTTGAACAGGGTCTCCGCCGCGGTGGCGTTGGACGCTGCCCCACCCTTCTCCAGGTCTATGTCCACGCCGCCCAGCCACGGGTACTGGTCCAGCGCCGCCCCGAGACCAGTGATGAGTTTCGCGCGGGCTGTGGCGCTGTTGCGCAGGGCCGTGAAGATGCTCGCGACGCCGTCGTTGCGGAACGCCAGCCAGAACCGCAGGTGCGGCCACTTCGCCCGGTACTCGTCCAGCTGGGTGGGGTCGAAGGTCTGAGTCAGGGTTCCGTCGGCTGCCACGTGCCACCCGAAGATGCTCACGTCCGTGATCCGGTCCCCGTAATGCTGAAGGACCAGACGGGCCCGGTCGGACCACATGTGCCCTACCCACACCCACATGTTCTTCGTAGCCATCAGGACCGCTCCCTCCACGACAGGCGCACATGCGCCCGATCACCCACACTCATCACCAAGTTCAAGTCCTGCCGGGCCGTGACCACCGGCCCCAGCCCCCAGCCTTGCGACGCGGTGTTCGCTTCCGCGTCCACCCAGGCACTGCCAGTGACCGGACCGAACCGGAACGCACCCGCCCGCACCGTGGTGTTGGTGGCCACCAACCCCAAACGTGCCGGGGAGGCAGCGTCGGCGTTGGACAGCGCCACCACGTCGAGACCCGGGTTGACCACTCCGTTGCGGTACTGCGCCCGCCCCACGAGGGTGCGTGCCTCGTCCACGTTCGGAACTACACCCGAGGGCGTCTCTCCCGCCTGCAGCTGCACATCCGTTATGAGCACCGCAGCGGAATCCGGGATGTCGTCGGCGCTGATCCGCAACCGGATCGACTTCACCGGCTTATCCACCTGGATCGGCTGCTGCAACCTCACTTCGGCACCCGGCCGAACACCACGTCCAGCACCTGATACCCAGCTTCCGACGAACCGGACATATACAGTTCACCGTTCGGCCGGAACCAAGAATTCACCGCCGCACCGCCAACCTTCACGGGGATCTGCACCTCATACCCCGGTGCTAGATCCGGTGGCAGGGTCAGAACCACGCCACCGGACGCCGCGGCCGAGGACTTTGACCGGTCCAGCTGGCCACGCACGAACACGGTGTCTCCGCTGATCCCCACCTGCGGCGCGTACGAGGCGTTTCGGGCCACGAACCCGGCGTTGAGACTCAGCGGCGTCCACACGATTCCCGCAGGTGCCAGAGCCTCCAAGGCCTCCTCCAATGCCGCCGTGCGTGCCTCAGCGGCCGCGAGCGCTTGGGTGAGGCCGTTGACGTCGGCTTGGGTGTGGGTGTGGTGTTCTGGTGGGAAGGTGCCGGGTCTTCCTACGATGTCATCCCAGTGGACCATGTCAGTTGCCCCCCCTGTTCGCTGTTGATACCTGCAGCCCACGGCATTTCGGTGACGTGCGGAAGCCACCCGGAGACGGCCCCACCGGGCTGAAACATGACGTCGGTGAGGGTGACCGTCTGCCCCGCTTGAAGACCCACTGCTTCGATGCGCAGCTTGATCTTCGCGGGGCGTTTGCTGACGTTGAGGACGCCTTCCATCCGGGTTCCCCTCCTCTCAGGTGAGGTTGATGGTGATGGTTTCCGTGGTCCCGTCGTCATAGGTGACCAGTGCGGTGGTCCTCACCGTGGGGTTCCACCCGGCCGGGCCCTGCGACTGAATGTCGAGGGAGAGCGCGTAGGCGGACCGGTTGTCCGGGGTGACGGTCTGCTCGATCCAGTGCTCCCCGACCCCGGAGAGCCTCACCGCACGGTCGCCCGTGCCTGTCCCCTCGTTGTCTACGACGGTGGCGCCGAGGGAAGCCCAGTGAGCCAACTCGTTGTCGAAGCGGGCGTTCTTGATCAGGTTGAACGGCACCAGGTCGAAACTGGTCACCGTGGCACCGGTCTCCAAGGCGCCCGCGTCCGTGGTCTCCGAAGAACCCAGCTCCCGCAGTTTCCCGTAGAGGGTGATGCCGGATTCCCACGGCCGGATGACGTTGTACTCCAGTCGCACGATCCGCTGCGTCTCGGAGATCCCCACGGCCGAGTCCACGACGGTGACAACATCCCCGACGTCGAAGCGGTCCGTGTCCACGGCCGTGCGCGCGGACAGGTCGGAGACGGTGACCTCGTAGGAGTAGTCCGGCCTGGACCGGTTCGCCAGCGTCGCCTGCGCCATCGACAGCATCGTGTACGGGGACGTGCCTGACTTGAAGTCGTAGACCGCGGTCTTCACCTCATCGGTGAACGTGAAGTCCTCCACGTACGGCTTCCCGCCGTTGACCGCCGCGATCGTCACACCGTCGGCGTTCCGGGCGTAGAGACGGGTGACCAGCGACGTGGTGTCCTCCACCCGCCTGGCCTCGGTGAGCCCATGCCCGTAGAAGAACCCCACCCCCTGGTCACGGCCCGACGTCGTCACCAATGACACCGTGCGGGCCGTGTTATCGAAGACGAGGTCCCCGCCGTGGTTCTCCTGCACCGTGCGCAGCAACGCCAGCGGGTTCGAGTCCTCAATCTGGTAGGTCCGCAGGGTGGACACGTTGGCCACCCCGATCTTCCATCCCGTCCCAGCGAGCGCGATGGTCATGACGTCTCCGGCGGTGACCTGCTTGAACTCCCTGGCGTCGATTTGGCCGGCGGTAGCGAGCTCGTAGAACCGGGCCTCAGCGTAGACGTTGATGGTGACGTCGTTGCGGGAGCGGGCGGTTTCGATGCGGCGCACCCAGTAGCGTTCGTCAGCGACCTCCACCGTGCGCTCCGCCTGGACCAGTGAGGCGTGGCGGTGGGTTGCTGGTAGCTCGAACTCGAAGGTGTGCGCCCCGTTGACCTCCTTCGTGACCACAGCGTTCGTGGCGTCGATGACGACCGCCTGAGGGTTGCCGTCGTCGTCGTTGATCAGGATCGGAGCGTGCGGGTACCGGGGTGGTGTGCCCTCCACCCAGGCAGCCGCGTTCACCGTGACCGTGAACGACCTCGACACCTCGCGGCCGATCTGATCCGTCAACGTCACCGTCACCGTCGTAGACCCCACCTCGAACCCCGCGGCGAGCGCGAGGGTGGTGTTGTTGATGGTGGCGGTGATGAGGTTGGGGGCGTTGATGGTCCAGGTGGGTGGGCCGACGATGGTGTGGGTGATGGTGATGTTGGTGAGTTGGCCTTGGGTGAGGGTTTGGTTGGGGATGGTGGCCAGGGTTGGGGGTGGGTCCACGGGCTCGGTGATGGTGATCCCGGTGAAGGTGGCGTTCTTGGCCAGGGGGATGGTCCAGTACATGAGTCCGGTGAGGGGGTACGGGACCGTGGTGCCGTTGTTCCAAGTGGTTCCGTCGTCGGTGGACCAGTAGGCGCGGGCGCCGGCGGGTGCGCCTTGCACGGCAGGTTGTTTCACCCAGGAGACGTGTTCGGCGCCGGTGGTGAAGGTGTCTGCTGTGGTGGCGGTGATGCCCGTGTCGGTGACGGTGAAGTGAGCAGCGCGGGAGGGGTCTTGGGAGTTGGAGTATTGGCCCAGGGCCAGGTCGTCTACCCAGGTGGCGAGGTCGAAGTCTTGGGTGGGGTGTGCGACGAGGATTTCGTCCATGATCCCGCCGGAGTAGTTGGTTCCGTCGCCGAGGGAGAAGACGTCTAGGGGTGCGTTGGATGCCGCCCGGGCGGGACCGGTGAGGGCTTTTTCTACGCCGATCCAGGTCTCGCGGGTGTCGGCGCGGACGGCGAACGCTTGGACGGTTCCGGCGTCGCGGTCGAGCATCATGCCTTGGTACTGGTAGACGCTGGGCAGTGCTCCGTGGGCGTTTTCGTAGTAGTCGGCGACGAGGTTGCCTGCGGTGTCGTAGACCTGGGGGCGGATCTGGCCGGATTTGTTGGTGGAGAGGTAGACGAGTGGCTGGGATCCGGAGCGGGTGGAGATGAGGGGGCAGAAGGTCATGGCGTAGGACTGGCGTACCCACATGCCGATGAGGATGCGGCCGGCGGCTGGCCAGAGGCCTGCGAAGTTCGGCAGGCGCATGTAGCCCTTCTCGGTGGCGGGGTTCACCTGGTTGACGTAGACCAGGGTTCCCCAGGGGCCTGCGGTGTTGCCGTCCAGGGTGCCGTCAGAGTGTCGGGTCCAGAGGCGTGACGGGGTGATGGCGTCCTTGTACGTCTTCGCGGCGGTGCCCGGGTCGATGCGCTGCAGTGCGACCGGGTTCAGTCCCGGGTAGTCGGTCGGGGTTTCCCCGGAGAAGGAGAAGCGGTCATCCCACACTGTGTGGCCTCCTGAGTGGCTAGATGCGTCTGGCGTTGGGGTAGAACTTTGCCGCGAGGGGGTTGCCGCCTCGGGTGACGTTCACGGTGACGGTCTGCCCCAGGGCCAGTTGTGGCCGGTCGTAGTGACTCATGTGCCGTACGGCCGACGCGGTGCGGGCTCCGGCCGTGTTGGCGAGGTAGAAGTCCATGGCCTCGTAGTCCAGGACCACGGTGGACCCTGCAGGGGTCGCGGCGACGTCCACCGAGAACGACCCGATCACCACTTTCGTGGCGGCACCTGATGCGAACGTGATGCGAGGGTGCGTGGACGTGTTCCCTAGCGTGAGCGTCACGCTGGTGGCACCGCTGACGTCCACGACGGCCGGGGTGACCTGCCGTGCGGCCGGGTCCCCCACGGTCTGGAATGTGACCGTGGAGCGCAGCACGAACCCGAGGCCCCGCTCCCACACCATGCGGGACCAGTCCACGGCGGAGGCGACCAGCACATCACGCCACACCCACGCGGTATCCGGCTCCACGAGCAGATCTCGTGGGCCACGGGAGGGATCCACCGCCGCGATGAACAGGTCACGGCGCTGAGCGCACTGGGCTGGCGTGGCCCCCTGCACCAGGACGTCGAACTCAAAGTCGGTGGACTCCAACGAGGACCCGTAGAACACCACTCCGTCATGCCCAGGCACCTGAGAAGTCTCTACACCCAACCCGCCGAGAGACGGCCACGTGGTCAACGTGGCCGTCACCCCGGCGAGCGCGTCGGAGTTTTGGCCGGCGTAGGTGAAGCTCATCTGACGACTCCTTGGAGGTTGGTGCCGCCGTTGGCGCGGGCGGCCCGGTTGGCTCGGGTGAACAGGTCCTGGGAGATCTGTTTGACCCGGTTGTCGGAGTCCACGGTGAGGTTCTGAACCTGGATCAGTGGGCCTTGAACGAGCATGCCTGCGCTGCTGGTGGTGTCGTCGCCGTAGTCGGGGACGGCGTGACGAGTGGTGAACGCTGTGGCCGTGTAGCTGGCCACGGTGTCAACGCCCAGTTGCGTGGTGGTGCTCGTGTCCTCCATGACGTCAGAGATCATGTCGGTGATGTCCTCGAGGGAGGACTTCACCGACATGATCTCTGACGACTCCTTGGAGGTTGGTGCCGCCGTTGGCGCGGGCGGCCCGGTTGGCTCGGGTGAACAGGTCCTGGGAGATCTGTTTGACCCGGTTGTCGGAGTCCACGGTGAGGTTCTGAACCTGGATCAGTGGGCCTTGAACGAGCATGCCTGCGCTGCTGGTGGTGTCGTCGCCGTAGTCGGGGACGGCGTGACGAGTGGTGAACGCTGTGGCCGTGTAGCTGGCCACGGTGTCAACGCCCAGTTGCGTGGTGGTGCTCGTGTCCTCCATGACGTCAGAGATCATGTCGGTGATGTCCTCGAGGGAGGACTTCACTGCGGAGCGTTGAGACTCCAGGCCGTTGATGAAGCCGGTCATCACGAGTTCGCCTGCGTTGGTGAGCAGGGTCTTGTCAGTGGAGGGTGGGCCCTTCCACTTCGGGATGAACTTGGTGAGCTTCTTGAACCAGCCTTGGACCTTGTCCCAGAGGGATTTCAGGCCGTCGATGAAGCCCTGAACCACTTTCCTGCCTGCGTCCCAGAGCCACTTCCCGGCGCCGGTGAACGCCCCGGTCACCTTGGCTTTGATGCCGTTGACGAACGTCATGACGGCGTTGATGCCGTCTTGCACGCCGGTCTTGATGCCGGTCCAGATCTCGGAGACCTTGGTTTTCATGGCGGTCCAGGCCGTGGACCATGCGGACTTGATCGAGGACATCACGGACGAGACGGTGGATTTCACGGAGTTGATCGCACCGGACACGGCGGATTTGATGCCGCCCCAGACCGTGGATGCGAAGCTCTTGATGGCGCCCCAGACCTTGTTCCACACGCCCTTGATGGCACCGAGCACTGTGGTGATGACGGACTTCACCGCGGTCATGGCGGCCTTCACGACGCCCTTGATGATCTCCCAGACGCCGGAGAGGATCTGCTTGATCCCGTCCCACGCGCCCTTCCAGTCACCCTTCAGCACGGCCATGACGGTTTTCATGATCCCGGTGATGACTTGCAGCGCCCCGTCGATGATGGGCTTGATCGCGTTGAACACTGTCGTGACGACCTGCAGGATCTGCTGGAACGCCGGTACAACGGCTTCCATGATCGTGGTGATCAGCGGCGTCAACGCCTGAATCACTTGCACGATCACGGGGATGAGGCCCTCTACGAACTCGGCGATCAACGGTGCGATCGCGGCGACCACCTGCGTGATGACCTGCGCGACCTGCATGATGAGATCCACCAGGGGCGGCAGGATCGTGGTGACCAGGCTCGCGATGATCGGCGCCAACTGCGTGATCAGGTCCATGATCGGCGGCATGATCTCGCTGATCAGCTGCTGGAACACCGGCATCAGTTGCGCGGCGATCTGCTGCCACATCTGCCCGATCTGCGCGATAACCGGCTTCATCGCCGCCATCACCTGCTGGAACACCGGCCCCAGCGAAGCGAACACAGCCTTCAGCTGCTCCATGGCCACCTGACCGGCCTTCGTCTTCGTGAAGAAGTACACCAACCCCGCGGCGAGCGCTGCGACGACGGTGACGATCTTCGCGATCGGGCTGGCTTTCATGGCTCCGGAGAAGAGCTTGAAGCCGCCTCCGGCCTTCCCGAACAGCGGGGTGACCTTGGACAGGACACCGAAGACGGTGCCGAGGCCGGTGGTGAGTTTCCCGATGACGGTGATGACGGGGCCGGCGGCGATGGCGAGTCCGCCAATGGTGAGGACGGTCTTCTGCATCTGAGGTGAGAGGCCGGTGAACCACTTCACGACGGCCTGCACTCCGGTGACGAGCTTCGTGAAGGCGTTGCCGAGTTGTTCCCCCACGGTGGTGGCGAAGGCTTTGACCTCGTCGGTCTTGAGCAGGGCCAGGAAGTTCGCGAGGACGGGCTTGAGCTGGTTGAACATCGGTTCGAGGACAGCTGCCCCGACGCGGCCCAGGTTGGACTTGATGTTCGCGGTGATGCCCTTGAAGGAGGACGCGTAGGACTCTGCGGCCTTCCCTGCGCCTTGGTCGATGGCCTTGTTCAGGTCTTCGACGCTGATCTTGCCCTCTGAGGCCATGTCCTGGATGGAGGACTGGGCCACGCCCATGGAGTCAGAGAGCAGTTTGGTGATGGGGATGCCGTTCTCCATCATCTGGGAGAGGTCGCCCCACTCGACCTTGTTTTTCGTCAGGACGTTGTTGAGGAGCATGTTCGCCTGTGTGGTCTCTACGCCGTAGGCGGCGGAGACGTTGGCGACGCGCTTGATCTGGCCTTCCAGGCCCTTCAGCGGGACGGCGCCGGTGGCGAGGATTCCCACGGCGGAGCTCGCGCCGTCGGCCATGGACAGGGACGTGTTCGTCACGCCCTTGTCCACCTGTTCCATGACCTTGTCCGCGTCCAGGCCCAGGCCCTGGAACTGGGAGCGGGCGGTGTCGATGCCGACGAGGCGCTTGAATCCGAGGCCGCCTACGAGGCCGGCCACGGCGCCACCGGCGACGATGGCTGGCTTGGTGATGCTGGAGGTGAGTTTCTGCCCTACCCCGGTGATCTGGCCGCCGATCTGCTGGAACTTCGCGCCGATGGTCTTCAGGTTGAGGGAACGCCCGATATTGGAGGAGAGTTGGGCGCCGATCTTGGACCCGGCCTTGGAGGTGTCTACCCCGCCGAGTTCCTTCTGGATCTGGCCAGTGGCACCGCGCAAAGACGGGATGATCGTGACGTACGCGGAGGCGAGCTCAACAGCCATCGTCCGGGTCCTCCTCCAGGTATGGGGCTGCCCCCACCACGGGTGTGGTGGGGGCAGCGGGTGTTATCGGCGTGGCCGGGACAGGAGGCGTTTGACCTCGTCCACGGTCCGGGACACGGCCCCGTGGAAATGCCCCTGTTTTCCGCGCTTGGCGCGTTCCGCGTCTCCCGGTCGTGGGATCGGCTGAGGGCGGTTGCGGCCGCGGCGCGCGTCCTTCGTTTTGGCCCACACCAGCCAGCGGGTGGCGTCGGCGATGATCGCCAGCAGGTACTCGGACACGCCCCAGCGGGACGCCTCCGGTTCCCGTGCACGCCAGTACGCAGACGTGGCAGGCAGGTGCTTCACGATCGCGCGGAGGTCCGTCCACGTGAACCCGGGGGTCCCGAGGTCACGTAGGCGCATGCCGCGTTCGATTAGGTCGGCCTCGATGGCCTCGCCCCACTCGTCTAGGAGTTGGTCGAGGCCGAGGATTCCCCCACCGTGATCTCGTCGTCATCGGCGCCGGACGCCGGTTCCTCATCGTTGGAGAACTTCGCGATACCAGCGGCCTCGATGATGGTCTTGCACTCACCGAGTTCTAGGTCGTCCAGGACCGTAGAGGGCAGGTCAGAGATCAGCAGGCCCACGGTGTCCCAGATCGCGTCGAGGTCCTCGTTCTGGACCCGGGTCAGGACGGGCTTGATCTTCTTGACCTGCTTGCGCTTGAGGCGGTCCAGGCTGGGCTGGGGGTACTTCTTGCCTCGGATGGTGATGGTGGGGAGGGACATGGCCGCGCCCTTTCTACTTAGTGGTGGTTGCCGCGCGCAGTGTTTTTGAGAAGGGGGCCGGGCCGGGCGCGGCTAGGTTTCGTACCCGGCCCCCTGGAATGTGGGCCCACAGGGGTTGTGAGCAGTAAGAGGGCAGCCTCTACCAGGAGGCCTACGTCAGTAGGTCTCCCGGTAGAGGGCTGTCATTCCCCCTCAGTCCCGCCGGTGCCGCCGTCGATGATCTCGGCGATGTACTCGTAGGCGGTGTTGCCGTTCGCGTCGGGGAAGGCGCCGAGGGTGACCTCGTAGCCGATCGGCTCTCCATCGACGTAGGACACGTCACCGATTTCGTTGACCTTCGCGTTGGGCACGACGATCCGCTTAACCTTGTTGCCGGTCATGAGGATCTCGAAGACGTAGAGGCGGCTCGGGAGCGCCTTGCCGTTGTGCAGCACAGCGATGTCGCCGTTCAGCGCCACGGTGACGTTGTCCTTTCCGTAGACCTCTCGGAGGACGTCCTCGTTGGTCTCGATGAACGTGAACACGAACGTCTCCTCGCGGGAGGTGGTCACCGTCAGGACGGTGTCTCCACCCCAAGCAGTGATCGACTCGCCGTCGGACTCGATGGTGTTGACCAGGCCGTCCTCAGACACGTAGCCCAGGCCAGCCAGCGAAGGCGGGAGCGGGGTACGGCAGTCGTTGGGCGGGGTGTCGGTGGGGTCACCGGCGAAGATGCCGCCGGCGGCGGTGGGCTTACCAACGGAAACGTTGGCTGCGTTCTGGACCATGACGGCCCGTCCTTTCAGTAGGCGCCGCGCCCGTGAAAGGTGTGTGTCGGTCGATTCAGTCGTGAACGACGACCAGCTCGACCGTGAGCTGATACCTCGGCTGCGCCGAGGCAGGATCCGGGAACGAATACAGTCCCGCGACCGTGGCCTTCGCGACCAACGGGTGCCGAACCATCGACCGCACGGCGAGCGCGGCCTGGTGGGCCAAGTTCCCGGCGTCGTGTCGGTGTTCGGACCAGGTTTGGACGGCCAGGGTTGGGAAGCCGCGAATGATGTCTTCGTTGCCTCCGGTGCGTTCTACGGTGATGAACCGGTTCGGGCGGTCCTCGGGGACTTCGAGGAACGTTTCGACGCCCTCGTGGGCCAGCCAGGCGTCGTGGTTGAGCCAGTCCACCAGGAGCGTTTCGACGTTCATCTAGGCACCCCGTCCCAGGTTCTTCAGCAGCTTGTTCGTCTTGAGGTTGTCCAGGATCGCTTCGACGTTGTCGGTGCGGGCCATCCCGTGTGCACGGGTCTTGCCTGCCTGTCCGTCCCCGACGTACCCCGGCCCGCAGGCGGCCGCGACGGCAGAGGCTCGACGGCCCATGTCCGCGACCGCCTCGGGTCCGTTGAGTAGCGCTGCTGCGCCTGCCCGGTTGAGTTTGACCTTGATGTTCTTCGGCACCGCTTACCCCTTCACGAGTTCCAGCCGTACAGGCCGGTTCCAGGCCCCCGGAGTGTTCGCGTCCGTGTACGGGTGAGGGTCCCCGACCACCGGCACTGCAGGCCCACCACGCACCTTCACGCGGGCACCACGAAGGGACCCGGTGAACGTCTTCGGGAAATGCAGCTCCCAGGCAACCTTCACCCCGTCGGGGCGAATGGAGCCTGTCACGTCGGAGAGTGCGCCGGGGGCCACCAGGACGTTGTCCACGGTGGTTTCAACGTCGGTGTACTCGGGGGTGTTGCCGGGGAGAGTGCCCGTGCGTTCCCGGGTGAGAACCGTGACGGTCTCACCTTTGATCCGGTGTGGCATCAGCTACCCTCCCTCGAAGATGGGTTTCCCGGCGATGTCGGCCCCGCAGGTGCAGTAGGTGGCGCCGAAGTGGACGGAGCAGATCGGCAGGTGCCGGTCTATGGGCTCGTCCGCTCCGGTGATGTTGGCGCCGTACGCTTTCTGGCGGCCAGCGCCGAGAGCCTGCTTCTCCAACTTGGTCAGGTAGAAGTCCCCGTGCGGGTTGGTTGGCTTCCACGTGGCCGCGTAAGGGCCTGCAGTCTGCTGGTAGCTCTCAACACCGGTGTCTTCACTGGCGCCCATGGAGCGTCTCACGACGGCGCACACCACGCGCCGCCGTGTCTGTGCAGACACGTCAGCGGCGGTGGGGCACACGTCGAGGATGAACTGGGAGGCGTCCTCGAGCAGGACCTCGGCGGTCTCGTCAGCCCCAAGCGGCATGTCTGGCCACCTGACTCTGAGTTCAGCCACGGTCGCGAACGGGAACGGTTCTACCTCAGCCATACGACTTCCCTTCTGCGTGAACGGCGGGCCAGCACGCTTAGCGCTGACCCACCGCGCGGGGGGCTCAGCCCTCGGACGGGGCGGCCGCGGCGATCTGGGCCTTGATGAAGTCCGCGAGGATCTTCGCGGACCAGACTCGGTTGCCAGTGTCGGTGCCTGCCTCAAGCTGCGCGGCAGTGCCCGGGGACGGCGCGGCCGGGATCGTGGTGTTCCCGGCCAATGCAGTCGTGGCCGTGGTGCCGATGGTCGGCGGGAACGTGGCGGGCTTGCCCGTCACGGTTGCCCAAGCCGCCTTCGTTTCGGCGGCGTCCACGTTGGTGCGGGTCTCGGCAATCGCGTCCACGATCGCGTTGTGGTCTTCGACGTGGCCCGTATCGCCTTCGGCGGCGGTGCCGGGGAGGGTCTTGGTCCATTCAGCCATGGTGATTCTCCTTGGTGTTCTAAGGCTGCTGGTCGGGGGTCGGGGGCAGCCCCTACCGGGTCACCTACGTCAGTAGGTTTCCCGGTAGAGGTCCGTCATTCCCCCGGGGCTGGCTCCGCGGCAGCCGTGACGGTCGCGAAGCGGTCCGCGAACACGTACCAGCCGTAGACGAGCTCCAGGCGCAGGGCGATCTGGTTCTTACGGCGCAGGTCGCCCTGTCCGTCGGGGTCGCCGTAGGTGATCATCTCGACAGGGAGGTCACGCTGGATGCCCCAGCGGGCGCCGTTGGCGAAGTCACCCACGATGGCGCGGACGCCGGTGTCGGTGGCTTCCGGGCGGCCGGAGACCGTGTTGCCGGTCGCGGCAGGCAGCCCCAGGAAGTCGCTGATGTTGGCGCCCAGGCCCAGCTGCGGGTAACGCTGCTGGCCGGAGGGGTCGCCGTTGGCGAGCTTCGTCTGCAGGTTCGCCAGGTCCCACACGATGGAGGGATCCAGGGCGATACCGGTCGGCGTGACCGGGTTGTCCACGGAGTTCACGAGGTGGCCCACGGCCTCACGGATCACCTGGTCCGGCTCCGCACCCGCGGCGAGCGCTGCCGTGTTGGTGGTGGAGGTGAGGTAGTTGGTCCAGGTGTTGATCACCGCTCCGGAGAGCGGGTTGATGCGGTGGTACAGGCCCAGGTCCAGGGCGCGGGAGAGCGCCTCGGAGCCCTTGGAGGCCAGCTGGTTGAGGACACCGAGCTGGTAGTCCTCATCCAGCCACTGCACCTCCTGGTCGAAGCGCATGGTGACCTGCGCCTTGTGCGGGGTCGCGGTCACGGCGCCGAATCCACCGGTGGTGGAGGACTTGTCCGCGCCGGCCTCGACGAACTCGGCCTTGGGGAAATTGTCGAAGGTGATGATGTCGGTCTTGCCGAACTTCATCGGCTCCGCTGCGGACAGCTTCGCCAGAGTAGAGGTGGACTGGGTCTTGGTGACGATGCCGTCCGCGATCTCGCGGGGCATGAGCACCTGGGCGTTGGTCTGGTCAAAGACAGCCATGTTGGGTGTCCTTCCTTTCGTTAAGAGTTGTGTTTGCCCGCGAAGAGGTCACGGACAAGGGCCCTGTTCGGGTCGTCCTTGATCTCGGGGCGGTCTCCTTGGGCAGCCACCACGGGGAGTCCCGGGATAGCCTCGGCTAGAAGCTCGGCGTGGGCTTCTAGTTCCTTGCGGTCTGCACCGCGGAGCAGCTTGGCGTTGACTCGGTACCGTGCGGCTACCTCATCGATGAGCTGTTCGTGAACGCGGGCCTTCTTGAGGCCCGTCAGTTCCTCCGTGACGGAGGTGAGCTTTTCGTGTGCGTCATCGCGTTCAGCGGTGACTTTGTCCAGGTTCTCCGCTGCAGCGCGGTTGGACTTTGCGCGGGCTTCCCACTTGCGTGCCTCAGCCTTCCAGTCGGTGCCTTCCACGCTGAACTCGGGTGCATGCTCCTGGGTAGGAGTGGGTGCCTCCGCAACAGTTTCCGGAGTGCCCGACGGTGCGGGCTCTGGCGCAGGTGCCGTCGGCTGACCTTCGTCGGTTTCCGGGGTTGTGGTTGTGGCGTCGTCAGCCATGGTGGGTTCTCCCTTGCGGTAGTGCTGAGGTACCCGTGCGGGCACCGTGGAATACCCGGGGGACTTCACCGGGCAAGTCATTTGGGCATGAAAAAAGCCCCATGCCGGGGGCGATGAGGCTTGACGTCAGAACTGGGCTGGGACGTGATGAAGGCGGTATACCTGTCCGGGTGTCTTTCGACGTTGGTGGACTGGCAACCGCCTTCGATTCGGATTCTACCCGAGCTTGTGCTCGATCACCATGCCATCCTTCTTGATGATGATCAGTCGCTGGAACTCTTTTTTGCCGTAGAAGCGTCTTTCGGCTGAGTCAATAGCTTCAGAGTCGTCGAGGGCGCAACGGTGTAGATCCAGGACGAGATTATTGGCTTGCTTCTTGGCCCGGCTGAATTGGTTCGCGACGGTGTTGTCTCCTCCCCCCTTCGGAGACTTGATGTCCCAGATCACGTCATCCATGAAGATGTCAGGGTTCTTGACACCACTGATCTTCACCTCTGGCCTCCATCGAACGTGCTTTCCAACATTGACTAGCATCTGACTGGCTATCACTTCGTGCGGCTCGCGTCCTAGCCCGTCCGGGACGAACTCCCCCGGGAAGTTCTCCTTGTACTCCTTGCTGGCTGAGACGAGCTCGGGGTGTTGCTTGCGCATTGTGGACAGGATCTCGGTGGTATCGAACCGGTTGCCAGTTTCATCGACGGCTCCCTCGTAGATCGCCATGTATCTCGCCTGCGACGCGCTCAGATCGTCTGGGAGTTGCCCTTCTGGGTATGGCAGGACTTCGCAGTCGCAGTAGTCGTGAAACCGGTGTCCAGGACCTCCAGCGGATTCCTCCGAGCTGTATGCCCACTCTCCGGTCCGGGAGGCTAACATCAGGCAGAATGCGCACGTGACCGGACCTTCAGGGACACGAAGCCACTTCATACGGTGCTTCTTGGCCGCCGTCGAGAGCGTTTCCCGACCCGCCTGACGCACCCACCGGTTAGCGCGCTCGGTCATCTCATCTCCGAAAGCCGCTGGACCGTCCGTGAACAGCTTGTCGGCCTTATATCGGAGCCCGTCAATTACATACTCTTCGGAAATCCCCGCCGATGGCTGCGCCTCTAGCCCGTAGGACTCGTAGAACCAATCAGCAGAGTTCTGAGCATCCATAGCCGAATACCGGGCAACGATCTCCGGCATCAACTTTTGCATCTCATCCCGAACATCCTCGGGTGCTCTGATTCCCCGCTCGTTGAGCTGTTCCAGTGCCGTCATGATCTCGATACGCAGATCACCCTTGAGTGCGGTATGGAAACGGCGCAGTTCCTCAAGGTTTCCGATCACTGCGCCGCCCCCTTCACCTCATCAGGTCATTGCGGCGAGCGCACGCCGGGTTATCCGTCTTCGGATGGCTCCGGCGCGTCGGGCTGCTGAGTTGTGGGCTGCTGCTGGCGTCCGAGCGTCCTGGCTCGCATTTCGTCGAGGTCCTTGCGGGCCTGAGCGCGGGTCTCTTCGGCTCGGATGGCTTTCACGTCTGACTGGTCGAAGACCTGCGAAAGCAGTACGTCAGACGCCCTGAGCTGGTCCCAGGCGCCTGCCAGCTTGATTGCACCGTCGGCGCGGGCTGTCGTGGAACGGAACTCCGGATCAGCGAACACGCTGGTGGTTTTCCACGCGTCGGCCGGCGGCTCCGTGAGTCGATCCCTGCCCATGACCGCGAGTGTCAGCACCTCTGCTGCTGCGGGGCCGAGCACGAGTTTGTTCTCGTGCGTGGCATCGATGAGCAAGTCATGTTCGGCCGCGCGGATAGCTTCGGCGCTCGAGGGTTGGTCGTGGATGATGCCGAGCGAGTTCAGTGGGATACCCGTCTCCCCGGCGAACGCGGACGCGATCGTGCGAAGCATGTCGGAGTGGGGCTGCATGGACGCCTGTGTGAGCTGTGTCAGCGATGGGACGTCCCCGTCCTCGTCCTTCGTGAGCCCGATCATTCGGTCCATGGCGAGCCGGAACTTCTGATCGCGTCCCATGTCCTGGAACACTTCATTGTCGGCCCCCAGGACGGCCAACTGCGGGGCGGAGTAGAACTCCGCGTTGCCTTCCATGCGGACGTAGGCGCGAATGGCCATGTCCGTGAGCGCCATGACCGGTCGGGAGATCCTTGACCTCCCGAAGGGGCGGCGCACGGTTGGCTGATACGGGACCGGGACCATCGTCGGACGGCCGAGCTGGTGTGCAGCTCGGTCAATGACAGTCCAGGTTCCGCGACGCTTCTCCAAGGTCACAACAGAGGCGGGCCCCCAGTAGGTGACCTCTGCCGGCAGGCCCTTATCGCCGGTCTTGGCGATAGTCAGACCCGCTCGGATGCGGCGCTTGCGTCTATCCCATAGCGCTGCGGACGATTCAGCGTCGTGCGGCATGATCTGCACCGCCGGCTCACCCGCGCCAGTGTCGCCGCCAGCCACCGTGATGAACGAGCACCCATAGACACCAGCCGAGTACACCGCCTGGGTCCAGGAGAGCCAAAAGCGGTTCTGAGCGAGAATCTCTCCCATGTCGAACGGATCGTCGCCACTGGGGCCGCGGAATCCTTCGAGCTGGGACCGCATGGAGGCCTTCCGGACAGCCAATTGTGGCCATCCGAGGACGAAGCTTGCCTTCTGAAGCTGTGGGGGCAGCGCGATTCCGAGATCCTTGAAGGCCTGCTCTCCGTCGGCGTAGAGCGAGCGCTTTACGTTCCGTGAGCGGACCTTCGCCCATGTGGCCTCCAGTGCTCGGAAGTCCTTTTCCTCCTGGTCGGTGAGGCCCTGCACACGCGTGGTGAGTTCTGCGCTCATACGAATTGCCTCCCTCTCCTGGATGGGTCGCGTTTGGTGGTCGTGGCGCCCCAGAGCGCCAATGCGATGGCGTCCACTGTGACCGTGGTGCCGTTGTCCTGACTGGCTTCGAACCCGAAACCACCACTGGCGCCGATCTTGCGTTTCTTCGCGCCCAAGACCTGCTCAGTGAAGGCTTGGGAACCGCCGTGGCGGATCTCTCCGGAGAGGTAGCGCTGCTCCAGCATCGCGGAGCCAGCCACCACCTGATCCAAGGTCGGGACGATGACCAGTCTCTTGTTGCGGATCCCGGCCTCGCGCAGCGCAGCGACCAGGTACCCGACACCGGACTTACCGTCTACGACGATCTGCGCGGCGTCCTGGTGGTGCTCCACGAGGTAGTCCACGAGCCATTGCGTCCCGGCGCCGAGGTTCTCCTGCCGGATCGGCTGCAGGAACATCGGGCCACCGTCACGTGGGTTCAGCACGGCGGCGAGCGCGACGCCGGAGCCGTCGGGTGTGAATTTCACGCCGTAGGTGCGGATGAAGTCGGTCGGGACTGGGCCGGTGAGGCGGTCCCAGGCGGGGTTGGTGAAGGGGTGGCCGGTCTTGGTGACGTCGTCCCAGATCCCGAGGCGTTCCCGGGCGAAGGTGTCACGCGAGTACGTGGCGTACTCGTCTTGGACCACGCGGTGGTTGATGCGCGTGGACCAGGCCGGGTTGGCTTTCCATCGGGTGCGCTCGTCTGCGGGGTCGTCATCAGGGCTTGCTGACCATTCGAGGTAGGCCAGGTCTGCGGTCTTGCCGCCGAGTGCGGCGGCGCGGACGTTTCCGAACACTTCGCCGTCGTCGTCCGGGGTCGGAGGGGTCCCAAACATCCACACCTGAGGGTTCGCTCGGGCGGACATCGTGGAGTTAATGGAGGCCCACACCCTCGGCGAAAGGATCTGAGCCTCATCGAGGAGCAGGCAGTCGGAGGAGAACCCACGGCCGCCGGCGCCCGCGCGGGCCTTGAACTGGACCTTGCAGCCGTTGGTGAAGGTGATGGCCTCACGGTTGAGCGCGGACATGATCCCATTGGGCCGGATGCGCTTACGCAGCGCCGGGGACTCGTCGTAGATCTCCATGAACTTCCCGAACGTCTCCCGTGCCGTGTCCTGCTGGTGCGCGGAGACGATGATCTTGCGTTCCTTGAAGAACAAGGCCCCCGCGATCAGGCGGGCCACCATCAGTTGCGACTTGCCGTTCTGGCGTGGCGCGGAGAGCCCCACCTGGCTGGCCGCCCAGAGGCCGTCACGGCGGGTGCCTAGGGCGGCCTCGAGGACTTCCTCCTGCCAGGAGTCCAAGGTGATGCCCAGGGTGGCTGAGAGGTCGGCTACGTCTTCCCAGTCGTTACCGTGAACCCGTTGAGGGGTGACCTTCACTCGAGGCGGTGCGGCCTTCGCGAGCGGCACGTCGAGCAGTGAGCTCGTCGAGGTCATCCCCACCACCACCCTTAGGCTGCTCGGACTTCGTCTTGGCGTTGGCCAGCTCATCGATGCGGGCGGAGACCGTGCGGTACTCCTTGGCTAGCGGTGCCCGTTTCTCCGGGTCCGCTTCTCGAATGGACGTCCATAGGAGCCGCTTGAGGCGCAGCAGGTCGCTTCGCTCAGCCAAGGCCCCACCTCCTGGTCAGTCGCGCGTGAACGCCTTGCCGGTGGTCCGAATGAAGCGGGCCCTGCTGTAGTGCCCGCCCCACTCGCGTTCAATCCCCGGCGCTTCCGGCTCAGCCGTGAACACATGCACGCCAGTGCCCGACATGGAGACCTCCATGAACAGGATCGGAGCGGCGAGCGCGTCCAGGACCTCAGCAGCCGCCGGGGTGAGCCTGCCATCGATGAGGCAGTGGTCCAGGTCGAGGCAGCCGATGCCGTCCCCGAGCATGATCCCCATCCCGTCACCGGCCGACGACGCCACCACCTCAGCGTGAGAGACCCACGTGTATGGCTTCGTGGAGGACGCCGGGCTGCCCGACGTCGTGATGGGTCGCTTCCCGTCCGCTCGGCACCAGCGCCGGCGCCCGGTCATGGACTCCGGCATCTGTGCGGGGACCACGGCTTCGGCCTTGCGGCGAGCGCGGTTCCCGGCGACGCGGCAGCGGGTGGAGCAGTAGCGTGCATCGGCCCGTGCCAGGCCGAGTGCGCATCCGCAGTTCCCGCATGTCCTCATGCCACCATTCTACCCGAGTTGTTACGGATAATCCGCGTGATTCCGCCTATCTTGCGGGGTTGCGGAAGAGGTGGGTTAGGCGAGGTCAACGACGCCCGGGCGCCATGGTCGGGGGTCAAAAATGCCCCGGCACCCGTGGAAGGGCGTCAGGGCTGAATCTGGGGCCGGAGAGCGAGTGATTCCCATTTCCGGCCGTTCGTATATCGGACTCTCCGTGTGTGAAAGTCCTAGGCGCGGGTGGGAACTTCCGTCCCGGGGACCGGGTCCCCCCTGGGTCCCGCAAGCCCCAGCCTACCGGAATCCCTCACTCGGCGCCGAAGTCGATCGATGCCACAGGCCGCCGGATCGGCCTCTTTCGGCCTCTCGGCAGTCCATCACCTCGACGTTGATTGCAGCGGCGGCAGATCACACGCACGTTGGAGATGTGGTCCGGTCCGCCTTGGGAGTGGGGAACTATGTGATCCACCTCGGCCGAGTTGGGCCGCTGACCTTCGTCGTAGTCCAGGTGGACGCGGCAGATCGGGCAGCTGATGAGCCCGTCTTGCTTGGCTGCGCGGATGGCCCGCTTCCGGATGCCCCGCCACAAGGCCGTACTGGTACGACTCGTTGGCCTGGTCATCCTGGCGCTGCCTCCCGTCCGCATGATGTGAGGTGGCCCCGGGCAGGTCCGGCTCAGCGTCAAGAGCGTTGCCATCATGACCGGCCTTCGCACCTGTGTCGAGCGCGTTGACCCGGGCATGCGAGAGGCCCCAAGAACCTGAGTTCCTGGGGCCTCCGACACGACTGCCACTTCACCATTGAATCTACTCCACTAAGTCAAGGGGCGCGTGATTACTGGGATGCAGCCACCCGAGGCGGTCTCGCTCCCCGCTTCTGAGGTCTCGCGGCGCGCTGCGCCTTCATCCACACCTCGGCCGACACCCAATGGAGTGGGTTTATCGAGCACACTGCACCACCCCCCTCGCGCAGCACCACCTGCCCCTGACATCTCCTGCCAGTCCTCTCCCCATACTCATCCAGCAGCCACGCCTGACACGGCTCCGGAGCGAACACCTCAGCAGCGCCCTGGTCCGCAGCCTTCGACAGAGCATCAGCTGCACCCTGAACCTGGCCATACCAGGACAGCACCTGCCCAGAGTCAGGCCAGCACGCCACTACGGAGACCCGCCCCGCAGCCCATGAGGCCAGGCCCGGCGTCGACGCATCGGACGGCCACCGCACACCCGCATCCACGTCCACCACGGCCACGGCCACAGCAGTCACTGCAGCCTGCGCATCACGGCACGCATCCACCACACCCAGATCCACCGGCGCCGGCGGATGCACACCCGAAGCCGAGCGACCGCCCTCCGGAGCCGAAGCACCACGGGCCACCGCATCCTGCGCGTCATCCCACGCCCCAGCAATCCGCCTCAACTCATAGACCATCTGCTCCACACACTCATCGCACAGCCACGCGGCACCCGACGTCCTCACACCAGGATCACCCGCCACCGCATGAACCACACACGACCTCACACCCGACTCCTGCATCCGCGCACTCCACACCGCAGCGCACCCCTCACATCTGCACTCCGAACCACCCACATGCTCAGGCATCACCGTCTCCCCTTCCGCTTCCTCTTCTTCGACCTCTTACCTGCATTGGGCACATTCCTCCCCTGGTCCCTCGGTCTCCGATCACCAGGCGCAGGTCTCGCACGGGGAGGGTTGGCCAGCTGCGCTCCCGTCCCAGCCCCACCAGGCCCGTCCAGACCCGTTCCCGGCCCTTCCCTGACCTGCCCGAACCGTCCCGTCCCTACCCGACCCGGGGAATCCAGATCCGTCATAGCTTCGATCTGCTGGAATCTGCTCGGATCTGCAGAAATCTGCAGATTCTCCGTTTCCCCCGGAATCTCGCGGGTTTCAGGGGGTCGAGTTCGAGCCTCAGGAAGTCCGATTGACGTGTCAACATCCGGTTGGCTTCGTCTTCGCTCTTGCTCGACGGCCTTGAGCCTCTTCAGTTTCGCCATCGCCCGGTCTCGGATCTCCTCATTCGTGAGGTCAGCAGTCGCCGGAGCGCCCTCGAGTGGTTTCGGAGGTTCGACTGCGTCCTCCTGGTCCGAAGACGGCGCAGGCGCGGAGGCAGCCTCGGACACCTCAGCCTCCGAAGGCACGCCAGGATCAGCCGCTGCAGGCCCGTGCCGGTCCGTGGCCGACGGCTCGGCAGCGGCCTCGCGGTGGGCCGCGGCGTCCGCGACGCTCGCCTCCGCCAGGCGCGCCAGCTGGTCCTTGGTCCGGTACGTCGCCTCAGTGGGGATCCCGCACTCCGTGGTCAGCCAGTGAGCCGTCTCCGGCCCAATGATCGGCTGAGCCGGAACAGGCAGCAGGCGTAGCGCGTCAGCGTTGTCCTGCCGCGAGGAGTTACAGCCCTTGCACGCGACCACCATCGTGTCGATAGTCGCGGCCTCCCCAGGACGGACGTGGTCGTAAGTGCCACCACGGCGGCCCTTCCGGTCACGCCAATTCACCGTGCGGCCGCAATACCGGCATGCGTCACCATCACGACGCCGCACCGGGCCCGTGATCGAGGCATCCGCCACGTCCCGACGCCGCTGCCGATCCCACTCCACCTCAGCCTTCAACCGCAGATGAATCAGGTCAGGGTCCTGGATGACCTTGAACGCCTTCACCATCTTCGAGCCGTCCTCGGCGGGGACCTCCACCTCGGAGACCAGACCGGCAGCCGTCGCCGCCGCCACCAGCTCCTTGTACCGGCTCATGCCAGCCAACGCCCGGGCCGTGCCCACCGTGACGACGTAGTCCGTCTGATGAGCGGCCGACTGCGTGGCACAGCGAATGAGCCACCCGAACACCTCGTTCACGAGGCGGTCATCAGCCTCCTCATACTCGAGCACGCCCAGCACATTCGGGTGCATCGCGGACGTATCGCCCAATCTGATCCAGGGCACGAGGCCCCTCCTTCAACAAGTAGTAGCGGTGGTGGTGACGGCGAGCATCAGCCGTACATGGTCTGTGGATCGTGCGATGATCTGGCTATGGCGAATCCAGCTGAGGCACTTCATGAAATTTTGGTCAAGTGGAGACAGAAGGCCTCCAGCACTGACACCCCGGAATCGAAGCGAGGGATGGCACCCGGTGGTGCTTCCTCCGATGTGCTTGCGGATCATCGTGATGCGATGAGGTGGATCGACCAGATCGTTGAGGTGCTCCCGGAGCTCTTCACCAGCGAAGAACGGCGGCAGAACACACAGCGCTATGTGGATCAGTGGACTCGCTGGGTTCTTGCATACCCACATGGCTGGAGGTCTGCTGTCACGCAGAGCGGGACTTCTCTGGACAACCAGCCCGCTCTGGACCAACTGGCAACTCTCGGTGAGTTGATCGACGCGAAGTTTCCCCAGATGCATCCTCAAGCCGAATCTCGGCTTCCCGACGCCCTCGCAGAACTGGTCACGCTCCTCGCAGACTCTGGCCACTTGCCTCTTGACCTCCGTCGTCATCTTGCCGTCACCATCAACCACGTCCGTTCAATTCTTGATGAGCACCGAATCACCAGTGATTTCGACCTTTCAGTCGCCGTTGACCGTCTGATGATGGCCGTTGGCTATGCGGCATATGCGGAACCTGACGCTGATCGAAAGTCGAAGTTGAAAACGTGGATGTCGACGTGGATGTCGGCGTTCACCGCTGGTGGCGCCTCCAGTCTCAGCGCCGGGCTCCTTCTGCAGATCCTCACGTGACGTCCTCGCAGCTTTCATCTCGTTCATGATTTCCAGGTTCACAAGTTCGAGCGCTTCCCACGCCTCCTGGTCGTCAGTCGCGCGGCGCATCTGCCCCTCTATCGCCCCGATCAGGCGGTAGCACGCTGAAATCTGGTCATCGGAAAGGTCTGCATACTTCATCACCACCACCCACTCGACATAGGTGCGAGCAGGTAGATCCAGTCCACGTGCTCAGCCAGCGTGGGGATCCCAAGGATGAGGTTCACGGCCCAGGTCATGACGCCTCCTTCGTGCCAGCGGTGCGCTGGGCGGTGGCTGCGGCGGCCGCCAGTGCGGCGCCGAGCGGTTCCAGCTGGTCTGAGAGGGTGTCCTGCGCCTCGGTGATGGCCGTGTGCCACTCCGCTTTCCCGTCGTAGGGGACGTGAGGCTTCACGGCGCCGATGAAGCGTCCCGTGCAGGTCGCCAGGAGCCGGTAATGGCCCTGGACGGCTTGGAACACCACGGGCTCCTTGTACTGCTTCTCAGCTGCGCTGAAGGCCTTGATGCGGTCCACGATCCCCTCGAGGCGGATCTTCCCTGCCGGGCCTGCATCGGGGTCCCCGACCGCCTGAAGCGGCTTCGCTCCCACACGCGTCACAGCCATGCCCGGAATGTTCGGGAAGTAGTCCGGGCGCGGGGCCAAGCGGACCGTCACGGACTGGCCCGGGATCATGCCCGAGACGTCCTGCACTTCCACCCACCGGCCGTCACGCTCATCCCGGGTGGTGAAGGAGATGATCGACTGATCCAGATCGTCGGAGGACGGGCGCAGAGCATCCAGGATCACGACGATCATGTCCGGGCCCAGCTCCAGCGAGTCATCCACCGGGTCACCCGTGAGTCCCTGGTGCTCCATGACGTCGGCCGACGCGGCCGCAGACGAGACCCCGTTGGAGGCCTGTGCCCACACCAGCTCCGGGGTGAAGGTCAACCGCATCACCGCGAGATCCGGCTCCTCACCGGGCTTGGCCTTCAGCACATGCGGGAGGACCACCCGCGCGGCGCGACCAAACTGCCGCAGGTCTACGTACGCTCTCATGACTCCACCCGTTCATAGGTCTGGTCGAAGATGTCTGGTTTGCACGGGTAGAACTCGCCTTGGACGCCTCGGATGATGTAATCGCCGGGGGTGGCGTACATGGTTCCTTCGAGGGTGTTGATCTCGATCCGGTCGGTGATCGTCGTGATGCCACGACCGGGGCCAGGCAGGCTCTTCCGGTTGTTGTCCCATCTGGCTGCTCGGTGACCTACCCCGAGCACCCAGTTGATGATCGGCCCGGCACCCTCCGGTGTTCCGTCCCAGCGCATCGCTTCGATGGTCACGGGCTTCTTTCTGTACCTCGTCGGCGTGGTCATGTGGTGGATCTCCTTAGAACGGTGGGTCGGTGGGGTTGGGGAGTTGCTGGCCTTGTGGGTTGGGCCAGCCGGGGGCGGGCGCCGGCGGCTGCTGCGGTTGCTGCTGGGGTTGTCCCCAGCCGCCTTGCGCTGGCGGCGGGGCGCCCCAGCCGTCTTGCTGTGCCGGTGGGGCGGCGCCGTAACCGTTGCCTGCCCCGTAGACGTGCGGCCCACCCGCGGTGCCGTTGTTGTCTCGGCGTTGGTTGCGGGTGACGTTCGCGGAGGCGTAGCGCAGGGACGGGCCGATCTCTTCGACCTGCAGTTCCATGACCGTGCGGTTCTCGCCTTCCTTCGTCTGGAAGGACCTGGACACTAGGCGGCCCTGCGCGATGACACGCATCCCCTTCGTGAGGGTCTCCGCCACGTTCTCCGCGGCCTCACGCCAAACAGAGGAGCGCAGGAACAACGTTTCGCCGTCCTTGAACTCGTTGGTCTGCCGGTCGAAGGTGCGTGGGGTGGACGCGATCGTGAAGTTCGCGACCGCAGCACCCGACGGCGTGAACCTGAGCTCCGCGTCACCCGTCAGGTTCCCGACGACCGTGATAATCGTTTCTCCTGCCATGTCAGTTCGCCCTCTCGATCAGCCCGTACTCGGTGACCGTCCAGATGTGCGGCCCTCCGTGCTCGTCCAGCGTCACGAACCGGTCCCCGGGCTCGAAGACCATGCACTGCTCAGCCATCAGGCCGCCTCTTTCTCGTGTGTGGCCATGAACCGTCCGGGTCCGGACCTGCGGAGAGCATCCCGATGGCGTGCATCCAGTTCGGCGTCGATCTCCGCCAGACGTCGAGCCCCTGCCCCGGGTGGGGTCGGGTTCAGCGAGTGAACACGCGCCAACTCAGAGTTCAGGAGGTCTCGGCACTCCGGAGTATCCCAGCGAAACGGGGTGCCCTCCGGTCGGCTATCCACAGCGCCCGAGACAACGTTGTGGACGGTGAGCATGCCGCACAGCTGCTTCTCCCGTTCCTTCAGCCGCCGTACCTCAACATCCTTCTCAGCCAGCTCGTCGCGGGTGCACTCCAGCTCCATCTGCAGGCGCCGGATGGCGTCCCGTGCGGCTTGGGGCCAGGTGGCCCCTCTCGTATAGGTCATGCTGTTCGTCTCCTCCTTGTGGTGGCCTGGGTGTCCAGGTTGGTGGTGGCTTTGGCGAGGTCGGCTCGTTCCTTGGGTGTGAGGCCGCCCCACATTCCCCACCGGCTGCCCGACGTGATCAGTCCCGCTTCCGCGTTCATCGCGTCGGCCAGGCACAGGTCCCGTACGGGGCAGGCGTGGCAGATCCGGCGGGGTGTCTCCCACGTGTCCGGGTTGGCCACGTTCGTGGGAAACCACGGGTCAGCGTCGGCAACCACGGGCACTTGGGCGCAGGACCCTTCGGTTTTCCATCTGCCGTCCCGCGGCGCCGGCGCCGAGATCATTCGTCCTCGACCCCAGGGCTGCACGCCATGCACACGCCCTCCCAGTCCGGGTCCTTCGCGACGGTCTGCCCGCAGTCCTCACACTCGGCCGTGACGTCGTCCTGCGGCTCAGGGTGCAGCCACGCCTTCAACCGGTCCTTCGCCACACCCACGTTGAGCCCGTACCGGCTCTCCAGCTTCGAGACCACATCCCACACCGCGTTCTCCGTGAACCCGACCTTGCAACGCACCAGCTGACCCATGCCGTACAGGCCCGCCTCGAAGTTATCCAGGTCCAGGAACGCGACCAGCCATTCCCAGGTCTTCGTGGCCAGGACCTTCCGCGCCGGCGCGACGATGTGTTCCTCCCACTGATCTGAATCGCGGGTGTCCGGGAGCCCCAGGACCGCCAACAGCAGACGCCGATACTCCGCGTCCCCGCGCAGAGAATCCGTGACCTGATCCAGGGCCAGGCCCTGCAGGACCTTGTGCGCGGCCAAGGACGCCAGGGGGCTCTTCTGCCTGAACTCATCCACCAGACACTCGGTCGTGACCTTGTGGATCGTGGCAAGATCCTCGGCGGCTTGGTCCTGCGCCTGCTCGGCCGCGATCTCCTCCGGCGTCGGCCCCTGCGCCGTCTCGTCGTCGTCCTCGGTTTCTTCCGGTACCGGGGACGTCCACTTCACCTGCCCGTTGATCATGACCTCCCACGTGTGGCCAGCCTCCACGCGAGCGGTAATGTCCGCGTCCACCTCCACGGGGTCACCGTCCAGGTACGCGGCAGCGTCCATGTACTCCGGAGTCACGCCGAAGGCGTAGCGGCGCCAGGCTGGCGTCGGCTCGGCATCCGTGTCCTGCAAGAACGCGGTGACGGTCTTCCGGGTCCTGTCGTTCAGCAGGTTCCCCAAGCGCCGGTTCTGCTCCTGCGAGTTCGCCACCGTAGAGACCTCGTCGAGTTCCTTCAGTGCCTCAGCGTCATCAGCCAGGACCTCCCGGGCCTCCAAGAGACGGAACGCCGTATCGAGCGTCTCCTGAGGGCCTTCCGTCCGCTGCCAGTACGGCGTCTTGTCCTGCTGCTTCCCCCGCCCGGTCCGGCGCTTCACCTCATCCATGGGCACACCCAGGTCCAGGACGCCCTGGATCCCGGCTGCGATCTCCGACGTCGTCAGGTCTTTCCCTGACGTCCCGCACGTGACCATGTCCAGGATCAGGTCAGCATCCCTCGCAGGTGCGTCCACGATCTCGCAGCGCAGCGTGTCCAGTCCCAACCGCCTGGCTGCGGCCAGGCGCCGGTGGCCGTCCACCAGTTCGACGTCGCCCTCCACGTTCGGGGACGGGTACACCTGGATGGGGTGCTGCTGGTGCCGGGTCAGCGTGGCCAGGTCCGCGAAGTCG
Organism: Galactobacter sp.; assembly: GCA_052108535.1. GTDB lineage: Bacteria > Actinomycetota > Actinomycetes > Actinomycetales > Micrococcaceae > Galactobacter. Next base: position 25,563 of record JBQDZM010000017.1, on the reverse strand, counting down.
TCGTCCTCATCGATGACGCGGGGGTTCAGGCCGGTCGCGCGGATCTGCGTCAGCGGCAGGTGAACGATCGTTCCTACTGTGGTTCTGGTCTCAAGTTCGGTGGTGGTCATGGTGTGTTCCTTCGTGAAGTCGTGAAGTGGTCGTAACTGACTGGTCTTGTCAGCGTTGGATGGGTTTGAAGCGCGGGTGCGGCGCCCACCCCGTGTTGAGCTCGTGGGTGGCCCACCGTCCCGGGTCCTCGCGTGGGTCTCCCGGCCGGGCGTCAGCGTTGGCGGCGATCATCGCCGCGATCGTGGCGATCTCCGTTCGCAGTCGCTCACGATCCACCGCGTCCTCGTCCCGGATCTCGACACCGTGGGCAGTCGCGGACGCAACCGGCTGATACCGCTCATGCTCACCGTGGGGGTACATGTGGATCCAGGAGAACTCCCCGGCCGCGTGGCCCCAGTACCGCACCAGGTACGGCAGCTCAGCCACGGTGTCGTCGTGGCCGCTCATGCCGCGGCCTCCAACAGCCGACGGGTGGCCCGCTCCTGCTGGTACGCAGCGTGGGCTTGCAGGCACGCGTCACACGCGATCGTGCCTTCCCGCCAGTGCTGGTTGTAGCCCCGGTTCGTGCCGTGATCGATCGGTTCCCCGCGGCGCCGGCGCTTCACCGCGCCCGGGTGAGCGGTCTCCGCGTGCGCAGCCCGGCACGGATCACACGCGTACTCCCCGGCGCGGACGTGGCGCAGGTAGCCCCCGTTGGTTCCACAGCGTGAGAGCAGTCGCCCGCTACGGCCCCTTGTGCGGTCATCCGGCCCGACGATGGTCGGCGCGTTCTTCGTGGTTCCCCGGTACTGGTACGACATGTTCTCTCCTGACTGATGAAGAAGGGGTTGGGGTCCGTCGGTGCGTCCGACGGCCCCGAGCCGTCGGCATGGTTCGACGGCTGGTCTAGGTGGTCGGCCGCGGCGCGGCCGGGGTCTCGACGGCGGGGGCCTGTGGTTCGTCCAGCAGGCTGTCCGACGGCGCATCATCCGACCGCACGAAGGTGGGGTCGGGATGCCGCGTCGTGAAACCCCAGATCGCCGTCTGCTTCCCAGCCACGGTGACCGTGCCCGGGGACTCCCCCTGCCACGTCTTCCGGCCCAGCGTGGACGCGTCCACTGACACGTCATCGGTGCCCCACTCCCGCGCCACCATTGCCTCCAACTGGTCCACGAGTTCCTTCTCCGAACGGAAGGAGACCGTCGCCCAGTCCAAGCAGATCCGACCGATCACCGGGCGCATCCACAGCACTGCACGTTCCCTGTATGCCCGCATCACGATGCCCACGGGTCGTCACCCCCGTCACGGTGTTCCCGGTCCCGATTCCGGTCCCGGCGGTTCACCCAGGCGTCAAGATCCAGCAGCAGCATGCCGAGCAGGGTCGCCAGCAGAACCAAACCCGCGGCAAGGACGATCACCGCGGCGCTCATCGTGCACGCCGATCAGATGCGAACAGGTCAGCGACCCCAGCGACACCAGCAGCCATCATCACCGCGTACGCCAGGACACCCAGCCCATCCACCGGCGCGGTCCGGGCCACGAACACGAAGCCCGCGAGCAGCAGAACCGGCAAGTACAAGCAGGCAACCCGCCGGCGGGCATGAACCGGAGTGAATCGAATCCTCATGCCCTCACCTGCGCTTTGGTCAGCAGGCGATACAACGCATCGACACCCTTCGCCGTCACCCGGATCGTCGGAGGGACCGCCCGGTACCCGCCACGCTTCAAATCCGGTTGCGGGTGGTTCGCGCGCGACCGTAGCCGCCCCGCGTCCACCTGGGCCTGATACGGCTTCCAGTCCCCGTTGTGATCCTTGAACGTCCACTTCTCCTGACCCATGAACCGGAACAGGCGGTCACGGCCAAGGTCCGGGATCCCGGCGCGGCAGAGTTCCTTCGCGGCGTCCGCCACCGACACGTCACCGTCAGCGGAGAGGAACACGTCCCACTGGTGGGCCTTCGGCTCCAGCTCCTTGGCCCGTGCCTGCGCCAGCTCCTTGGCCTCCACGCTCGAGGCCAGTTCGCGCAGCGCGTCCGCGTAGGTCTGAGGGGTAGCGGCGTAGGAACCCGTCTTCCGGATCGACGGGAGCACCTCCGAGGTGACCCAGCGCCGGAATGGCTTGGCGCCTTCAGCGTTGCTGCGGAACACCGCGTCGTAGAGTCCGGACTCGTTGATGACCGTCATCTGCTGGTCTCCACCAGGGGTACGCACTTTTGCGTACCCCTGGTCTTCGTCGTCCAGACGCCGAGTCATATCCGGCGCACTCCGGTATCCGAGGATCTTCGCGACGTCAGACGCCACGAACCACGGTTCCTCTTCCACGTCCACCACACGCACCGGCTTGTCCAGGTACGTGAACGGGGTCAGCTCGTTCATGGTGTCCTCCTCTTCGCTCTCCTGCCACGGCGCTTGAGCGCCTTGTGGTCTTTGCTGATCTGTCGCAAGAAGCCCTGCAGTACGGTGATGGCGTCTGCCGTCCGGTGCCGGGGCGGCCTCGTCCTGCCCGACGCGGTGGCGCTGGGTGCAGTCATCGGGTCCCCCGCATCCCCGGCTGCGCGTTCATGAACGCGGCCAGTGCCTTTACCGGGATCCGCCACGGCGACGTCCGGCCACCACCGCCGCCCTTCGTGGCTTGCAGCACCCCAGTGCAGCAGTACGCGCGGACCTGGTCGCCCTGCTCACCCAGCACCACGGCGGCCTGAGTGACCGACACAGTCAGTTGCCCCCTCGGCAGTTCCAACGCGGCGGTGATCTCCGCAGGCGTGACCTGCACTCGCGGCGCCGGCATGATCGTGGTCATGGTGCTCTCCTGATGGGTGAAGTAGTTCGTGGTGGAATGTCCGCATGGACTTTGCGAGTTGGGTTTCTGCGGGCTGCGCCGTCATCGCTCTGATTGGCGCCGGGTTTGGTTGGTGGTGGTCCAACCTCAGCCGGAAGGCCAAACGAGACGCCGCTGCTGCGACGGCCGAAGTCGAGAACGCCAGGGCCCACGCTGAGAAAGACAGGAAGCGGGCCGCGAAGCACCTGAAGTCGATGCAAGCCCTCGAAGCCCACATGAAGGACATGGCCGACGCGTTGCGTCCGCCTGCGCTCCGCGCGGAGTACAGCAAGTCCCGCCACCGGCTGACACTGCACAACGGCACCGCTGAGGAAATCGTCATCACCGGCTTCGACAACGTTGAACCGCTCATCACCCAACGCATCAGGTTCCCGATTCGGATCCAGGCGCGGGATCTTCGTGAGTTCCCGGTGCAAGTCGCGTGGGGGACTCCCGTGCCTGACGAGCTTCCTGTTCAGCTCGCATCAGGTCAGCTTTTGACCGTCGATATCCGACGTACTGACTGACGGCGAACGTCACCCCGGCGATGGCCGCGAGGATGGACACGATCATGACGATCACAAGAACGCCTCCCCAGTCCTGGCTTTGGTATCGGCATCCGTAGCTTCCTTCGCGTCCCGTAAGACCTCGATGATGTCCCGCACGCGCTGTGCCGCAGCGAACTGGTGGTACTCCCGGTCCCGTGCTCTCCCGTCCAGCGCCGTGCCGTAGAGCATGCTGGCTTTACTCAAGCCAGCGATGAGCCAATCAAGGATCGAGGCTTCTCTCGTGTGGATCCACGGCCCAAAACTGCGGCGGGCTTCTTCGACGACGCCCAAAGCCTCAAGCACCTCACCGAAGAAGGTGCCGCTGCTGGCGTCCTGGATTCGGGCCGCACGCTTCGACAGGTAGATGGTCAGTTCGTTGAATTCCATGGTGTTCTCCTGAAGTGGTTGAAGTGGGTCGTGGTGGTGGTCGGCTCGGGGCTTATCACGCCGCCGCGTGTCGAATGTCTTTGATTCCAGTTTCCATCTTGGGCACGGGCTTCTCTTCTTCGACATCAAAGAGGTCCTCCAGGTCTTCGCCTAGGTACGCGGCGAGCGCCACAGCCAGGTCTTCCCCGAGGGTCTTCATCTTCCCGTTCTCGAGCAGGTAGATGGTCGTCTGCGAACGACGAACCAGGAAGGCAAGCTGACGCTGGGTGTAGTGGCGAGCCATGCGCTTGCGGCGCAGCCGCGCGGGTTCCTTGACGCGCATCCAAATCTCCTTGTGCGCCCTAGGCGGGCGCCGTCGTCGTGCACTTGCGTAGCTCATCTTGCCCTCTTTCGATTCCGTTGACAACTGAAGGTTAAGACGGTTTCCACTACTTGTCAACGCGACAAGTGGGGAACGCCGCGCGGTGACAGGCATACTGGACTTGTTACTTGTCAGGCGGTGCGCGCGCAGCGTTGCACAAGTCGAACACCGATCCGGAGAGTTGGACCCGTGAAAGCACCTAAGACGCTCACCGAGCTGATCGACGCGGCGGCGGTCCGCCACGATGCATCGGTTAGGCAGTTGGCGTCCCTGGCGCAGTCCAAGGGCTACAAGATCACCCATACGACGTTGAACGCCATGCGTGCCGGCTCTTACAAGTCGACGCCGAAGGCGGAGACGTTGAAGGGCATCGCGTGGTTGGCGGGGGTGTCGGAGCGGGTTGCTTTCACGGCTGCGGGACAACCAGTCCCGGGCCCGCCCATCGCGGACGAACTCCCGGATGGCGCCGACAGGCTGTCGGCCAAGTCCAGGCGAGTCCTCATCGAGATGGCGCGGGTCCTCGTCGACCTGGAAGCACGAACCGATGACACGAACACTGAAGATGACCACGCGGGCGGGCCACGGGCCGTCGGGCACGAGGCGGGCGCCGGCGGCGAGCGCGTTGTTGATGGCGCGGGCGTTGGCGCAGCGGAGAAGACGGTGCCGCCCATCGAGTTGTTGGCGGCTCATCCGCCGATGGAGCGCGCACGGGACAAGTTCGAGACGGCGTACGGCGCTGTTGGTGAAGAGAACCAGGACCCGGAAGGTGACGAATGATGGGGTTATTCAAGCGCGGCAAGAAGCAGGATGCGCCGACGGAGCCTAACCATGATCGGCCAATCTTAGGACAGGCCGTCTGGTCTGGGCTTGTCAAAGCTGCGTCTGCGGCTAAGGGCAAGCGTGAGGAGAAGCGCGAGCTTGACCGCCGGACCAAGGCCGTGGAAGCGCGGCGCGAAGCGCAGAAGGCTGCACGTCAGCGGGCCCGGGCGAAGGTGAAGGCGTCCAAGCAGAATCCGCTGGTCGAGATCCAGTACGTGGAGTTCGACGAGGACCCACGGCCTGGCCGGTCGGGCTATATGTACATCTGGCGGTTGCAGGAGCCGCCACAGGTTGGTGCGCGGGTGAAGGTACCCGCGATGGGCAAGCAGTACTCCGGTGTCGTGGCTGCGGTCGGAGTGTCCCCGCAGCCGGGATGGACGCGGGACGAACTGTCCGAGGTGTCCCGCTTGGCTACGCCTCGGGAGCTCGAGGTGGCACAAGCCAAGCGTGATCGGCGGACGGCGAACGAGCAAGCGTGGCTGACGATGGCGCGTCGTGTCGTCGGGCTCCCCACGCCCGGGCGCGGCCGGACGACGGTGCCGTCCGGGTTCGATCCGATCCCGCCGTTCGACGGTGACGCCGATGCGCAGACCGCGGATGGGTACTGCAGGGGGTGGTGGAAGCTCTACAAGACGGCCAAACGGACTGGGCGTCCAGAGGAAGAGATCAAGGCGTTCAAGTCCCGCGCCTACCGATGGGCCGCTGTTCGAGACAGATCAGTGAAGCTTGATGCCGCCGTCGGCGCGGCCGGCGAGGAGAACCAGGACCCGGAGGACAAGAAGTGAGTTCGTTTCCTCCGTTGAGCGGTTTCGATCGTCCGACTGCGGAGGTTTCCGCCACCACGGTGATCAGGTCAGACATCAGTACCGGGTGCTCACCGTTGTTCGTCAGGGCGTCGGATGGCTGCAACTACTGGATCAAGCCTCGGAACAATCCGCACGGGTTGGAATCGTTGGTTGCAGAGCGTGTTGTCGCTGCTGTGGGGAAGTGGCTGGGTGCTCCCGTCGTTCCCAGCACTTTGGTCGATGTTCCCGATGCTGTGGCTGCCGGTGTGACGTACTCCGAGGCAGGTCTGCCGTTGGTCACCGGTGTCGCTCACGGGTCCAAGAACGTCGCTACGGCCGATGAATCTACTGTTCTTGGTCACCACCTCGACGATGGCAATCGTGACCGGATCCCGGCGTTCATCGCCCTATGGGAGTTCTGCGCTGGCACCGACGAGCAGTGGATCTATGACACTGCTGCTGATTGCCAGATCTGGAGCTTCGACCACGGGCTGTGGGTTGGTGGTCAAGGTGAATGGCATCTGCCCGATCTGCAGGGTTGTAGTTCGCCCGGTGGTGATGTCGATTTCGAGAATCTCAAGGGCTTGATCGGGAGCGACTTCGAGCAATTGGCCCAGAGGATTGAGTCGTTCAATGAGGTCAACGCCACTCGTGCGGTGGCTTCAGTACCCGTATCATGGGGAGTTCCAGACGACCACCTGATGTATCTTGCGCACTGGCTGTTCGACAGTCGCTCGGCTACGGCAGCCAAGTTGCGCAATTACGCGGGGAAGTGCAGCAATGGACGAAGGAGGCGGCGGCAATGACGGTCACGGCAACATCTCTGCGACGTTACGACGCATGGGCTGTTCGAGTCGTGCCGGATGTCGCGCGCGGCGAATTCGTCAACGTTGGCCTGCTCGTCGGAGGTTCCGCGGACAACGAGTGGGCAGTCCGGATGACCAAGAGCCTCACGAGAGCCTCACGTATCGCTGAGAACCTTCCCGAAAAGGGTGTTCGCAGTGTCCTGAAAGAAGTGCAGTCCCTCGCGGAGATAGCAGGCGGGCAGGCCCATGGTGCCCTCATGGCCTCGATGAGTCGCGAAACAGCACTAGGCCATCTCCATCGCCGTATCACTCGCTCCTACAACTTGATCCAGTTCTCACCCGTCATGCCATCAGTCGGGGAATCCGCAGAGGACGTTCTCGAGCAGCTGTACCCTGTTCTGGTGGAAGCGGACGAGCCGCAGAAGCGACCCAACATCCGGAAGGTTCTCCGCTCTGGTCTCCTCTCGGCTCTCAAGGATCCACTTCGGCTTCGCGGCGCCAGCTCGCTGGCAACGCCATGGCTCGTTGTCGGTGACCTACGCTCGCACCTGGACGTGGCAACGCTCCGAACCGATGGCCTCGTTGGCGGGCTTGCCTCGGTCGTGTCTCTGGCACACTCGGATGCTGATCAGCTCCGAAATCGGATCATGGCAGAAGCACACGTCTGGCAGCAAGCGAGAGACTCCGCGTCAGCGATCCACGAAGACAAGCACCACGACCACACGTTCGCGTTGTCCCCGGCCACCACGCTGTGCGTCATGCACACCAAGCCGGAGAACGCAGAACAACGTAAGACGCTGGGAATCCTCAGACAAAGTTGGGAATCAGCCAACGTTGATGTTGTCGACTCCGAAGCGACCGACATGGTTGTCTCTGAGCTCCTGGCCGCGACACCCTGACTCGAGCAACCTGTCGGGGTCGCTTGTCATGCTATTGACGTGTATCACCCGTGGAGGCATCTGCGTGGGCGTGAGGACGTCGTGGTCATCTGGCATGCGCCAGGGCCGCACGTGCCAGGCGCCACGGACGGACGCCGCATCATCTGGCTCGACCCGCGCCTGAACCAGGCCGAACGCCGCTGCGTGCTCACGCACGAGCTCGTGCACTTGGAGGCCGGCCACCGCGGCTGCCAGCCGTACGCGGTCGAGGGCCAGGTGCGCGCGGCCGCGGCGGCGCTCCTCATCCCCCTGTCAGACCTCCTGGACGCCGTCCGGTGGTCCCCACACGTCTCCGAGCTGGCCGACACGCTCTGGGTCACCGAGCAGGTGATCGCAGACCGCATCCGCTGGCTGTCTCGCGAGGAACTGCAGCAGGTCCTCGACGCCGCTGCACATCACCTCGCGCCGTAACCCCACACCCCGACATCATGCTCACCTGCACAGGAGAGACCACATGGCCCAGGTCGTCGACCGATGGCACCGCAAGGACCGCACCCGCACCACACGCTACGGCGTGGGCTACAGGTGGGTCGTCGTCTACACAGACCCCGGAGGCGTCCGCAAGCGGAAGGGCTTCCGCACCAAGGACGAAGCCGAGGCGTTCCTCGCGGCCACCGTCTCAGCCGTCAACACCGGCTCCTACATCCCACCCGAGAAGCAGCAGCTGACCTTCGGGCAACTGTGGCCCACCCTGGAACAGACCAAGGCCGGGCGCTCCCGTAAGACCCGTGAAATGTACACGCTCACGTGGGAACGCTTCATCGCGCCCCGCTGGGAGCACGAGCAGGTCCGCACCGTGACCCGCTCCGCGATCTCCGCATGGCTGCCCACGCTACGCACCGGTGACGGCGAACCGATCTCCGCCTCCTACGAACGCCAGACCCTGGCCACCCTGCGGCAACTGCTAGACATCGCCATCGACGAACGCGCCATCGACCGCAACCCCGCAGCGAAGACCCCCACGCGCCGTATCCCGGCCTCACAACGTCGCGTGCTCACCGTGGCCCAGGCCGATGCCATTGTGGCCGCTATGGCCCCTCACGGGCTCATGGTGCGGGTCTTGCTGCACACGGGGCTACGTCGGGGTGAAGTCGCAGGCCTCAAGGTCGAGGACCTCGACACTCGGAGGAAGCGCCTACGCGTCCGCCGCGACATTGATGACCTCGGGGCCGAAGACGAGACGAAGAATCACACCCACCGCGACGTCCCCATCCGCGGCGCCCTCTTGGATGACCTGAAGGAGGCCGCGCGCGGACGCCCCCGCGACGAGTACCTGTTCCCCTCACCGAAGGGCGGCGCCTGGACCACGTCCATGTGGCGGCGACGCTGGAAGGCTGCCCGAACCGCTATCGGACTGGCAGACCTCGACACCCACGAACTGCGCCACACCGCCGTCTCCTGGGCCATCCACGCCGGAGCCAACGTGAAGGACATCCAGCGGATGGTCGGCCACTCCTCCGCCGCTCTCACCCTGGACACCTACGGGCACCTCTGGGATGACAACCTGGACACCGTAGCCGAACGACTAGACACCTTCATCGACCAGCTCCGAGCCGAGGAAAAAGCCGCTGCCGAACACCCTCAGCGGCGAGCGCCGGGAGGTGGTCTGTGAGGGCTGATTGCCTCCCAATTGCCTCCGGCGTGATTCCGTGGTGTCTGTCCGCAGACACGCAAGCGGCCCGGAATCCGCGTGATTCCGGGCCGCTTTGGTGGAGCCTCCTACCGGATTCGAACCGGTGACCCCCTGGTTACAAAACAGGTGCTCTGGCCAACTGAGCTAAGGAGGCATATCGGGTGCGAAAGTACCCTGGACGATCTTAGCGGAGACCCCGCCTATCCCCCGAACCGGCCCCGGCCGACTCAAGCCGACTCAGGCCGACTCAGACCGCGTCAGGCCCGGCCCGATCAGGACTCAGCGTCGATGACCTTCCGCGCCCAGGCCTCAAAGTCGGGATCGGAGGTGTCCCACACCTCGCCGCCCACGATCACGGTGGGTGTGGCCCGCAGGCCGTCGGCGGTGGCCCGCTCGGTGGCGGTTTTTACCCAAGCCCGGAATTGCTCTTCCTCGACACAAGATTCCACCGAATCGGGAACGCCTGCGGCCTTCAGTGCACTTACCAGTTGGTCGTTGGTCAACCCCGCGTTGCCCGATCCGCCGGAACCGGACTCGGCTTCCAGTGCCTTGTAGAGCTCCCGCAGCGCACCCGAGTAGGCCTGCGGGGCCTGGTCGGCAACGCACGCGAGGGCGTTGGCCGAGCGGGTGGAGTACTCAGACGTGGAGTGGCCGTCCAGGATGCTCACCACGCGATGATCCACCACCACGTCGCCCTCATCCGCCCACGTCGCCAGCGTCTCCCCGAACTTGTCGTCGAATTGTTTGCAGTACGGGCACATCATGTCCTGGTAGATGATCACCCGGACTTTGCCGTCCACGGGCCCAGCGTCAGAGGCGCGCACGCTGCCACTACCGCGGACGGGCTCCGGCAGGTCAGTCAACGGGATGAGTTCCTCGTCCTCGCCACTGACCACACCGGCGGCCACGGTGCCGTAGGCGGGGGCGCCGGAGGCACCCGGCCGCCCCGTTTCGTCGGGCATGGCACTGCCCGACGGCGCGTTAGCACTGCCCGACGGCGCGGCCGGGTCTTGCGCCCCGGCGCCGTCCGACGCGTCCACAGTCGGGGCCGCGCCTGACGGCGGGCCCGGCGCCTCGATCGGCGAGGCACAGCCAGCCATGGCGAGCGCGGAAGCCGCGAGGACCGCGGCCAAGAACGTGGTGGTGCGTCTCATAGAGATGACCCTATGACACAAGTGGGGCCCACGAAGACCGTTCGGTCTTCGTGGGCCCCACTATGTGCGTCAGCGTCACGTCAGCGCTTCATTACTTCTTCGCTGCGTCAATCTTCCCTTGAGCGAACGTCGCGAAGCTGGCTTCCTTGTTCGGGTCCCAGTTCTCGCCGTCCACGACGACGCTCGGGGTGCCCCGCACATGGTCGGTGTAAGCGGTCCCGACGCCAAACTTCACGTAGGGGCGGAACTCACCGCCGGTGATGCAGGACTTCACGCTCTCGGGCGCCCCGGCCTCGACGGCCATGGAGGCGAGCTTCTTGTCGGCAAGACCCTTGCCGCCTTCCTGCACACCCTCACCACCCTCGGACTCAGGGTTCTGAGCGTTGAAGATGGAGCGGAGGTAGGGGAGGTAGTGCTCCGGGGACTGATCCGCGACGCAGGCCAGTGCGTTGGCGCCACGCGAGGAGTAGTTGGTGCTGGACTGGCCGTCCAGGAAGCCAAGCATCCGGTACTCGACCTCGGCGTCGCCGTCCTCCAGCCACTGCTCCAGCTGGTTGCCGTACTCATCCTCGAAGCTCTTGCAATACGGGCAGATGACATCGGCGTAGACGATGATCTTGGGCTTGCCGGTAGTGGATTCAGCACCGGAGGCCTCGATGGCGATGTTCTCGCCGATCAGGCCCTTGGCCGCAGCATCATTGGCGTCGGCGGGCAGGCCCTTGCTGCTCACGGTCTTCGGGGTGTCGTCTGGGGAGTCGGCGAGTTCGGTCGGGCTACTCAACACCACTCCGCCGTACTGGTTCCCGTGCGCCGGGACCGGACCGCTGGCGGCCACCTTCTGGTGGTTGGGCTTGTACACGTTGAAGTAATAGATACCTGCGACCGCGGCGATGATGGCGATGACGACCACCACAACCGACCAGCGGGTCAGCACGGCCTTGCGGCGGCGTTGCTTCTCAGCGGCTTCGCGTTTGGCACGAGCGGCTTCACGGGCTGCTTGCAGTCGTTCAGCCTTGGGTGGCCGGGGGCTATTGGATGCCATCGGTAGATTCGGTCCTCACTGACGTGGCGGCCCGGACTCCGGGCACACGCCAACGATCGTGTTGGTTGCACTTTCAAGTGCAGTTTACGGGAGCCGTCTGTGATTACCTCTGAGTGGGCTGTGCGCTGCCCGGAAATGGGTAGGCTCATGACCAGGCCACTTGGCGACGAGTCCTCAATCGAGAAGGTGCACTCATGAATTCCACCTCCGACCAAGCCGCAACGGCGAGCGCGACGCAGACCGAAGGGAGCGACGCCCCGACCACGGCCGGTGCCCACGACTTCGTGGTCGTGGCCAACCGCTTGCCGGTCGACCGCGTCACCGACGCTGACGGAACGCTGCGTTGGCGTCGCAGTCCCGGCGGGCTGGTGACCGCGCTCGCCCCCATCATGCAGCGCTCCGGTGGCGCCTGGGTGGGTTGGCACGGCGCCCCCGGGGAGAAATTGGAGGAGTTCGACGAGGACGGCATCCATCAGGTCCCCGTCCCGTTGAGTGCCAGCGAGTTGCGCCTGTACTACGAGGGCTTCTCCAATTCGACGCTGTGGCCGCTCTACCACGACGTCATCGTCCCCCCGGAATTCCACCGAACCTGGTGGGTGGCCTACCGGGAGATCAATGCCCGCTTCGCGCGTGCCGCAGCGGCCGTTGCCGCCCCCGGCGCTACGGTGTGGGTGCAGGACTACCAACTGCAGTTAGTGCCGAAGATGCTCCGGGATGCGCGCCCCGACCTGACCATCGGCTTCTTTGACCACATTCCTTTCCCACCTGCGGAGATCTTTGCGCAGTTGCCGTGGCGTAAGCGCATCCTGGAGGGCCTGCTCGGGGCCGATCTGATCGGTTTCCAGCGCACCTCTGACACGGCGAACTTCCTGAATTCGGTGCGGAGTTTCCTGGGTGTCACGCCTCGCCGGGGTGGCGTGCAGGTCCCCGGTTCCGACAGAATCTCCCGCGCGGAGACCCACCCCATCTCCATTGACGCTGAGAAGATCGAGAACCTGGCCAAGGACCCGGCGGTGCAGGACCGCGCCGCCCAAATCCGCCGGGAGCTGGGCAACCCGGAAACGGTGCTGTTGGGAGTGGACCGGCTGGACTACACCAAGGGCATCCGTCACCGCCTCAAGGCCTATGCGGAATTGTTGGAGGACGGCGCCGTCAAGGTGGGCCAGGCCGGGCTCATCCAGATCGCCAGCCCCTCCAGGGAGAAGGTGGACTCCTACCAGCAGTTGCGGGAGGAGGTGGAAGGCACCGTGGGCAGGATCAATGGCGAGTACGACTCGTTATCCCACACGGCCGTGCGCTACCTGCACCATTCCTACCCGGTGGAGGAGATGGTGGCCCTGTATCTTGCCGCGGACATCCTCCTGGTCACCCCGCTGCGCGATGGCATGAACCTGGTAGCCAAGGAGTACGCCACTGCCCGTGGCGCGGACGGTAACGGTCGACTGGTGCTCTCCGAGTTCGCTGGCGCCGCTGATCAGCTCAAACAGGCGGTGATCGTGAATCCGCATGACATCGACGGGTTGAAGACGGCCATCATGGAGGCCATCAATCTCAAACCCAAGGAAGCTAAGCGCCGCATGGGGCTCATGAGTCGTTCCGTGCAACAGCATGACGTCAACCGCTGGTCCAAGGATTTCCTGGAGTCGCTCGGAACGAGCCTTGGGGGTGCACGCCCGCGTGCGGCCCGCCCGGCCACGGCCGACGGTTCCGGCGAACAGGAGCAGTCATGACCGGGCTTCCCCCCGAATTGCGCGACGGCGCGATGAGGTTGGCCCGCGCGCGTCGCCTCCTCGTCGCCCTCGACTTCGACGGGACGTTGGCGCCGTTCGTGGACGATCCGGCCGCAGCCCGGGCGCTTCCGGCGTCCGCGCGGGCGCTGGAGGAACTCGTCCAGTCTCCCGAGACCGTGGTCGCCCTAATCTCCGGACGTTCGCTGGCGTCGTTGCGGCAGGTCGCCTCACCCGACCCGCAGGTGCTCCTGGTGGGCAGTCATGGGGCGGAGCGTTACGCCCCCGCCGAGTACGGGGCTGCCGACCTTGCGGCAACTCTGTCCTCAGCGGCCGCCGAGCAGCTGGGTGCCGCCCACCTGGAGTTGGCGGATCTGGCACAGACCTATGCCCGCGCCTGGGTCGAGGAGAAGCCGGCGGGCCTGGTGCTGCACACCCGCATGGTGGAGCCCGCAGCGGTCCCCGAGCTGGTCCACGAGGCCACCAACCGGATGAGTGCCCTCGGGGACGGCGTCCACGTCACCTTGGGTAAGAACGTCGTGGAGATCAGCGTGCTGCCTGCGGACAAGGGGCAGGGGCTGGACTGGCTGCGCGCCACCACGGACGCAGACGTGCTGGTCTTCGCCGGCGACGACCGTACCGACGAGGACGGATTTGCGCGGCTGGACCCGGATTCCGGAGACCTGGGAGTGAAGGTCGGGGGCGGGGACACCGCAGCCCAATACCGGGTGGACGGGCCGGGTGACATCGCGGTACTACTCGGAACCCTCGCCGATGTGAGACACTAATCACACCTGTTCACTACGGATCGTCGGGCACGTACCTGCCCGTGGAAGGTTGATTCACCATGGCCTCTGTCACTTTCGACTCGGCAAGTCGCGTCTACCCGGGGGCCCTGGTCCCCTCTGTGGACTCCTTCGATCTGGAGATCGCAGACGGCGAATTCCTGGTCCTCGTTGGTCCCTCCGGTTGCGGTAAGTCCACGACCCTGCGCATGCTCGCAGGGCTGGAACCCGTGGACGACGGCAAGATCCTGATCGGCGGCAAGGATGTCACTGACACCGCCCCCAAGGACCGCGATATCGCGATGGTCTTCCAGAACTACGCCCTCTACCCCCACATGTCGGTGGCGGAGAACATGGGCTTCGCGCTGAAGATCGCAGGCGTCCCGAAGGCCGAGCGCCAGAAGCGCGTCGAAGAAGCAGCAGAGCTGCTTGACCTCACGAAGTTCCTGAACCGCAAGCCCAAGGCGCTCTCCGGCGGTCAGCGTCAGCGCGTTGCCATGGGCCGCGCCATCGTCCGCTCCCCCAAGGTCTTCCTGATGGATGAGCCGCTGTCCAACCTGGATGCCAAGCTGCGTGTTCAGACGCGTACGCAGATCGCCTCCCTGACCCGCCGCCTGGGTGTGACCACGGTGTACGTGACCCACGACCAGGTGGAGGCCATGACCATGGGTGATCGCGTGGCGGTGCTGTCCGAAGGAAAACTCCAGCAGGTAGACACCCCGCGCGCCCTGTATGACACCCCCAAGAACATCTTCGTCGCGGGATTCATGGGCTCCCCGGCTATGAACTTGGTGGAGCTTCCCGTCGAGAACGGCACGGTCCACTTCGGGGACACCGCCATCACGCTCTCACCGGCACAGACCGCGGGACTCACCGGGAACACCGTGACCTTCGGTATTCGCCCGGAGGACCTGGAGCTCCAGCCGACTGGCGGCATTGCCGCCACGGCTGATCTGGTGGAGGAACTGGGAGCTGACGCCTACGTCCACTCCCACGCCGACTTCGGCGGCGAGCGCGTGAACCTGGTGGCCCGCACCGGCGGCCGGTCGCTGCTCAAGCCAACGGATACCGTGCAGTTGGTCCCGGACATGTCCCAAGCCCACCTGTTCGATACCGCGTCCGGTGACCGGCTGGAGGACACGCACCGAGCAGCTCCCGCCGCGGTCTGACCCGGCCGGGTCCACCCGCACAGGGTCCACCCGCACAGGGTCCACCCGCACAGGGTCCACCCGCACTAAGGCCCGACGCCGTGGCGTCGGGCCTTAGTGCGTCCCCGCGCCTTGGCGCGGCCCCGCTCAGGTGCTGTCCGCTTCCCGCAGTACCGTGGGCAGTTCCAGCCACTCCCAGTCCTGAGCCGTGGGTTCGTCCCGAGCCAGTCGGAGGGCGATCTCCGCGGCCGCGGCCGCGAGCCGCTGAACCGGTTGCACCACCGTGGTCAGCCCCATCCGCTGACCCCATTCCTGGCCGTCGAAACCGACCACACCTACCTGGCCCGGCACGTCCACCCGAGCGCGCCGAAGTCCATATAACAGTCGCAGTGCCAGGGTGTCGTTTTCTGCAAGGACGCCTACGGGGTAGCCCGTGTTCTCTGCCTCGGCCGCCAGCTCGTGGGCCAGGCCGTCCTGGAATTCCTCGGCCAGCCGCACCTGCACCACCCGGGCGTCCACAGCGGTATCCGGTGTTGCCACCGCAGCACGGAAGCCCGTCAGCCTGTCCTGGGCGCTCCACACAAAGTCCTGTTCGAGTTCTTCCCTGAGATAAATCAGGCGTCGATAGCCCCGGGCCAGCAAGTGCCGCGTCGCCACGATGCCAGCGGCCACATCATCCATGCCGACACCCGGGTAGCCCTCCACATGC
The DNA here is from genome assembly GCA_052108535.1 of Galactobacter sp. Taxonomy (GTDB): domain Bacteria; phylum Actinomycetota; class Actinomycetes; order Actinomycetales; family Micrococcaceae; genus Galactobacter. The sequence continues at coordinate 9,873 of JBQDZM010000017.1, read as the reverse complement.
TGATTCAGGTAGACCAGGGGAATCCCGATCCGCGCCAGCGTGGCCTGCTCGTCCGGAAGCAGCCTGAACGAGGCCACGATCATGGCGTCCGCGTTGCGCCTAGCCGGCATGGTGCGGAAGAAGGACTCGCGCTCTTTGGCGCCGTGTACGCGGTAGAGCAGCAGGTCGTATCCGGCGCCGCGCACCACGCGCACGATGGCATCCAGGATCTCTCCGCTGAACCAGTCCGTCAGGGGAGATCCGAGCAGCATCGCGATGCGTTTGACCTTGCCGGAGGCCAAGCCGGAGGCGCTGGCCGTCACGGTGAAACCGAGCCCCTCGGCGACCGCCCTGACTCGGGCCGCGGTGTCGGGGCGCACGTTGCTCTGCCCGCGCAGGGCGCGGGACACCGTGGAGGTGGACACGCCCGCTGCCACCGCGACGTCGTGCATGCTCGCATGCGTGTTTGATGTGGACGAGGCGGGCCCAGGCCCGTCCGGCTGCTTCCCTCGCATGACCGGCTACCCCTCCTGCTCCTTGCACTGCTCGTTGCTCTATGTCACGGCGCGGAACAACCCTAGGCAGCTCCAGCGCTCCAGATGACGCCCCGCGGCACCACCTCTAGCGAAAAGCGTACCGCCGTGCGCGCCACCCCAACATCGGGAGCAGACCCTACGCATCAACCACTGACAGCGACGCGGACACATTGACACGCGGTGTGATGCCTCATACATTTCCGTGCAAGCGCTGTCATCGCGTGCACGGAACCGCTGCCGACCAACGCAGGTCAACGCGGCCTCCGCACACACCGTCAAGGAGGACGTACATGGAACTCGGACGCCGCGGGTTCGTGGCTGGATCCCTGGGCGCAGCCGGAGTGGCCGTTCTGGCCGGCTGCGCCACGGGACAGAACCGAACCACAGTCGCGGACTGGCCCCCCGAACCGGGAGACGAGAAAGCCACCATCACCTGGTGGAGTTCCTCCGTCCCGGACGACTCAGGTGGGGACCTCCGCAATACCCTGATCAACGCCTTCCATAAGCGCTACCCCAACATCAAGGTGAACCTGGTGGCCGGACCGTCCGACACGGACGTCAACCGCACCACCCTCACCACGCAGATCGCCGCAGGCTCCCCCACCCCAGACGTCTCCCTCGGAGATATCGCGTGGCCCGGCCAGTTCGCCCGCAACAAGCTCGCGGTCCCCGCCACAGACCTGGTCCCCTCCGACTACTGGGATCAATTCTCACAGGGCCTCCGAGACGCCGCCCAGGTGGACGGCGAGTACTACATGTTCCCCGTCTACATCGACGAGGGATTCCTCTGCTACCGGGCGGACTTGCTCGATAAGCACGGCCTCCAGGTCCCCAACTCCTGGGAAGAAGTCGCCGCGACCTCCAAGAAGCTCATCGAGGCCGGAGACGTCAAATCCGGGTTCGTGTACCAGGGCAACGTCTACGAGGGACTCACCTGCAACCTCACGGAATTCACTGCTGACGCAGGCGGAACCCTCGTCAACGACGACTACACCAAGTCCACCGTGACCTCCTCCGAGACCCGCAGCGCCCTCGAGTTCATGCGCTCTCTCATCAAGGACGGCGTGACCCCACGCGCGTCCATGACCTACATCGAGCAGGCCAGCCTGGACGCCTTCACCACCAGCCGCGCGGCCTTCTTGCGCAACTGGTCCTACGCCTACGACGTGGCCAACAGCCCATCGTCCTCCAACGTGGCAGGCAAGGTCGGCGTCCGCGCGCGGCCCGGCTTCGACGGCGGCCCGTCCGGCCACTCCACCATCGGCGGCTGGGGGAACTACATCAACCCCCACACCGAACACCCCGCTGCGGCCCTGGCCTTCGTCAAGTGGATGTCAGGCGAGGAAGCGCAGATGATCATCGTCGACAAGGGCGGCGTCATCCCAGCTTCCGATGCGGCATTGAACTCCGAGGCAGCGGCAAAGAAGAAACGTCCCCAGTACGAAGCCGCCAAGGAGATCACACTGGTGGCCCGTCCCACCGCCACCGGCTTCTACCCCAAACTCTCCCAGGCCATGTTCGTCAACTCGAACGCCATCATCCTGGGGCAGAAGGGCCTTGAGTCCGGAACCAAACAGATGGCATCCCAGATGAACATCGCATTGGAGGGGAGGGCACTGTGACTACAGCAACCGGAACCGTGCGCAAGGGCGACCCCAAGCACGGACGCACCAAGCTTAAGAAACTCAACGGCATCGAGAAGCAGCGCGCCCGCACCGCCTGGTGGTTCGCGACCCCCGCTCTGATCGTCATCGGCCTCGTGACCATCTTCCCGGTCATCTATTCCGTGGTCCTGAGCTTCGCCAACGTGGAAATCGGCTACGAGGGCTTCGGCATCAAGAGCTTCACCACGGACAACTACGGGGCCCTCTTCCAGAGCAGTGCCTGGTACCAGGCACTCGGGTTCACCGTCCTCTACACCGTCATCACCGTGGGCGTGGAACTAGTCCTCGGCATGCTCGTGGCCCTGGTCCTGGAACGGCTCGGGGTCACCCGCGGCTGGATGCTTGCGCTACTACTGATCCCGTGGTCCCTCGTCACCATCGTCTCCGCCCAGCTGTGGAAGTACATCTACGACGCCACCTACGGTGTGGCCACATGGTTCCTCGGGCTCTTCACCGATTCCCCACCCGTCATCCTCGGCGAACCGGTCTCGGCCGGCGCCGCGCTCATGGTCGCGGACATCTGGAAGACCACCCCGTTCGTCGCCATCATCCTGCTGGCAGGACTCGTCATGATCCCCGAGGAACACTACGAGGCCGCAGAACTCGACGGAGCCAACACCTGGACCACCTTCTGGCGAGTGGTCATGCCGCAGCTCATGCCGACCTTCACCATCGCAGTCCTCTTCCGCGTGCTGCAGGCCTTCGGCGTGTTCGACCTTCCATTCGTCCTCACCCAAGGCGGGCCAGGAACAAGTACACAAACATTGGCGATGATGGGCTACAGAGTCCTCTTCCAGGACCTCAACATTGGTCCTGGAGCAGCCATCGCCACCACCACAGCCCTCATCGTCGGCCTTGGATGCACCGTCTTCCTGAGAGCCTTCCGTAACCAGGCGAAGGGAGAGAACTGATGCCTCGCACCAAGGTTCAGCGCGGATGGCGCCGGTGGATCAACACCGTCAACGTCTCCGGCGTCGTTATCGTCATTCTGACGGCACTGCCCCTGTACTGGCTGTTCGTCTCCGCCTTCAAGACCCCCAAGGACGTGGCCTCGACGCCGCCGTCCGCCCTACCCAAGACGTGGACCTTCGACAACTTCATCGAAGCCTTCGTCACCAACGATCTGGCCATCTACATGGTCAACTCGGTGATCGTGGCGGTCTCCACCACGGTAATCGTGCTGGTGCTGTCACTGCTGGCCGGGTATGCCTTCACCGGACGTAAGGTCCGCGGCGGCACCGGCATCATGACCGGGCTGCTGATGCTCTCGGTGTTCCCGGCGGTCGCCGTCCTGACACCCGTGTACCTGATCGAACGCCAGATCGGCCTGCTGAACTCCTACCCGGGCCTGATCATCCCCTACGTGGCGTTCAACCTGCCGTTTGCCATCTGGATCATGAGAAACTATCTGCAGGGCATCCCGGCCTCCATCGAGGAGGCCTGTGAGCTGGACGGCGCCGGCCCCATCCGCACCGTGTGGTCGGTCATCCTGCCGATGTCCAAACCCGGACTGTTCACGGCCGGCGTGTTCACCTTCACGGCATCGTGGAGCGAGTTCCTGATGGCGTTGACGTTCAACTCCACTACTGGCTCCAGGACCATCCCCGTGGGTATCGCGCTCTTCGGGACACAGTTCTCCACCCCCTACGGGCAGATCTTCGCGGCCTCCGTCGCGGCGACCGTCCCGATCGTGATCCTGGTGCTGATCTTCCGCCGCTCCATCGTCTCCGGCCTGACCTCCGGAGCCGTGAAGGGCTGACACTTAAGGCAGCACTGACATCGTGAATCCGGGGCCAGCGCAGCCCCCGGACCGAACCCGCCGTTGACAACGGCGAGATGCCCGACGGCGGGGACCACCCGCCGTCGGGCATCTCGCCGCACGCCGCAGGCGTGCACTACCCCAGGAAAGGACCTTCCTTGACCAACCAAACCGAGGCAGAGCTGATCACCATCGACGGGACCGATCCCAATTGGTGGCGCCAAGCCGTGGTGTATCAGGTCTATCCCCGCAGCTTTGCCGACCTGGACGGTGACGGCCTGGGCGACATCAAGGGTGTCACCAGCCGCATCCCGTACCTGAAGTCGTTGGGCGTGGACGCAGTGTGGCTGAGCCCGTTCTACCCCTCCGCGCTGGCTGATGGCGGCTACGACGTTGCCGACTACCGCAATGTGGATCCTCGGCTCGGAACGCTGGAGGACTTCGACGAAATGGTCTCCGCGGCGCATGACGCCGGCCTGAAGATCATCGTGGACATCGTCCCCAACCACACCTCCAACGACCACGTGTGGTTCCAGGAGGCGCTGGCCTCTCCCCGAGGCTCGGCTGCGCGCAACCGCTACATCTTCCACGATGGCAGCGGCGAGAACGGCGAGCTGCCCCCGTCCCAGTGGATCTCCAACTTCGGTGGCGTGGCTTGGACTCGTACTACCGAGGCCGACGGGACACCGGGCCAGTGGTACCTGCACCTGTTCGCTCCGGAGCAACCCGACCTCAACTGGGATAACTCCGAGGTGCGCGAGGACTTCCACACGACGCTGCGTTTCTGGTCCGACCGTGGAGTCGACGGCTTCCGCGTGGACGTGGCCCACGGGCTGGCGAAGGACCTCTCTGAGCCCTTCCGTAGCTCCACCCACGAGTTCGAGCTGCCGGTGGACGGCTCCGACCCGCTCTACGACCGCGACGAGGTCCACGAGATCTTTGCCGGTTGGCGCGAGGTGCTCAACGAGTACACCCCGCCGCGCACCGCGGTGGCCGAGGCCTGGGTGCCCGCGGAACGCATCCCGCTCTACGCTCGCTCCACGGAGTTGGGCCAGGCGTTCAACTTCGACCTGCTGCGCGCACCCTTCACTGCTGACGCGTTCCAGAAGATCATCGACAATAACCTGGCGCTGGCCGCCGAATCCGGCGCATCCAGCACCTGGGTGCTTTCCAACCACGACGTGATCCGGCATCCCTCCCGCTACGCCCTGCCCATTGGGACCGATGAAGAGGCCTGGCTCATGTCGCACGGGACCACTCCTGTTCCGGACTGGTCACTGGGACGACAGCGCGCAGATGCCGCGACGCTGCTGCTGCTGGCGCTGCCCGGGTCCGCTTATCTGTACCAGGGTGAAGAACTGGGGCTCTTCGAGGTGGCCGACCTGGACATCGCCGACCTCCAGGACCCCAAGTGGTGGCGCAGCGCCCACACCGTCAAGGGTCGCGACGGCTGCCGCGTGCCCCTGCCGTGGTCTGCGTCGTCGGAGCACTTCGGTTTCGGGACCGGAGGCTCGCACCTGCCACAGCCTGACTGGTTCAAGGACTTCGCAGCGGACGTCGAGTCCGACGCCCCCGACTCCACGCTCAACCTCTACCGCACCGCCCTCAAGTTGCGCCGATCCCTGCAGGGCGAGGAGACGCTGTCCTGGGACGAGATCGGTTCTGACTCCGTGCTGGTGTTCCGTCGGCCCGATGGCTGGATCAACGTGACCAACTTCGGTTCCGAACCGTTCCTCCTGCCAGAAGGTGAGGTGCTGCTCTCCTCCGTGCCGGTGTCAGACGGGGTGCTTCCCGGCCCCGCCACAGCCTGGTTGAAGGCCTGATCTGTACTACGAGGCGGCCAGGTCGGGATTCGCCTGAATTCGCCTGATCGGCGAAGACTAGATGACGACGAGGGCGGTGGGGTTGGGATCCGGTATTGGATCCCGACCCCACCGCCCTCGTCTGTCCAGCTGATAGCGTCATGCTCGTCCAACTCGCCATCCTCCGGAGCGCCCCTGCCATGATTGACTCTTCCGCTTTCCTCGTGGACATCTCCCCCTACGTCGTGGTGAGCGGGAGCGCCTGCGCGTTGGAAGACGGTTCCGCTGCCCTCACGCCTTCAAGGGTGCACGAGGTCTTGCGCAACAGCCGGTTTCTCGCCGCAGTGAATCATCACCCCTCTGCCGCAGACGACGGCGAGGTGTACTTCTGGTTGGCCTGCAATGCCGATGGGCAGGCGCTGCGACTCGGCGAGTCAGGTTCCCTGGTTCTGGGGCCCATGCTGTCAGACGTCGAGTCAGCTTTGGCCACCGTTTTGGAGTGCGACGTTGACCTCTGGCGCCAGGACGATGACGGGGCAGACGACGACTTGGACGAGGACTTCGACGGCGCTGAGAGCCCGGCTCCGAATCCGCACGAGCTCGCCGCCGGCCCCTCCACCTCCTCACCCGTCGAAGGAACGGACTCGTCCGGCGTCAAGGACCTCGGTTGGATCGACGACCAACCCGGGCGATACCAGCGCGGCACCAACTACGACGGCTCCTACCATTCACGGCTCACGCGAGAAGACCTCGACGACCTACCAGATGACGATGGGGACGAGTGGACGCCGGAACCCGAACGCCTCCTGATCTTCTCCAAACGCGGTCAGAGCGACGGTATGGAGCTGGCTTGGACCTCTGGGTCCGACACGGTCGAGAGCGGTGTGGACGGAGACTGGTCAGTTTTCAGGCTCACTGTGCCAGACAGCGAGGACCACGATGTCCCGTGGACGTCGCGACGCCGTTTGCCGTCCATCAAGGTGAGCCGAGATCCGGACGATGCTGACGGCCACGTGCTGGCGCTGGTGGAGACTCGGACCTTCCGGAAGGGGGATGCCCTCTACATCGGTGTGAACGATGCGGCGCATATTCAACCCGTGTTCCCTCCCTCCGAGGTCTCCCCCGAAGCGCAAAACATCCTCACGCTGCTCCTCAACGAGCACCTGGATCCGTCAGCCGATACTGCCAAACTGCTCACCGAGCCCGGCCTCGATGTCGACGGCATGCGGCTGCACACCGCGCTCGCCTCGAACTTCCCTGCCACCACAGAGCAGCGCATCGAGGAGTTCCTACTCTCACTGGGTCTGCCTGCGTCCTTGGTGCATCCCGCAGTCCACGAACAGCCACTCCCCCAGGCCAAGACGTATACCCGTCGACACATCTGGAGCAACCTGAAGCAGGTCATCCTGGACGGCAACGGAAGTCTGCAGCCGCGTGGGCGGCACGGCGTGTATCGCAGGTGCGAGGACTTCTTGATCGCACACCCAAAATTCGCGCTGATGACCTCCGGGGTCCAGGCCGTGGTCGGTGCCGGCATGATCTCCACGAGCTGGCCGGGTGGTGGGTGGAAGAGCGCGGTGATGGTCGCTGGCGTACTCGTAACCCTGGACGCCGTGGCAGACGCCCTCATCACCCGGGCCCGCATGCGACGCCGGCACCGCCACTGAACCTGCCTCGGCCTCTGGCCCACTGACTCTGCCCCTGGCCAAAACGCGCTGGGTCTAGGTCAAGGTCTCGGTCCGGGCCTGGCTGTCACTGTGGCTACGACTGCGACCGTGCCTGTGCCTGTGCCTGTGCCTGTGCCAGCATCCTGTCACTGACTGTGTCCAATACGGTCGACCCGGAACAGATCGCAAAAGAGCGGATCGAGTCGGTCGACATGATGCCAACGTCCCACGGTCCACAGCCACCTCACCCACGCTGGCTGGATACGACAAAGGCTCCGATTCGCTGTTTCCAGCGAATCGGAGCCTTTAGTGGTCGCCCTTATTGACCTCTGTTCCAGTAAATACCCAACAGGGGTAGAAACCGAGAATCTGCGCCGGATCAGGGGTTTTCACGCCAGCACTCGGACGACAGGTGCGGACACCTTGCCGGACGACGCTCAAACCTCTCGCGCTGTCACGGCTCCTCGCCGCAAGTGGAGGCGCCTGAACGACGAAGTCCGCGCGCAGGTGGTCGCGCGATATTCTGCAGGCGAGACAACCACCGTCCTTGCAACGGAGTTCGGCGTCGCCAAGTCCACGATCATCGGCATCCTCCGCGCCAACAACGTCGTCGTCCGTCGCCAGCCGATGATGGCACAACAGGTGGGTGAGGCCGCCCGCCTGTACGAATCCGGACTCTCCTTGTCACAGGTTGCCACGGCGCTCGACGTGAACCAGGAAACCATGCGGGTGGCGATCATGAAAGCAGGGGTCGAGATCCGTCCAGCGACCGGTGCGGTCTGAGCAACGCGACCTCTCCAGCCGATCGTCAGAAGCCGTACTTCTCTTTGCGGAGGCGGAAAGCCCGTTCTCCACCCTCCATTACTGACGTAATCTCGTCGCGCACTGCGGCCACATCGATAGCACCCTGCTCCTTTGAGGTTACCCTCGTTTCGTGGACACCTGATGTGGCGGGTTTCCCGGCTCTTCACAATCCAGGGTGGGTTGGTGAGGTTGCCTCTGTAACCCGGGTTGGGGTCCTGGGTGTGGGTGAGGGCCCCGCACAGGTGGAGAATCGGAGTGTTCAGCAACGCTTCTCGCAGTACAAGGGCCCTCATGTTCAACGCTACCTTCTTCTCGCCTGACTTAACCACGTTCACCGGGCTGAATGCCCTGGGTTTGAAAGTGACGGGTCAGAACATCACTCCCACCTGCAAGGATCTCTACTGTCAGGTCGCGTCCCCGGACCGGTACTGCCACCGTAGCGGGGCCGCCGCCACCGTTCATGACGTGACCGTTCGTCACCTGGCTCACGCACCCATGGGGTCCATCCCCGTGAAACTGCATGTGGCGGTGCGTCGATACTCGTGCGCTACCTGCCACCACGTCTTCCGTGATGACACCCGTAGAGCCGCTTCCCCGAGGCAGAAACTCTCCCGCGGGGGCCTAGCCTGGGGACTCCACGCCGTCATCGTCGACAAAATGTCCATCTCCAGGATCGCCGCTACCTTGGGCGTGTCCTGGGGTACCGCCAACGCCGCCATCCTGATGGAAGGCCTCACCCGCCTCGTCAATGATCCCCACCGCTTCGACGGGGTCAAAGTCATCGGAGTCGACGAGCACGTGTGGAGACACACCCGGCGTGGGGACCACTTCGTCACGGTGATCATTGATCTGACCCCGGTCCGTGAAGGGACCGGGCCCTCCCGCCTGCTGGACATGATCCCCGGTCGTTCCAAGAACGTGTTCAAAACCTGGCTGGCCCACCGCAGTGACGCGTTCCGCACCGGAGTCGAAGTCGTGGCTATGGACGGCTTCACCGGTTTCAAGACCGCAGCGAAAGAGGAATTGGACCACGCGATCGAGGTCATGGATCCCTTCCACGTAGGTCAACTCGCCTCCGAGGCGATGGATGTATGCCGGCGCCGCATCCAACAGGACACCACCGGGCACCGGGCCCGCAAAGGAGACCCGTTGTATGGGATCAACAAGACCGGCGAAAACCGGGCGCGACCTCCTCACCCCCAAGCAAATCAAACGTCTCGACGCCGCCCTGACACCCGACCAGTACCTGCCCGTGGCGGTGACCTGGGGCATCTATCAAGAAGTCATCGCCGCCTACCGCCACGAGAACCCCGCGACCGGCAAGAAGCTCATGCAGACGGTGATCACCAAGATCGCCACCGGCGTCCCCGCCGCCTTGAAAGAGATCCGCACACTCGGGCATACCCTCAACCGGCGCGCAACCGACATCCTCGCCTACTTCGATCACCCCCACACCTCCAACGGGCCCACTGAAGCGACCAACGGAAGACTGGAACACCTCCGCGGCATCGCCCTCGGATTCCGCAACCTCAACCACTACATCCTCAGATCCCTCCTCCACTCAGGAGGATTCACCTCACAGACCCACCCTGGATTGTGAAGAGCCCGTTTCCCGCCTGGAAGGATGTCCTTGTGGCACAGAAGAAGACACGTAAGACGTAC
>JBQDZM010000016.1:12671-58659 GCA_052108535.1 Galactobacter sp. | reverse complement strand
TCCAGGCGGGAAACCCGCCACATCAGGTGTCCACGAAACGAGGGTAACCTCAACCTGCCCCGCATTGGTCGCCCGGCGAATAGTGCGCTCCTCCTCGAAGGAATCACGACGCTTACGCAGGTGGCGGCCTTCGGGAGGGTGAAACTCAGCGCGCTTCATGGGGTGGGCCCTAAGGCGATCCGCATCCTGTCCGAAGCCCTCACTCATGAAGGTATCGATTGGGAGGACTGACGACGTCCCGGCTCATATCGAACCGGGACGTCGCTCCCCCACGCAGTCGGCGCGCTCGTAGTGGCTACCTCTTGAGGTAGTGCAAGAGGGCATCGCGCACGAACTTGGCACCTTCGACACCACCGTAGTTTGCGGCGAACCGCTCGTCGGCAACATACATTTCAGCTAGACCTGCGACGTACCCGACAAGGTCGCCGCTGGACTCCTCGGCCGGAGTGCCCGGGACGCTTCGCAGCCACTCGACGTGACGGCGTGCGAGCCCCTGGGCTTCCGGCGAGTCCGCGGATACCGTCGCGGCGATCGCCGCGGCGATCCAGTCGTTGTTCAGTGTCTGAAGCTGAGCCTTCCAATCCTGCTTCGCTTGTGCGCTCAGCCCGTTCCACCAGCCATCTGAGGCTGCGTAGGCGTCAGCGCCCCAACGCGCCTCGACCTCGTCTTTGTACTGCGTGTGGTCGAAGCCATCAAACATGGTTTCAGCCATGAGTTCTTCCTTTCCTGTGAGTGCATGAAGTGTGTGCTCTACCGCAGCAATCTGCCGGGCGAGCCTGTCCTGCTCCTGTTGCAGCAGCGACAGATGAGTGGTCAACGCGGCAGACTCGTCCACGTGGTGCGCGAGCACTTCCTTGATTTGAGTAATCCCGATCCCGAGTTCACGGAGCAAGAGCACGCGTTGCAACCGCACGAGGGCGCGGTCGTCGTAGTACCGGTACCCGTTACTACCGATGTGACTCGGCGACACGAGACCAATGGCGTCGTAATGCCGAAGCGTGCGGCTCGTGGTGCCCGCGATGCGAGCAATTTGCTGTATCGACCATTCCATGACCATCACGGTAGAGGTTGACGTAACGTCAAGGTCAAGCTGAAGAGGTCGATCGCTACCGTCCGCCCAAGTCACGGCCGAGGGAGCATTCTCACTCGACCTGCGTCACGTCAGCACTGAAACGATTGACGCCGGCGGTCTCGAATCGATCGCCGACGCTGCAACCTCCTTCAAATCGCCAGAGGATCCGGTCGCAAGGCCATCGTGAATCGCTTTATTACCGGTAGGATGCAGATGCTATACAGACTAAGCATGTGATGATTCCTAGCTTGTACGAATCTGACAAGTAGTAGGTGGCGAGGCTGATGGGTTTGGACGGTTTATCTGCAGGGACGGCATCGAATCGCCACCGTGTGTCGCGGTGGTTGGCGGTCCCTTTGCTTTCGTCGATCGCCGTGACGGGCTTGGTTGCAGCGGCCGGGCCCGCATCCGCACCGACACCAGCTCAAGCACTACCCGTGAGCCACATCGTGGAGACGGCCAAGAGTACTAACCCGTGGGCTGCGTCGAATGCTCCGGCAAGCAAAATCAAGGCGACGAAGTCCAAGCAGGCCACGACGAAGGCCAACCTGCACCTGAGGAAGTCCGCCTCAACAAGCGGCAAGCCGCTGGGCGTGATGAAGAAGGGCACCAAGGTCACCCCCACGGGCAAGACGTCCAAGGGCTGGCATCAGCTCAAATGGGGCAGCAAGACCGGCTGGGCGTCGGGGTCATACCTGAGCATCAAGACGGTGACTACAGCTGCCGACACCAAGCGGTATATGAATAAGTACAGCCGGATCTATGACTCGTATGGATCCAAGAAGAAGGCTATCGGCGGGGTGAATTTTTGCACCCAGGTCACGCGGCTGGCCGTCGCTGGCAAGTACACGCACATCAAGACGGCCTATTACCACGGTTGGGTCGCGACGTCGTATCTGGAAACCAAGCGGCCGGCAGTGCAGTACAGGTGGGCCGGTAACGCAGCGAAGCAGTGGAGTGCCGCCACTGGTGGTACCTCCAAAGCGGTAAAGGCGGGCACCAAGGTCTCATGGCGGCGTACCGCTAACGGCCGTGACCAAGTGCTGATCGGCAACAAGTGGGTGTGGGTCACCGGGTTCGGTAAGAGTGTGCCTGCGGCGACTCTGCCCGCAACGGTGAATGTGGCCGACTACGGTCGCTTCACCACCGGATCAACAGCACTTCGTGCACAGCCCGCGGCCAGTGCGAAGAACCAGAAGACGATGCCGTACGGCTCCAAGGTGACCGTGACGCATCACGCTGGCACGTGGGCCAAGATCAAGTACAAGAATCTGACGGGGTATGTGCCCAAGTCGGCTCTCAGCGCCAGCGGTGCCGACGTCTCGTTCGCGGTGTACAGGACCCTGCGCACCGGTCAGTTCGCGAACTACTGGATGAAGGGCTACGACACCAAGATGTTGGGCAAGGTGCCCGGCACTGATCTTTACCAGCTCTGGAATAAGGACTGGACCTTCATGACCCCGGGCAATCGAGCCGTGGTCACAGAGCAGTTCAACTATTCCAAGGCCAAGGCCGACGCGTTGAAGGGCCCGTTGGATCAGTATGAAGGCACCATGCGCTATCAGGGCAAGCTGATGTACAAACGCCAGTTGGTCACCATGCAGGACGGCTCCAAGTCCTACACCTACAAGACGAGCGACTGGGGTACGACGGTGGCAAAACGCTCGGGCCGCCTGATTACGGCCGCTGACTTCCTCAAGCGTCACTAAAGCAGCGATCACAAGTATCAAGGAGGGCAAATCATGAAGAACAAGAAGACGGTCCTGATCAGTGCGCTGGCCGGAGTGGGGCTGCTCGGTGGTGGCTTTGCAGCGGTCCTGTTGCCGTCCGCGAATGCTGATCGCTCCACGCCACCGCCCACAGCTCAGGAGGCGCATGATCTCAAGGTGGCACCGACCGAGCCGGGTAGCGGCGACTCGGTGGATGTGGCGAAGCAGGATCAGGTGATCAAGGCACTCGGCGAGGCTGGTGAGCTGACGACCGCTGATGGCAAGAGCGTGTTCAGCATTACGGTGAAGAGTGTCAAGGCGATGAAGAGCTGCACCATTCGCGGTTTCGGCACCACGGTAACGCCAGAGAACGGCACCTTCTTGGTGCTGGAGGTCGAGGCATCCATGGCCGCCTCAGCGAACGACCTAGTCGAGGAAACCACCGCGGCCATGCCACTGGACGCCACTGCGTTTGGTGTCGCCACGACCCGGGAGATACCGGCTGTCACTGGACTCAATACCGAGTTGGCTGCCGGGTGCGAACTAGAGAACCCCCTGGACTTCCAGGTTGAAGGCGGACACACCACACGTGGTCAAGCGGTTCTCGACTCCCCCATTGAGCATGGGCAGCTGACCTACTCGCCGGAGGGCGAGGGTGGCTGGGTCTGGGCCTTCTAATGCGAGGTTCCAGGCATACCTGCGCTGAGCGAAGAATGGCCGCAGTCCCGTTGTGGGGCTGCGGCCATTTTCGTGTGGACTAATGCTGCCGTGCTGAATACTGCTACGAACGCGTCCGCAGCGCAGGGACTAAGGTCGGGGCGTTCGTGATGGCAACGCCTGCGATCACCACAGCACCACCGATCAGCTGCGACGCCGTGACAGGCTGCCCTCCCACCATCGTGATGATGGCGGTGAAGACGGTGATGAGGTTCAGGAACACTCCAGCGCTGCTGGCGGGAATGAGAGTGAGTGCGCGATTCCACAGCAGGTATGAGCCCACCGACGGAAACAGCGCGATGAAGATTAAGGACAGCAGCGCGCTCGTGGACGTGGGCCACGTCGGCCCGCCCACGGCCAGGCTGATCGGCGCCACCATCACCACGGACATGCCTGCCTGCACCGCGGTGGAGGAGATGGGCGGCAGCGGTGGCGCCACGCATCCCACGATCGTGTAACCGGTCCACACCACGATGGCACCGAGCATCAGGAGCTGACCGGTACCAAAGCCCGTGCCCACCAGGCGGCCCAGGTCGCCGTCGCTGAGCACCACGAGCACGCCGACGAGTGCCGTCAGCACACCACCCACGGACCATGCTGTGAGCCGAAGACGTAAGAACATCGCGGCAGCCAACGTGATGAGGGCCGGGTTGAACGCGTTGATGAGGGAGGCATCAAAGGCGGTGGTGTGCTCCAGCGCAAAGTAGAGCAGCAGGTTGTAGCCCAGGAGCCCCAGGCCGCTCAGGAGCAGCAGCCACGGCCAGGCAGCGAACACCGTCCTCCAGTTGGGCCTCTCCACCACCTGGGCGATGATGACTAGGGGCACCAGGGCCAGAGCCCAGCGCAACAGGACCAGGCTCACGGGGTCGATCTCCGCCACAGCGTGAGCGCCGACCACGTAGTTGCCCGCCCAGAAGAGGGTGGCGCCGAGCAGGCAGACGATCGCGATGATGACGTTGCGCCTGCGACCACGGGGATCGGATCGAGCGGGTTCTGAAGGACGTGCCGACAAAGCGAGGGCCTGTTCTGGTCCCGGCGGCCACCGGGAAACCGTGATGGTAGGAATGAGTAGCCGAACCAGCTTAGGTGGCACCCGCTACGGCGGCCCGATACGTGTCCGGATCGCGACGGCCCACGACCGGGCGCGACGCACCACGCCCGGTGACGACTAGGGTTTGTTTCATGGCGCACTCATCACGACCCCGCTCCGCGGAGGAACTCGAGGACACGCTGCGGCGAATCGACGGACTCGGGTTTCCCGCCTATCGCGACCTCCTGGGCGCATGGACCCTTCGCACCCACTCGAACGGCTCCCCACGCTTGGTGCTGCACGTAGACCGGGTTCAGGCCGATCCCTATGCCCCTCCGAGTCTGATGCGCGTGGCCGTCGACGCCGGGACGGCGGCGCTCCCGCAGAACCTGGTCGCTGACCGACCCGGCCGTGTCGCCACCGCGGATCACATCCTGCGCGCCGTCGCCAGAGATCTGGCCCAGGAATCGGCCGGCATCAGCACCGGATCTCCCACCCAGGAGATCATCGAGCGCAGCGGCGTCGTCGTCACCGACCACGGAGTGGAGGCCAGACTCAGCGTTGCGCTGCCCGCGGATCGGCGCCGGATCCTGGGTCGCCGCGCGGACCACCTGCTCCTGGACGTGCTGCCCAACGCGGTGGGCCTCCACCTGCGGGCCGACGGCCTGGACCTCGAGGCGCTCCGAGACCACGTAGACTCCTATCGTGACCAGCTCGACCTGCAGGCCCTGCTCCCCCAGCACGGCCTGATCGGTTTCGTTCCCGATGGCGCCATCCTCCCCCGCGCTGCTGGGGACTCCGACCTACCCTTAAGCGTCGGCGTACCGTTCCGTTCCCCGGAATCACTGCGGGTGATCCTGGAGCTGCCGTCCGGCCGCCGGTTGGCCGGTTTGGGGATCCGCACGGGCGTCACGGTGATCATCGGTGGCGGCTTCCACGGGAAATCGACTCTCCTGAGCGCCTTGACCCGCGGCGTGCACCCATATATCGAGGGCGACGGGCGCGAGTTCGTGCTGAGCGTCCCAGACGCCGTGGCCATCCGCGCCGAGGATGGGCGCTCCGTCACCGACGTCGACATCTCCCCGTTCATCGGCGCCCTGCCCTCTGGGGCCGACACGCACCATTTCTCCACGCCGAACGCGTCCGGCTCCACCTCCCAGGCCGCCGCCATCGTGGAAGCACGAGAAGCAGGCTCCACGACGCTACTCCTCGACGAGGACACCTGCGCCACCAACTTCATGATGCGAGACGACGTGATGCG
Source organism: Galactobacter sp. (assembly GCA_052108535.1). Lineage (GTDB taxonomy): Bacteria > Actinomycetota > Actinomycetes > Actinomycetales > Micrococcaceae > Galactobacter. The sequence continues at coordinate 52,870 of JBQDZM010000016.1, read as the reverse complement.
ACGCCTAGTCACGGCAGAACCGATCACACCCTTCGTGGAACGCATCGACCAGCTCACGGCCGCCGGCGTGTCCACCGTGTTGGTGGCCGGTGGGTCCTCCGCCTTCCTCCCCCACGCCGCCACTGTCATCTCCATGGACGCCTACGTCCCGCAGGACGTCACGGACGCCGCCCACGCGGCCACGCAGGGCGCCGCAACCGAATGCCCGACGGCGGGTGGCGCGGACCCGCTGCCACGGAGAGTTTCACGTGCGCTCGCGCGTGACGGGCTGGCGCCCGTCACACCCCACGGGAAACGGCCACGGCCGCCAGCTGCCAAGGGGCGTGGCCTCATCAGGATGGGCGAGGCCAGCCTCGACGCCACCGCCACCGGCGTGGTGGACCAGGAACAGACCGAAGGCGTGGCCCGGGCCCTGGCCCGGCTGGAAGCTGACGCGGGCAGCGGGACTCTGGCCCAGGACGTCGGGCATTTGGAGGACCAGCTCAGCCGCGAGGGTCTCGCAGCGCTCACCGCCGGGCAACAGCATCCAGGCCAAGTGGCGTTGCCACGGGCGGTGGACGTCGCAGCGGCCGCCAACCGCTACCGACACCTACGCATTCAGCCCTGATACCCCCTAGTAGAATGAACTGCTGCGCCCAACCGGCGCAGAAGCACGCCTGCCGCCGAGTAAGGAGACTTAACGTGAGCGTCCGCCCCATCGTCATCTACGGGGAACCCGTTCTGCACCGCCGCGCCGCAGAGGTGAGCACCATCGACGACGAGATTCGGACCCTCGTGGCAGACATGTACGAGACCAACGACGCCGCCCACGGTGTCGGTCTCGCAGCGCCGCAGATCGGCGTGGGCCTGCGCATTTTCGTGTACGACTACCCCGACCACGCGGACGACGCTCCCCACCGCGGGGTGGTCATCAACCCACGCCTGACACTCTCCAAGGTCTCCGGCGCAGCACCCGACCCGGACGAGATGTCCGAGGGCTGCCTCTCCGTACCAGGGCTAGACTTCCCCCTCCAACGCGCCCAATACGTTCGCGTGCAGGGACTAGACGTGGATGGCAACGACGTGGACTTCGAAGCCCACGATTGGTTCGCCCGCGTGATGCAACACGAGTATTCCCACCTGGACGGCAAGCTCTACGTCGACATGCTGGACGCCAAATGGGGCAAGCGGTGGAAGAAGCAGCAGAAGCGCGAAGGCTTCAACCGACCCGGCCAGACGTGGATGCCGGGCGTGGACGCGGATCCGTTTGGGCACTGACGTGTTTGGGCACTGAACTAAAGAACCCCGCCCGTGATACGTCAGGGGCGGGGTTCTTCGCTTGAGGTGGGTCAGGCCTTGGGCAGGGACACCGGGTGGGTTCCGGCCATGGTCTCGATGACCCGGACCACCTGGCAGGAGTAGCCGAACTCGTTGTCGTACCAGACGTAGAGGACCAGGTGCTTGCCGTCGTCGGCCACGATGGTGGCGCGTCCGTCCACGATGCCGGCGCGGCGGGACCCGACGAAGTCCGTCGAGACCACCTCGGGGGAATCGATGTAGTCGATCTGGCGGTGCAGGTCCGAGACCAGGGACGCCTTACGCAGGAAGGTGTTGACCTCGTCCTTGCTGGTGGCCTTCTCCAGGGTCAGGTTCAGGATGGCCATGGACACGTCCGGGGTGGGGACGCGGATGGCATTACCGGTCAGCTTGCCCTTGAGCTCCGGCAGGGCCTTGGCCACGGCCTTGGCTGCACCGGTCTCGGTGAGGACCATGTTCAGGGTCGCGGCACGGCCACGACGCTCACCCTTGTGGAAGTTATCCGTCAGGTTCTGATCATTGGTGAAGGAGTGCACGGTCTCCACGTGGCCAATCTGCACACCGTACTCATCGTTGAGGGCCTTCAACACCGGCGTGATGGCGTTGGTGGTGCAGGACGCCGCGGAGAGGATGGTGTCCGTGTCCTCGATGTCGGCATCGTTGACGCCGTGGACGATGTTCTTCAACTCGCCCTTGCCCGGAGCCGTCAGCAACACCTTCGAAACACCCTTCGCCTTCAGGTGCTGTTCCAGCCCGGCCTGGTCACGCCAGCGGCCGGTGTTGTCCACCACGATGGCGTCATGGATGCCGTAGGCCTCGTAGTCCACGGTGGTGGGGTCGGAGGAGTAGATCACCTGGATGAGGGCGCCATTGGCCTGGATGGTGTTCTTCTCTTCATCCACGAGGATGGAACCGTCAAAGGGACCGTGGATGGTGTCACGACGCAGCAAGGAGGCACGCTTGACCAGGTCCTCGTCGCCGTTGCGGCGCACCACGATGGCGCGCAGGCGCAGGCCGTAGCCGCCGCGCTCGATGAGGATGCGGGCCAGCAACCGACCAATGCGACCGAAGCCGTAGAGGACGATGTCTTTGGGTGCGGCAGGGCTGGCGCCGTGCTGACCTGCGACCTCCGCCAGCTGCTGCTCCAGGTACTCGGTGACGGAGACACCCTTGGCCTGGGCTTCCTTGGCACCGTTGTGCAGTGCGGCTAGGTCCAGGGACACGGCGCCGACGTCGAGACCGTCCACCACGGAGAGCAGCTCGAGCGAATCCGCCGGATCCATCTCCTGGCCGTCATAGTGACGCACAATGCGGTGCGCCTTCAGCAGATCGGTGGCGGACTTGTTGATGAGCTTGCGGCCATGGATCGAAGGCACCACGTTGTTCTCGCGGTAGAGGCGGCCGATGAGTGGGATCAACTCCTCGGCGACCCCCTCACGTGCGCTCCACTCGGCCTGGGCTGCGTCGGTCTGCTGCGACAAGTTCGTCTCCTGCTGATCGGGTTACGGACGGCGGGGCCCCGTTGCCCTCGTCGTCGTGGGTCGCACACTCGGGTGATGGGCTCCATCACCGCGCTAGTGCACTCTCGTCCATCCTACTAGCCAGAGAATGCACAGGCGTTCATGTGTGGGTGAGTTATGCCACCCTTGCGACCATGCTTACGCCGAACGGCAGCCCGGGGCACCGCATGGTGTCGCGCCTGAGTCGGTTCGGGAGTCTAGACTGGGACACGGATGAGTCGGCCGGACGGTCGCGTGCCCCAGCTATTGACGCAGGGGCCCGAGGAAAGTCCGGGCTCCACAGGACAGGGTGGTGGGTAACGCCCACTCGGGGTGACCCGCAGGCCAGTGCCACAGAAAACAAACCGCCTCGGCCAGTAGGCCGGGGTAAGGGTGAAACGGTGGTGTAAGAGACCACCAGCGTCCCAGGTGACTGGGACGGCTAGGTAAACCCCACCCGGAGCAAGGTCAGACAGGTGCCGCTCGAAGGCTGTCCGCCTGAGGTACCGGGTAGGCCGCTCGAGGCCACCGGCAACGGTGGCCCTAGATGGATGACCGCCTCCCATGCAGGGGTAACCCTGCGTGGAGACAGAACCCGGCTCACAGGCCGGCTCATCCACCCAACGTTGAACCGTCCTAGGTTTGATGCCGCACCTGAACGGTGCGGGGCGCTCTTCGTGTCAGTCACGGACGAGGTGAGACACACGAGTCCAGGGCGGATTGCAACGGTCCAGAATCTCCACCCTCACGAGCAAGTCGACTCACGTCATCAAGAGTCGTTCCGTGGATCGGACGCCAGTCCAAAGCCCACCCAGCGTCCAAGGCAATGCGGGACCAGAACAGGCGTTGAGTTCTCCCATTGCCTTCGCGGAACGGGTGCACATGGATGGCGCAAAGCTCCGCGAAGTCGCGCGTATGAGGAACAAGGTCGTCCTCAACCAGCGTGACCTCTTGCGCTGAGACCAGGTCGGCTTCGGCACGTTGAAGCTCTCTACGATCCTCAATCCCTAGGAGGTTGCGCAGGACCCCGTTGGGCAACAGGTAGGGGTCGTGGACCGGATCAGGCAATCCCATACCGAGCACGAGTCTGCTGCAGAAGCTCACTCGCTGAGATCTGGCCGGCAACATACCGATCGGAGTCCTCGGAGAACTCGCGGCTCACCTGGAGGCCTTCAAGCATGACGTTGTGGCGGGCACGATCAACTACGTCAGCACGGTCAATCTTGCGATCATCTACAGACTGCATGGCGGGCTCCTTCCCGGAGGCGGCATCGCGCCGACTCTCTCCGTGAGCCGCACCTGGCAGCCCATGTCGGTTCAGTTTACCGGCCAAGTTCCCCTAAGAGGAGCTAAAGCCAGCCAGGATGAGGAAGTGTCACCATGTGCCATGGTGCGCCAGAAGGCAACGTTGACCCCCGTTAGCTCTTCTGAACCAATCCGCCCAACGCGGCCTCCATCCCCGCCGCCAGCAGCTTGGCGCCGCCCTCGGTCGGGTGCAGTTGGTCACGATGAATCCCGGCAGAGGCCCACTGCCCAGGCCCTCCGGCCGACGCCGAGGCGCGCAACTGACCCCATGGATCCAGGTAACCCCAACCCAGCTCCTCTGCGCTGAGCCGAACCTCGATGTTCCAGGTATCAACTGCGGAGCTCAACGCGGCACTCCCCTGGGGCCCCACGGCCACCAGACACGGCGTCTCGGGGCGGCGCGCTGGAAGGATCGAGGCGTGAGCCTCGGCGATGTCCGCGACCATCTCCTCCACGCTGCGTCCGTGCCTGCGGTCATTGGTTCCGAAGAAGTAGATGCCGTAATCAGCCCTGGGCGCGGTGGTCAGCATGGCGGGCAGAGCCTGCGCGGTAGCGCCAGACACGGCCGCACCGCCGCTCCAGAGCAACCCGGGGCCCAAGTGCCCCAGCCAGGTGTCCACGGGAGGCAGCCCGAACGTGAGGCGTTTGCGACGACCGGCCGTCAGCGAATCCCCGTACACCACAAAAGTGGTCGGCTCTGGCGTTTCCCCGGGCTCCGCCGTTTCTGATGCGGGGGCCGGGAAATCCTGCCCAGGCCGCACCATGTTTTGCGCACAGCCAGCCAGAGCGATCCCGGTCAGGGCCGCTCCCGCCCCGGTCAGGAAGGCCCGACGGCTTGGTCGTGTCTCTGCTGCTCTACTCACGTGCCCGTTGTCCTCCCGACCCTGGTCCGATTAGTGCGTTGGCCGCCAACGATTCTAGGCTGTGAAACGTGTTGATGCTGCTGCCGCCCTCGGAGGGCAAATCCCGTCCGGACCGAGGCGACCCCGTCGACCTTGCCTCCTTGTCCTTCCCGTCCTTGACCGAGCAGAGGACTCAGGTGGCGGATGCCTTGGTGCGGCTCTCCGCCCAGGAACGGGCCCAGAGCGTGCTGAAGGTCGGCGCCTCACTGGTTGACGAGGTCGCGGCCAACACCGAGCTGCTCTCGGCGCCGACGGCTCCCGCCCACAGCATCTACTCCGGTGTCCTCTACGACGCCCTGGATTACGCGGGCCTCCCCGCCGAGGCGCGGTCTCGTGCCGATCAGGACGTGGTGGTGGTCTCTGCACTCTGGGGCGCGGTGTCGTTCGGGGACAGGATCCCTGCCTACCGTTTGTCCATGGGAGTGGATCTGCCAGGCATCGGCAAGCTGGCCGCGGCGTGGCGTCCCGCTCTGAGTGCGGCTCTGGCGGAGAGAGCCGGGGATGATTTAGTGGTCGATGTGCGTTCCTCGACGTACGCCGCCGCGGCTAAGTTGCCGCCGGCCACGACTGTGGCCGTGGACGCCGTGCAATTGCGAGCCGGACAACGCAAGGTGGTGTCTCACTTCGCCAAGCACACCCGTGGCGAGTTGGTGGGACGACTGTTGGCCTCCTGCGAGCAGCCGACCACCGCCGAGGAGCTCCGGCAGATCGCGGCCCAGTGGTGGGACGTCGAGTTGTCAGCGCCCACCAAGACCAAACCGTGGCGGCTGACCGTGGTGCTGCCCGAGGATCACCGCTTCACGTCGCGATAGGCCCGTTCAGGTTGCTTCCCTCGGCCCGTTCCAAGAGCGAAAGGGCGCGGCGCAAGGCCGTGGACGACGTGTGCGCTGTGTAGGGGAAATAGACCACCTGAACTCCGACCGCGCCGAACTGTTCTTCCAGGAGCAGCCCCTTCTCGGTCCCCCGCCAGTCGTCTCCCTTGAAGAAGTGGGTGAAGCCGACCTGCCTCCAGGCGTCTAACTTGGATGGGGTGGTCTCCACGTGGACCTGGTCCACCAGGTCGATGTGGCGCACGATCTCGCACCGTTCCTCGGTGGGCACCACCGGCTCGATGCCCTTGACCTGCCGAAGCATCTCGTCCGAGACCACACCTGCCACCAGCCGGTCGCAGTGCGCCTTGGCCTGCCGCAGCAAGTTCAGGTGTCCAACATGGAACAGGTCGAAGGCTCCGGCCGCGTATCCGATCCTCATGCTGCTGTTCCTGCCTTTCGGCTGGTCTCGGTGCCGGGCGAACGTACGGACGCCCCGGCAGGCACGTCCTTGACCACCACCACATTGGGGCCCAGCCGGGCTCCTGCCCCGATCGTCACCGAGCCGATCACTACCGCTCCGACCCCGATCTCCGCACCGTCCTCGATGACCGGGCAATCGTGCCTAGACCGGCGATTGCCCAAGGTCACGCCATGCCGCAACATCACATTGGCCCCGATCCGTGAGGACGGGTTCACGACGATCCCAAAGCAGTGGCGCAGGCGCAGCCCCGGCCCCACCGCCGTACTGACCGGCAATTCGATCCCGAGGATCCCCTCGGTCACGGCCTTGTACGAACCTCCCACCGCCATGAACATGATCCGGCCGAGCGGACCTGGCGTCTGGCGCCAGCGCTGCGCTGCACGGAACCAACGCAACACGAGTCTGCTCTTCGGGTAGGCCGCGTTCGCCTTGCGGTCCGCGGCCACGGCCGTCCGGAAGCGCTCGCGCGCCGACGCACCGGGAACCACGCCGACCTCGCTGCCGAGCGGTTTCGCGTCCGCAGTGCCGGGCGCAACCGACACATTCCGGGTCAGCCATCCGCGTCGTTCCGCGAGCTTTCGTTTCAGTGCCCGTTGCGCGGTGTCACTGTGGTGGTCCAGTGCTGCCTTGAAGGCTTCCGCGAACTCGTCAAAGCGTTGCAGCTTCTCCTCGGGACTCAAAGTCTCGGCAATCGCCAAAGCGGTGATCCGGAATGCAGGGACACCGAGCAGTTGCTGGGCCAGCGCAGAGAAGGCCTCCGCGATCTGCGGGTTCTCCCAGCTGCTGCGACGCCACTCTGGCGATGCAGTGACCTGCTGAGGATGCGTCCGGTAGGCCACTCCCGGCACGGCGAGCCGCAAGAGTCTGCTCTCGGAGGCAGCCATCCTGAGCCACAGGTCGTAGTCCTCTGTCGGCAAGATTCTGTAACCACCCACCCGATCCACGGCTTCGCGGCGTGCCAAGAGCGTGGAATGAGCCACAGGATTGGTGAGAAGCAGGTGCAGACCGAAATCCTGGGGCAGAATCGCCGACGGCCTGGGTGGTGTGAGTTTGTGTTGGTTCCAGGTCACGACGGTCGTGAACACCGCCTCCGCTCCGTCACGGGCCGCAGCCAGTTGCCGCCGGAACCGCCCCGGCAGCACCAGGTCATCGGCGTCCATCCGAGCAATGTATTCACTGTCCGTTTCCTGCAGCAGCAGATTCAGACCTGAGGCGACACCATCGTTGGCCCGTGAGAGCACCCGCAGCCTGCGATCCCCCAGCTGCGAGAGGACCCGGGCGGTGTCATCCGTACTGCCATCGTCCAAAACCACGAGTTCCGCGTCCCTCGGCAGGGCCCTGAGGGTGCTGCGGACCGCCGGGAGCACCGTAGCCTGCGCGTTGAAAGCCGGCATGAGAACCGAGAGCCGTGGCATCTCACACTCCTCGTCCATGGCGATTGAGCGTCGAGACGACCCAGTTGGCTGAGACCAGGCCAAGACCCACCATGAGAGCCAAATAGGCTCGCGGTTGCAGAGGGTCGTGGCCAATGGCCTTCGAGGCCCAACTCCTGGCGTCTGCCTTGGCGCCCACTGCCCCGTGAGCAAAGGCGATCTGCCCCTCGATCCGGGCGCTGCCGGAACGGCTCGAGGCGAATTCCGGGTGCTTGGCGAGAAGGTAGCTGAGTCCGTCCGCGATCCCCCGCCATTTCTGCGTGAAGTACGAGGTCCTGTCCCAGTGCACCACGGTGAGTGGTTCTGGCAGGCTCACGATTCTGCCGACCTTCGCCGCCCGCAAGAGCAGGTCGTAGTCCTCGCCGTACGAGGCGGGGATCTCCTCGTCCACCAGCCCGAGGTCTCCCATGAGTGCCGACCTTCTGATGAGGAAGGAGGACGGGTGCAATTCGGTGATGCGGTCCTTCAGCAGGTCTTGCAGCCCCACCTCGGATGGGGCACAGCGCACATGACTGCCGCCCTCGGATCGAATCTCGATGGCGGTGGCGCCGAGCACCACGGAGGGGTCTTGCAGGCTGCGCACCTGGGCGGCCAATTTGCCCGGCAGCCACTCGTCGTCGTCGTCGCAGAAGGCCACCAGGTCCGAGGAAGCCGCGACGATGCCCACGTTGCGGGCACCGGCCAATCCCGGCTTCCCGGTGTTGCGAACGCACCGCAGCGTGTGTGGTCCGGCGTCCACGTCTGCGAGGTTCTCCTCGGCGGGACCATCAACGACCACGATGACTTCGAGCGGGTGGATTGAGTGCTGCCCCAGGACGGTAGCCAGTGCCCGCCGAAGCAGGACTGGACGGTCGCGGGTGGCGATCACGACGCTGACGACGGGCTGTTGCACCGGTCACCTCGTTCTGGTTGTGAGGATGTTCACACTCAGACTGAGGTATGTGGGCGCCTCTGCACATCGGGGGGATCCACGTAAAGCTGTTCACGCATCAAAAGTGCGGTCGCGATGAAGGCCAGCATCAGGCCGTTGGGCAGCACCCCGTAGTAGAGCATCTCCACGATGATGACAAGGGTGACCGAGTGCAGGAGGAGTCCCACGTTGCCCGCCGTCCGGTACGTGGAGGCAGCCATCCACAGCAGAGCTGCGACGAAGCAGAACAGGGCGGGGAACCCATAGGAGAACATCACGGTCCACAGATGCCCCTGGGTGCCGGCCGAGGGCGCCCCCTCCGTCATCGAAGGCCGTGGGGCACCGTACCCAAAGAGCGGGGATTGCAGCGTCCGCTGGAAGGTCTCCGCGTAGAGGTCCGCCCGGTCCTCGGTGGAGGAACTAGCGCCCACACGTTCGGTGAGCCGGTGAGCCACGCCCAGCGCAGAGGTCGCCAAGAACACGGCGATGCCACCCAGCCCGAACGCTGCCACGGCCCTCCATCTACCGACCCACGCAAAGCGCCACAGGAGGTATGCGGCCGCCACGCCCAAGCCGATGAACATCCCGCGGTTCAATGTCAGCAGGGCAGGCACCAGGGACGCCACGGCCGCCAGCGTCAGCAGCCAGAACGTGGGCCCGCGCCGGATGAGGCTCATGTAGGCGATCACCATCGGCAGGCACAGCGAATACACGGTGCCCCACTGGTTGGTGTAGAGGAACGGGGCGGACGGCCGCGGATCCATGGCGATCCAGCTGTCAGGGTTGTGCTGCGTGAGTCGACGCACCACCATCTCCCCCACGACCTCATTGTTTTGCAGGCCGGCTGGCAGCAGGATCCCCAGCGGGGTGCGGAACGAGAACGCGGGAAACAGGATGCTGGCGTATCCGCCAATCACGGCCCACAACCAGAAGAGGGTCACCAGGCCCAGCACATGCCGCACACTCAACCGGACACGCGCGTTGTAGACATACACAAGCACCACGGTCACGCTCAGGTACTGCAAGACGCGATAGAGATAGCCGAGGTAACGCCCCGGGCTGTCGATGCCGACCACCGACACCACCATCAGCAGCAGGAACGCCAGCCAAATCCCGAAGCCGCGCGGGACTTCGACGTGTCCGCTGCGCAGCAACAGGATGAGCATGAGGAAGGCCAGCGGTATCCAGGCGATGGACCCCAATCCCAAAACCCACCACAACGGGTATGCGGCGAACATGGCGGTGAGGGGCCACGACGGAAGAACGCCTCCGCTGCGTGGGTTCGCGGGCAGCGCGGCGCCCCGGAGACCACCCCCGGGATACGAGATACTCACCGTGTTCCAACCGTAGACATGAGCCTATGATAAGTGTCATGGATCACACCCAACAGGTCAGCCTGGGGCTGGATCACTACGCACGCGTTGTGCTGAGGCAATGGCGCTTGATCGCCCTCGTGACCGTGCTGGGATTCGTGGCCTCCGCCGTTTACCTTGTCGTGGCGCCGCGCACCTTCACGGCCAAGACGACTTTGAACCTCAACATCATCACTACGGAACCGTTCAAACCTCAACGCGCCGCCTCCGGCCTGCTCGACCGAACCACGGAGGTCAATATCGCCCGCTCCCAGATCGTGGCCGAGCGCGCGGCCACGCTGATCGGGGACGGCGACACGGCCCGTGAGATTCGCGACGCCTCCGAGGTCCGCACTTCCGCCGACGCCACGGTGGTGGACGTCATCTTCTCCGCCCCCAGCGCGGATCAAGCGATCGACGGGGCGGATGCCGTCGCCAAGGCCTACCTGGATTTCCGCAGCGAACAGGCACAGGTCCGCGTGGACAGCATGTTGAAGAGCTACAACGACCAGATGGAGGACCTCAACGCGGAACTCAAACGCACCAATCAGACCCTCTCCGCCGCGACCCCGGGTAGTTCAACCGAGGTGCAGGCCCGCGCCAAGCAGCAGCAATTGCTTACCCAGATCAATGACCTGCTGGCCGCACGCAACGAGGTCAACACGGTGGACACCACCGGCGGCATCGTCCTGACTCCTGCGGGCAAGAACACTCCGTACGCGCTGCCGTCCCGCACCACGACCGTGGTGACGGGAGGCGCTGTCGGACTGGTGCTCGGGGTGATTTTGGCTTACGTACGCAATCCGTTCGATCGCAGGGTCCGTACGCCTAAGGAAGCCGCTTCCCTAGTTGGCGCACCGTTGCTCGGCCAGGTCAACCAGCCCAAGGGCATGCCTGAGCTCACGGAGGAGGCGGCCCTGCGGCTGACGGCCGAGCGCATTGGTTCGACGCTGCAGCCTGAGACGCGACTCGTGATCGTGGATACGACGGTCACTGAGGGCTGTTCCCCGACCGTCCTGTCCCTGGCCCAGCTGCTTGAGCAAAACTCGTCGGACCTCTTCCTCTCGGTACCTTCGGTCTCCGATGCCGCGGAGGTGGTGGCTGCCATGGGCTCCTGCGACGCGGTGATCGTCGTCTTCGATGTCGCCTCCGCGGACCTGGGCCGGTTGAGGTGGCTGAGGGACGAGGCGCGCAGAAGCGCCACCGTCGTGGCCGGTGCTGTGGAGATCCCCCGTCAGGCCGAGGGCACACCCCGGTAAGGTTTCTGCCCCAACACGGCCCAACTGACCCATTTCACCCTGCCCAGGGTCACTTCGAAGAGCACAGGAAGCCCGATCCCCACGGCCAGGCAGAGGCCAAACACGGCCGGTTCCCAGCTCACGCCGCCCGCCTCGACCGCCATCCGTGTGGGCGCCACCCCAAAGACGTGCAAGAGGTAGATCCCGAAGGAGAAATAGCCCAGCCGGGCCAGCGCCCGCACCTTGAGCCGCTCCCGATAGAGGATCAGCGAAGCGATACCCGTCATCCCCAGCGCCAGTCCCAACACGGAGCTGAGCCGCGGCGGTACGGCGATGTGGAGGACGATCTCCGTGGAGCGCAGGCAGAAGAGCACCACTGCCGCCAAGAGAACCCACGGCCGGTGACCGCCGCGTGACCATACGACCCGCAGTCCGTACCCCAGCAGAAAGTAGGGGGCCAGCCGCAGCACCCCGTTGATGGAAAAGAAGGCATAAGGGTCTGGCACCCGGACACTCACCGTGAGGACTGCCGCCACCGCCGCCGTGCAGGCGATGGAACGTCCGGATCTCAACCAGCCAACGGCATTCGCGATGCCGACCCCCAGCAGCAGCACAAAGATGGCCTGCAAGAACCAGAAGTGCCACAGCCCGTAGACGTACACCTGCCACAGCTGCGTGAGATCCCAGGTGTTGTTGGTTCCGGGTATCAGCGCCTGCAACAGGGCGAAAGCGGTACCGACCGTGACCAGCGGCACCAGCAGCCGGCGTGCCTTGCCTTTGAGGAAGCCCGGCAGCTTCGGTGGCCCCGTGAGTGGCCTGGCCCCGTACACGAAACCGGACAGGGCGGTGAACAGGGGTAACCGGAGGTCGGAGAGGAGCACGTAGCCCATCCGCCATCCTGAGTCGTCTGCTACCCGCATGCCTTCGGTTGCCGTGGTGCCGACCACGTGTCCTGCCACCATCAGCACTACGGCTATGCCCCTGAGTGAGTCGGTGGACAGGTCGCGACCGCGCCTGCGCCCTCCAACCCCAGGGGCGCCTGCACCTGTCGCGGATGTGGCTGGGCCAGACATGCCGGTCACCGTGGCGCTGCGGCCGCTGGTGTCCGGTCCAGCGACGTCAGCGTGGTGTACTTGCGGCGCATCGATACGGCCGCGTGAACCAAGTTGAGTGCGAACAGGAGTGCGTAGGCCCAGCAGAACACGCTCGGTGCGCCCCAGAGCAGGAACAGCCAGCACAAGGTCCCGGTGTCGTTGGGCAACAGGACCAGGGACTTCAGGGTGCCGTTGCCCTCCTCGACCCCTCCGCCGCGGGCCCGGACCAGCTGCTCGGCCAGGATCTGACTCATGAACTGACCCACCGAGACCACGGCGAAACCCACCGCGACGATCGCGGCCCAGCCCAGATCCGGCCGATACAGCAGCAGCGCGGCGGCCACGACGAGGTGCACGGTGGGCGTCCGGATGGCGTCCACGACGTGGTCAAGCCATTCCCCAGCCGGCCCACCCGCATGCGTCAGCCGGGCCAGCTGTCCGTCTGCGGAGTCGAACGCGAAGCCTGCCGCCATCAGCACGGCTGCCGCCAGTCCTGACCACCACTGCGGTTGCACGAGCACCACGAGGGCAAGGCCGGCAGCGGAGAGCCCCGCACTGATCCCCGTCACGGCGTTGGGGGTGAGGCCCACCTTGGCTGCGGCCGCTGCGATCACCCGCCCGGCCCGGCGGTTAACCCACCGCATATAGGCGGGCACCCCCGCACCGGGTTTCTGCGCGGTGCTGAGCGCGAGCAGATTCGCACGGAAGCTTCGCTGCCTCACCTGGACTGTCATCGTTGCACCTCCTCCGTGTCCTGGAGTTCTTCCTCGGCGTCCTGGAGTGCTTCCTGGCGGGCCACCGCAGCCGGACTACCCAAGGTGCCAATGGCTTCCAGGTCGAAGCTGTGGCTGGGAGTGTTGCGGTAGTTCGAGTGCACTGACACGGTGATGACGTTGTCGCCGTTGACCAGCAGGTCGGTGGGGACAGCGTATTGCACCGGGTTGGCCAACGCCGCAGACGCGGAGACGGCTGCGTTGGCATAGGTGCGCGGCCCCACTGGTCCGGGATCGACCCGGGTGCGGCCCACTTCGGTGCCGTTGACGTAGGCCACGATGCCGTCGTCGGCCCGCGTGGTGACTTGGAGCGCGGTCACCGCACCGGCGTCCTGGACGCTAAAGGTCTTGCGGTAGAACGAGACCGCTGGTTTGGGGCCGTCCGAGGTCAAGGGGGTGGCGAGGTTCGCATGCCCCCATCCAAAGGGGGCGTTGCCGCCCACCCAGGACGTGTCGTTATACACAGGTGACGTCCAGTCCCCCGACGGCCCGGCCTCGGTGTAGACGTACTTCCAGTCCGCACCGTTGTCGACATAGGCGACCGTACTCGGCTCTTGAGGTGGCGCTTGGGCTTGGACGGCTGCCGTGGACTGCGACCGATTCCCTGCGGTGTCCACGGCTCTGACGAAATAGCGGTCCCCGGCCTCTGCCGTGGGCAGCGTCGCCGTGGTCTCCGAGACCGTCGCGAGGACCCTGTCGTTGCGCATCACCTCGTAGTTCACACTTCCGGAGGCGTCCGTGGAGGCGGTCCAGGACAGGGCCACACCACCCTCTCCGCCCACAGCGGTGAGGGAACCGGGGCGGGTTGGTGCGGTCACGTCGGCCTGGGCATGCCGCACGAACCCGCCCGACCATTGCCTGACCCAGCCGGGTCGGCTGGAATAGGTCCAGTCCCCGCCCTGCCAGAGCACCCCGGTGGAATCGACGAACAACGCCCAGGAGCCAGCACCGCGAGCGGTGTTGAAGTTCCCGTTGAAACTGGGCAACCGGGTTCCGTCTGAGGCGTTCCACGCGCCCGATCCGTAGATCGCGTCGGCCGAGGTCCAGCCATTGCCGATGCTGGGCCAGGTGGTGGCCCCCTCATACTGGGCCTCGAAGCAATGGCAGCCGCCGTAGACGGCATGACCGTCCGTGGCGATGGCTTGGAAGTCACCCCCAACGTAGCCGATCGAGGAATTCTGCATGGCGAGCCCGTCCCGCGCATACCGCATGAGGGAATGCTCCGATCCACCCAACCAGACCGAATCCCCCACCTCCAGAACGGCTTGCTGATAGCCCTTCCGCCCGTTCAGGCGGTTGGAGAAGACCACGTTCCACGGGTACAGGTCCGTGTTCACGGCGGACAACGCCGCCGCCTTGTCAGCGTTACGGCCCTTGGACTGGGAGAAGAAACCGGCAAAGTACACGCGATCACCCTGGGCCGAGGCGTCGACGCTGATCACCGTGCCGTTGAGCTCCGGGTTCCAGGCACCTTGCGGGGTCCCATCGGTGACCGAGAAACGGGCCGCCTGGCGGGTGTAGACCTCGCGAGTTTCGCTGCCACCGGTTGAGTGGGTGAAGGTGCCGCCCACGTACAACCAACCGTCCTGAACATCCAACGTCCGCACGATGGGCACCCCTCCACTGAGGTAGTTCACGAGTCGCCCCGTGAAGGACTGATCCACCTGCCCGGTGGCGGCGTTGAGCACCACGAGCCCGGCATGCGGCTCGCCGTTGACCTCGGTGAAAAATCCGCCGGCCGCGATCCGGTTCCCGGGCAGCGTCGCTAGAGCCTTGACCTGGTTGTTGAACACCGGCGTGAATCCGGTATCCAACTGGGCCGTGTGCCTGTTGAAGGCCGCCAAATAGGACTGTTGCACCGCAGACCCACCCGCGGCGGTCTTCTGCACCCTCAGGAAGTTGCCTCCAACGAAGACCTTGTCCCCGGATTCCGTGAAGGCCGAGACCTCGTTGCTTCCCTCCACCGTGCTCGGCCCGTTGCCCAGGCCGGCCACACCCCAGTTCTGGGGCAGAGCGAAACTGTCCGCCATCGCTGTGCCGGTCACGGCAGCAGTACCGGCACTCGGAAACTCCTGGTTCCCGTCACTGCTGCGCAGTTGGGGACGTAGGAAAACCTGGGTGAACGGTCTGGCGTATCCCGTGGTGGTGTTCTTGGACCACAGGAAGCTGGAGGCGTCCGGATTGCCGCGCACGCTGGAACCGAAGCCGAATCCGGCCTGCCAGCCCTCCGTTGAGCCGGTGGTGGTCCGCACCCGCTCATAGGCGTCGTTACGACCGAAACTCTGGGTGTAGCCGCCCGAGGAGGAGGACGTGCCGAAGGAGAAGGCGCCCACCCGCTGCTGCGTGTTGAAGTTCCAGGACCAGGTGGTCCGCGGGCTGGCGAACTTGAACTTGGCCTCCTGCCACTGCGTACCGGCCTGGTTCGTGGCTCGGACCAGCCGCACACCGTCGGTCAAGCTGCTGACCGGAGCACCGTTGAGCAACTGATCGATCATGGGGCCCGGCAATTGCCGCGGGGTGAAGGCCGCCTGCCCGGTCACCGTCGTAGAAACCTGCGCTGGCGTCCCAGAACCCTGGGTGGAGTCCGACCATCCGTCCCGGCCTCGCCCCACGAGCACCCAGCCGCCTCCCTGCCGTTCCTGATCGCAATAGAACTGCTGCGGCGCACCGAGTGCAGGCGTGTACAGCCAGTACACGCCATCGGTGGCCTCCGGCGCGTTCTGTTTGATCTCCCAACAGGAGGCCGCCGCTGTGGACTCCGTGAGGCCGTCCGCCTCGGTGGACATCGTCAGTGCCTGCGCCGCCTGTGCGCGCCCGGCCGTTGGCACGGTGAGGCCGACGACGAGTGCGGAAACGCACGCTGCCACGGCGAGCACCCGGCGCTTGGCACGGATGAGATCGGCATGCTTGTTCATGGCTTCTTCCTGTTCTTAGCGTCGGTTCCGCAGGCAGGGTCCGCAGGGAAGGACCTGTCCACGATGCGCCAACGAGCGTCGTCACCCTGCTGGACCGTGAAGATCTGGATACCCGGCCCGGAGCGGTCGGCCCGAGCGTTGATCGCCTTCCGGTCCGCGTCCAGAAGGCGCACAGCGGAGGAATCGATACACGCGGTGATCACCGCTGTACGTTCCTTCTCCGAACGCGTCGTGACCTCGCTGCTCAGCACCCTGGGACTCCCCTCGATCTCCCAGCCATAGGCATCCAGCTCTTGCCACTGCGTCTCGAGTTCTTCCAGGTAATCGTCAACGGCGACGTCCTTCACCTCTGCGCGCAGCTCCTTGGCGGACTGCGGCTCGTCCAGCGCCACGGACAGACCGTCACTCACCAGGTCCTCCGCCCGCTCGCGCCCCAACAGACTCGCCGTGGCCTCCGACGGCTTCGTTCCCGCGGGCCGAGTGTTCGCTGCGGCCGTAGGGCTCGCCGTGGCGGAACTCGTGCTCGCTGCGTCTGGTGTGGCGCGGCCTGCGGCCGCTCGACTGGGTGTGCTGTCTTGGGTGGCGGCTGCCGCCCTGGCCTCAACATTGGTGTCCGACGGACGAACCGTCGCCTGAGTGGGGCGAGGGTCGCGCTGGCCGTTTGACCCGCCGTCGGGCCGCTGCGCGGCCGAGGCGACGACCGCGACGGCGAGTCCCGCCACGGTGGCAACGCTGCCGACAGCTACGACGAGAGCACGGGCTCTGCGGGTAGGGCCGGTGGGATGTTCACGCATGGGAGGCCTTCCTTTCTGGGCGTGGGGAGGATTCGGGGGAACGAAGGGACGTGTCCAGGCGCAACCGGGTGCGGTCCAACCGGCACCAGAGAACGAAGGCCGCGCCGCCCACGACCAGGGCTACGGCGAGGCCTAGGACGGTGGCGCCGAGGAGTGCTCGCGAGGTCAAGGCTGGGATGCCGATGGTGGCGAGGGTGCCAACGAGTGGGCGCAGACCTGAGGTCAGGGGTAGGTGCAGGTGCATGACACGGTGGACTTGGATGGTGGCCAGCATGGCGTCCAGGAGGCACGCGGCCACCCAGGCTACGGCGGCGCCGACGATGCCCCAGAGGGGTGTGAGGGCCAGGAGGAGGACGATGTTGACGACCACCGCGATGATTTTGTTGAGTGCCGCCAGGCCACTGTGGCCGCCCATCAAGAGGAGGGAGTGGATATTGCCTGCCATGAGCGTGATCGTGGCGCCGACACACATCACGGCCAGGGTCGCGCTGCCGATCCTGAATCCGTCTCCGAGCATTCCGAGCGCGACCGGCGCGAAGACAGCGAGCAGGAGGAAGACCGGGGCACTGAAGAGCACCAGCCAGGTGGTGGCTCGGCGGTAGACATCAACGAGTTCGGGAATCTGGCTGCGGTGGTGGAGGCGACTGAACAAGGGCGAGACAGTCACGCGGATGGCGGTGTCCACGATCATCCCGGACGTGGCGAATCGGGTGGCCGCCGCGTAGACGCCTGCGGCGACGGGTCCGGCGATGAGGCCCACCAGGATGATCCCGACCCAGGCCAGAACCTGTTCAAGTGTGGAGGAGACCACCCTTGGTCCGGCGTAGCGCAGCGCCCGGCCGGGTGTGCCTGAGCGGAGGAACTCTGCCGTGGTGCCTCGTTGACCGGGTGCGGTGCGGCGCAGCTGGACCAGGAGGACGCCGACGGCGAGCGCGAGTGCGGGGACGGCAGGGGTTGCCCACGCGATGGTGGCTCCGACGGTCCCTGCACCGGCGGCCACGGCGATGACGATGGTGAGCGGGCGTAGGGTCGGAAGGATCAGGTTCCCGACGACCACGTAGGCGGCCACGCCGCCCAGTGCGCGGGTGGCGGCCAGGGCTGTGAGCAGCATGGCTGTGGGTGGTAGGAACCAGGCTGAAGCGATGATCGCGGCGGCGGCGGCTTCGGTGGTGGGTGCCATGAGGCGCACGGTGAGGGTGGTGGCCACGGCGCAGGCGCTTCCCATGGCCCCTGAGGTGAGGATCATGAACCAGGCTGCCGGCGCCACGTGGCCTTTGGTATCGAGGGCGAGCCGCGGAAGCAGCCAGAGTGCTGCGGAGTCCATGCCGCAACGCGAGATTCCGAGGGCGATCATGAAGACGCCGATGGCCTGCATCACGACGCCGGAACCGGCCTCGCCCAGGACGCGCCCAAGGACCACGACCAGCACCAGGCCCATGGCGGCGCTGGTGGCGGACCCCAGGAAGCTGAAGGCACTCTGGCGTCCGAGGGAGCCGGGGGTACTCATGTGCGTTCTCGGTTCCGGAGCACCCATCGTTGCCGCACCACGGCGAGCATGAAGGCAGGGTTTCCCACCAGGTATCTGGTGGCAAGCCTGCGGGGTTCGATCAGCAGGCGCCACAGCCATTCGAGGCCGGCCCCGATCATCCATTGGGGTGCCCGCCGGTGGTGGCCGCTCAGCCAGTCGAACAGCCCTCCGCAGGTCAGCACCACTGGCGGCAGCTGTGCGGCGTGTTCAGCCACCCAGCGCTCCTGGGTGGGGTCCCCCATCCCGACGAACAGCACCTTGGTGCCGTGATCGTTGATGTCGGACAGGAGTGCGGCGGTCTCGGTACTGTCCACGTAGCCGTGGTGAGTGCGCAATTTCAGGCGTGGGATCCGTTGGCGCAGGGTGCGGGCTGCTTCCTCTGCGACGCCTGGTTTGGCACCGAAGAAGTAAACGGGTAGTCCGGCTGCCGCTGCCGCCCGGAGGACGGGTTCCGCCACGTCCGTTGTGGCCAGTCGCTGCGGCACCGACGTTCCCAGGAAGCGCGCGCTCCAGACCACGGACTGCCCGTCGGCGTAGGTGAGGGCGGTGTCGAGGAAGCTGCGTAGCTGTGGGTCGCGGCGGGCCAGGTTGCACACGTGGGCGTTGATCCCCACCAGCACGTCCGTGCCTGGGGTCTGCGCGAGGCTGGTGACGGTGTCCGTCAGGCTGCTCTGTGTGAAGGCGTAGACCTTGACCCGGGAGACGGTGACTGCGTTTGGGGAGAGCATCAGTACGCTCCTTGCGGACGGATCATGGCGCGGCCAGTGCGCCACATGATCTGCAGGTCCTTGGCCACGCTCCAGTGCTCCACGTAGTTGAGGTCCAAGGCGACGCTGTCCTCCCAGCTGAGGTCGCTGCGCCCGCTGACCTGCCAAAGGCCGGTGATACCGGGTTTCATGTAGAGCCTGCGTGCCTCCTGACCGTCGTAGGTGGTGGCTTCGTCCGGAAGTGGGGGTCGGGGTCCCACCACGCTCATATCCCCCTTCAGCACGTTCCAGAATTGGGGTAGTTCGTCCAGGGAGAGCCTGCGCAGGACGCGGCCCATCCGAGTCACTCTTGGGTCGCTCTTGAGTTTGAACAAGGGGCCTGCGCCCTCGTTGGATTCCTTGAGGGCTGCCAAGTCGGCTTCGGCTGTGGTGACCATGGTGCGGAACTTGTACATCGTGAAGTACGTGCCGTCTCGTCCCACGCGCCGCTGCGAGAAAAACACCGGGCCGCGCGAATCCAGTTTGATCAGCAGCGCGATGACAGGGGTCATGACAGCGATCACCAGGAGCGCCAGCGACGAGCAGAGGATGTCGAGGGCCCTTTTGTACACGAGCTGCCCGCCACGGTAGGTCGGTATGTCCATGGTCAGCAGTGGCAGGCCCCGAACGGGGTGTAACTGCGCCTTGTCTCCCAGGACCTCAGCAGCCCGATGGGCCAGGACCAGCCGTGCCGGGGATCCTTCCAGCTGACAGTAGAGATCTCTGACGAAAGAGGGATTGGCTGGGTTCTCCCCCACCACAATGATGGTGTCAGCACCGATCTGCGTCGCGGTCTTGGCGACCGAGGCAGCCGTCCCCACCACCCGGTGTCCTGCCACGTCGACCGGAGCGCGCCGACCGGAGTCCGTCACGGTCACCGCGACGACCTGGTACTGGTGCGTGGTGGTCCCGTCCAGAGCCAAGACGAATCGCTCCACGTCCTCCCTGCATCCCACGACCAGGCTCCGGGCCAGGCACTGGCCCGCTACGCGTCTGCCAAGCAGCCAGGTGCGCCAGGACCACCGTCCCACGAGCAGTTCTGCGAGGCCCATGACGAAGGCTGTGAGCAGGAGGGTGCGGTTGCCTTCCCATCCCATGATCAGCCGCGCGATGGCTACGGCGCCGAAGGCCAGGCACGTGGCCTGCAGGATCCTCCGATACTCCGTGCTACCTGCCCCGAGGACATCGGTGCCGCGCGTCCGGGTGCCGGCCAGCAGTACCAGCCACAGCAGCGCCAACAGCATGGCGTCTCGCAGCGTTGCGCGGTCCGTGGTCGCGGTGAGTTGTTGCATGATCCAGCCGAGGGCCACGGCAGTGACCACCACGAGTGAGTCGGTGATGTACAACCGACGGCGAACGGCGTCGGACCATCTCATCCTGCGGCTGACACGACGTGTCAGTCCATGCCGCCCGGAGGCCGCGTTCTTGCGATCAACCAGCACTTGCTGCTCCTCAAACCACGTGTCAGTCGGTGATAACGGACTCAGGTTAAGAGCTGGGATGGCCGGTCTGTGTGGGGAATACGCAAGCCGCACCGAGAGCAGTTTCCGGTCATATCCCCAACAGTGTTATTAACCGCGGGTCCGCCGGACAACGCGCCTGTGGCTACGTACTCACTGTCCTGACGACTCCCTGCGGAACCAACCCCGCAGTTCGTCACGATTGGTGGTGCCGATCTTCGCGAAGACGTGACGCAGGTGCGTCTCGACCGTGCGGACCGAGAGGTGATGATGTTCAGCGATCCACTTACTGGAGTACCCCAGGGCTGCCAGCAACGAAATCTCGCGTTCGCGGGCGGAGAGTTGTGGGGAGGCGGGCAGCGGCATCCAGGCTCCAAAGGACGCCAGCATCCGTGCAGCCGGCGTCTCCCAGGCGGGCTGCTGGGTCGCCAGTTCCTGGCAATGCTGCCTCACCACTTCCGCCACCGGAGAATCCACTTCTGCCGCCAACAACTCCAGCCGCGGGAGCAGTTGCGGCAGGGACTGCGAGTTCGCCAGACCCCGGACGTGAATGGCCACCAGCTCCACCATGGGAAGCCGGTCAGCTGCCGCCCAGTTGGCGACGTCACGAGCAGCCGCCTCCGTATCCGGGGCGTGATTCCACACGCGCGCCCTCAGGGTCAGGGTCAGCAGCATGCCGCGGGCCATCTGTGACACACCGAAGCGTGCGGTCTCAGCGATCCGGATGGCCTGCAGCGAGGCGGAGCGCTGCCCCAAGCCCGCAAGCGCCAAAGCCAACGCCGCACGTGCAAGGGGACGCATCACGTACGGGTCGTGGTCCGTCAGGCGCAGGATGAGCACATGTGCCCGACGTTCCACCTCTTGCCAGCGGCCCGCCGCCGTTGCCTGCAGGACCTCAGCCAGCTCAACCAGACCACTCTTGGACTGCCCGGACCTAGCTGCTGTGCGCAACTGGTCCATGGCATCTTGGGCCAGTTCGGACGCCCCGGAGAACCAGTAGCTCAAGAAAGTACAGAAACCCAACAGCTCCGCGTTGGACTCGTGTGCGGCGCCACCCAATCCCATCATGGTGGCAGCGACTTCGGAACGCGACGTGGCTTCGGCGAACTTTCCCCGTTGCGCCAGCACCAGTGCGGCGGCCACCTCCGACCAGAAGCGAGTTCTCTCCACCGGCATCTGCAACAATCTCGCGTCCTGCGAGCCGCCCTCATCGATGCTGTCAAGACGACCGGCAGCAGCCCGAGAGGCAGTCAGTGCGCTCCTCACAGACAACCGGACGCTGTCGGTGGCATGCCGGGCACCGTCCTCAAGAGCGGTCAGCCTGCGTCTGGCGGCCTCCAACTCTCCCAGGTCGGCCGCCTCATACGTAGCTAGGCGCACCTGCAGCGCGCAATAGAGTCGGTCCGGGGCGCCGACCATCGGCCTGAGCGACGCCTCGGCCCGCAGTCCCCAACGTTGAGCCGCTGCAGCGAGTTCTTTATCCCCCGTGAAGCGGGCGGCCACCGCCGACCAGATGGCCGCCTTGGCCAGTTGTGTCGAGTTCGCATCCTTGTGGGCAGCGATGGCCAGACAGATCCTGGTGCACAAATCATCTTGGGTCCCCATGGCCACCTGATGGTTCAACGCCGCGAATAGCCAGTCAACCGGGAGTTCGAGACCGGCCCCGAGGCCGAAATCCACCATTCTGGCGAGCTTGCCCCCGGACGCTGTGGGGTCTCGACGCCCCAGATCGGTCGAAAGTGTCTCGTACAAGTTCCGGTTGATCTCCCGCAGCCGCACCGGACAGGTTTGCTCCTTGACCACCATGGCGTGCAGTGGCTGCTTGAAGGCCACTCTGGTTCCACCGGTGTCTCGCCTCTCCACCGTGAGGAACCCCTGGTCCATCAGCCGCGCCAGGTGCCCCGGTGGCAGCAGAGCTTGCAGCGGCTCCTCCCTGATGGGTTCAGCGGCCGCAACCAGTTGAAGGGTAGCTAACTCGTCTGCACTGCAACGACGCAGCAGGTCCTCCGCGAATTCTGCAGGTACGTGCTCACCGGCCGATTGATCCCAAACCAACCCATGCCTGCGCCCCAGGGCACCGGCTTCCTCCACGGCCGGCGCCAGCATGGTGAGCGACGTGAAGTTCCCTGCGGTCCACCGATACCAGCGCCGCAAGGTGAGCGAGTCCACGCCCTCACTCCCGAGCAAAAGGCACAGGTACCTTTCCGCCTCCTTCAGTGATAGTGCAGGGACCGCAACCCGACGCACGCCGATCCGCGATGCAAGGCGCGTGGCTCCCCCGCGGATCCGCCTGGCCGTCGCAACGATACGAAAGCCCGGGGTGCCGGCCATTCGTTCTACGGTCGCGGCGGCCCCGGCACCGTAGCTGTCGATGCCTTCCAGGACCAGGAACCTCTCCCCCTCCACCGACAGGGATTCAACGGCCTCCGGGGTGAGTTCCGCTTCACTACGTACTATCACCACTGTGCTAGGTAGTTCCGCGCGTTGCGCCAGCTCCGCGACGGCCTCACTGGCCAGGCTGAACTTCCCCACCCCGTATTCGCCCACCAGGATGACGGTGGAGGCGTTGGGGCGTAGTGCTTCGATGATGCGGTCCACACGCTCTGGAGCGCAGGCCCTGAACGTAGTCCAAGCTGGCCTTGGCTGCCCGCGGCCAACAGCGGCAGCAGCGGCCGAATCAACGGATGGTGTGGACACAGTCGACGATTGAGGTAGTGATGTCATGGCGCTATACCTTTGAGGGACCCGGTTGGGTGCCGAGTCGAGCACTTGTGATTACTCCAAGATATAGCCCAATAACAGAGCAATCTACTGACTTAAGTATTTTGTACGTACGCACTATGTACACTACCCCGCACCCTCAGTAGTTTGGCTCGCGCCGCACCATGTTCAACCTCGGCGCAGGACGCTTGCCCTACCTGATCAGAATCACTCCCGACTCGGGGCAGTAGACCACCTCATCCGGCGCTGCCGCGCGGATCTCCCGGAGGTCTCCTGGCGAGAGTTCCATCCCTGACCCGCCGGAAACGGACCCGACCAAGGCCGCCGCACCTACTCCCCGCCGCGCCAAACGCTCCTCGAAGTCCGCCAGCAGATCCCCCGGCACGCCGGCCGCAACCGCCTCGCGAGCCGCTAGTTCTTCCCCATTGCGGCGGTCCAGTTCGGCAACGGTCGCGTCCACCTCGGCCTGCACACGCCCCAGGTCCTGCTCCTTGGCTTCCAACTCGAGCACAGCCGCATCCAGGGCCGCGGCCGCGATTTCTGCCGCGTCCAGCGCAGACAGTTCCTCGTCCTCCAACTCCGCCGCCGTGGCGGTCAGCGATTCGATCTCACGCTGCAGACCTTGCAGCGTTGACGCTCCTGATTGCCCGGACATGAGCTTGGCTTCGTTGCCCTTGATTCGTTCCGCGACCTTGGCCGCTTGGTCCTCCAGTCGCTGCACCTCGGCATCCGCGTCACGGCGGGCACTCTGTGTCGCATCAACGCGAGCCCGTGCGGCATCCACGCTCTCGCGGGCCGCGAGCAGCACCGGGTCCTGCAGCGCCTCACGCCGCTGCCTAGCGATCACGTTGGCCGCGGAGACGTGGGCCTGTACGTTGAGTAGGAGCCGCTGGTGTTCGGGGGATGCAGTGATCACTTCGGTGTGCTCCTTGAAAGAGGTTGGGGCTTGCCCGCGATGCGGGACGCGATGCCGTTCACGGGGTAAGAATGAAATCCCACGGGTCGGTGTTGACTGATGAAACGGCGATCTCCACGTCAAATCCTTGGTCCTGCAACGCTCTGTGCAATACGCCTGCCGCGGCTCCGAGCCACAGCCATTCCGAGGCGAAATGGGACACGTCCACCAGGTAGGGGCGGCCGCCTGCCGCTGCCTCGCGGGCCTCGGATGCGGGGTGATGGCGCAGGTCGGCCGTGACGTACACATCCGCGCCGCTCTCCCTCACCTCGTCGAACAGCGAGTCCCCAGCACCACCGCACACAGCGACACGTCGAATCAGCCCGTCTGGGTCTCCGGCCACCCGGACACCGCCGGCCACGGACGGTAGGACGGAGTAGACGCGCTCGGCGAACTCGGTCAGGCGCAGCGCGCGCGGCAGATCACCGACACGGCCGAGGCCCTCGCCCTCCACCCCACCAGATGACGCCACCAGCGGGACGGAATCCTGCACTCCGCAGGAACGAATGAGGACTTCGGAGACGCCACCGATGGCGCAGTCACCATTGGTGTGAGCGGTCAGCAGCCCGCACCGGTTCTCGATCAGCCGGTGCACCACCTGCCCCTTGAACGTGTTGGCCGCCACCGACTGCACTCCCCTCAGCAGCAGCGGGTGATGGGTGATCAGCAGGTCAGCTCCGCGCTCCAATGCGTCATCCACCACCGCCAGCGTGGGGTCCACGGCCAGGACGATGCATTTCACGGTCTGGTTCGGGTCACCGGTCACCGGACCGATCGCGTCCCACGGCTCCGCCAAGGAACTGGGCCACAGTTCTTCTACCGTGGACCACACTTCAGCCAGGGAGGGGGACGGCGCCGCGACTCGACTCATGTCCCTAACCGTACAGGGAACAATCCCGGGCACAGCTGACGTTGTGCATCTACGTGAACACCACACCATTGAGCACCGACCCCGGATCAGGCACCCACCCCAGCGAGACGCACCAGAGAACCTCTGACTTCTTGGTCCTCGGAGGCGGCTGCTTCTGGTGTCTGGATGCCTGGTACCGCACGGTCAGGGGCGTCACCGGTGTCGAATCCGGGTACACGGGTGGGCATACGGAGCACCCGTACTACGAGTCGGTATGCAGTGGAACCACCGGGCACGCCGAGGCGGTGGCCGTGGCCTTCGACCCGACCGTGATCGATGAGGACACCCTGCTTGACATGTTCTTCTCCATGCATGATCCAACGACCTTGAACCGGCAGGGTTACGACGTGGGCACCCAGTACCGTTCGTCGCTGTTCCCGTTGGACCAGGCTCAGGCCGAGCGAATGGGCGCGGCCATCGAGCGCAACCAGAGCAATTGGGACCGGCCCATCGTCACCACCGTGGAGCCCTTCGCCGCGTGGCACCCGGCCGAGCCGGAGCATCAGGACTTCTACGCCACTCACCCGGAGGCCGGCTACTGCCAGGTCATCATCAATCCCAAAATGGCCAAGGCCAGGAAACAATTCGCCACATTCCAGCGGTCCAGGTGACCTGCGCCGACTAGCCTGGAAACAGGGACCGGCCGGTCATCACCGACCGGCGCGGCCCAACAACGGCGTTCTCCGCCCGCGATTACCAAGTCGAGAGGAAACTCATGCCCATCCATGACAACATCACCGAGGTCGTCGGCGGCACCCCGCTGGTCCGTCTGAACCGTCTGGCCGAGGGACTGCCCGGCAACGTGGCCGTCAAGCTCGAGTTCTACAACCCGGCCAACTCCGTGAAGGACCGCATCGGACGCGCCATCGTGGATGCCGCAGAGGCTTCCGGTGCGCTCAAGCCCGGTGGCACCATCGTGGAGGGCACCTCGGGTAACACCGGCATCGCCCTGGCCATGGTCGGCGCGGCCCGCGGTTACAAGGTCATTCTGACCATGCCGGAGACCATGTCCTCCGAGCGTCGCGTCATGTTGCGCGCCTACGGCGCACAGATCGTGCTGACTCCCGGAGCCGAGGGCATGCGTGGCGCCGTGGAGCGCGCACAGCAGATCGTGGCAGAGACCGAGAACGCCATCTGGGCACAGCAGTTCGCCAACGTCGCGAACCCCGCCGTACACAAGTCCACCACCGGCCCGGAGGTCTGGGAGGACACCGACGGCAAGGTCGACTACTTCGTGGCCGGCGTCGGCACCGGTGGCACCGTCACCGGTGCGGGCCAGTACCTCAAGGAGCGCAACGCCGACGTGAAGGTCGTGGCCGTTGAGCCTGCCGACTCCCCGCTGCTCAGCGGTGGCAAGGCCGGCCCCCACAAGATCCAGGGGCTTGGCGCGAACTTCGTTCCGGAGGTTCTGGACCAGGACATCTACGATGAGGTGTTCGACGCCACGCTGGAGGATTCCGTGCGGGTGTCTCGTGCTCTGGGCACCGAGGAGGGCATCCTCGGCGGTATCTCCGCAGGCGCCGCCGTGTGGGCCGCCCTCGAGATCGCTAAGCGCCCCGAAGCTCAGGACAAGTTGATCGTTGCCATCGTTCCCGACTTCGGTGAGCGCTACATCTCCACCGTCCTCTATGAGGACATCCGCGGCTGACCTCGTCAGTCCCGTCCACCACCGCCGTCCAAGGAGACCCGTGTCCTTCATCAGTCGCATCAGGGAAGACCTGAGCGCCGCCCGCGACCGCGACCCTGCCGCTCGCAGTGATACCGAGATCGCGGTGGTGTACTCGGGACTTCACGCGATCTGGGCTTACCGCCTGGCGCATCGCCTGTGGCTCAAGGGCGGAGCGTCCCAGTTCCCAGCCCGGGCTATCTCACAGATTGCCAGGTCCATCACCGGGATCGAGATTCATCCGGGCGCCACCATCGGCCGTCGGTTCTTCATCGATCACGGCATGGGCGTGGTGATCGGTGAGACTGCGGAGATCGGGGACGATGTCATGCTCTACCAGGGTGTGACGTTGGGTGGGCAGTCGCTGGCCAAGGGCAAGCGCCACCCGACCCTGGGTGACCGGGTGACGGTGGGTGCGGGGGCCAAGGTGCTCGGTGCCATCACCATCGGTGCCGACTCGGCGGTTGGCGCCAACGCCGTGGTGGTCCGCGACGCTCCGGAGAACTCCATTCTCACCGGGGTACCGGCCCGTGACCGCCGGCGTAGACCGGAGGAACACGAGCCGGCGGTGGATCCCGCGGAGTACATCGATCCGGCCATGTGGATCTGAGCGCTGCGCGCTCCCCTCATGCCCGACGGCGGTGGCCGGCTCCCAGCGAGCCGGCCACCGCCGTCGGGCATCTCCCCCACTTTTCTCACCACACGACTCCGATTCCGGAATCCGGCTCCGCACCCGGTAGAGTGTGAGAAGTGCCTTTCGAGGCACACGACAAGGGTCTTTAGCTCAGTTGGTAGAGCACCACGTTTACACCGTGGGAGTCAGCGGTTCGAGCCCGCTAGGACCCACCATTTCAGACGTAGTCGAACTCCTTAGCGGGGTTCGACTTTGTCGTTTCATAGGGTTCAGCATGAGTGGGTTATCTCCCAGAATGTGTGTCTGACCGAGGCATGTCAGTGGCGTGCAGGCTGCTGCGCCTATCGCAGAGCCGGGGATTCACCGTGGAGCTGGGCAAGGTGCGGCTCTGTGGCGAGAACCCGGCTCTGTGGGGAGCCGGGTGTTTCAGGGACGGTTCCGGGGTGTTTGCGCGCCAGGCTACCGCAGCAGCAGACTCGCGCGCAGAATCCATCTAGAACGCACAGCCTGACGCGTAGACGGCAAACTCCTTCGCCGCACCCCGCGCAGCATCCTGCTGCAATCCTGCGAAGCGCGAGTTCGGGTCGAAGTCGTAGTAGTCCCTGACCACATAGCAGTGCTGAGACGTCCGGGCCACCGCGAAGTTGTTCAGCGCAAGCACCATGTCCATCCCGTTGCGCTGCGCCTGAGCGGAGTAGGCGTGCTCCCCACGGGCCACCGGCAAGCCGCGGACAAAATCCATGAAGTGCTCGTCCTTGGCGAAGAACGACCAATCGATCACTGCATTGCGCCCGCTTTTGCCGTAGTAGTGCGCCAGCAGTTGTTTCGCCACATTCCCGTCGTCGCGGATCCGGTCACCGCTGAAGTGCTGAGGCCTTTCCTGGTGGTCGCTACCGGCCACGGCAAGCGCGGTCCGGGCGGCGGTGACTGCTGCGTTCACGGAAACGTGATCCAGCGGGGAGGCCACGAGGACCAAGCCGGCCATGACGACGGCCAGCGACGACCTGCGCGCCCCGTGGCCCCAGCGTTGCTGATACATGGGGCCTCCTAAGCTGACGATGGGGTCGGGACGCATCCAGTATGAGGCAGATCAGCCGCAGGCGAGGGCCAGCCGCCACAGCGTCGTGACCTCTTGGGAACGAGCAACGTGAAGTGGATCGGAGGCGTCCTTGGCCCGTGGGTGACGCGGCGTGGTGTCCAGCCGACCGATCACCCGCAGCCCGGCCCCAACGATGAGACTGTCCAAATCCTCGGAGGACCGCAACCCCAGGCGCACGGCCAAGTCGGAGATGATCAGCCACCCCTCACCACCCGGATTCAGGCGTGACGCCAGCTGATCCAGGAAGCCACGCAACATGGCAGAGTCCGGGTCGTAGACGCCCTGCTCCAAGGACGAGGTCGGCTGCGCGGGCAAC
Source organism: Galactobacter sp. (assembly GCA_052108535.1). Taxonomy (GTDB): domain Bacteria; phylum Actinomycetota; class Actinomycetes; order Actinomycetales; family Micrococcaceae; genus Galactobacter. The sequence continues at coordinate 24,031 of JBQDZM010000016.1, read as the reverse complement.
CACGGCGGATTACACACGATCAGATCCGCTTGTCCCTCCGCGGGGAACAGGTTCGCTTCCTCCACCGTGACCCGGTCCGCGTATCCGAGCCGGTTCAGGTTCTCGCGGGCGCAGCGCACGGCCCGAGGATTGATGTCGGTGGCCGTGACGCGTCCTATCCCCCGCTTGGCGAGGATGGCAGCCAGGACACCGGTACCGGTCCCCAGATCCATGGCCGTGGTGGCGTTGGATGGGATGGGCGCCTCGGCCACCAGGTCAAGGTACTCGCCCCGCACCGGAGAGAAAACCCCGTAGCTCGGGTAGACGCTGTCGTCGAGGAAGGGCACCTGAACGCCCTTGAGCTGCCATTGCGCCGCGCTGAGCACACCGAGGAGCTCGGTCAGGCTGACGCATCGCGGCTCCGTGAGGTTGCCGTAGGCCTGTGAGCACGCCTCGGCGATATCGGGTGCGCGACGCAGCCGCAATCCAGCCGCCGAGCCCGCGTCCTCCGCGGTGTGAATCTCCACAATCAGGGCACCCAGGATCTTGGCGCGTGCGGTGCGCTCCTGACGCTGCGCAATGAAGAGCTGCGCTGCGGTGGACTCGCCGGCCGGACGCCGACGCGCGGCATCCCGGTCCGCTCGCTTCCCCAGTGCCCGTAGGAGTTGCCTGGCGTTGTGATAGTCGCCGCGCCAGAGCAGCGCAACACCTCGACGCGCCAGTTTGTAGGCGACGTCGGCCTTCAAGGCGTCTCCGACGACCTCCACCCGCTGCGGAGCCGGGGCTCCGTTCTCCGAATGCCACCAGGCCGTACGGTTCTGCCCGTCCTCGGCCCAGACCATCTTCACTTGCGCGTACTCCTTCTATATCATATCCGGGCTACCAGTAAATCTGGCCTAGAGTGCCGCCAGGATCCGCTCATACTCGTGCGGGTCGCGGGGAGTGATCCGATCGGAGGTGACGACGGCACGGACCGTGCCAGCGCCGTCGAGCACAAAGGTGGTGCGGGTCGCGTGGCCGCGCACATCGTCAAAGGCGCCGAAGGCGCTGGAGACCTCACCGTGCGGCCAAAAATCTGAGAGCAGGTCGAACTCCAACCCGAGCCGGTCGGCAGCCTCACGCAACGAGTAACGGTGATCCACCGAGATGCCGAGGACGCGCACCCCCAAGGCATCCCAACGTTCCTGGTGGCCGGCCAGGTCTTCCAGCTCCTGCTCACACACAGGTGTGAGCACCAGCGGGAAGAAGACCAAAAGGGCAGGGCTTCCCACCAGATCGGCGAGCCGCACCGTTTCACCGTGCTGGTTGACCAGCCCGAAATCCGGTGCCGACTGCCCAACGGCCGGTCGCGCGGCCACGTCGATCAGTGGTTGCGTCGAGGAACCAGTCGCGACGCCTGCCAATCGTCTGACACGCCCTCGGACGAAGTCGAGTGCAATCCGGCGGTCGGCGCTGCTTCCTGGATCTCAACGGCGGAAACGTGACCGTCCTGGCCACGTTTGGGGGTCAACAACCAGACCACGCCGTCATCGGACAGATCTGTCAGCGAATCCACGAGGGCGTCCACGAGGTCGCCGTCGTGGTCACGCCACCACAAGATCACGGCCTCGCACACGTCGTGCTCGTCCTCATCCAGCAGCCCCTCACCGGTCAGCCGCTCGATATCGTCACGCAGATCGAAGTCCACATCGTCGTCGTAGCCCAGTTCCTGTACCAGATCGCCCGACTTCAGGCCCATGCGCTGGGCTGCTCCATGCTGCGGTTCTGGTTGCGGTGCCTTGGCATCGCTCACGGTGGTCATCCTCATCTCCTTGTGGTCGGCGGGCGAAAACCCGCCTGCTTAGCCCTAAGCCAACACCGAAACACGCTCAGGCTCAACATGAACAACCTCGACACGCCGTGATCCATAGGTCATAGGTCCGCAACAAACCTGCCGCTCCGAGAACTCCGATGCGGCGCGAGACACCCGTGAAGGTCTATTCTGAAGACAATCCATGACCATGCAAGTGTCCTTCGCGCCCGCTAACCGGCGCGCGTGAGGCCGCCCAAGACCAGTCGAAGCATTCCCCCGAACGGAGTAACGCTCGTGACCCAATCTGAGCCGCACATCACCGACATCCTCAGTGGTTTGACCAATCACCTCCCGGATGTGGACCCTGAGGAGACCGCCGAATGGATCGAGTCCTTTGACGGACTGATCGAATCGGAGGGCACCGAACGCGCTCAATACATCATGCGTTCGCTGTTGCAGCGCGCAGGCGCCAGGTCCGTGCAGGTCCCCATGGTGACCACCACCGACTACGTCAACACCATCCCCGTGGACCAGGAACCCGCGTTCCCTGGCAACGAGGAGATGGAGCGCACCTACCGTAAGTGGATGCGGTGGAACGCCGCCATCATGGTGCACCGCGCCCAGTCCCCCGACGTGGGCGTCGGCGGACACATCTCCACCTACGCCGGTGCAGCGACCCTCTACGAGGTCGGCTTCAACCACTTCTTCCGCGGCCAGGACCACCCGGGCGGCGGCGACCAGGTCTTCTTCCAGGGCCACGCCTCCCCCGGCATGTACGCCCGCGCCTTCATGGAGGGACGCCTGTCCGAAGACGACATGGACGGTTTCCGGCAGGAAAAGTCCAAGGCACCGCACGGACTGCCGTCCTACCCGCACCCCCGCATGAAGCAGGACTTCTGGCAGTTCCCCACCGTGTCCATGGGACTCGGCCCGGCCAACGCCATCTACCAGGCGCAGCTGAACCGCTACCTGCACAACCGCGGCATCAAGGACACCTCTGACCAGAACGTCTGGGCCTTCCTGGGCGACGGCGAGATGGACGAGCCGGAGTCGCGCGGCTTCCTGCAGTTGGCCGCCAATGAGAAGCTGGACAACCTCAACTTCGTGATCAACTGCAACCTGCAGCGCCTGGACGGCCCTGTGCGCGGTAACGGGAAGATCATGCAGGAGCTCGAGGCCTTCTTCCGTGGCGCCGGCTGGAACGTCATCAAGGTGGTGTGGGGCCGCGAGTGGGACTCGCTGCTGCAGAAGGACAACACCGGCACGCTGGTGGACGTCATGAACGCCACCCCGGACGGCGACTACCAGACCTACAAGGCTGAGTCGGGCGCGTTCGTGCGCGAGCACTTCTTCGGCAAGCACCCCATCACCAAGGACCTGGTTGCTGACATGAGCGACCGGGAGATCTGGAACCTGAAGCGCGGCGGCCACGACTACAACAAGGTCTACGCCGCCTACAAGGCTGCCGTTGAGCACAAGGGCCAGCCCACCGTGATCCTGGCGCAGACGGTCAAGGGCTACGGCCTCGGCACCCACTTCGAGGGCCGTAACGCGACCCACCAGATGAAGAAGCTGACGCTGGATGACCTCAAGGCATTCCGCGATCACCTGCGCATCCCGATCACCGATGAGCAGCTCGAGGCCGACCCGTACCACCCGCCGTACTACCACCCCGGTATGGACGCCCCCGAGATCCAGTACCTGATGACTCGTCGTCACGCGCTGGGCGGCTTCCTGCCAGAGCGCCGGAATAACGCCCGCGCCCTGGAGCTGCCCGGGGACAAGTCCTACTCCGGCACCAAGCGCGGTTCCGGCAAGCAGATGGCCGCCACCACCATGGCCTTCGTCCGCCTGCTCAAGGACCTCATGCGGGACAAGGAGTTCGGCAAGCGGATCGTGCCGATCATCCCCGATGAGGCGCGGACCTTCGGCATGGACTCCATGTTCCCGACCGCGAAGATCTACAACCCCAACGGTCAGAACTACATCTCCGTGGACCGCGAATTGGTGCTGGCGTACAAGGAGGCCCCCACCGGGCAGATCCTGCACACCGGCATCAACGAAGCCGGTTCCGCTGCCGCGTTCACGGCCACCGGAACCAGCTACGCCACTCACGGCGAGACCCTGATCCCCGTCTACATCTTCTACTCGATGTTCGGGTTCCAGCGCACCGGCGACGCCTTCTGGGCCGCAGGGGACCAGATGGCGCGCGGTTTCATCATCGGCGCCACCGCTGGCCGCACCACACTGACCGGTGAGGGCACGCAGCACGCTGACGGGCATTCGCCGCTGTTGGCCGCCACCAACCCGGCCATCGTCTCCTACGATCCGGCCTACGGTTACGAGATCGGTCACATCGTGCGTTCCGGCCTGGACCGCATGTACGGCGGCAAGCATTCCGATCCCAACGTCATGTACTACCTCACGGTGTACAACGAGCCCATCCACCAGCCGGCCGAGCCGGACGACGTGGACGTGGACGGCATTGTTCGCGGCATCCATGCCATCAAGCCCTCCGACTTGGACAACGGACCCCGCGTCCAGTTGCTGGCCTCCGGTGTCGCCGTGCCGTGGATCGAGGAGGCCCAGCGGGTACTCGCCGAGGACTGGGGAGTTGCGGCAGACCTCTGGTCCGTCACCTCCTGGACGGAGCTGCGTCGTGACGGCCTGGCAGCGGAGAAGGAAGCCTTCCTGCACCCGGAACAGCCTGCACGTACTCCGTACGTGGCGCAGAAGCTGGCCGGCGCCACCGGCCCCGTGGTCGCCGTCACCGACTTCGCCACCCAGGTTCCGGACCAGATCCGGCAGTTCGTCCCGAACGACTTCGCCACCCTGGGCGCCGACGACTTCGGATTCGCCGACACCCGCCAGGCGGCACGTCGCTTCTTCCACATCGACTCCGCTTCCGTGGTGGTGCGGGCGCTGCAGATGCTCGCAAAACGCGGCGAGGTGGATGCTGACGCTCCGGCCAAGGCGATCAAGAAGTACGACCTGCTCAACGTCAACGCCGGCACCACCGGCACCGCCGGCGGAGACGCCTGAGTCGCGGACGCGCTAAGCCTTGCGGCTCGCTAGCTAACGGCCCCGCCCCACCGGATTCGGTGGGGCGGGGCCGTTAGTTTCCGTCACCGGACTAGACTTCACACCGTGCCCAGTGAAACACCGCCCACCCCGCAGCGCTCCGTCACCGCGGCCGTGCTGAAGGAGCAGCGGGGACGACTCTCCGCCATCGCCTTGGAACAGCTGGATGCCGATCTTCCGTGGTATCGCGGGTTACACCCGGAACAGCGCGCCCAACTCGGCAGGGTAGCGGAGCGCGGAATCGCCCAGTTCGTGGCGTGGTTTGAGACGCCCAGTGAACCCACGTGGGTGCTGGCCGACGTCTTTGGCCCAGCGCCGTCGGATCTGTCCCGCGTCATCTCCCTGCAGCGCGCCCTGCAACTCATCCGCACCGTGGTGGGTGTCGTTGAGGACCGCGTCCCTGAACTGGCTTCCGCCCACGAGCAGGCGCCTCTACGCGAGGCCGTGCTGGTGTACTCGCGCGAGGTCGCCTTCGCCGCTGCGGATGTCTATGCGCGGGCCGCGGAACGCCGAGGGGCGTGGGATTCGCGCCTCGAGGCCCAGGCCATCGACGCGCTGCTCCGCGCCGAGGACGCGGATGCGATCCGTTCCCGACTCTCCGCGGTGGGGTGGCGCTCCCGCAGCCACTTCTGCGTGGTGGCAGGCTATGCGCCGCGGCTAGTCACGGCAGCGCTCGTCCGGGACCTTCGCCGCGCCACCGTACGGCTGGCCCGTGACTGTGTGGTCGGCATCCAAGGGGATCGCCTCATCCTGCTGCTGGGCGGCCTCCCCGAGAACCACGACGAAACCCTCGCAGGCTACGGAAACGTATCCGCCTTCTTCGGCAGCGGCCCCGTGGTCCACGGCCCGGTGGTCGCGACGTTCGAGGCTTTGCCAAGTTGCGCCCACGCGGCCGTGGCCGGCTTGGCCGCCGCACCGGCCTGGCCTGAGGCACCCCGCCCCGTCGCGGCCGATGCATTGTTGCCGGAGCGCGCCATTAATCAGGACACGGATGCCTTGGGCACGTTGGAGCGCAGCTACTACGCGCCCCTCGTCGCGGCTGGGTCCACCCTGGTGGCCACCCTGGACTCCTACCTTGGTCACGCCCACGCCCTGGAAGCCACCGCACGCGACCTCGGCGTGCACGCCAACACGGTCAGATACCGACTCAAACGCATCCGCGAGATCACCACCCTGGACCCGCTGGACCCCCGGGAGGCGCTGATTCTCCGGTTCGCTCTGATCGCGGGCCGACTCCCCGGCCGCCACGGCGACCGGGACGGCGGATCCCCCGCCCGCGCCGTCGGGCACTGACACCGTGCAAGCCACCAAAATGCCCGACGCCGCGGCGGCGGCTTCCACTCCACCATCCCTGACGTTGTAGACTCCATTGCGGTGTGATTCGCGTTCAGCGGCCCACGCCGCCGGAAACAACATCATCGTTCGCTTGGAGAAGGTCGCTCACGTGCTTGCCATCGTCTGCCCCGGACAGGGCTCACAGACTCCCGGTTTCTTGCAGCCCTGGCTGGAGGATCCCGAATCGGCCGAACTGCTGACCACGCTCTCTGCGGCCGTTGGACTGGACCTCACCGAACTCGGCACCACCGCGGATGAGGAGACCATCAAGGACACCGCCGTGGCGCAGCCGCTGATCGTGGCCGCAGGCATCCTGACCGCTCGCGCCCTCTTTGGCCGCACCGTTCCGGACAACGCCATCGTGGCCGGACATTCGGTCGGCGAGATCACCGCAGCATCGTTGAGCATGGCGCTCTCCCCCGCTGACGCGCTGAGCTTCGTGTCCACCCGTGCCAAGGGTATGGCGGCCGCCGCCGCTGAGATCCCCACCGGCATGTCCGCCGTCCTGGGCGGCGACCCCGACACCGTGCGCGCCGCCATCATCGACGCCGGACTCACTCCGGCCAACGAGAACGGCGGGGGACAGATCGTCGCAGCCGGAACGCTCGAGGCACTGGCCGCGTTCGCCGAGAATCCGCCGGCCAAGACCCGCGTGATCGCGTTGAAGGTCGCCGGCGCATTCCACACCGAGTACATGGCCTCCGCCGTGCCTGCCCTGCAGGACCTCGCAGCGACGCTGCAGCCCGGCACCCCGCAGACCACTCTGCTCACCAACCACGACGGAACCCAGGTCGGTTCCGGCGGAGACTTCCTCGCCTCCCTGGTGGCTCAGGTCACCCGCCCCGTGCGCTGGGATCTGTGCGAGGCCACCATGCTCGAGGCCGGCGTCACCGGGCTCTTGGAACTGGCCCCGGCCGGCACCCTCACCGGGTTGGCCAAACGGGGTATGAAGGGCGTCAAGACGCTCGCCCTGAAGACTCCGGACCAGTTGGAGGATGCCCGCGCGTTCGTCGCCGAACACGCCTGAGACCCGGTCGGTGTCGTTCCACTGCGAAACGGCAACGACCACGTAATCTGAGGGATCGAAGACCCCGCACCCTGGTTCCTAGAGAACCGAACGAATACAAGGAGAGAAGCTTTCATGGCTACTACCGAAGAGATCCTCGCTGGCCTTGCCGAGATCGTCAACGAAGAGACCGACCTTCCGGTTGAGGACGTTCAGCTGGACAAGTCCTTCACCGAAGACCTGGACATCGACTCCATCTCCATGATGACCATCGTCGTCGAGGCCGAGTCCAAGTTCGACGTGAAGATCCCCGACGAAGAGGTCAAGAACCTCAAGACCGTGGGCGACGCCGTCTCTTACATCGAGAAGGCCCAGGCCTGATTCTCCCCGCGGAACCCGCACCGGTTCCGCACCGCGTCCCCGAGACCCCCGGTCCCGGGGACGCTCTTTCATCACTTCAGTTCTGTCGGCGCCGGATACCCAGGCCAAGGGCTTAAGGGAACCTCCGGTTCAACCGCACCGAGTTCAAGGAGCACTAGCCATGGCCAAGACCGTCGTCGTCACGGGACTGGGCGCCACGACCCCCATCGGCGGAGATGTCCCCACCACGTGGGCTGCAGCATTGAAGGGCACCTCCGGAGTGCACAGCCTCACCGAGGACTGGGTCGAGGAGCTGGCCCTGCCTGTCGGTATCGCCGGCCGTGCCGCCGTTCCCGCCGCCGAGGTGCTCAAGAAGTCTGAGCTCAAGCGCAATGACCCCTCCACCCAGTTCGCTCTGATCTCCGCCCGTGAGGCCTTCACCGACGCAGGTCTGGACGAGGTCGAACTGGATCATGATCGCCTCGGGGTCTCCTACGCCACCGGTATCGGTGGTGTGAACACCCTGCTGGATGCTTGGGACACGTTGAGGGAGAAGGGTCCGCGTCGGGTCATGCCGATGACGGTTCCCATGCTCATGCCCAACGCTGCGGCCGGCGCCCTCTCCCTGGAGTTCAAGGCCCGCGCTGCGGCCCGCACCGTGGTCTCCGCGTGTGCTTCCTCCACCGAGTCCCTGGCCGTGGCTCAGGAGATGATCCGCTCCGGTCAGGCGGACGTGGTCATCGCCGGTGGTTGCGAGGCTGCGATCCACCCGATCACCATTGCGTCCTTCGCTTCGATGCAGGCTCTTTCCCGTCGCAACGACGATCCGGAGCACGCGTCCCGCCCCTACGACTTGGACCGTGATGGTTTCGTCATGGGTGAGGGTGCTGGCACGCTGATCCTGGAGTCGGAGGAGCACGCTCTGGCCCGTGGCGCCCGCATCTACGCGGAACTGGCCGGCACCGGCATCAGCGCGGACGCGTTCCACATCACCGCACCGGATGCCGAGGGCCTGGGTGCCACGCGTGCCCTGCGCTCTGCCATGGCAGACGGCGGCTTCGAGGCCACCGACCTGGTCCACGTCAACGCTCACGCGACCTCTACCCCCGTGGGCGATATCCCCGAGGGTGTGGCGCTGCGCGCAGCCTTCGGCTCCCACATGGATTCCGTGGCCGTCTCCGCCACCAAGTCGCAGATGGGTCACCTGCTCGGTGGTGCAGGCGCCGTCGAGGCCGTGCTGACCGTCCTGGCCCTGCACGATCACCAGGCTCCGCTGACCATCAACCTGGAGAACAAGGATCCGCAGGTTGACCTGGATGTCGTGACCTCGGCCCGCACCCTCCCCAGCGGTGTGGCCGTGTCCAACTCCTTCGGTTTCGGCGGACACAACGCGGTGGCAGCCTTCCGCAACCGCTGATTCAGAACCAGCGACGCCCCGCGAACCACAGACCGTGGTTCGCGGGGCGTTTCTGTTCAGCCGGGAGAAAAGGTGGGAACGCTCAGCCCACGTGATGCATCCAGCGCACCGGAGCACCCTCGGCGGCAGCCCGGAACGGCTCGAGTTCCTCGTCCCAGGCCTCGCCTAAGGCGATGGAGAGCTCGTGGTACACAATGGCCGGATTCCCCTCGCCCTTTTCGTAGGCGTAGCGAATACGGTCCTCCGAGACCAGGATGTTCCCGTGCACGTCGGTGACGCCCTGGAAGATCCCCAAGCTCGGGGTATGGGACCACCGCAGCGCGTCGGAACCCGGCGAGGCCTCTTCAGTCACCTCGTAGCGCAGGTGCATCCATCCGCGCATAGTGGACGTCAGCAGGGCACCGGTTCCCTGGGGTCCGGTCCACGCCACATCGGCGCGCAGCAGCCCAGGTGCGGCAGGTTGCGGCGTCCAGTCCAGGTCGATTTGTCGACCAAGGACGCTGTTGATGGTCCACTCGAGATGAGGGCACATCGCAGAAGGGGCTGAGTGGATGTACAAAGCCCCGCGCGTCATCGGACTCGACATGTGCTCCTCCAGATGTGGTCGGTTCGTCTTCCCCAACGGCCGGCCCGGATTCTGTCAGCTCACGTGTTCGTTTCCGCTTACCTGCTACATTTTGCCCCGAACTTGGGGTTCTGCCAAACGCAAGCGCCGGTTCTACCGGCTGAGGTGCGGATCAGGCACGCGGATGAGCCTGCCGATAACCGTCACGCAAACGTTCCACAGACACGTGGGTGTAGAGCTGCGTGGTGGCCAACGAGGAGTGTCCAAGGAGTTCCTGGACGCTGCGCAGGTCCGCGCCCCCGTCCAGGAGGTGGGTCGCCGCGGTGTGCCGCAGTGAGTGCGGTCCGCTCGCGGACGTATCCCCCAGCCCGGTCAAGGCCCTGTCCACGTGCTCCCGCACCTGTCGCTGATTCCAGCGACCGCCACGTTGACCCAGGAAGAGGGCAGGACCGCTGTGTTCCGTGGCCAGAACGGGTCGTCCTCGCCGGAGCCAGTCGTCCAAGGCATGAGCCGCGGGGACCCCGAAGGGCACCACGCGTTCCTTGTTCCCCTTGCCCAACACCTTCAGCGTCCTGCGGTCCTGGTCCACGTCATCCACGTCCAGCCCCACGAGTTCTCCGACCCTGATGCCGGTGGCGTAGAGCAGTTCGATGGCGGCCCGGTCGCGATCGGCCTCGGGTCCTTCCTGCTGGGACAGGTGCTGCATGAGGCGATCCATCTGCCCACGCTGCAGCACGGCCGGAAGGGTCTTGGCGCGTTTGGGCGCCCGCAACCGTGCCGAGGGGTCCGCCTCCAACCAGTCTTCCCTCCTGACCCAGGCACAGAAGGTTCTGGCTGCCGCCACGTGACGGGCCAACGTCGCGTTGGAGGCTCCAGCCTCTCCCGCTGCGGCAACCCAGGCCCGCAGCGCCGAAAGGTCCAGAGAGCCCAGGGCGTCGCTGGTCAGGGTGTCCCGATCTGCCCCCAGTGATCCCAACAACGAGCCGATATCGGCCAGATAAGCGCGGACCGTGTTCATGCTGCGGCCGCGCTCGTACGTCAGGTGCCTGGTGTATTGGTCAAGCAACTGGTCCACGGTGGCGGGGAGGTCGGTCATGATGCGTTTAAGCCTAGCTCCGCTTCCATCCCCCTCCCGGGACTTCTAATACCGCGCCGCGCGCAGCCAACCGCTCCAGACCTGCCAACGTTTCCGGCACGGACAGCCCCGCTGCGACCACCAGTTGGTCCAGCCCGTATCCGCCTCGCCTGGGGAGCGCCTCCCAGAGTCTCTCTTCCAAGGGGTCCATGCCCTCCGTCGGATGCGCGCAGTCGCTGGCGAAGGGCAACGAGGGTTGCTCGGTGCCGGGCGCAGTCCCATCCCAGCCGAGGTCTTCCAGGACGTCTTGAACACAGGTGACCAGGTCAGCGCCACTGTTGCGGATCAGCCGATGCGGCAGTTCGCTCTCGTCCGAGGTGATGGCACCCGGCACAGCACCAACCCAACGGCCCAGCCCTGCAGCGGTGTTGGCCGTGTTCAGCGCCCCGGAGCGCCACCTCCCCTCCGTCACGAGGGTCCCGCACCCCAGCGCCGCGATGATCCGGTTGCGGGCCAGGAACCGCCAGCGAGCGGTGGACGTTCCTGGCGGGTGCTCGCTCAGGATCAGGTGTCTGCGGCCAATGACGGACAGCGTAGCCGAGTTCGCTGCCGGGTACAGGCGATCGATGCCGCCGGCCAAGACCGCCATCGTTGCCGGGGCGCCCTCCCCCGTGCGTTCTCCCGTGCGCTCCCCTGTGTCCAACGCCGCCCGGTGTGCGGCGACGTCGATGCCCAGCGCTCCGCCGGAGA
>JBQDZM010000016.1:3717-12571 GCA_052108535.1 Galactobacter sp. | reverse complement strand
GTGTCCAACGCCGCCCGGTGTGCGGCGACGTCGATGCCCAGCGCTCCGCCGGAGAGAATGCAGACATCCCGCTCCCGCAGCCCGGACACCATGGCCTCGGTGACGTGTATTCCGTAGACGCTCGGGTCGCGTGTCCCCACCACGGAGAGCAGCCTCGCGTTTGACCAGGGACCGGCGCCGAGCCGCGCCAACGATGCGATCCCGGGTCCCCTCCACCACAAGCCGAGCGGACAGTCGGGCCCCAGGTCGTTGAGCGCGGCCGGCCAGGCGTCATCGCCGGGAATCACGTACCCTCCGCCCATCCGTTCGGCGTGTTGTAGGTCCTGCTCCGGTTCGGCCTGCGTGGCTCGTGACCGCCATCTGCCGAGACCGTCCTCCAGCTGGGCTCCGCGGCGTGGGGCCTTCCCCTCCGAGGCAAGCTGCTGCGCGTACGCTTCTCGATCGGGCAGCTGTTCGGCTGCGCCGGCCACCAGATCCCAGACTCGCACGGCCCCGAGCGCCTGCACCGCCGTGGTCAGGACGGCGTCCCCCGGTTCGCAGCAGCGGCTCAGCCCAGCTCGCGCGGTCCGTTCTCTGCCGGGATCGACGTCGCCTGAAACGTGGGTGTGCGCGGCCGTCATGTCGTCACCTGCGCTCGGGCACGCAACATGACCGCCTGCTGCACTTCGGCCGCTTCCGGCGCTGCATTCCCGGCGAGGTCAGCCAAGGTCCAGGCGATCCGGGTGACCCTGTCCACGCCACGGCCGGTCAGGGCGTGCACCTCAGCACAGCGGTGCAAGGTCTTCGCGGCCTCGCCCTGGAGCCGGAATCCGTCGCTGCGGAGCAGGCCGGACGCAACGGTGGCATTCGTGACATGTGGTCCGTTCCGGCGCCCCCAGCGTATCCGCTGCCGCCGTCTGGCGCGCAGCACCCGTTCGCGGACAGTGGCGGAATCCTCACCCCTCATCCCGCGCACGATCTCCGACGTCCTCGCGGCTGGGACCTGCACCAGTAGGTCCATGCGATCCAGCAGCGGCCCGGAGAGCCGTGCCCAATATCTTCTCCTGGTCATGGGAGCGCATTCGCAGGCCCTGCCCGGTTTCCCACACGGGCAGGGATTGGCGGCCATGACCAGTTGGAAGCGTGCGGGGTAACGGGCGCTTCCGGCCGCCCGTTGCAGTGTCAGGACCCCGGATTCGAGGGGTTCTCGCAGCGAGTCCAGCGTCTTGGCTCCGAATTCCGGCGCCTCGTCGAGGAACAGGACACCCGTGTGCGCCATGGACGCGGCGCCCGGTCTCGGGATCCCGGCCCCTCCGCCAATGAGCGACGCCGTCGAGGAGGAATGGTGCGGCGCCTCGAACGGTGGTCGGGTCAGCAGCCCCGTGACGGGCCTGCGTCCCAGCGAGTACACACAGGTAGCCTCCACGCTCTCTTCCGCGGTGAGATCTGGAAGGATCCCTGGGAGCCGCTCCGCCAGCATGGTCTTACCCGCCCCTGGCGGACCCACCAACAGCAGGTGATGACCGCCGGCCGCTGCGACCTCCAGCGCGTGCCGACCAACGGGCTGCCCCACGACGTCGGCCAGGTCTGGCGCGTGGCCGGCCGCCGCAGGCGGCTTCCCCACAGAAGGCGAATCCGCTGCCGCAGGCGAGTCCGCCGCCGCTCCCGGCACCACGTCGTCGGGCACAGGGCCGGGTCGCTTGACCGTGCTGGGATCCACGCCGAGCGCTACCAGCAGGTCCGAGACGTGACCGTATCCCGTGACGTCCAGATCGGGGACCAGGCGCGCCTCGGCGACGTTGGCTGCGGGAACCACGCAGCGGGTGAAGCCCTCATGGCGGGCCGCCAGCAGTGACGGCAGGATCCCGGGCAGCGCCCGTATTTCGCCGTCCAGGGCGAGCTCACCAAGGAACACCACATCCCGCGGCACTTTGAGGACACCGTCGGCCTGCAGGCTGGCGACCAGGATGGCAAGGTCGAATCCGGTCCCCTTCTTCGGCACACCCGCCGGAACCAGGTTGACCGTCAACCGGCGTGGGCTGAGGGCCACCCCGCAATTGCGTGCGGCGGAGCGCACGCGGTCCTTGGCCTCCTGCAAGGAGGCATCCGGTAACCCCAACAGGATCATGCCGGGCAGCCCGCCGCCCAGGTCCGCCTGAACGTCCACCCTGTACCCGTTCATCCCCACCAGTGCCACGCAGGCGGCCGATCCCAGACTCATGGCGTCACCGCACGGTAGAGCTCCACCGTGCTGGGGACGGGATCACCGGGTGGCCAGACCAGGCTCAACACGTCCACGCGTCGGCGGTACGAGACTGGGAGCGGCGACGGGAGTGAGCCGGGTGCAGACCCGCCTGGGCCCAACGCCTCCCGCGCATAGGCCAACACGAGCCGATGCAGCCGCGCCAGTTTCTCGCGGTTCACGGCCTCCGCTGGGGCGCCGTAGCCGTCACCGGAGCGGGTCTTGACCTCCACCGCCACCAAGTCGCCCTCGTGCTGAGCCACCACGTCCAGCTCCCCCAGCCGGCAGCGCCAGTTGCGTTCCAGCACCGTGTATCCGTGCCCGGTAAGCCAGCCGAGGGCGAAGACTTCGCCGCGGCGTCCGAGTTCCTTGGGGTCGGGCCGTGTGGGAACGGCTTTTGCCGACCTCGTGGTCGTTGTCGTCATGGTGGACCACCTCCACGCACCAGAGTGCTGCACGTGGCCCCTGGCCGTGGCGGCTGACCGGACAAATGTGGACAAGTAACCGACGACACGCCGTCCGCGGCCCGAACGAGTCCCGAAGCTGCGCCGAACAAGCCCCGGAGCGCTCAGGTCAGTCCGGCAAATCCTTCAACAGATCCGACTTGGTGAGTTCCTCCACGTTCACGTCCTTGAACGTGATCACCCGCGCCGACTTCACGAAGCGCTGGGGTCTGTAAACGTCCCACACCCAGGCATCCTGCAGCTGCACATCGAAGTACACCTCGCCGTCGGAGACCTTGGCCTGAACGTCCACCTGGTTGGCCAGGTAGAACCGGCGCTCCGTCTCAACGACATAGCTAAAGAGGTTTACCACGTCCTTGTACTCGCGGTAGAGCTTCAGCTCCATCTCCGTCTCGTAGTTCTCGAGATCGTCAGTACCCATTTGGTCTCCCTCCTGCCTTGTCGCCCCAGCCTACGCTCAGGCGCCAAGGTGCCAGGTTCTACGATGAAAGTCACCCGCACCCAGCGTCCGGATGGCTTCTTTGTGCGCTGCGGTGCCGTAGCCCTTGTTCTGCGCCCACCCGTATCCCGGATGGGCCTGGTCCAGTGCGTCCATGATCCCGTCACGTTCCACCTTGGCCAGCACCGAGGCCGCGCCGACTCCTGCGCAGTCGCGGTCTGCCTTGACCCGGGTGGTGACGGGGGCAAGGACCTCTGCCAGGTCGTCCTCCGGCGCGTGGGTCAGGGCATCGAGGAGTTGCGGCGTGAACCAGTCGTGACTGCCGTCCAGCAGAATGGCCGACGGCGTGGCTTCCTTTGCATCCGTCGCCACCTTCGCGGCCGCGGCGACTGCCGCGGTCCAGGCTCGATGACCCGCCAGCCGTAGCGCGGGGACGATGCCGTGCGCGTCGATCTCCTGAGCGCTGGCGTGTCCCACAGCACCGGCCAGCACCCATTCCTCGATGGCTGAGATCAGGGCCTGCCTGGCGTGCGCGGAGAGGTCTTTACTGTCCCTGATCCCGGGCGGAGCATCGCCTGCATGGGGGTCGATGATCACGAGGCCCACGCTGACCGGTCCTGCCAGGGAGCCGCGCCCAACCTCGTCGACGCAAGCCAGCAGCTCACCCGGAGCCACCAAGGCACGTTCAACGCTCAGGTCTGGTTCATGGCCTCGCCGCGTCACCGGCGTGGAGACGCTGCGACTCACTCGTCGTCCGTCTCGTTGGAGAACCGCTGCTTGTCTGGATCGTAGGGTTCCGCCTTGCGGTCCTTGACTCCGTCAAAGCTCTCGGGGGAATTGTCGACCTTCCCAAAGCGGCCCAACGGCCAGGCGATCAGGGAACCCCGCCCCTCCACCGCGTCGATGTCGACGAAGCCGCCTTGTTTGTCCGGGTGGGCCCTCGAATCCGCGCTGTCGTCACGGTGATCGCCCATGACCCAGATCTTGCCTTCCGGCACCACGGCCTTGAACTTCACGTCGCTGGGAGCGGAACCCGGATGCAGATACGGTTCGTCGATGGCAACGCCGTTGACCATGATCTTCCCGTCGACACTGCAGCACTCAACGGTGTCGCCCGGCATCCCGATAATCCTCTTGACGAGATGCTGAGTGGAGTCGTCTGCGCGCAGGCCGAGGAAGGTCAGCGCATCTGCCACGGGTCCCGCAGGCGCGGTCTTGGGCAGGTCTTCCAACCAGCCCTGTTCGTCCTTGAAGACCACCACGTCGCCGCGGTGGATTTTCATAACCTCGGGCGCCAGGAGGTTAACGAAGACACGATCGTTGATCTGGAGCGTGTTCTCCATGGACCCTGAGGGAATCACGTAGGCCCTGAAGAGGAAGGTCTTCACCAGCGTGGAGATGACCAGTGCGGCCACGACCACGATGACGATCTCCTTGAGCCAGGAGCCAAAGGTGCTGCGCGGGGCCTTTGACTTGTGATCGTCGGCCGCGTCTCCCTGGTTCATGGAGGGTTCCGGCTCCGGAGCCACGTTCTCGGTGTTCACACTTCTCCTGGTCGTCTAACCGGGCCTACTCCGGCCCAGATTTACCTTACCGGCTGAACCTGAACTCGATTCACAGCTTCGGCCGATACACCGGAGCACACCGAGCGATACCTGTGCACACGCGTCGGTGTAAATCTGCCAATCTGTACCGACGCGTGTGTCAACGCACCGCTCGGTGTGCAGGCAATATGTGCGGGAAAGCGAACGACGCCGGGTCCCGACCTAACGGGAACCGGCGTCGTTGGCCGCAGCAACCCTGAAGCGGGTTGTTGCGAATGAGATCAGGCGTTCTTCTTCTTGGACTCGGCCTGGAAGTCACGCTTCTCGCGGATCTTGGCGGCCTTGCCGTGACGATCGCGCATGTAGTACAGCTTGGCGCGGCGCACGTCACCACGGGTGACGAGCTCGATCTTCTCGATCACGGGAGAGTGCACCGGGAAGGTACGCTCCACACCCACACCGAAGGAGACCTTACGCACGGTGAAGGTCTCGCCGACGCCGCGGCCCTGACGGCCCATGACGAATCCCTGGAAGACCTGAACACGGGAGTTCTTGCCTTCGATGATGTTGACGTGGACCTTCACGGTGTCGCCGGGACGGAAGTCCGGGACGTCGTTGCGCAGGCTGGCTGCGTCGACAGAATCAAGCTTATGCATGTTCTCTCCATATGGTCTTCAGGCCGCAGGTCCTTGGACCGGAATTACGTCGGGACGGCATGAATCGCGTCCCGCACACTCTTCCGAGCCACGGTCGTGGTCTCGGACCCGACCGTTGTGGAACGCGACCCCTGCGGCGGGCGCGCACCCGGTGGGCACAGCTCCCTATTCTGCCACAAGCACCGCGGCTGGCGGCAGAGCGATCAGCGGTGAGGCTGGTCTCCATCCAACCGCCATCCCAAACCCCTCAGCGTCGCGGAGTCCTGCTTGCCCAGATCCGCCACGGACAGTGCCTGGATCAGGTCGGGGCGGCGCTCGCTGGTGCGTTCCAGCTGCCATTGCCGCCTGGTGGCGTCCACCTTGCCGTGGTCCCCCGAGAGCAGCACGGGCGGGACCTCGTAGCCTTCCCATTGCGCGGGTTTGGTGTAGATGGGGTACTCAAGCAATCCGTCGGAGTGGGATTCCTCCACCAGGGAGTCGGGGTTGCCCACCATTCCTGGTATGAGCCGACCCACCGCCTCGATAATGGCCAGGGTGGCGACCTCGCCTCCGTTAAGCACGTAGTCACCTAAGGAGAACGGACGCACGTCGAAGCGCTCGGCCGCCCAGAGCATCACGCGTTCGTCGATCCCCTCATAACGGCCGCACGCGAAGACCAGGTGTTCCTCGCTACTCCAGGCTTGGGCGGTGGCCTGCGTGAAGACGGCACCGGCTGGTGAAGGAACCAGCAGGACGGGTCGCTCCACCGGGGAGGCCTCCAACACCGTAGACAGGGCCTCCGACCACGGTTGTGCGTGCATAACCATGCCCGCTCCCCCGCCGTAGGGTGTGTCATCTACGGTGCGGTGCCGATCATGGGTGAAGTCCCGAAGATCATGGACGTGGACGTCCAGCAGCCCCTTGGCCTGGGCCTTCCCCAGCAGGGAGAGTTCCAGCACGGAGAAGTACTCGGGGAAGATCGTGACGACGTCGACGCGCATGTCAGTTCTCTCCCGCCAGGTCCAGCAGGCCTGGAGGAGGGGTGAGGGTCACGGTGCCCGCTGAACTGTCGATCTCAGGGACGATCTGCTCCACGAACGGAACCATCGCCTCCGTTCCGGAATTCAGGCGGATCACCAAGAGGTCCTGGGCGGCACCGGTGACGAGCTCGGTCACCTCACCGACCGGGGCGCCGTCCACGACTGCTTTCAGCCCCACCAGGTCGTGTTCGTACCAGCCCTCGTCCTCATCCTCCGTTTCCTCGACCTCAGACGGGTCGAAGAACAGCTGGGTGCCGCGGAGTTCCTCGGCACGGTTGCGATCCGCCACTTCCTCGAATCCGAGCACCAGGATGCGCTTGTTCCAACGGGCGGAGACCACGGTCAGTGGACCGTTGGCCTCCGGCTCGGTGATCAGGACCTCACCGGGGGCAAAGCGTGCTTCGGGGTCATCGGTGAAGACCTGCGCGGTCACCTCCCCACGGATGCCGTGGGGTTTGCCGATACGTGCCACATGCAGATGCACGTCGCTCCTCCTGAGGGGAAAACTTGGATGGTGAGCTTAGGGAAACTCGTGAGTGGACAACAGCGACGGCCCCACCTGATCCGTCCCGCCGAATAAGCGAGGGTGGAAGAAGTGGGGCCGTCGTTGTGGGAGGCGTCAGCGCCTGCGGTCGGTATCGACCACGTCGACGCGGACGTCGGGACCTCCGGGGAGGGATCCGACCACGGTACGCAAGGCATTCGCCGTGCGACCGCTCCGTCCGATCACTCGTCCAAGGTCCTCAGGATGCACTCGCACCTCGAGGACGACGCCCCGGCGGCCGCTCTTGCGGCTCACGTCGACGTCATCAGGGTGATCAACGATCCCCCGTACGAGGTGGTCTAGCGCGTCCTCGAGCATGTCACTCAGCCTCGGCGGCCTCGGTGGCGGGCTTGGCGACCTCAGCGGCCTCCTCCGACTTCTTGGGGGTCACTGCCTCGGGGAGGATGACGGAACCCTTGGTCGGTGCAACGAATGCGGGCTTGGGCTCGGCAACCTTCAGGGTGCCTTCCTGTCCCTCGATGCCCTTGAACTTCTGCCAGTCACCGGTGATCTTCAGGATCGCGAGAACCTGCTCGGTGGGCTGAGCACCAACGCCGAGCCAGTACTGTGCACGCTCCGAGTCAACCTTGATGTAGGAAGGGTGCTCGGTGGGGTGGTACAGACCGATCTCCTCGATCGCACGGCCATCACGCTTGGTGCGCGAGTCCATGATCACGATGCGGTAGTGCGGGGCGCGCATCTTGCCGAAGCGCTTGAGACGAATCTTGACGGCCACTTGGGTGGTCTCTCTTTCTTCTTGGAGCGGGGTTCCACCGAGCGCACCCGTGGTGACGGGACAGGGCGGAGCCTCCTATTTGTTCGGCACACGCCTCAAGGAGTCATAAGAGCCCTCAAAGCGAACCGAGTACCGTCCCATTATGCCAGAGGTATCCACCCCTGCGCACCGTGAAGCCGGGTCGGGTATCGCGGCGCTCGTCACATCCGCGACTAGCGCCGTAGGTTGACGGCGCCGAGGATGCCGGCCCCGAGCCCGACCACGCCGAGCGCTCCGGCGATGATGTAGCCGCTGCCGACCGCCACCCCCAGGGAGGGAGCAACGAAGACCACGACCACCGCGGCGACGATCAGCACCAGACCCACGATGGTGAGGATCATGGGCCACCGACGGCGTTTCGCCAACGCCGAGTCGTCCCCGGCCGCTGAAGCGGGCGTTCCCACCGCGGGGGTGGGTTGGGGCGTCGCCTCGGGATCGTAATGGGCGGCTTCGTCGAAGTGGGCGGCCTCGGTGACGGGCGTCGGCGACAGCTCTGCAGCGTGCGGCTGCGGCCGGTCTGAACCGTCAGCGGACTCCTGGGCCTTGAGCAGGTCATCGAAGGCGGTCGCGGAGGGCTGGTGGCCGCCGCGATGCAGCAGCGACGTGAATCCGCCCTCGTCCGGGTCGGAGTCGGTCGCCGGCTGATCGGGTGCTTCTTCTGTGCCCGACGGGCTGTCTGACCGTTGCGTCGGGGCCGTGGGCTCGCCAGCGGCGTCCTCGGCGGCTGCGCCGCCGGCCTGCTGTTCGTCCGCATCGGGATCCTGCCCGGCAGCGGGATCCTGAGCATCAGCATCCGCCTGCTCCGCCGCTTCAGATTCGGGAAGCGCCTCCCCGGGCATGTCCGGGTGCGGCATGGACGCCGTGACGGCCGACGGTGCAGGACTCCCCACCGCAGTGAGCGTGCAACCCTCTGGGGCCTCGCCCTTGAGGAGACCAAGCAGGGACGGGTCCATCCCGAGCGCGTCCAGGATCTGCGTCAGATCGTGATGCGCTGGCGGCTTCGGATCCTCCGTCTCCCCCGGCAGCAACCCGTCCTGTTCCGCGGCGAGCACCCCGGCTTCGGGATCGAAACCGCAGGTCTCTGCTTCGTTAACGATCCGCGCCAGTGTGTCCACGCGCCCGGCCGGCAGCACCCGGCCCAAACGGGCCAGGGCAGCGGAAGCCAAGGGCGAGAAGTCCTCGTCAAGGGTCA
>JBQDZM010000016.1:0-3617 GCA_052108535.1 Galactobacter sp. | reverse complement strand
GCGTCCGGCGATTGGGTTCCCACCAGCAGGACATCGTCCAGGGGCTCGTCCAACAACTGGGTCAGATCCTGATCGGTGAGCGAGTCAGCGGCTGCCAGTACGGCGAAGTCGCCGCGAGCGACGTCTCCGTTGACCACCACAGCACCCGTGTAGCGGTGCAAAATCTGGGCGAATTCTTCGCCGTTGGGTCCAGCTTCCAACTCGCCGTCACGTTTGGCGACGATCACCCGGTCCTGGTCCACGGGCAGGACGAGGTCAACGATCAGGCCCGCCCTCGTGGGGCGACCGGGCCCCATCAAGCCGACCACGGAGCGGGTCGAGAGCAATTGCTGCAGGCCGTCCACCCGTTCCTGACGAGAACCGGCGTCCGTGGCCGGCCACGCCAGGCTCACACGCCAGACGGTCCCGGGTACAGAGAGGTCCCCGGGTGCCGTTGTCTCGCCGTGCTCGCTCACGTGTTCCCCTCCATCCGGGCCTACCCGGCAAAAGGGTACGACCACTACTGCGCTGTGTACCGCCGAGCCTGCCGACGGCAGACGACGGAGACGTTCATCTGACTAACGATCATGCCACGTTGTCCAGGCAGCCCCACGCATGCGCGCCATGTCTACCGGATGACGTTGCGCTCAGCCCCGCGGTCTTCGTTCGCCACGGGCCAGCATGACCACACCTGATGCGATGGCCAAGGTCGCCACCACAAGGTTGGCCCACGACCATGGCAACGGCTTGAGGAAGATGAAGATCGCACCGATGAGCATCTGCACCACGACCGACACATAAAGCCAATTACGGACACCACCGTCGCGCTGGTTGCCCGGAGCTGAAGGGGTCTCGGCTTCCTCGGCGCGGGACCCGCCGACCTCCTGCTCCTGCCCGGCATCCTCCGCCGCCTCGGCCGCACCGACCTCAACCGCGTCCACGGGGGTTTGCGCATGCCCTGCAACCAGGTCCACCAACCGCGGTTCGAATCCCAGCATCTCCACGGCATCACGAAGATGCTCCAACCATGGTTGGTCGGAGAGCCGGGTGCCTGAACCGGGTGCGGTGGCACAGTGAATCAAGGAGGCCAACGCCTGCTCAGCACGCACCTGGGACATCCCGGCCTGCAGCACCGGTTGCGCGGCGAACGTCGGAGCATCGACGGCCTGCATCAACGCCACATTTAGGGACAGTTCGTCCTCGGTCAGTTCCCAACCAGGGAATGCCTCCACGCCTCGGCCCACGTCCAGCACCAGGTCGGGTTGACGCCGCCGGGCGCCGTCGAGCACCCGCGTCATGGTGGCGGCCGAGTACCAGGACAATCGGCACCAGCCACCCTGGTCGCTGAGCGTGAGGCTAGCCCGCGGATCGGAAGGATCGGCCACCACCGCGTCAGCGACTCCGGCGGCACTCGCCTTGCTGGAGAAGATGGCAAGGTCCTGGTGCAGGCGGATACTTCCGGACGTCCCCAACGCGGTATATCGGTCCGGATCCGCCTCACCCTGGTGTACCTGCGTCAGCGCGATGGGGTCCAGCGGAGAGCCGTGCCCCTGGCGACGAGCCCCGTCCACGGCTGCCGCCACGGCCGGCGCGGTCCGCACCATGCTGTCCTCGAGTTCCTTCCGCGACGCTCCGGATGCGGTGCTGGCCACCCAAGCCCCGGACTCGCGCCGCAGCAGCCCCTCCAGCTCGGACACCTGAAGCGGCGAAGGGGAGGCGGCAGCGGCGGCCTCACCCACGCCGTCGGGCACTACGACCCCGTTGTGAGTGGCGACCGCCAGGTCGCAACGCATCCCGACGGCGGTGGGCACCGGCGAAGCCAGCACCGCGGGCCCCACCCGTTCGGTGAGCACTTCACGGATGCGCTGCAGCGGCGGATCAGCCACCTCTGGCGGCCACACCAACACCAAACGTACGGGCGTGATCTCGGAAACCAACATGTTCTTCGCACTCACTCCTGTAACGGGGTTTAGCTGACGTCAGCGTAGGAACTTCTCGAAGCCCTTGGGCAACTGCAAATCCTCTGGCTTGAGATCGGCCTTCGCCGCTCCGAACGCCGCACCGGCTGCGGGCTTCTTCCGCACGTCCTCCCCACGGGCGGCAGCGGCTGCCTTGGCAGGATTGCCGTACTTCTTCTTGTTGTTGCCCTGCTTGCCCTTGGCGCCCTTCTTACGGTTGCCACCGGGCATACCGGGGATCCCGCCGGAGGCCGCCATCTTCTTCATCATCTTCTGCGCCTCACCGAAGCGCTGCAGCAGCTGATTGACCTCTGACACCGACACTCCGGAACCGCGGGCGATACGGGCGCGACGGGAACCGTTGATGATCTTGGGTGCCACCCGCTCATGCGGGGTCATGGAGCGAACGATCGCCTCCACCCGGTCGGCCTGCTTGTCGTCGAACTGCTCCAGCTGCTGCTTGGAAATGTTGGCGCCAGGCATCATGGTCAGCATCTTCTTCATGCTGCCCATCTTCTTGATCTGCTGCATCTGGGCCAGGAAGTCCTCGAGCGTGAAGTCCTCCTGGTCGGAGAACTTCTTGGCCATGCGCTCGGCCTCGGCCTTGTCCCAGGTCTTCTCCGCCTGCTCAATCAGGGTGAGGACGTCACCCATATCCAGGATGCGGGAGGCCATGCGGTCGGGGTGGAAGACCTCGAAGTCCCCCACGTTCTCACCCGTGGAGGCGAACATGATGGGCTTACCGGTCACCGAGGCCACCGACAGGGCGGCACCACCGCGGGCGTCACCGTCCAGCTTGGAGAGCACCACACCGGTGAAGTCGACGCCCTCGTTGAACGCGTTGGCGGTGTTGACGGCGTCCTGGCCGATCATCGCGTCAATCACGAAGAGGATCTCGGTGGGCTTGATCGCGTCGCGGATGTCCCGCGCCTGCTGCATCAGCTCCTCGTCGACACCCAAACGGCCCGCGGTATCGACGATGACCACGTCGTGCTGCTTCTGGCGGGCTTCGGAGACACCGTTGCGGGCCACGACCACGGGGTCACCCGTGACGTCGTCGACCTCGGACTGCACGCCGGGGTGCGGCGCGTACACGGGGACGCCGGCCCGCTCGCCGACGATCTTGAGCTGGGTCACGGCGTTGGGGCGCTGGAGGTCAGCGGCGACGAGCAGCGGGGTGTGCCCCTCGGAAGCCAGCCACTTGGAGAGCTTGCCCGCCAGGGTGGTCTTACCCGCACCCTGAAGGCCCGCGAGCATGATGATGGTGGGGCCAGTCTTGGCGAAGTTGATGCGGCGGGTCTCCCCGCCCAGGACCTGCACCAGCTGGTCGTTAACAATCTTCACGACCTGCTGAGCCGGGTTCAGCGCGTCGTTGACCTCCTGGCCCAACGCGCGTTCCTTCACCTGTGCGGCAAAATCGCGGGCCACGGACACGGCGACGTCCGCGTCCAGTAGTGCCCGACGGATCTCCCGCACGGTACCGTCGATGTCCGCCTCAGACAGCCGGCCCTTGCCGCGCAGGTTCTTGAAGGTCGCGGAAAGGCGATCGGCGAGAGAGTTGAACACGGTGAGTGCGCTCCTTGAGACTGAGTCGGTTAAGCGTGTCGGCCGGTGTCTGCGGTCGAGAGATACACGTGGTGGACATGCCCGTGTCCACGGCACCCACCAGTCTACCCGTGC
>JBQDZM010000015.1:0-66207 GCA_052108535.1 Galactobacter sp. | reverse complement strand
AAACCGTCAACGCCAACCCGGACAAGGTCAGGTCCAGGTCATAGACCTTGTTGAACAGCAACGGGAGATAGGCTTCGGCGCCGAAGTCCGCCGCGGCCAGCAGACCCCGCAACACGATCACTGCGGGCAGGCCGATGGCCAGGAGGAAGGCGCCCTTGGGCAACAACGGCTTGATCAGCACCAGGATGAGGGCCACCATCGCCGCCATCACCACATAGCGCCACACGCCCCAATCCCCCAGGAACCCGATGCTCAGCACCGCGAAGGCGATGACGGCTGCTCGCGCAACATTGATCACGACTTGGCGGAGCCCTTCAGAGGTGCCGGAGGCACCGTCCTGCGCCGCGTCGTCGGGCACTTCCTCAGCCGGTAAACCCTGCAAGGACGGGAACATGATGGCGCAGGCCCCGGCCTCCAGGATCAAGACGCCGAGGAACACCCAATGCCACGAGAACGCCTGCGCCACGGCGCCGGCCAGGAACGGTCCCACCAAGGACGGGATGACCCAGCATGCAGCAAACAGGCCGAAGATCTTGGCGTGCAGATGCATGGGATACATGCGGGCCACCAGCACGTAGATGGTCACATTGATGGCGCCGCCGCCCAGGCCCTGCAGCAACCGGCCGACGACGAAGGTGGTCATCTCCGGGGCCAGCCCGGCCACCAGCAGGCCGGCACCGAACACCACGGCTCCGAACCAGAACGGCCCGCGCGGACCCTTCCTGTCAGACCATGCGCCGGAGACCACCATGCCGATGATCGCCGTGGCCATCGGTGCGGCAAGACCGAGCGAATAGGCGGAGTGACCGTCCAACTCGTCCGCGATGCGCGGCATCACGGTAGCGATCGCGAGTTCCTCGAAGGCCGCAAGGAAGAGCAGCGACATCGAACCGATGGTGGTCAATAAGAGGGGGCGCTGCCAGAGGGAAGTCGGCGACGATGACGAGTGAACAGACACCAACGAAGACTATCCACGGCGGTCAACAAACATCTACCAGCTGGTCGGTGCAGCCGACGTGATCCCCGTCATCGTCCGCTCATCGATGTGCCGCTGGCCCACTTGAGGTGCAAGACTCACGCTTTGTGACCCTCACTTCCCAGCTCACCGAGATTCCTCGCCCCGACGCCGTTCTTGACCTGCAAGGCGTGAGTTTCCGGCGCGGCGAGCGCATGATCCTCTCCGACATCTCCTTCACTGTGCGTCCGGGCGAGCACTGGGCACTGCTCGGCGCCAACGGGGCGGGAAAGTCCACCATCTTGGGCTTCGCTGGGGCACGGACCTTCCCCAGTTCAGGCAACGTGGACATCCTCGGCGAGCGCATGGGGCGGGTGGAACTGGCCGCCCTGCGCAAACGGATCGGTCACGTGAATCCACGGTTGAAGGTGCTTTCTGACCCCACGGCGGTTTCGCTGGTTTTGGCGGGATTGGCCGGTGCGGTGGAGGTGCCGCCGCGCTTTGTGCCCACGCCTGAGCAGGAGGCCCGGGCCGCCGAGCTGCTGACCCGAGTAGGGCTGGGACACCGGCTGGACGGCCGGTGGTCCACGATGAGTCAGGGCGAGCGTGGTCGGGCCTTGATCGCCCGCGCCCTGATGGTGGATCCGGAATTGTTGCTCCTGGACGAGCCCACCACGGGCCTCGACATTGCGGCCCGCGAGGCCCTGCTTGAGACGGTGGACGGGCTGCGTCACGCCAGGCCGGAGCTGGGATCCGTGTTGGTGACGCATCACCTCGAAGAGCTGCCGGAGTCCACGACGCACGCCCTCATCATCAAGGACGGCCTCATCGTGGCGAGAGGCCCGGTGGGTCAGGCCGTGACGTCGGAGACCATCTCGGACGCCTTCGAGTACCCGATCCGGGTCACGCACGACGACGGGCGATGGGGTGCCCGCGCGAACCCCGCCGGGCGGTAAGCCCTTCCCTTCCATGCATCTTGTGATGATCGGTTAGCCAAGAGCATCGGACCCCGGGCCCTGGCCCCATAGGCCACGGGAGGAATCCGCGCCTTAAGCTCACGACCTGGCGCGCAGGCCCTCCAGCAGCGCGGCGGCCTCGGCGGCCTCATCCACGGTGACCGTGAGCGACTTGCCGTCGATGCGGGTGACCCGCAGGCCCTCGCCGACGCGCATCACGACGCCCCAACCGCCGCCGGGAACCCAGCGCCATCCCCAGCCGCCGAACTCGCCCATCGGATTCACGTCGGTCACCTCGACGGTGTCGATCTGGTCCAACGGGACCTTTGTCTTGGGCCAGCCGACCGGGGAGGCCACTCGCAGCCCAGCAGCGTCGACCCGAATCCGAGCCGATGTGAACGCCGGCAGCAGCGCGGCCATCAGGACCGTGAAGCCCGCCATCGTCCACGTGATCCAGCCGATACCACCGTCTGCGGAGACCTCTGCCGCGGCTGCGGCGAACGTACAGCCGACCATGACCACGATAGAGCCCACGGTGAGCCACAGACCGGCCTTACCCATGGACGTTCTGCCGGTCCACACCGCGCGTTCGGACGGGTTCAGCGCCACGGGTTGGGGTTGCGCGGCCTCCTCCCCCACGGCCTCGATGTCATAGGCGAGGCGGTAACCGATCCAACCGATCCCGATGCCGACCACCGCGGCGATCAGCATCAGCCCAAAGATCATGAACTCCTTCACCCAGGTCCCACCGGCGGCACCGACCGTCACAGCGAGGAACACGGCGCTCCCCAACCCGATGGCCGCCATGAACCGCAGGCGCACCGGCTTGCCCTGGGTGCCGATCCCCTTCACACTCAGCAGCCCGATACCCCAAAGCAGCACCGCCAGTCCGCCGATCGTCCCAAGACTCATCGCGGGGTAGGTCCAGGCTGGACCCCAGCCATCCGCGGTCCCATCCCAGGTGAAGTGCGTGCCGACCGTGGCGGTGAGGTCGTCGATGACGGTGGCCTGGATTGCCGCGACGAGCACCGCAAGGGCCAGTGGAATCCACAGTGCGATCCAGCGGTAGCGGGCCATCGCCTGGTCCTTGGGTGCGGTTCGTGTCGTGGTCATCTCGTCTCATCCTCGCGTTGCGTAGTTGCCTCGTCTTGCCCTTTGTTCAATGCCCGACGGCCGGTGGCCGCTCCCGCTCATCCGTCATGCAGGTGCGTCCCGCACCAGCGAGGCCAGGGCCTCGCGGCCCACGCCGAGCTTCGCCGCGGCGTCGACCAGTTGGTCGATCTCGCTGCGCAGCTGCACAAGGGCCTGCGCCGCGCCGGTCACCGTGGCGCCGCGGCCGCGCCGCAGTTCCACCAGACCCTCATCCCGAAGTCCTTGGTAGGCGTGCAACACGGTGTGCACGTTGATGTCCAGTGATGCCGCGACCTCGCGAGCGCTGGGGAGCTTGTCTCCCTGCGCTAACCGTCCGGCCACGATCTGCGCCCGGACAGATGCCGCGATCTGTAAGAAGACGGGCGTCTCACGGGTCGGATCGATCCTGATCAACATGTAGTTATTCTAGCTCCACTAGAACACTATGGGAAGCGGAAACCGTCGAGGAGCTGATCTTGAGTCAGCGTTGTCGGTAGGCCTCTCGCCGATGGGTCACCGTCACGACCTCAACGACGATCTCTTCCTCACGAAGGTTATAGATCACTCGATACTCGCCACGGCGAGCCGAGTACAGAGGGGCCAGAGGCTCGCGCAATTGCTTACCCACCCTGCGGGGATTTTCCGCAAGCGGTCCCCGAATGAACTCAAAAGCCGCCGCGGCGACTGTGGGCGGCAAGGTTTCCGCGAGGTCCCGTTTGGCCCTGGCGCGGAAGACGATCCGCCAGGCCATTAGTTCGTCCGCCCAGATTCCCGCATAAGAGCGCTCATATCCTCCAACGAGACAAGGTCCGCCTCACGCCCTCCTGCCAGACTCTCCTGGATCGCTGACACGAGTTCGGTATTCCCGAGGACGTCAAGGGTCTCCATGATCTGGTCATAATCGTCCGCGCCCAGCACGACGGCGGCTCTGGACCCGTTGCGCGTCACTTCGAAACGTTCGTGTGTGGTCGCAGCCGCATCGACAAGGCGCGAAAACGCTGCTCGGGCTGCGGCCAAAGGAAGCGTCGTCATGTACATAATTCTAGCTAGATAGGTCGGCCGAGAGAAGACCCTGGCCAATCCTCAACGCATTACCCGCATCAACTTCGCACCGTTCTCCCACAGCACGGCCCGCATCCAATCGACGCCGAACCCGAAGCGCTCCAGGGCCTGAATCTGATGGGCATACTCGTAGGGGATGTTGGGGAAGTCGGTACCCAGCACGATCTTGTCGGGGCTGGCCTCCCAGGACAGCAGGACATCTTCGGGGATAGGGAAGAGCCGTTGCATGTAGTCGGTCCCGACCATGGTGGTGTCCAGATACACCCCGGGATATACCCGGGCCAGCGCGGTGAATTCGCGGTACTCGGGCATCCCCGCGTGGGCGATGATCAGTTGCAAGTCCGGGTGTTTGCGCAACAGGTTCCGGATCCGCTGAGGTCCCGTGAACTCACCCGGGTGCGGCCCCGACCCACAGTGGATCACGGCGGGGACGCCCGCCTCCTCCAACTGAAACCACGACGAATCCAGGAGCGGATCGTCCGGCGGATACCCGCCCACTTGAACGTGCACCTTGAAGATCCGCGCCCCGGCAGCCAGGGCCGCGGCGGTATCCGCTCCCGCCGAGGCTTCCGGATAGAACGTTCCGGACGGCACCACGGTGTCCGGATGGTTCCGCGCGAACTCGGACGAGTAGTCGTTAAGCCAGGCCGCCATCCCCGGACGGTGCGCGTAATTCAACGCCGAATAAGCCACGACTCCGAGCTCACGCAGGATCCGGATCCGCTCCTCCTCAGGCGTGCGGTAGTTGATCCCCCACGGTTCAAATCCGTCGTCTGCCACGTGATCAAAGAAGCCCCACACCTTGTCCAGGACGTTCTGCGGCATGAAGTGGACATGCACGTCGGCGAAGCCGGGTAGACCTAAGTCTGCGGCGTACCGGGTGAGGTCTGCGTCATCGCGGGGAGGCTGAACGAGCATGGCTTCACGCTACCGCTCAGCCCCGCCATTCCGGGGAGGGATGCCGCCCTACACTGCAGATAGCAGACTTCCTGCACTGCAAATAGCAGAACGCACGAGGGGTGCCTGGCTCGCATGAGCCGGGCACCCCCGTCGGGCATGGTGACCCGCGCGGGTGGCGCGGACCTCAGGCTGGATCAGTTGTAGAGCATGCCGCCATCGACCAGCAGCGTCTGGCCGGTGACGTAGTCGGAGTTGTCGGAGGCGAAGAAGGAAACCACGCCGGCCACATCCTCCGGGGTCTCGATGCGACCCAGAGCAATGGCCTCGACGTTGTCCTTCAGGTTCTCACCCTTGGCCTTGCCGTTGAGCTTGCCCATCTCCTCGTCGATGGTGTCCCACATGCCGGTGCCGACAATGCCGGGGGCCCAGGCGTTCACGGTGATGTTGCGCGGGGCCAGCTCCTGAGCGGCGACCTGCGTGATGCCGCGGACGGCGAACTTGGACGCGGAGTAGGCGCCCAGGATCGGGAAGCCCTTGATGGCGGCGATGGACGCAGCCGAGATGATGCGGCCCTTCTCCTTGCCGAGCTCCTTGAACTTGGCGGACGCGGCCTGGATGCCGTAGATGACGGAGAAGACGTTGATGTTGAAGATCTTCTCGAGTTCCTCGGGCGTGATGTCGTCGATGGGCTTCACCTGCACAATGCCCGCATTGTTGGCGATCACGTCGAAGCTGCCCAGCTGCTCGGCTGCGGCGTCCACTGCCGCGAAGACCTGGTCGCGCTTGGAGACGTCAGCGGCAACCCAGATGGCCTTGCGACCCAGGGCCTCGATCTCCTTGACAACGGCGCGCCCCTTCTCCTCCTGGAAGTCCAGGTCTGCCACAGCGACGTCGAAGCCGTCAGCGGCGAGCTTCAACGCGATTCCGCGGCCGATTCCCTGGCCTGCGCCGGTGACGAGTGCTACGCGATTCTCAGACATGGTGTGAGTCCTTCTTCCTCGATCGAACGCGCGGATCCTTGACGCCCGAAGGTCTCGGGGCCAGGTGGCCGCGTTGCTCAGCGGCGCCTTCGTGGTCGTCGCTGTTTCCACGTCCCATCATGGACCCACTCACCACAAAAAAGAACCACTCGTGTGAGGCATCAGGCATAGGCGGTGCTGCTTAGAGGTTGCGCTCACTCCTCCAGAGTCTGGTGTGGTTGCTCGCGATACAGGTTCCTTTGGGTGAGATCACGCTGCTGGCCGGCATGCTGCTCAACCAGCAGATCGCTTGACGCTGGAGTAGGACTCCCTGAGCATTAGACCCAGAGGCGCTCTACCGGGAGAACGTGTATCCGATCCTCGACCGGGTATCCCCTGCTTCCCGTATGGAAGGCGACGCCGGCAACAAATGCTATACCAAGCCGATCACGAAGCTTGCGCAGCCCGGATAGTTGTTTGGAGCCGACGTGATCCCCAGCCTTGATCTCGAACGCGACCACTGCGCCATCGTGGCGCTCGAGTACGAGGTCGACCTCGTCGTCGTCACGGGTGCGCCAGTGACCAGCTGTAACGAGGTCACCCATCCATGTCGTCTGGCAAATCACCTCTTGAACCACGAAGGACTCAACGAGATGACCGAACTCTGTCAGTGTCGAGGCGTCGCCGCGTTCCAGCTTCGGCTTACTCAACCGGAGCAGATGAGCACCGATTCCAGAGTCGACGACGTGAATCTTCGGAGCCGGCTACGTCCCCGGCTGAGTGCCTGTGTTCAGCCTCGTTTTGTCGCTTGGAGGACGGCTGGCACCCTCTGATCCTCATCGACGAGAGCTGGCAGTAAGAAGTATTGACATCTAGCCGCACCATACTCTGACATCTAGCCGCCACTTGAGCTAACACATAGCCGGGGAACCTCCTAGGCACATGAGGGTAGTGGGCGCGCCGCCTCCAACAGCCACTGCCTCCATGCCGCCGCCCGAGCCGTGGCAGCGGCAGGCGCCTCCACGCCGTTTGCCAAAACCCACGACGACACCGGCCGAATACCCTGCAGCGCGCTGGTCAGCCAGACCTCGTTCCCCACCAGAACGGAAGGTTTCGCCCGGCACTCACGGATCTCGATCCCCCGCCTCCGGACCTCCTCCAGGATCAGGCCGACGGTCACCCCGGCCAGGGCGGGCAACAACCGGTCCGGGATGCAGAAGGTATCGCCCTCCCACCACATGAGCGAGGAATTCGCTGCCTCCACCACGGAACCGTCCGGAGCCTGCAACAGCGTCTCGTCGCAGCCGTGGTCCCGCCCCTGCTGACGCAACGCGACCAGACCGGCCAGGTCCGGGCCCTTGGTCCGAGGGGCGCTCCGCGGGTCCACAATCCCTGGCGCCCAGACCCTGACGTGATCCGTCCGCGGCGGCGCCGGACGCAACGCGAAGGTCAGCACCACGCCGCCCCTGGTCCGGAGGGCCTCCACCTTGGGGAAGAACTCCCCTTGTCGCGGTAGGGCCGCCTCGACGGCGGACCAGAAGGGGGCCAGGGCCGGCGCCTGATCCGGCGCCCCCTCCGGCGCCTGATCCTTGCCGCCCACCGCAGCAAAGAAGCGGGCGCGATGACGCTTCAGGGCCCTGACGCGGCCGTTGAGCACTAACCACGAGTCGGAGGCGATCACCTCACCGCGAGGCTCATCGTCCTTCGGCACCTCGGTCAGCGAGCCATCGGCCCAGACGCACACGCTCATGCCGTTCCCTCCCGACTCTCACTCAGCCCATCCTCACCCAACGAGCTCAGCAGGCTCAGCAGCGGACCGGCCTTGACCATGGTCTCCTGATATTCGTCCTCTGGGTCGGACAGCGCGACGACGGCGCCGCCCGTCCCGTAGCGGAGTTCCCCGTTGACCATGACCACGGTGCGGATCACCACGGACGTATCCAGGGCCCCGTCCACGCCGAACCAGCCGATGGCGCCGGAATAGATGCCGCGAGGACCGGATTCCAGCGCATCGATGAGTTCCATGGTCCTGTGTTTGGGTGCGCCCGTCATGGAGCCGGGTGGGAGGGCCTCCCGCAGGCAGGTCACCGAACTCACGCCGGGCAGCAACCGCGAGGAGACGGTGGTGATCATCTGGTGTGCCCTGGAGAAGGTGTGCACTCCGAAGAGTTCCTCCACCCGCACGCTGCCGATCACCGCGGTGGCACCCAGGTCGTGGCGCACCAGGTCCGCGATCATGAGGTTCTCCGCCCTGTCCTTCGGATGGGTGGCGAGGTCCTCCCTCAGCGCGTGGTCCTCCTGTTCGGTGGCCCCGCGCGGCCGCGTGCCCTTGATGGGCGACGACTCCGCCCGCCCATCCGCATCCACGCGCAGAAAGCGTTCCGGCGAGGTGGAGAGCACGGCGAGCGCCGGGATGTCCTCCGTGGCGGGCACGCGCAGGTACGCGCCGAAGGGTGCGGGCGCCTGGGCCCTCAGCCGTAGGTAGGTTTCCCAGGGATCCGGCGATCCGTCATTCGTGCCGTCTTCATTAGTCCCGTGGGAAACCGTGAGTTGGGTGGTGAGACACAGTTCGTAGGTCTCCCCGGCCGCGATGAGTTCCTGGGCCGCCGCGACGCCGGCGACGTATGCGTCGTGATCCTCGCGGGCGCGCACCGTGCCCCCGAAACCGACGGCCTGGAAACCGGGGGCCTCGGACCCCGCGGCCTTATGCCCGACGGCACGGCTCGGCTCCTGTTCGCCCGCCGCCTTCAGCGCGGCCTCGTCCAGGGTCCGCTGCGCGGCCCCCAACCAGTCCCGCTCATCCAATTGCAGCAGGTAAGTGGTGCCGGTCTGATGGTCCAGGACCACCGAGCGGGTCACGAAGAGCAGCGCCGCATCAGGGAGGTCCGAGCGATGCCGGTTGCGGGATCCGAGTTGCCCTTTAAGTTCATAGCCCAGATACCCCACCCAGCCCGGCCGGAACGAGAAAGGCAGGGCGTCCGCCAGTCCGGCTTCGTCGAGCTCCTCCGCTGCGCTGCCGTGGAGCGCGAGGCTGCCTCCGGTCAGGCAGCGCCTGGTCTGATCGGATTCAAGCCAGTCGAAGAAACCTCGTTGCTCGGTCCTTGTCTGCTTGGTCTTTGCGCCGCCTCCGGACCGCAGGGTCACGGTCCCGGTCTCGACATCGGAGAGCGCGAGGGTGTCACCGCTACCCATGATGGAGAAGCGTGCGTTGGCGCCAGCCTCGTGGCTGTCCAGCCAGACGGCCTTGTCGTCGTCTCCGAAGAGGGTCTGAAAAAGGGTCTCGTCGCTGAGCGAAGTGGAGAACGCTCGGACGTGAAGGCGGTGCTCCGTGCGGTGAGTCCCCGGTTCCAGTTCCGTGCGAGCGTGGATCCGCGGGTCGGGCTGTGCCGTGGCGAGCCCATCTACGACAAGCCCGCGCCGCGCGGCCTGGTCCGACGCAGACGTCGAGACCTGGGCCGTCTTCGGCTGCGACTCCTGGTTCGGCTCCGGGTATGCGTCGAGGTCGGCCCCCTGGATCCGGGCCACGACCTCATCCCGGAAGCGGGAGAACAGATCACGCCCATGCTCGGAGCAGATGGATTCGGGGTGGAACTGGACGCCCCATTGCGGAAGCGTGCGATGTTCCAGGCCCATGACTACGCCGTCGGCCGAGCGGGCGGTGACGCGCAGAACGTCTGGCACGTGGGTGACGGCCAGGGAGTGATAGCGAACGGCCTGAAGCGGAGAGGGCAGGGAGGTGAAGACGCCGGTGCCGTCGTGGTGGATCTGGTCCACCCGACCGTGGACCGGCTCGGGGGCGCGAGCCACCCGGCCACCGTGCGCCACCGCGAGTCCCTGGTGGCCCAGGCAGATGCCGAGCACCGGGAGGGTGGACTCCTGCAGCACGCGCAGCCCGAATCCGAAGTCGGCGGGTTCGCCCGGATGGCCGGGGCCCGGAGAGAGCACCACGCAGTCGAAGCCGTCCAGGGTCTCCAGGGTGAGGGTCGGGTCGTCGTGCTCCACGATCACAGGGAAGGAACCGAACACCGTGGCCAGATCGTGGGCCAGGTTCTGCGTGAACGAATCCCGGTGGTCGATGAGCAGGGTCCGGATCACATCGCGAATCCTACCGGTGAGCCCCTCGTAACCCGTAGCACCTGTCCCACGCAGGCCGCCTCACGCCATGGCCCGACCCCAGGCGGGCCTGGTCTCCACGCACGGGCCCACTTCCCCCACGCCCGCGCCGGGCTTCCACACACGGGCCCAGTTTCCGCATAGGAGAACCGGGCCTGAGTGTGGAAACGCGGCCCTACAGAGCGAGCAGCTCCCGGACCAGCGCACCCCGCCGCCAACCTTGCGCGAGCACCTGTTGTTTTCAGTGGGATTGTGTTGTAACTTGTGGGAACTTACCGCAATAAGCGGGCAAACCCACGAGGAACCACATGTACGCAACGGAGCGCAAACACCTCATCCAGGAATACCTGGACCGGGACCGCCGCGTGGTCGTCGCCGACCTTGCGCAGGACCTGGGCGTCACCACGGAAACCATCCGCCGCGACCTGGCCCAGCTGGAAGCACGAGGCCAACTGCAGCGGGTCCACGGCGGAGCCGTTCCCATTGGACAGACCTCCACCGAGGAACCCGACCTGACCCAACGCTTGGCGGAGCACGGACCGGAGAAGCAACGCATCGGCCTGGCCGCACTGAAAGTCCTGGGCCCCCACTTCAGCGGCTCCTTGCTCTTGGACGCCGGGACCACCGTCACGGCACTGGCGCAGGAACTGGAGAAGGCCGCCCGCAGCCGGCGCAGCAACAAGTCCGGAGCACAGACCCAGTCCGTACAGATCGTCACCCACGCGGTGGGACCTGCAGCGGCGCTCGCGGTCCTCCCAGGCGTCAACCTCACGACGTTGGGCGGCCGAGTCCGCGGGGTCACCGGAGCGGCCGTGGGACCAACCACGGTCGACGCCATCAAGCGACTC
This sequence comes from Galactobacter sp., assembly GCA_052108535.1. GTDB lineage: Bacteria > Actinomycetota > Actinomycetes > Actinomycetales > Micrococcaceae > Galactobacter. Next base: position 55,283 of record JBQDZM010000015.1, on the reverse strand, counting down.
CGCCCCGACATCGCCTTCGTGGGAACCAACGCCATCTCAGCCGGATTCGGCCTCTCCACCCCAGACCCTGAGGAAGCAGCGGTCAAACGAGCCATCGTCCGCGCAGCCCGCCGCGTGGTCCTACTCGCGGATTCATCCAAGTTCGGCGTCGAGACCCTAGAACAGTTCGCAACCCTCGAGGAAGTGGACCTATTCATCACCGACGCGCCCCCGGTGGGCGCGCTCGCCGAGGCGCTAGGCGCATCCGACGTGGAGGTCTGGACGGCATGATCGTGACTCTGACAGCTCACCCGGCCCTGGACCGGACCGTGACCCTGGCCTCCCCGTTACGAGTAGGTGAGGTACAGCGGGGCTCCAGCCAGTTGGAGGATGCGGGCGGCAAGGGTGTGAACGTGGCCCGCGTTCTCGCAGCAGCGGGCGCGGAGGTCGTCGCGGCCCTCCCCCTTGACCCCGCGGACCCGTACCGCTCACTGCTGGATCAGGACCTGAACTTCATGGTCACCCCCATCAAGGGGCATGCCCGTTCCAACCTCACCCTCACGGATGAGAACGGGACCACCACCAAGATCAACCTGCCCGGCCCCACCTTGGGACAGGACGAGTTGGACGGGTTGGTGGCCCGCACCGTGGCCCTGGCGGAGGACGCCGCATGGTTGGCTCTGTGCGGTTCCCTTCCCCCGGGCGCACCGACGGACCTGTATGCGCGCATCATCAAGGCCACCCGCGCCCGCTTCGGTTCCCACGCTCCTCGCATCGCCGTGGACACCTCCGGCCCTGCCCTGATCGCGGTGCTCGCCGATCCAGAGGCGACACCGGATCTGATCAAACCCAACGAGGAGGAGCTCGCTGAGGCACTGCTGGCCCTGGGGCTCCCCACCGGCAACGGGTATGACGCCCCGCTGACCACGGCCCTGCGGCAGGCGCGACTCCTGGTGCCGCAGCACGTCCAGGCAGTCCTGGTCACGCTTGGCGGTGACGGCGGAGCGCTCGTCCTACCCGACGCCGTGTACACCGCCCCCGTGCCCACCGGCACGCGGGTGCGCTCCACCGTCGGCGCAGGGGATTCCGCCCTGGCGGGCTACCTCCTGGCCGACGTCTCTGGGTCGGCTCCCGCAGACAAACTCGCCTCCGCGCTGCGGCACGGGACCGCGACCGCGTCCCTCCCCGGGACCAGGCTCGCCACTCCGGGCGACCTTCCTGCGGCTCCTCCCGTCGCCGAACTTTCCAACCACTAAAACCACTCCCACCTTTCAAGACCTCGAAGAGGAGGCCATCATGACCACCATCACCACCGAACTCATCAGCCTGGATCAAGACCTGGGGTCAGACAAAGCCGCAGTTCTGCGTTCGCTCTCACAGCGCTTCGTGGACCAAGGCCGCGCAGATGACGCAGACGTCCTGTGCGCGGCAGCCCTGAAACGCGAGGAGACCGATGCCACCGGCCTTCCCGGCGGCATCGCCATCCCCCACGCCAAGAGCTCCGCCGTGCAGCAGGCCTCGCTGGCCTTCGCCCGCCTGAATCCTGGCGTGGACTTCGGCGCTGACGACGGCCCGGCAGACATCGTCTTCATGATCGCGGCCCCGGATACCGCCGCCGAGGAGCACCTGCAGGTGCTCTCCACCCTGGCCCGCCACCTCATGGACGAGGACTTCCTGGCGGCCCTCCGTGCCGCCACCACCCCCGAGGAGGCGGCACAGATCGTGCTCGTCGCCATCGGCGAGGCCGAACCTCACGAGGCGGCACAGGCCGCGGAAGCTGCAGCCGCCTCCGAGCCCGCAGCCCCGAATGGTGAGGAAACCGCGGCAGCCGCGGACCAACCGTCGGACACTGGTCTCACCGTGGACGGCCGCAGGCCGCGCATCCTGGCCGTCACGGCCTGCGCCACCGGCATTGCCCACACCTACATGGCCGCGGACGGGCTGACCAATGCCGCGAAGAAGCTCGGCGTGGACTTCCAGGTGGAACCGCAGGGTTCCTCCGGTTTCGACCGCTTTGATCCCCAGGTGATCAAGGACGCTGACGCGGTGATTTTCGCCGTGGACGTGGACGTACGCGAGGTGGAACGCTTCGCCGGAAAGCCCGTGATCCGGCGGTCGGTGAAGGCCGGTATCGAGCATTCTGATGACCTGATCGAGGCCGCCGTGGCCGCGGCGAGCGACCCGAACGCGAAGCGGGTCTCCGGCGAGGCCTCCGAGTCCGAGTCCGATGGTCAGCAGGAGAGCTGGGGCGCCAAGATCAAGCGCATCCTGCTCACCGGCGTCTCCTACATGATCCCGTTCGTGGCCGGCGGCGGCCTGCTAATGGCCCTCGGCTTCCTCATGGGCGGCTATGAGATGGGCCTGAACAACGCGGCCGGCGAGAACACGGGCAACGCCATCGCACTGCACAATTCACTGTGGAACCTCCCCGACGGTGGCCTGCTCGAGTACCTCGGCGCCGTCTCCTTCACCATCGGCAACCTCTCGATGAGCTTCCTGGTTCCGGTGCTGGCCGGGTTCATCGCGTTCGCGATCGCCGACCGGCCGGGGCTGGCGCCAGGATTCGTTGGCGGTTCGGTCGCCGTGTTCATGTCGGCCGGCTTCCTGGGCGGCATCGTGGGCGGCGTGCTGGCCGGTATGGCCGCTTGGTGGATGGGTACCTGGAAGGTTCCCGCCTGGTTGCGGGGCCTGATGCCCGTGGTGATCATCCCGCTGCTCGGCTCCATCTTCGCCTCCGGGCTGATGCTGCTGGTGCTCGGCGGGCCGATCGCCTCGCTGATGGGCGTGCTCGAGGACGGCCTGACCACGCTGGCCGGTTCTGACTACGTGATCATCGCCGGCATCGTCCTGGGCGCCATGATGTGCTTCGACCTGGGCGGGCCGCTGAACAAGGTGGCCTACGCCTTCGCCGTCGCCTTCCTTGGCACGGCGTCGGGCGACAACACCACGCCGTACCTGGTCATGGGCATCGTCATGACCGCCGGCATGGTGCCGCCGCTGGCCATGGCGTTCGCCTCCACCGTGCTGGCTCCGAAGAAGTTCACCGGCGTGGAGCGGGAGAACGGCAAGGCGGCCTGGCTGCTGGGTGCCTCCTTCATCTCCGAGGGCGCCATCCCGTTCGCGGTGGCCGACCCGCTGCGTGTGATTCCGTCCTCCGTGGTCGGCGGCGCAGTGACCGGCGCCCTGTGCGCGGTCATGGATGTCTGGTCCCGTGCCCCGCACGGCGGCGTCTTCGTGGCCTTCGCGATCGAGCCGCTGTGGGCATTCTTCGTGGCCCTGCTGGTCGGCGTCGTGGTGTCCGCCCTGATGTTGGTGGGCCTGAAGTCCATGACCAAGAAGACCGCCGCGGATGTGGCCGCCGACGAGAAGGCCGCCGTCGCCGCCTGACCCTCCCCGCCCTCCCCTCCGTTAGACATTTGATACGTCGTTTGGACAGGTTTTTGTCCAAACGCGGTTAAGGAGATGGCCACGGACATGAGTGAAGCCCCCGGCCGGATCAATCCGGTCGGGGGCTTCTGTCATCACTCGCACCCTTTGAGGTGTCTTCGACAATAATCACCGAGCCTGTACGGGGACTGAACGCCAGCAGGACAGCGGCCCAGAGTTCGGGGAACCTCGCCTCGTCCTCAGGCCTCTACCGGGGTCAGCCCATCCTCATCGCCGACGGCCCGCAGCGCCGCCGTGATCCGTTCCCGGTGCGCCGCCTCCCATTGGTCAAGGGTCTGCGCGGCCTCCTTCGTTGCCTTCGCTTCCGCGGCGGCGAGCACGTCGTGGGCGCGGTCGGCAGGAACCGAGACGATCCCCTCCTCATCCGCCAGCACCAGATCGCCGGTCCTGATGTGCACCCCGCCCACGGTCGCTTGTCCCACCGCCCCGGCATGGTTCTTCCCTCCGGGTTTCGGGAAGACCCCTCTGGCGAAGACGGGGAACCCCCGTTCCCGCACCTCGGCCAGATCACGGACGTACCCGTCCACCACGAACCCGGCGATCCCGTTGCGTTGCGCCACCGCACACACATTTCCTCCCGCCACCGCGAGTGGCGAGCCACCCGACTCCACCACGATCACCGATCCCGGCGCCGCCCGGTAGATGGCGGCGTGGAGCGGTAGTTGGTCGCCGGAATGACAGCGGACGGCGTAGGCCGGACCCAGGACGCGTGGTGTCCCTGCCCAGAGCGGATGGATGGCGGGGTCAAGAACCCGGTCCACGTCGACGAGTTCGGCGAGCGTGGTCGCGGCCACGTCAGGCCCTGCGGTGTAGGCGTGCTTCGACATGTTCCTTGTATACCGAATCCGGCCGCACCCGACCAGACCGGCCGCGCAGCGTTCCAGGTGTCCTACCTGGGTAGCCTGGAATGCGTGAGTAACGTCGAAGAACTAAGCCCCGTCCATGCGGACTCCGCCGCCGCCCTCTGGGAAGCCACCGGGCTGGTGCGCCCGTGGAACGACCCGGTCGGCGACTTCCTCCGCGCGGTCCGGGGTCAGACGTCCGCCGTGCTCGGCGTCCTCGACGCAGAGGACCCTGCCCGGATCGTGGGCACGGTGATGGTGGGGGCCGACGGCCACCGGGGCTGGGTCTACTACCTCGCCGTGGACCCGGCCATGCAGCGCGCAGGACTCGGCACCGAACTGATGAGCGCGGCGGAGGAGTGGTTGCGCACGGCCGGGGCCCCGAAGGTGCAGTTGATGGTGCGCTCCACCAACACCACGGTCGTCGGCTTCTACGAGCACCTCGGCTACACCGACCAGTCCACCGCGGTCCTCGGCAAGTTCCTGGACCCGGAGCTCGAAGAACTCAAGCGCCGTCTCTCCTGATCCGTCCCCGGTGTCCGCTATGCGGGAGCGAAGTGACTGTCGGACCTCTCGCTCAGGTACCTTGAGGCTATGAGCCCCTCGTCGGCCGTGGCCGACTCCCCCGCCACGCATCATCTGCAACGCCGCACCCTGACCGTGCTGGTCATCATGCAGGTCATCGGCACCGTTGGCGTAGGCGTGGCGCCGTCCATCGGCATCCTGCTGGCGGAACAGGTCACCAGCAACGAAGCGTGGGCGGGGCTGGCAAGGACCGCCTCGACGCTTGGTGCCGCGCTGTTAGGTCTTCCGTTGGGTCGCCTGGCCGCAGCAAGGGGCCGCCGCGTGGCGCTGTCCACCGGCTGGTTCACCGCTGCGACCGGTGCCGCACTGTTGATCTTCGCCGCTCAGTATTCGGAGATCATCACCCTGTTCATCGGGCTGCTGATGATCGGGGCCGGATCAGCGGTCTCCCTGCAATCACGTTTCGCGGCGACCGACCTCTCCGACCCCCGCCACCGCGGCCGACACCTCTCTCTGGTGGTCTGGGTGGGCACGTTGGGTTCCGTCATCGGCCCCAACCTCGGCATCCCTGGAGAACTCCTGCACGCCGCCACCGGGCTCTCGGTCTTCGCGGGCGCCTTCCTGGTCGCCGCAACCTGCCTGGCCCTGGCCGGCGTGGTCGCCATCCTCTTCCTCCGCCCGGACCCACTGTTGACGGCGCGCAGCGCCGTGGCACCCACTATGCCCGACGCATTGGGTTCCGGTTCCGCGGTCGCCTCACCCACGCCGTCGGGCACCAATCCCCCGCCGCGCAAGCCCACAGGCGTGAAACCCAAGGGCGGGCTCAAGCGCATGTTCGCGGAAGTCCGCACCAATACGGACGCGCGCCTGGCACTGATCTCGGTGCTGACCGCGCAGGTGGTGATGGTCGCGGTGATGACCATGACGCCTGTGCACATGGAACACCAGGGTGGGTCGATCACGTTCGTTGGCCTGACCATTTCCCTTCACGTGGCGGGGATGTATGCGCTCTCCCCCGTGGCTGGTTGGGTGGCCGACCGGTGGGGTCCACGGACCGGGATGTGGATCGGGATCACCGTCTTCATGACGTCCCTGCTGGCCGGTGCCCTGCGTCCGGACGACACCGGCTGGATCATCACCTGCCTGATCCTGCTGGGTGTGGGGTGGAGTTTCACCAACGTGGCCGGCTCCTCGCTGTTCACCTCCGCCGTCACTGAGGAAACCCGTGCGGCTTCCCAGGGCGGACTCGATTCCCTGGCGAACCTCTGCGCAGCGTTCGCGGCCTTCTGCGCCGGACCGTTGCTGGCCGTGACCAGTTTCGCGGCACTGTCCTGGGTGGCCATGTTGGTGTTGATTCCGCTGTGCCTCGTACTGCTGGGACGAGTTATCCACAGGTCATAAGCTGGATCTTCCGGTCTGCGCCAGGTTCCGGTTCCCTTGGTGACATGGCCAAAGGAGACCCGTACCATGCCAGTCATGACGACCGCACCAGCACCAAGCTTCCTCCCGTACGGGCGGCCGCTGACGCGTGATGATCTGGATGCGATGCCGGATGACGGCCATCGGTACGAACTCATTGACGGGCTGCTCATCGTGACCCCGGCGCCCAGCCTCCGCCACCAGGATGCCGTGCTCAATCTCGCTATCGCACTGAAATCGGCAGCGCCTGAACCACTGAAGGTCCTCGTAGCCCCGTTCGACGTCGCGCTGGCCGGGGACACGGTGATGCAGCCGGACGTGCTCCTGGCGCCACGTGCCGACTTCACTGCCAAGAACCTCCCCACCGCACCCCTTCTCGCGGTGGAGGTGCTCTCCCCGTCCACTCGGGGCTACGACCTGCTGCTGAAAAAGGAACGCATGCAGCGTGCGGGGTGCGCTCACTATTGGGTGGTCGACCCGCAGGAACCCTCCATCACCGCATGGAGCCTGAGCAACGACGCCTATGTGGAGACGGCCCACGCCGCAGGCGACGAAACGTTCGAGGTCCAGGAACCGCTGCGCGTGGGCTTCACTCCGGCCTCGCTCGTGGGGTAGGTGGCGCGGAGGCCGGCTCCACAGCTGTAGCCGCGCAGCGCGACAATCGTCGATGAAATAGAATGAGGTAGGAACGTACCCGTTCCTGCACGGAAGGCTTTCTTCCCCCATGACTTCGGTCCCGAACGACCGCCGATCCGGTCGCCGCGACGCCCCCGAACCACACGAACGCCACGCCTGGCACGCCTTGGACACTGACGAGGTACGTCAGCGCTGCGAGGCCCCGGTGGACGGGCTCACGGCAGAGCAGGCCACGGCCCGCCTCTCCGAGCTTGGCCCCAACGCCTTGGCCCAGACCAAGCGGGATTCCTGGTTCATCACCCTCACCAAACAATTCCGCTCCCCCATGGTGGCCTTCCTCGCCATCGCCGCGGTGATCACCGCGATCCAGCGCGAACTCTTCGACATGGCCGTGATCCTGCTGGTCATGGTCCTGAATGCCACCATCGGGTTCTGGCAGGCCCGTAAGTCTGAGGCCGATGTCCGGGCGCTGCAGAGCCTCTCCTCCCCCGAGGCCACCGTGGTCAGAAACGGGCTGACGCAACGCATCGACGCGACCCACCTGGTTCCGGGCGACACCCTGCACTTGGAATCAGGAGACAGGGTCCCGGCGGACATCCGCCTCACCGACGTGAACTCGCTGCAGGTGGACGAGTCCATGCTCACCGGCGAAGTCCTGCCTGCCTCGAAGAACACCGCCCCGGTGACCGAGGACGCCGGGATCGGGGACCGCAAGAACATGGCCTTCTCCGGCACCATGGTCGTCTCGGGTCGAGCCACCGGTGTGGTGGTGGAGACAGGTGAGCGCACCGAACTCGGTGCCATCGCCACCCTGGTGCAGACCGGTTCCTCCAAGACTCCTTTGCAGATGGCCACGGACCAACTCGAGAAGTACATCGGCGTGGCGCTGGTGGCCTCCGCCGTGGTCATCTTCGCCGCCAGCTTGGTGATGGGCGAGTCGCTCTCCGACACCTTCCGCACCACCGTGGCGCTGGTGGTCTCCGCGATGCCAGAAGCCCTGCCGATTGTGCTCTCCGTCGCCATGGGCGTTGGCGTATCCCGCATGGCGAAACACAACGCCGTGGTCCGGAACCTGCCCAGCGTGGAGACCCTGGGATCCACCACGGTGATCGGTTCCGATAAGACCGGCACCCTGACCGTGAACCGGATGACCGTTGAGCGGGTCTGGACCCCGGATGGTCGGCTCCTGTCCGACTTCGATGCGACCGCGGAGCTCACCGGACCCCAGCGGGCAACGCTGCGGACCGGCGCCCTCACCAACGACGCCACCCAACATCCGGAGGACGAATCGGCCCTCATGGGCGACGCCGTGGACGTCGCCATGGCGACGGCCGGCCTTCGAGCCGGAGCCGTCCACGAGGCCGAGCGCGCCGCTAAACCCCTGGCGGACATGCCGTACGAGCCGGACCTGGCCTACTCCCAGACCCTGCACGCCCACGCCGACCGGCCGGTGCTGCACGTCAAGGGCGCGCCCGAGGTGATCCTGCAGTTCTGCACCGCCATGGCCGGATCAGAGGGTCCGCTTCCCGTGGACACGGAACTGGTCCGCTCCACCATCGAGTCCATGGCCAAGGACGGTCTGCGCGTCATCGCCACCGCGCACCTTGAACTCGACGACCACACCATGCCCCACGCCGCCGGGGGCCCCGGCGCCGACGGCGCTCTGGGTGCCAGCGGAACCCAGGGTGCCGGCGGGACGCTGCCCACGCCGTCGGGCATGGTCCTCACTGGACTCCAGGGCATGATGGACCCGCCTCGACCTGGCGTGGCCGAGGCCATTCAGCAGTGCCGCGAGGCCGGCATCCACGTCATGATGATCACCGGCGACCACCCCATCACCGCCGCCGCCATCGGCGCCCGGCTGGGACTGGACGGCGAGGCCGAAGCCCTCACCGGGGTCGAGATGTCCACCCTGGGCGACCTCGACCTGCTGGAACGCCTGCGCACCACCTCCGTGGCCGCCCGGATGAGCCCCCAGGACAAGCTCCGGATCGTGAAGGTGCTCAAATCGGACCGGAACATCGTGGCGATCACCGGCGACGGCGTCAACGACGCCCCGGCGCTGAAGGCCGCCTCCATCGGCGTCGCCATGGGCAAGTCCGGAACCGACGTGGCCCGCGAGAGCGCGGACCTGGTGCTCACCGACGACAACTTCGTGACCATCGTCGACGCCGTGGAACAGGGACGCGTCACGTTCGCCTCCATCCGCAAGGCCACGTTCTTCCTGCTCTCCAACGGCATCGCCGCCCTGATCGCCGTCGCGATCAACACGTTCTCGGACCTGCCGCTGATCTTCCTGCCGGTCATGCTGCTGATCATGAACGTGGTGACCAACGGGATCCAGGACATCGCACTGTCCTTCGAGAAAGGCGAAGGCGATGAACTGAAGCAGAAACCGCGCCGCGTGGGCGAGGGTGTACTCAACCGCTCCATGTGGCTGCGCACCGTCATCACCGGCTGCTGGATGGGTGTGGGAACCTTGCTGGTCTATCGGCTGGCGCACGAGGCCGGCTTCGCCCTGGACCACGCCCGCACCCTGGCGCTGATCACCATGGTCATGTTCAACTTCTTCCAGGTCTTTAGTGCCCGCGCGGAACGCACGTCGCTGTTCGCACTCAATCCGTTCAGCAACCCGTTCCTGCTGGTCTCCGCCGTGACCGCTCTGGCGATTCAGTGGGCGCTCACCGTCATCCCGCCGGCCGCTGACCTGATCGGGCTGGCGCCCTTGAGCCCCTGGGAATGGTTGATGTGCGCCCTGGTGGGCTCCTCGGTGCTGGCCATCGTGGAGGCGGAGAAACTCGTCAGGCGGGTGGCTCACCGCCGGGAGGCTCGGAAACTGGAAGCGCGGTAGCGGCCTCCAGCCGCTCTCCGCAACGCCAGCAGGGTGCGCTCACGTCCTCGTTGAACGCACCGCAGGACGGGCAGACCTTGTTGAGCCAGCAGACCGGGTCACCCATGGTCGGCGTCCCCCGTTCGGTCGGTGTCCTGCAGTAGGCCGGTGTCCTGCGCTCGGTGTTCCGGCCATGCTGCGGCGACCGCCATCGCCGCTGGCGTGAATCCGTTGCTGTCCATGCACCGATCTTGCCACCGGACCCTGCCGCATTGCTGTGTCCTGGCCGCATTGTCTAAGTTCACCCCCGGTTCATACGCCCCAGGCCTCCCGGACACCCGCGCAGGACAAGCTGAACCACGTGCTCAGATCTGTCACCCGTTCCTTGACCTTTACGGCGACCGCAGCCATCGCGTTCCTCGGCGTCGGCGCCGTCTCCCCGGCCGCGACGTCGGCCGCACCCACCGCTCCGGAGCGGATGCCCGCCCCGGTCATCAACGAGGTGGAGACGAACGGGGACGACGTCGATTGGGTGGAGTTCGCCAACCCGAGCGATGAGGCCATGGACCTCTCCGGCTACGTGTTCACCGATGCGGAGTCGGAGAAGCACGCCTACACCCTCCCCAGCGAAACGGTGATCCCGGCCGGTGGGCTCTTCGTGGTGTCGCAGGAGGAGAAAGCGGCCCCTGGCTTCGACTTCGGGCTGGGTTCCGAGGACGCCGTGCGGCTCTTCGAGCCGGGCGCGCCGGTGACGGGCGAACCGCTGGTCGAGTACTCGTGGACCAACCACGCCAAGGTGACCTGGGGCCGGTGCCCCGACGTCACCGGCGACTTCGTGGACACGTTCGCCTCCTCCCCCGGCGCCGCGAACGTCTGCGAGGATCCCGGCGAGGAGGCACCGAGCGGTTCGTCCTGGCCTGGCGGCCAGGGCGTGTTAGTGCTCGACGGCGCGGACGAGGACCGCGGCGATTGGAGCGGTATCGACGTGGAGCCCCTCGCTGTCGACACTGCGCCGGACGGCGCCCGTGGCTCCCAGGACAGTAGCTCTCAGGACAGCCGCCTTTGGGTGGTCCAGAACGGTGACGGTGAGCTGTATCGGCTCTCCTCCCAGGACAACGGCGATTCGTGGAATCACGAGGCCGGCTGGCGGCTGCGCTATGCCGACGGGTCCGGCACCGTGGATGCCGAGGGCATCACGTTCACCTCGGATTCCGCCCCCGGCATCTATGTCTCCTCGGAGCGCGACAACGACGTGAGCAAGACGTCCCGACCGTCTGTGCTGCGCTATGACCTGCCGACCGATCGCGACGGTGACGAGTTGAAGGCCGCCCAGGAATGGAACCTGGCCGCCGATTTCCCTGGTCTTGGCGCCAATGCCGGTTTGGAGGGCATCACCTGGATCCCGGACCGCTGGCTCACCGAGCGCACGTTCGTGGACCAGGCCGAGGCCGCACCCTATAACCCGGCGACCTACCCAGGCCACGGCGATGGGCTTTTCGCCGTTGCGGTCGAGGGCACCGCGCACGTCTACGTGTATGCGCTGCAGGAGGATGGCGGTTTCCAGCGCGTCGCCACCGTGGACCCCGACTTCGATTCGGTGGCGGACGTGCAGTTCGACGCAGACCGCAACCAACTCTGGGTGGTGTGCGACGACGCCTGCGACGGCCAGATCGCAACCTTCCAGCTCTCCGAGGGAGAGTTCACCAAGGACCATGTGTACAACCGCCCCGCCGAAACCAACAACTACGGCAACGAGGGCTTCGCCATAGCGCCGTTGGTCAGTTGCACCGACGGGGCCGTGAACACCTACTACGTTGACGACAACAACACCGACGGACACTCCCTGCGGTCCGGGACGCTGGACGCAATGTGCCCGGCCCCCGAGCCGAGCGAGTCCAGCGATCCTGCTGAGACCGTGCAACCAACCGCGTCGGACCCGCCGGCCACGGGCCCGCCGACCGCGGAAGCCGGCGACGCGCCGGCCACTTCAGCGACCGAGGCGACGTCGCTCGAATCCTCGGATTCCTCACCGACTGCTGGTTCGGCCGCCGAAACGGCTGGGTCCGACACCACGGAAACCGAGACCACGTCGCACGGCAGCGACCGCACCGATGCCATGGCGTCCACGGGCGTCCCGGCCGGGACGTGGCTGGTCGCTGCTGGGTCCCTCTTGCTCGTGGTTGCGGGATTGATCATGTTCCGGGCGGCACAGCAGCACTGAGCGACTACGCTCGGAGGGCATGAGCACCAACGACACGAATCAGGTCATCATGTACGGCGCGGACTGGTGCGGTGACTGCCGCCGCTCCAAGCGACTCCTGGACGGGCTCGGGGTCGGCTACGACTACGTGAACTTGATCGACGAGCCGGAGCAGGCCGTCGTGGCCGAGGGCATTTCCGGACGCAAGAACATCCCGGTCATCACCTTCCCCGACGGCTCCCACCTAGTGGAGCCCAGCGACCCTGAACTGAGGAAGAAGCTGGAGGTCTCGGGAGTGCTCTGAGCGCCATCTTCCCCATTGAGGGGGGCCTCACAACGGAGAAGACTTGATGTTACAGGTGTTTCAAAAACCCGAGATGCCTAGTGAACACATCTACCTGAAGTGAGGCCATTGATGACCACTCTCACCGCTTCCAGCACCATCGGCACCTGGCTCGACGACCCGGTGGGCGGGCCCATCGTCAAGGGCCTCCTGGCGGCATCCGGCGCCACCGAGGAAACGCTCGCTCCGCTGCGCACTCTTCCCCTGCAACAGCTCGTTGAGCTGTCCCAGGGGAAGATGCCGCAATCCGTGGTGGATGACTTGGTCAAGCAGGCCAACGGCGGCGTGATTCCTGAAGATGAGGGACCCAGCGGCGTCTGGCAAGAGAAGGTGACCTCCGGTCGCTTCGGCGGGCAGACCGTGGTGGTGACCGGCGCGGCGTCTGGCATTGGGCTCGCGACGGCGTCGCGGATTGCCCGTGAGGGCGGCCGCGTCGTGGCAGTGGATGTTTCCGCGGAGAAGCTGCAGGCCTTCGCCGCGTCGCTGCCGGACGCAGAGATCATCCCGGTGGTCGGGGACATCACCAAGCAGGAGTCTGTGGACGCCATCGTGGCCGCGGCCGGTGAGCGCATCGACGCCCTGGCGAATGTGGCCGGCGTGAATGACGACTTCTCGCCCTTGCACGAGACCTCTGACGCCATGTGGGACCGCGTCATTGGCATCAACCTGACCGGAGCCTTCAAGCTTTCTCGCGCGGTAATCCCGGCGATGATCGCCGCCGGTGCCGGACGGATCGTGAACGTGGCCTCCGAGGCAGGGCTGCGCGGCAACGCCTACACCACGTCCAAGCACGCGGTGATCGGGATGACCCGCTCCGCAGCGTTCACGTACGGGCCGCAGGGGTTGCGGGTCAACGCGGTGGCCCCAGGCGGCGTGGCCACGGGCATCCCGTTCCCGCCCAACGTCTCCGAGGCGGGCTCCGCCCGGCTGGCACCGTTCCAGTCCGCGATCCCGACCCTGGCCACGGCAGAACAGCTGGCCGCCTCCATCACGTTCCTGCTCTCTGAGGACTCGGTGAACATCAACGGTCAGGTGCTGGCCTCCGACGGCGGCTGGTCGGTGCAGTAACCCAAGGCGGTCAGGGACGGGCCGTGAGCCAATCCCGCAACACCGCCGCGTGGTTCACGTGCTCGTCCTTGGCTCCATAGACCAAGGTGACCACCGGGGCACCGTCGGTCAGGGTACGCCAGCGCACCCACACGTCGCTAGGCATGTCATCGAGCTCCGCCAGATAGGCAGCCTTGAACCAGTCGAAGCGCTCAGGGTCATGGCCCCATTCCCGACGTAAGGTCGGGGATGGGGCCATCTCCTTGAACCACTCTGCCTGCAAGGCGTCCTTCCGCACGCCACGCGGCCACAGCCGGTCCACGAGGATACGAAGACCGTCGGCTTCGTCCGCAGGTGAGTAGGCGCGCTTGATCCGGTACTCGCTCATGCGGACACGCTACGCCACCAAGGCCCCAGCAGATCTCGTCGACGGAACCCGCATTCCAGGCTGAAGGTCAACGCGGTCAGTCAGACTCTCCAACGGATTCCAAATGCCGCAGCGTCCGATCCCCCAGCGGCTCGTCCAACTCCACCACCACCGCAGCAAGTAGTGCTTCCATGGTGCAGTTGCGCGGCGCCTCGGGGAGGGTCCCGTTCAACACCGCGATGTCCACCGTGTCCGTTGACCCCTCCACCACGGCTCGCGCTCCAGTGCACTTGGGGCTTCCCATCGTGAAATCTACCCGCAGGCGGTTCCCGGACAGCTCCGTCGCATTGGACCACGGCACCACGCGTTCATGCGTCAGGTCGTCGCGCTGTTCCACGATCCCGTAGGTGGGTTCCTCGGGCTGCGGCGTCTCCGAGGCCGTGGGGAGAGGCCGCACCGAATCCGTGGGACCAGCGGTCAGCGTCGGCGGGGCCGCATGGTCTGCGGAACTGCAGGCCGCCAACGCCAGCCCGGACACCAAGCCCACACACCAGAGCCCGTGAGAGATACGTGATCGCATGAGCGGCCTCGTTTCGATCGGATTTCGGCAGACTGTACGCCTCTCAGATCAGGACGCCCGGGCAGCCCTCATGCAGCCTGGGCAGGACGCGGCACGGAATCCAGCAGAAGTTGCGTGTACTCGTTCTGCGGGTTGCTCAGCAGCTCCTCGGTGGGCCCGGCCTCCACGATCCGCCCGGCCCGCAGCACCATAGTCTCGTCGCAGACCTGCCGCACCACGCCCAGGTCGTGGCTGATGAACAGCACGGTGAGCCCGCGTTCGGCCCGAAGCTCGGCCACGAGTTCCAGCACCTGCGCCTGCACGGAGACGTCCAGCGCGGAGGTGGCCTCGTCCATCACCAGCAACTCGGGCTGCACGGCCACCGCCCGAGCCAGGGCCACGCGCTGACGCTGCCCGCCGGAGAGCGTGCGCGGCAGCGCCCGCATCTGTTCACGGGTGAGACCGACGCGCTCCAGCAGCGCTGCAGCCTCGACATCGCCGCCACCGCCGTGCAGCTCCAGGGCATCGCGCACCGCACGCACCACGGGAATGCGCGGATCCAGCGAGAGGTACGGGTCCTGGAACACCATCTGCACGGCCTTGGCCCGCTCCAGCCGCGCACGCTTGCCGCGGGCCGGTCGCGTGAAGTCGCGCCCGCCCACACGAATCTCGCCACTGTCCGGGGATTCGAGCCCCACGATCATGCGCGCAAGGGTGGACTTGCCGGAACCGGACTCGCCCACGATGCCCAGCGAGCCACCGGGTCGCAGCGCCACGTCCGCGTTCGCCACGGCATGGACTTCGCCCTGGCCCCGCACGTGATAGGTCCGCGACACGTCGGTGATGGTCAGGGCCATGCCCGACGCCTCGTGGTCTGCCTGCGCGCGATCGGAACCGTCCGCGGCGGCCTGCGCCGCTTCGTTAGGCGAGGTGACCGTGCTGCGCACGGTGTCCACGCTGGGCGTGGCCGCGAGCAGCGCCCGCGTGTAGTCCGCCTGCGGGTCAGCCAGGACACCGGCCATGGAGCCGCGCTCCTCCACCCGGCCCGCACGCATGACCACCACGTCGTCGCACAGGGCAGCTGCCAGGCCCAGGTCATGGGTGATGAAGAGCATGCCCATGCCCCGCTCGTCTCGCAGTGCCCTCAGCAGCCGCACGATCTCCGCCTGCGTCGTGACGTCAAGGGCGGTGGTCGGCTCGTCGCACACCAGAAGCTCCGGACCCCCCATGAGGGCGCCGGCGATCATGACGCGCTGCAGCTGCCCGCCGGAGAGTTCGTGCGGGTACTGGTTGAAGTGGTGCTCGGGACGGGGCAGGCGCACCGCCTCCATGAGCTCCAGCGCCTTGGACTTGGCCTGGGCCGCGGTCAAGGAACCGTTGAGTCGCTGAGCCTCGGTGAGGTGATCCCCCAGCGTTCTCACCGGGTTGATGCCGGAGCGGGCGTCCTGGAACACCATGGCCACCTTGGTGCGGCGCAGGGAACGCACGGCAGCGGCGGAGGACGTCAACACGTCCTGCCCATCCACCTCCACCCGTCCGGAAACCACGGCCTTCTCGGGGAACAGACCCAGCGGGGTGCGGGCGGTCAGCGACTTCCCTGATCCGGATTCACCGACCAGGCCCACGGTGGTGCCCGGCTCAACCGACAGGGAGATGCCGTCCAGGAGCCGCTTGCCGCCCGGGGCGCGAGCGGAGGAGGGAACGTCCAGGGTCAGGTCTCGAAGTTGAAGCAGCGTCATGATTTCTTTCCTCCGCCGATCCGCTCCGCGAACTCCTCGCCGAGCACGTTGACCGCCACGACCACCAGCACCACCGCGATGGCGGGTACGGCGACGGGCAGGTAGTGGGCACTGAGCAGGCCAACCTGGGCCTCGTTGATCATGGCTCCCCAGTCGGCCGTCGGCGCCTGGACACCAAGTCCAAGGAAGGACAGGCCGGCGAGTTCAGCCAGCACATAGCCGAAGTTCAGCGTGGACTGGGCGCCGACTAGTGGGGTGACGTTGGGCAGCACGCGGGTCAGGGCGATCCGCCCTCCGCCGAAGCCCTGTACCCGGTAGGCAGACACGTAGGGCAGGTTCTTCTGCGCCAGGACCTGCTGGCGGGTCAGTCGCGCCACGATCGGCGCATACGAGATACACATCGCGATCACCGGGGCCACGAGGCCCTTACCGAACAGGGCCACGGCGAGCATGGCCAACAGCAGGGCGGGGAAGGCGAAGAGCAGGTCGAAGAGCCTGGCCAGGACGGCGTCCACCCAGCCTCCGCGCCACGCAGCCAACAGACCGAGCAGCATGCCAAGGATCGTGGACCCAACCACCACGAGCAGGGGTCCCAAAAGCGCGGTACGGGCACCGAAGAGCATGCGGGAGAGCAAATCCCGGCCCAGGTTGTCCGTCCCGAACCAGTGCGCGGCACTGGGGCCCTCGTAGAGCTTCATCAGGTTGATCGCGTCAGGGTCATAGGGGGCGATCCACGGTGCGAGCGCTGCGGCGAGCACCGCCAGAACCAGGATGATCCCCGAGATCCACACGAAGATCTGTCCGCGCAGGCCGAAGCTCAGCAGCCGCTTGCGCCGCAGCCCGTCCGGGGAGACGTGGCGACCGGGGCCACCCGCGCCACCGCCGGTGCCAGCGGCACCGGGCCCCACGCCGTCGGGCATGGTGTTGTCTGTCAAAGCGGTCATCTGGCACCAGCTCCTGCCGCGCTACGGGGGTCGATGAGGGGTTGGAGCAGGTCCACGATGGCGTTAACCACCACGAACGCGGCCACCACGAGAAGGGAGATGGCCTGCACCACCGGGAAGTCCAGGCGGTCCACGGACTGCACCAACAAGGAGCCCATCCCGGAGAGGCCGAAGGCCGTCTCGATGATGGAGGAGGAGACCAGCAGGCCCGCCACGAGCATGCCGGAAACCGTGAGGATGGGGCCGAGCGCATTGCGGAACACGTGGCGTGAGACCACCTGCGGCCGGGTCAGCCCGCGTGAGGTGGCCACCTCCACGTGCTCACGACCCATCTGATCGATCATGGCCGAGCGCGTCGCCTTGCCCACCAACACGGTGTAGGCCAACGCGAGCGCCACCGAGGGCAGCACCAGGTGGCGCACCAGATCCCAGAACCCGTCCCCGGTTCCGAAGGACGGGAACCATCCCAGCTGCACGGCGAACAGGCCGATCAGCCCGATCGCGGCCACGAAGCCGGGGATGGCGCCGAAGACCGTGAGGGTCGTGACCACGGTCCGGTCCACCCAGGTGCCACGCTTCAGCGCGGCCACGGCTCCGGCCGCAATGCCAAAGACGGTGATGAGCACGGCGGAGACCACCACCAGGCCCAGCGTCACGGGCAAACGGTCCCACAGTACGGACGTCACGTCCTGCCGGTACTGCAGCGACCGTCCCAGATCACCGGTGAACAGCCCACCGAGCCAGTGCAGGTACTGCTCCCATGGCGGCAGGTTCAGCCCGTACTGCTCGGTGACCATGGCCACCGCCTCCTCCGAGGGCTTACGCCCACGCAGCAGGAACGCCACCGGATCGCCGGGAACCAGGAAACGGGAGAAGAAGATCAGTGCCGAGGCCAGGAAGAGCGTCAGCAGGAGGCCGCTTAGTCTTCCCAGCAGGGTGCGAGTGCGATTCATGATCTCGATTCCCCTTTCATCGGGCCCCGAGGGTCGCAGCCCACGGGTAGTACATGTAGTCGATGGACGGGGACAGGCCGGTGATCCGGTTGGAGAGGTAGACCATGGTGGGCGGCGCGTACAGCGGCAGCCACGGGACCTGCTCGGACATGATCGTGGTGGCCTTGGCGCTCAAGGCCGCCCGCTCATCGTCATCCGAGGTCGCCAGCGCCTCGTTGACCACCTTGTCGAAGGCGGGGTCTGACCAGTTGCCGTAGTTGCTGAATTCGTCCTTGCGCATCACGGAGAGCAGTTCGAGTGGATCCGGGCTGGAGTTGTACCACTGGGTGATGAACAGGTCCACGCCCTCGCGTGCGCTCGGGTCGGAGAACAGCGTGGTGTAAGCGTTGACCGTCATGGTCTTGATCTTGGGCTTCAACCCGATCTTCTTCAGTGCATCCGCCGTGGCCTGCGTGGCCACCGTGGCGTCGTTGCCCAGCGGGGCGGTGGCGATCACCACCTCTTGCCCCTGGACCCCGGCATCGCTGACCATTTTCTTGGCCTTGGCGAGATCCTGCGGGAACGTCGGGGCATCGTTCTCCACCTGCTCCTGCACACTCTTGGGCACGTTCTCCCACAGGGAGGAGGCCACCAGGCTGTTGCTCAGGCTGCCGTAGTCGCCGGCACCGGCCTTGAGAATGCCCTTGCGATCCAGGGCCATCATGGCCGCCTGCCGCACGTCGACGTTGCCCAGGGGGCCCTCGAGATTCGAGACCACCATGGCAGAGACCGTGGCGTTCTTCCCGAAGTACACGTCTCCACCCGTGCCGGCTCGCAGCTGGGGGACGGCCTCGGCCGGGACCATCCAGGATCCGTCCACCTCACCGGATTTCAGGGCGTTGATGCGCGCATTGGCATCTGGCATGAACTGGAACGTGAATTCTTGTGCCTTGGCCTTGAGATTCTTGTCCCAGTAATCGTCAAAACGCGTGAGGTGAATGGAGTCGCCTGACACCCATTTGTCGAATTCGAACGGTCCGGTGCAGTTCACGCCGCCCGTCGAATTGCCGTAGTCCTTGCCCTTCTCCTTCAGGGTCTTGGCGGACTCCACCACGCCGGAGACGTTGCCCATGGCCTGGTGGAACATGGCGTCGGGCTTGTTGAGCTTGACGGTCACTTCCAGGTCACCGGTGGCCTCCACGCTGGCCACATTGGCGTAGCTGGCGTACCAGAACGAGCCCACATCGGGGTCCAGGTGTCGATTCATGGAGGCGACGGCGTCGTTGGCGGTCATGGTGGACCCGTCGTGGAACTTCACGCCGGAGCGCAGGTGGTAGACCCAGGTCTTGGGGTCCGGGTTCTCCCACGACTTCGCGAGCCCCGGCCCCAGTGTCAGGTCCGGCTCCCAGCGCAGCAGGGACTCGCAGACGTTGGCGAGGACCTGGTTGTCCGGGTAGTCGAAGGCGTAGGTGTAGTCCAGGCTGAACGGCTCCGCGTACAGCGCCCAGGTGACCTGGTCGATGCTACCGGCCGGCTTGGGCGTGGTGTCCGTCAGCTCCCAGTCGGAGATGGCGCCCTTCGGGGCGCCGCAGGCGGCCAGGCCCATCAGGGCCGTGGCGCTCGCGACGGCGAGGACGCCGCGCCAACCGAAGGCGCTGCGTCGTGCCTTACCCTGACGTTCCCCGACGGGGCGTGGTGCGCGGCTCATGCGAGAACTCCCGCGTCCGCACGGGAGTACACGCGCTCGCCCTGGATCCAGGTGGAGTCCACGGTCACGGTGTGCAGGTCCTCGGGGCCAATCGCAAAAGGGTTGGGGTCCAGCACCACGAGGTTGGCCAGGTAGCCTTCCGCGAGCGTGCCGGTGTCCGTCTCGCGGTGGGCAACACGAGCGGAGCCAGACGTGTAGGCGGCCAGGAAGGTGGCCACGTCCAGGCACTGCTCAACACCGGTCAGGATGGGCAGATCCGAGCCGGGGGAACGACGATTGACCGCCACATGCAGGGCCTGGATGGGATCCTCGGAGGAGATGGGCCAGTCGGATCCCGCGGCCAGCGGGACGCCAGCACGCACCAAGTCGCCGAACGGGTAGTGCCGCTCCTCCGCCCCCTCACGCAAGAACGGCAGACCCAACTCGTCCAGCTGCGGCTCGTGGGCCGCCCACAACGCCTGCAGGTTCGCGGTGGCGCCGAGCTCGATGAACCGCGGGATCTCCGCCTCGTCCACCATCTGCAGGTGGGCCAAGTGATGGCGGTTCTCGTTGGGACCGTTGGCCTCACGGGCCGCCTCCACGGCGTCCAGGGCCACCCGCACGGCGCGGTCACCCAGGGCGTGGAAGTGGCATTGGAAGCCGGCCGCGTCCAAAAGGGTGACCACGCGCTTCAGCCGCTCGGCCTCCACGAAGGTAAGCCCGTGGTTGTCCGTCGCATGGCCAGAGTGGTCGTGATACGGGGTGAGCATAGCCGCGGTGTGGTCCTCCACCACGCCGTCCACCATGATCTTGATGGTGGACGGGTCATAGGCCGGCGCCAGGCCGTCCGCCAGGGCCTTGTCCCGCTTGGCGGTGAGTTCGGCGACCTGCTCTTCGATGTCCTCCACGCGGGTGCGGTCCCACCACAACGACCCGCGCACGTGGACCTTGAGGCTGCCCTCGTCGATGGCGCGGCGGTAGATCCGTTCGGTGTCGGTGATGCCGGAGAGGTCGGCGCCCACGAGGGCGTCGGTCCACCCGGTGACGCCGTGGCGGATCAGGCGTTCCTGGGCGGTGAGCAGTCCGGCCAGGGCTTGGTCGTCGTGGATGGCCGGACGGACGGCGTCGAAGAGGTTGATGGCGCCCTCGTGGAAGGTTCCCTGGGGGAAGCCATCGGCCTCGCGTTCGATGCGTCCGTCCGCGGGGTCCGGGGTGGTTGCGTCCACACCGGCCGCGCGCATGGCGGCGGTGTTGGCCCAGGAACCGTGGTGGTCCCGGTTGGTGAGGACGGCCGGACGATCCCCGGTCAGCCGGTCCAGATCGTGACGGGACGGCGTGCCGCCGGGGAAGTGATCCATGGACCAGCCACCGCCCACGATCCATTCCTCATCGGGGTGGGATTGCGCGTATGTGGCGATGGTGTCGTACGCCTCTTGGGCGGATTCCGCCTCGGTCAGGTCGCACTGCAACATCTCCAGGCCGCCGGAGAGCGGGTGGATGTGGGCGTCCTGGAAAGACGGGGAGAGCAGCTTGCCCTGCAGATCCACGGTGGTTTTGGCCCCGGCCAGCAGGCCTTCGGCCTGAGCTGAAGTGCCATGCTCGACGGCAGTGACGCGACCGCCGCTGACCGCCACCACCGCGTTGGTCAGGGGTTCACCGGACCCCGTAAACACGGGGCCGCCGTGGAAAACGACGTCAGCAGTCCCGATGGAATTCGGGTTCTCGCGATTGGCAGTGCTGGTCATGGGGCCTCATCTTCTGGGGGTTTCCGGACGTGTCGTTGCTGCGTGGCCGGTGGTCACTTCGACCTGGGCACGCCGTGGCGCTGGAATGAGACTAGGGTCACTTCGACTGCGAGTCAACAGCGTTGACAACCCTGTTGACAGGAAATTCGTCCGTTCGAAACCGGATCGTCACGACTCGGCGTCCCCCACCGCGGTCGTAGGGCGGGTGAGCCGGTGGCATGATCGAGAGCAATCCCGTGCCCCTCGGTCCAAGGAGTCCCATGCCGCGCCCCACCGGCCCGTCCCGTGTCCGCCTGGACCCGAGCAGAATCATCGAGGCGGTGCTCACCCTGACGGCTCGCCCTGGCGTCGCCACCCTCAATGTGCGGGAGCTTGGGAGGGAACTGGGCTGCGATCCCACGGCCATCTACCGACATTTCCGGGGCAAGGACGAACTCCTCAGCGCCGCCTTGGATGAGCTGCACGTGCAGGCCCTGGCCCGCATCTCCGCGGATCACCATGACTGGAGACTGCGACTCCGGCAGCACGTCAATGCCACGCTGGACGTCTTCACCGCCCACCCGGCCATCGGCATGGAGGCCATCAACACCACCACGGATGGTCCCGGCGAGCGCGCCGCGGTCGAACTCGTTCTCGAGGCCCTCACACAGGCCGGGCTCGACGAGGAGCAGGTGGTGCGCTTCTACGCGGTCATCGCCCAATACGCCATGTCATCAGCTGCGGGCCTGGCCCGTTCCCGGGTCCACGGCAGGGACCAGGACGATGCGTGGTTCCAGACCGCCGGGACCGTCTCCTCAGACCAGCACCCGCGCCTCAGCCAACTGGGGCCCGAGTTGCGTGCCCTCACCGAGGTGGAACCGGTGGCCTTTGGCCTAGAGCTGCTTCTGGACTCCGTGGAGCGGGCCGCGAGAAAATGAACCCGGACGCGTCCACAGTTGCGTCGAATGCATGGTCAATGCTCATCTGCATGGTGGGACCCGCCGTTCCCACCATGCAGATCAAACTTCACCCTGCGAATCAGTCGGTGCCGCTCATTCCCTCGACTTGTCCTGCCGCCGTTTGAACCGCGCACGCAGCCAGAGCGTCAGTACCAGCAACCCCACGGTGGGCACCCACAGCAGCGTCTCCTGGTACCAGGTGTGAGACTCTCCCCGGTTGGCGAAGAACGTCCCCAGTCCACCGACCAGGGATACGACGGTGATGAGGGCGACGATCTCCCAGAGCGGGATACGAGGAATCGGAGGACGTGTCACAAGAGACGAGGTTACCTCGGTGGACCCGCCATCCGGCCCAGTCCGTGGTGGCGGTCTCAACTCATCCGGGGCCAGTCCGAGGTGTCACGGCCCAGGCAACCTCACAAAACTGATTCGCGAACCATTTCTGCACCGTATCGACAACTCCCGAACCATTTCTGCCGAGTAACGGGCGCCGCACCCAGCACAACATGTTCGCGAACCAGCTCACCCAACAAAAACGATTCGCGAACCCCACCCCACTACTTCCCGAACCATTTCTGCACCGCATCGGCAACTCCCGAACCATTTCTGCCGAGTAACGGCCGTCTCACCCAGCACAACATGTTCGCGAACCACGCCCGCACGTCGGGAACGTTGTCAGACTCGGGACTGGGGGGTGGTTGATCAGTTGATCAACCACTCCCCCACAACATCACTTCACGAGTTCAACGGCCGCATCAGGCTGGTTGACCCGCACCGTGAACGTCTCCTCGAGGTAGAGCGTCACCGAGTCCGCGTCATGAGACGTGTACCCGATCGAGGCGTCGCGGCCCAGGTACAACGTGGCGTCACCACCACGACGGGACACCAACAGGGCAGACGTCGCGGCAGGCGCCCACAGCACGTCGCCCCCGTAGAGAAGCGCCTTGACGATATCCAGCAGCGGGCGGCCATGGTTGGTGGTCTCCGCGACCTGCGTGTAAAGATCCTGCGGCAGCACCAGGTCATACGGGCCCTCGACGTCGCCCAAGCGCAGCACATTCACGGCCCGCGCCACGGCGTCATCGATCTGAGTCAGCTCAGAGGGCATCTGCACCGGGTCATACACGGAAGCTCCCGTAAGTCCGGTGATACCGGCGCGATCCCAGCCGTGCAGGATGGCGCGGTCCTCGATATCCACGAGCTTGCCCACGGCGTCATCCACCTCGTCCCACGTGAGGTCGATGGCTCCGCGTTCCACATCATCCACATCCTGCCGCGAGACCGTGAACGGCACGCGCACCTGCGCCAACTGCTGGTTGCGATAAAGCCGCGCCTGAGAACCGTTGCTGGTGGTGCTCGGATCATCCAAGTGACCGATCCCGACGGCGGCGAGCGCAGGCCCACCCGCCTCGGGCACGTCCACAACACGGCGTCCGGCCGCGCGCAGGGCGAAGGTGTCGCGGGCCTCGGCGTCGATCTGGGCCCAGGCGGCCTCCGAGATGGGGGCCAGTTCGCGATGGAGATTGTTCATGACGTCCTCCTGATGTCTGAAGGGTTGGAAGAGTGAATGGGGTTAGGGCTGTTGTGGGCGTCCGCGGAGCCCACCGATGCCCAGGCTGCCGCCGGGCGCCGGGACGGCGGCAGGTGCGGCGTCCGCGGTGGGCGACGTCTCGTCGTCGGGCATTGGGTTCTGCGCCTCCGGGGCGAGGTCCAACAGATCCGGATCGTCGAGCTCATCCTGATTGGGGACAAAGAACAAGCAACCGGTCTGCGCTGTGGAGAAGTCCAGAATGCGGTCATAAGTTCCGGGCGGATCACCAATGAACATGCGCTCCAGCATGGTCTCTGTGGTGGTGACATCCGCCGCGTAGCCGATGAAATAGGTGCCGTACGTGCCATCGGCGACCTTGCCGAAGGGCATGTTGTCCCGCAGGATCTCGCGCTCGTTGCCGTCCGCGTCCTCAACGGTGTTGAGCAGCACGTGGGAGTTGGCCGCTTTCTCCGCATCGGGGATCTCCATGTCAGAGAGCTTGGTGCGGCCAAAGGCCTCTTCCTGCTGCTCCACCTTGAGGCCGTGCCAACCATCCATGTCATGCGTGTAGCGCTGCACGATCACATAGGAGGAACCAGGGTGTGGGTCGTCGTCACCGGTGAGCGCCACGTCCTGAGCCACCAGGCCTTGCGGGTTCTCCGTCCCATCCACGAAGCCCATCATGTTCCGGGCGTCCCAGTAGCGGAAACCATGCACCTCGTCGATGGCGTGAGCGATCCCGCGGAAACGGAACGCCAGGCGGTGCGCCAACTCGAAACAAAGGTCCATGCGTCCTGCCCGAATATGGAAGAGCAGATCGCCCGGCGTGGACGGCGCCTGATGAGTGCCTCCATCCAGCGCCGTGAAGGGGTGCAGGCCGGCGGGGCGGGGCGCCGTGAAGGCGCGGTCCCAGAATTCCGCACCGATCCCGGTGACGCAGGTCAGATTGCCCTCAAGGGATCTGATGCCAACGGCACGGACCAGACCGGAGACGTCAGCCAGGGCCTCACGCGCTGCGGCCGCCTGGCCGTCCTCCATGACCATCACCAGGAAGATCGCCGCAGGCGTCATGGGAGTGAGGATGGGCTGCGGGAGCGGGGGCCGCGTGACCATGGGCTTCGCTGACCTTCTTTCTGCACGGGCACTACATCAACTGAGTCACAGTCCATCCAACTCCTCTTGCCGGTCATGGTCAAACGTCTTGCTCACACCACCACGTAGGGTGGCCAACACACGATCATTTGTGCGGGCTGCACCCTTGCTCCGCGCCTCCAACCGCCAGCCATAAGGTCCCCCTCCTGCCTTGACCAAGACCACGCTTGACCTCGTCCTCGCTGCAGTGCCCATGCTCGGTTTGATCGGGATGCTCGCGTTCCGAGTCCGCCCCGCCAGAGCCGCCCTGATTGCCATAGGACTGGCGCTGGCCATGTTCCCGCTCTTCCCGCTCACCGCTACGGCGATGGGCCAGCAGGCCGGGTCTTTGGCGTCCAGCACCCTGGCCGTCGTGTTCATCATGCTGGGTGGAATCCTGGTCTCCCAGATGCTGGAAGTCTCCGGCGCACAGGAGAAGATCAGCGACTGGCTGGCGCTGGCGGCGCGGACGCGGGCCCGGACCGTGCTGCTGCTGGGATTGGGCGTGGCGCCGCTGGCCGAGTCCATCATCGGCTTCGGAGTCGGGGTCGTCACCACCGTTCCTCTGCTCCTCCGCGCCGGTCTGAGTCCCACCAAGGCTGCGACCATCGCGCTGCTCGGGATCATCATGGCCCCGTGGGGTTCCATGGCGCCGGGGATGTTGCTGGCCTCCAGCCTGGGCCAAGTAGGCCTCACTCGGTTGGGATCATGGGCCGCGGTGTTCAACCTCCCCGTGCTGTTGGTCATGGGCGCCACCATTCTGCTGGTCGGCGTCGGCGCGCGGAAGGCCGTGAAGAAGCTGCCGGAACTGCTCCTGATGACCGCCGTGATGTGGGGGTCCCTACTTGGCGTCAGCCTCTGGATCACGCCGGCCCTGGCCGGAATCATCGCCTCGGCGCTGGGCATCGTGACGCTGCTGGTTTTGTCCAGGATCACGGGCGGTCCGCTGCCTGCGCTAGACGCCCCGACGCGGCGCTCCTTCCTGCCCTACGCACTACTGATTTTGTGCATGCTTGGAGTGGTCGCTCTGTCCCGGCTCGTGAACCTGGGCGGGTGGGAAACTTTCCTGACCAGCCCAGGCCTATGGATCATGGTCACGGCCGCGGCGACGCCGTTCATCCTGCGCATGGGAGCCCTAGACACCGGGTTCGCCCTCCGCAGGGGTGTACGCACGTGGTTCCCGGCGTGCTCGGTCACGGTGCTCTTCATCGTGTTCGGCGCGGTGCTGGCCACCAACGGGATGAGCGCCGCCCTGGCCGCGGGAGCGGCCGATCTGGGCTTTGCCTTCATCCTGCTCCTTCCCTTGATTGGCGCGGTTGGCGGATATGTCACCAATTCCAACAGCGCCAGCGCCGCTCTGCTCACCTCCGGCATCGCAGAGACCACCCACGCGCTCAATGCCGACCTCGGTGTGGCACTCGCGGCCCAGAACGTGGCGACGGGTTCCGCCATCATGGCCTGCCCTGCCCGCATCGCGGTGGCCCAGTCCATGGCCAACAGCGGGTCGGATTCGCGGGACCCCTCCACGCGGGCAGATACGGGTTGGATCACTCGCGTGGTCCTCCTGGCCAACCTCGTGGTCCTAGGTGTCCTGACCCCGATGACCGCGTTGCTGATTCTGGCTTGAGCTGCCGCCCGGCGGCGCCCTTCCTTGACAAGCTTCACTTCATCGTGTGACCTAGACCAATCCGAGACCGACCAGTTGGTCTGATTCGTTCATCCACTCGCCCGCGAACAAGGGAAACCTCTGTGGCCAAGAAACTGACCTTGGACAATGCCACGCCGACCGGACACATCCATATCGGCAAGGGATTGGAGTCAGGTGCGGTGGGCGTCTTCGGCTCCACCATGATCGGCTTGGCCTCCACCGCCCCGCTCTACTCCCTCGCCGCCACCCTGGGGTGGGTCATCCTCGCGGTCGGCGGCCAGGCGCCCCTGGTGTTCATCGTGGCCTGCATCCCGATGATCTTCGCGGCCATGGCCTACCAGGAACTCAACCGAGAGATGCCGGATTGCGGCACCACCTTCGTCTGGGGAGCCAAGGCCTTTGGCCCAGTGGTCGGCTGGATCGGCGGCTGGTCCGTGGCCGAGGCCTCCATCATGGTGCTCGCAAACGTCGGTGAGATCACCGGGCAATACTTCTGGCTATTGCTCGGCAACGAGGAATTCGCGGATTCCAGACCCATCGTGATCATCACCTCGGTGATCTTCATGGCCATCATGACCTTGATCTCCACCGTGGGCGTGCAGATCGGCGAACGCCTCCAGCTAGTCCTCATGGCCATTCAGCTCGTCGCCATGGTGCTCTTCGGCATCCTGGCGCTGGTTCACTCCCTGGACGGCACCAACGCGGGATCAGTCTCCTTCGACTGGAACTGGTTCAACCCGGCTGAGTTGACCTCCTGGTCCGGGTTCATGGAAGCCGTGCTCCTGGCCCTGTTCATCTACTGGGGCTGGAACACCTGCCTGGCGCTGAACGAGGAGACCAAGAACCCGCGCAAGACCCCCGGCCGCGCAGCGATGTCCTCCATCGCCGTACTGATCGTCCTCTACGTCGGCGTGTCCGTTGCCGTGATGATGTTCCTCGGTGTGGACGGTATCAAGAACGCGGAAAACCTGGATGACATCTTCTCCGACCTGGGTGGAGTCCTCTTTGGCCCCTGGGGTTGGTTCCTGCTGCTGGCCGTGATGCTCTCGGCAGCCTCCTCCACCCAGACCACCATCCTGCCCACAGCCCGCGGGACACTGTCCATGGCCGTCTACCGCGCCCTGCCACCCAAGTTCGCCTCACTGCATCCCAAGTTCAAGACCCCGTGGTTCTCCACGACCATGATGGGGATCGCCGCGATCGTGTACTACGTGGGCATGTCCATCCTGTCTGAGGACATGCTGCTGGACTCCCTGACGTCCATGGGCCTGGCCGTGGCGCTCTACTACTGTGTGACCTCCTTCGCCTGCGTCTGGTACTTCCGCGACACCCTGCGCAGCAGCGCCCGCAACCTTTGGATGCGCGGCATCTTCCCTGCCCTGGGCGGTCTCCTGCTCGGATATGCCTTTGTGCAGTCCGCCATCGACATGTGGGACAAGAACTACGGCAACACTGTGTTGCTGGGCGTAGGCGGCTCCTTCGTGATCGGCATCGGAGCCATCTTCATCGGCTTCATCCTGATGGCGCTCTGGTGGCTCCGCCCCGGTTCCAAGCCCTACTTCGCAGGAGAATCGCTCAACCGCGACACCCCCGTCCTGGTCCCGGAGGAGTAACCAGGAACCCCGCCGAGATCTTCGGCCGGACTGCGTGACTAGACTCTCTGGGGGCTTTTAGCCCCGCTCAGTCACCCCACTTTCCGGAGATGCTCACTTGTCATCGTCAGAGACGACACCTGCCAAGAAGACCGCCAAAGAGGGAACGCTGCTTTCCCGCGCCATGCGCCCCATCAACACTGTGGTGGAACGGCTCATGCCGTCCTCCGTGGTCTTCGCCATCCTGCTCACCTTCTTGGTGGTCATCCTGGCGCTCACACTGACGGACACGTCGGCGGGGCAAGTGGTCACGCTCTGGGGCGACGGCCTGTCCGGCCTCCTTGCCTTCATCACGCAGATGGCCCTGATCCTGCTGCTCGGCAACATCCTGGCCAACACTGGCCCGATCCGCCGCGGACTCCAATTCCTGGGCGGCATTCCGCGCTCGGAACTCACGGCCTACGTGTTCGTGTTCATCGTTGCCGCGCTGGCCAACCTCATCACGTGGGGACTGGGCCTGGTGGTGGGCGGCCTGCTCGCCCGCGAAGTGGCGCACCAGGGGCGTAAACGTGGACTGCGACTCCACTTCCCCATGCTGGTGGCCGCAGGATTCTCTGGCTTCGTCGTGTGGCATATGGGCTACTCCGCCTCCGGCCCGCTCACCGCGGCAACCAAGGACTCGTTCCTGTACGGGCCCCTCGGGGACAAGACCCTGCCCATCACGGAGACCGTCTTCTCCCCCTGGAACCTGATCGCCATTGCCGTCACCATCGTCGCGGTGGCCCTGTCCCTCTTCCTGGTGGCGCCGCGACGTGGCGACAAGATCAAAGAGCTCGACGTCGACCTGCGTGAAGCTGTAGAAGAAGTCGACAACACCGTCGAGACCCCCGCGGACCGCCTGGACGTCAGCCGCATCCTGACCCTGGTGTTGGGTGCCCTGCTCGGTACTTATCTGGTCATGCACTTCATCGGTGGAGGCAGCCTCACCCTGGACACCGTGAACTGGAGCTTCCTGACCCTGATCCTGCTGCTGGTCAAGAACCCCCGTGAACTGATCCAGCTCACCCAGAAGGCCGCAGGCAACGTCGGAGAGATTCTGCTGCAGTTCCCCCTCTATGCCGGAATCCTGGGCATCATGGTCGGTTCCGGCCTGGTGCAGATCCTGTCCGACTGGTTCATCACGATCTCCAATCCCACCACCTTCGGCGTCCTGGCCTTCCTCTCCGCAGGCATCGTGAACTTCTTCATCCCCTCCGGTGGAGGCCAGTTCGCGGTGCAGGGCCCCATGCTGCTCTCCGCGGGCGCGGAACTGGGCGTGGACCCCGCCATCACCGTCATGGCCATCGCCTACGGAGACCAGTGGACCAGCATGGTGCAACCCTTCTGGGCCATCCCGATCCTGGCCATCGCCGGCCTGAAGATGCGAGACATCCTGGGCTACACCACCGTCGCCCTGATCGCTTCAGGAGTGGTTTTCGGGACCACCCTGCTCCTAGTTTCGATCTGAACCACCACGCCCACTCACGGGATCAGCGCAACCTTGATCTCGCGCCGCTCGTCCATGTCCGCATAGGCCATCGGCGCCTCGTCCAGCGGACGAGTCCTGGTGAACACGCGCCCGGGGTTTACCTTGCCCTCCAGGATCAGCGTGATCAGCTGCGGGAGGTAGCGCCGCACCGGTGCCACGCCCCCGGCGATCTGCACGCCGGTGCGGAAGAGCAGCTCTCCAGGGATGTTGACGTCGTGGGACACCCCGACGAAGCCGACCTTGCCGCCCGGGCGGGCCGAGTGGATGGCCTGCAGCATGGATTCCTGGGTGCCCACGGCCTCGATCACGCCGTGCGCGCCGTACCCGTCGGTCAGTTCCTTCACGGCGGCGGCGCCGTCGTCCCCGCGCAGTTCGACGATGTCGGTGGCCCCGAACTCGCGGGCCAGTGCCTGTCGGTCGGGGTGACGGGAGAAAACGATGATCCGGGTGGCGCCCATGGCGCGGGCGGAGAGGACGCCGAGTAGTCCCACCGCGCCGTCGCCCACCACGGCGATCGTCTTGCCCGGCGCGGCGCCAGCCGAGTCGGCTGCGAACCAGCCGGTACCGAAGACGTCGGAGGCGGCCAGCAGGGACAACAGCAGGTCGGGGTCGGAGGGCTTACCTCCGGGGACCACCACGAGCGTGCCCGCTGCATCCGGAACCCGCACGTATTCGGCCTGCGCCTGACCCACCCCGTGCCCGTTGGGGCACACGGACTGGAAGCCGGCCTGGCAGACCTCGCAGGTGTTCTCCGAGGTGCAGAAGGAGCCCACCACGAAGTCACCCACCTGTAGCGCCGGGTTCAGGGCCGCGGTTTCTGGCCCCAACTCGGTGATGGTGCCGGCGTACTCATGGCCCATCCGTCGGGGCCGGGGGATGTCGTTGATCCCGCGATAGGTCCAGAGGTCGGAGCCACACACGCAGGCCGCCTCCACTTTCAGGATGGCGTCGGTGGGCTGTTCGATGCTCGGGTGCACCGTGTCCTCCACCCGGACGTCGTGCGGGGCATGGATGGTCGTGGCGCGCATGGTTACCTCCAAGGGTCAGCTGGGATCGAGAGCACAGGGCGACGCTGCCCATCGCTTCCACACTACGGCTCGCCCTCGGGAGAGCCGAACATTCGGGTCACCCGAATATGGTTTCGTTGAACCCTTGTGGCGCCGGACACATATACCCGCCAAGATGAACCCATGACGTATGCGGTCTCTAGGCACGACGCCGTGCCCTACTCCAGCCCCGCCCACCGCGAGGAGCCTCTGCTGCTGGATCTCGTGATCCCTGCGACGCAGACGCCCGCACCGGTGGTGATCTGGCTGCACGGCGGCGGCTGGTGGACGGGCGATCGCACCCTGGCCCCCAACCTGGAGGAGTTCGCGGCACAGACCGGCTTGGCCTTCGCCTCGCTCGACTACCGACTCTCCGGCGAGGAGATCTTCCCCGCAGCCTGGCTGGATGTCCGCGCCGCCATCCGCTGGTTGGCCGCCCACGCTGCCGACTACGGGCTCGACGGCACCCGCATCGCCACGTGGGGTTCGTCGGCCGGTGGACACCTGGCCGCCCTCGCGGGGGTCACCGGGCACCTGGCCCTGGTGCCAGGGGAGGAGCCCGACGTCGCTGGCCAACCAAGCCCCCGTCTCGCCGCCGCGGCGGCGGGCTACCCGCCCGTGGACCTGACGACCGTGGTGGAGAACGCCCCAGCGGAACGCAGGGCAGGGTCCCCCGAAGCCCGCTTCATCGGCGGCTTGCCGGAGGAACGCCCGGAGGCCGCGGCCGCGGCCTCACCCCTGACCTACGTCGCGGAGGCCGCGCCCACCGCCCCGCCGTTCCACCTGGCTCACGGCGGGTCCGACTCCCTGGTCCCCGTGAACCAGTCCACCCGCCTCAACGACGCGCTGGCCGCCGCCGGGATCCCCGTGGAACTGGCCGTCCTCCCCGGCTACAACCACGGTTTCCTCAACCCGCCCGGACGACCGGACGTCCCCACCCCGGCAGCACTAGAGGAGGGGCGCCTCATGGCAGAGGAACCCACCGCAGCCGAGTGGACCATCGACGGGGCACCGACCCCGGAACGCACCACCTACTCCTTCGCTGACGCGCTGAACTTCCTCAAGCGGACCCTGTCCGCCTGACGGCGCCACCGACTCACGACCACCACACAAGCAGGAGAAAACTCATGCACGCACCCCAGGGCCTCGACCTCGAGGCGATGCACGCCGTTGCACCGCTCATCAATGAGCTCCCCGGCGAACCCCTCCCCTACTACGTCGCCAACGGTGAAGGGTTGCGCCGCGAAGTGGACGGGCAGCTCTACACCGTCGTGGCGCGCGGGTCTGACACCGGCGGTATCTTCGACGCCGCGTGGATCCTGGCACCCCGCGGTGTCCTGACGCCTTGGCACACGCTGCCGACGCACCAGCGCTCCTATTTCGTCTCCGACGGCTCCGTCCAGGTGTGGCTGCCGGAGGGCACGCGCGTGGTCAACGCCGGTGGCTCCGTGCACGTGCCTGCGGGCACGCCGTTTGCCTACCGTGCCCTCTCGCACCTGACCAAGCTGCTGTTCTTCTCGGCCGATGCGGGCGCGCTCGATGCGATCCTGTCAGACGGTGAGTCCACCGATGCTCACGTCTACCCCGCCCATGGCGACACCGGCCGGCTGGTCCTGCCCGGTGGCGCCACCCCCGAGGAGCGCCCCCTGCCAGACGACGTCCTGGCTGGAGGTCTGGTGCCCGTGGCCGACGCCGGCGGCCACGACGCGCTGCCTGGCGGAAACACCCCCTACGTCCTGGCCGGCGGCCGGGGCGAGCAGAGCGAGTGGCCAGACGCGATCAACGCGTTCGCCGCCCGCCCGGCCAACACGGATCGCAAGTACTTCGCGGTGGAGACCCTGGGCGCACCGCAGCCCTACATCATCCGCCACTTCCACTCCCTGCACACGGAGAACTTCATCTGCCTCTCCGGCCGCATCTGGCTCCACGTCAACGGGCACGAGGTCCTGCTGACCGAGGGCGACTTCCTGCACGCCCCCGCCGGCACCATCCACTCCTTCTCCCTGGCCGCGCACAACACCCGCATGCTCGGCCTGCTCACCGGAGACATCTTCGAGCCGTTCTTCGACGTCACCTCGCAGGACCCCAAGGGCGCGCTCGTCTACACCGAGGGCCTCATCGACCCAATGACCATGCCCGCTGCGATGCAGGCGCACCCTGAGCTCGACGTGACCGTGGTGGGCCCGCCGCCGGCCCGGGAGCGCGCGCTGGGCATCTGACCCCCCGGCCGTAGGCCGGTCCCATGCCCGACGACGCGGGTCCCCTTTCGCACGAAACGGGACCTGCGGCGTCGGGCATTGGTGCGTTCGTCGCGGCCCCACGGCCGGTGGCAGGATGGTCCCATGGCCACCGTCCACCAGCTGCGCTGCTTCCTCGCCGTGGCCCGCGAGCGTCACTTCACGCGCGCAGCCGAGACCCTCGGCGTCTCCCCGTCCTCGCTGTCAGAGACCGTGGCCACACTGGAGAAGATCGTGGGCCGACGACTGCTGGAACGCAGCCCTCGATCGGTCGCCCTGACCGACGCCGCGGCCGAACTGCTCCCCCTGGCCTCCCGCACTGTGAACAGCATGGATCGGGTGGAGGACTGGATCCTGGGCGGCACCACCCCCACCCTCTAGGTCGGCGTTTCCGTGCCGAGCGAAGCGGTGGACACCGCATTACGGCTGGCAGCCGAACGTTTTCCGCAAGTGCATTGGAGTCCCCAGCGCGTTGGCCTCGGAGACTGGGCGGGACTCGTGTCCGGAGGCCGCCTGGACTGTGCCTTCGTGGCCGAACCCGACGTCCCGGCGGCCGCGGATCTGGAGGCTGAGATCTACGGCTCCGAGGACGCGGTCCTCCTGGTGGCCTCGGGGCATCCGTTGGCCGCCCGGACCGGAGGAGTCCACTTGGCCCAACTCGGTGACGAGACCTTCGTGACCACCACCGACACCGAGGGATCCGGACGTTGGCTCGCCCCGATCGCCACAGCTCTGGGTAGACATCCCTCCACGCTGCGCTCGGCCCGCAGCTTCGAAGAGGTCGTGGAGACGGTCCGGGTTGGGCAGGCCGTGAACCTGGCCGGAACCGCCATCCGGGAGAACGTGGTTCCTCGCGGGCTAGCCTTCATCCCGATCTTGGATGCCCCCAAGATTGTGCACCGGCTGTACTGGCGTCGGGGGGAACGCTCCCCCTTGATCGCAGGGCTTTTGGAGATTGCCCAGGAACTCACCTAATTCGGCGGTGCACCAGATTACGGTGGATGCTCCAGATGACGGTGCTGTTGTCCCACTCAGCACCGTAATGTGGAGCATTCACCGTAGGGTGTCAGGCGCGGCGACCCACCACATCCCAGACGTGATGCTCCACATCGTGGCCCATGTACTGCCACAGCGTGAGGACGGAGAACGGAGCACCATCGCCACGATGACCATTTCGTTCCAACTGGTCCTTCGTGAGGGAATCGAGGAAGCTGCCGGTCTCCTCCGCCGCCCTGCGCAGATCCACGGCTAGCTCCTGTGGGTTGGCGGCCCAATCCCGCCGCACCACATTGGCCCCGTCCCCGTCCCAGTTGAAGAACTCCGGGTCGTGGCGCTCCAACATCATGGAGGCCCGAATCCTCAGCAATCGCACCATGTCGCGGACATGCGCACCGTACTCGAGCGCCGACCAGGTCTGGGCATCCGGCCGCTGCGCTGCGCCGTCCTCAGTGACCAACTCCGGCCACACAGCCACATTCCGATCCCAGGCCGACCGTAGCGACGCAACGTCTGGCCACTGCTCCCAACCGCACTCTTCGCACCCTGAAGTCAGAACGAAGGTCCAGTCCCTAGTCTCCGCAGGAACGGGCTCTGGATCGTCGGCAGGGCGGGGAATCGGGGTCGCAGATACGTCGTCACTCATGCACTCACCCTAGAGCAACCTGTGGTTCGTATCACTATTCCTCCGCTCGCGCTGCCTCTCTCTGGATGTGTAACATTTGTTTCAAAAGTCCGTGCCCTTGAGACGTCGACGTCCAAGGTCCCACGGACTTGTCTCACGTCTCGGGCCAATCGGCCCACCGCATCCGTCCGTACCAACCCGGAGTACCCATGGCTGAATTCCTGTACAAGATCGGACAGTGGTGTGCGCGCCACGGCTGGGCCGTTGTTGGCTCATGGCTGGCCGCGCTCATCATCCTCGGAGGCGCCGTTGGCCTTTCCGGGGTCAAGATGACCGAGGCTATGGACGTGGGAGACACCCCCACGACCAAGGTCGCCGCCCAGGTCGAAGAGCTCATGAAGTCCTCCGACGAAGCCGGCGGAACCGACTCCGCCCAAATGGTGGTCTCCACTGATGACGACAAGAAGTTCACGTCGCAGCAGAAGCAGGAGATTGCAGACCTCATCAAGAAGGTGAATGACGGAGACACGGCCACCGCCACTGATCCGTTCGCCACCACTGCCGACCTGGCCAAGCAGAGGCAGGATCTCAAGGACGGTCAGGAAAAGCTCGATTCCGGTAAGACCGAGCTGGACAAGGCTCAGAAGCAGCTCGACGCCGGACAGAAGCAGCTGGATGACGGCGCAGCAGAGCTGAAGAAGCAGCAGGATCAACTGGATCAGGCCAAGGACGCCGCCAAGGCACAGGGCGCCACGGATGCGATCATCGAGCAGCAGTTCGGAGCACCGCAGGCCAAGTTGGACGGCGCCAGCGCGGAACTCGAGAAGAACCAAAAGGAACTGGACAAGAACCAGGACCAGGTCACCGAGAACACCAAGAAGCTGGCAGATAGCCAGACCGAACTGACCAATGGTTCCAAGCTGATGAACCTGGTCGGGGACATGAAGATGGTCTCGGATGACGGCACCACCGCTGTCATCAACTTCACCTTCAATACCTCCACCGGCATCGTCGAGACCTCCGACCAGGAGGCCATGAAGGCCGCCTTCATGAACCAGGACTCCGACCGCGGGTACTCCCTGAAGGCCGAGTCCAAGGTCGATGGCGTGACCTTCAACTTCTCCGGCTCCCCAGAGGTCGGCTCCATCGTGGGCGTTGGCGAGATTGTCGGTGTGGTCGTCGCTGCCGTCGTCCTGTTCGTCATGCTGGGAACCCTGATCGGCGCGGGGCTCCCCTTGATCTCCGCCATCATCGGCGTGGGGATCGGCGCGTGCATCGCCATGCTCATTGGCCATATCACCGATATCGCATCCGTGACCCCGGTGCTCGGCATCATGTTGGGGCTTGCGGTCGGCATCGACTATTCGCTGTTCATCGTCAATCGTCACCGTACCCAGCTCAAGCAGGGCAACGATGTGCTGCACTCCGTGGCACTGGCCAACGGAACGTCCGGCAACGCCGTGGTCTTCGCTGGGGCCACCGTGGTCATCGCCCTCTTGGCCCTGAACTTCTCCGGGCTTCCGTTCCTGGGTCTGATGGGTACGGTCGGCGCTATTTCGGTGGTGGTCGCCGTATTGATCGCCATTACGCTGACACCGGCGCTTCTGGGCCTGCTCAAGTTCAAGGTGCTCAAGCGCAAGGAACGCAAACAGGCCGAGACGGCAGACCCTGTGGAGGCGCTCAAGGCGAGCGTCGGCAACGTCAAGGCCTTCCCGCGGTGGGGTGCAGCGGTCGCGACCGTGGCTGGTATCGCGGTGCTTGGCACCTTGGCCCTGCCGGCACTCGATATGCGCACCAACCTGCCTGGCAACGGCACCGCAAGCCATGACACCAGCGAGTACGTGGCTTACCACAAGATCTCCGACAAGTTCGGTGAGGGTCAGAACGCCCAGATGATCGTGCTCGCGGAGCTGCCGGAGGGCTTAAGCGACGCGCAAGCCCAAGAAGCACAGGTCACCATCGGTGAGGAGCTCAGTGGCATCAAGTCGGTGTCCAGCGTGGTTCCCGCCATGGTCTCCGAGGACAACTCCAAGGCCCTGTTCCAGCTGATCCCGACGAGCGGCCCCACGGCCACCAGCACGGAGAACCTGGTTCACACCCTGCGTGACGATTGGCCGCTTGCTGATAAGTACGAAATCGGTGTGGCAGGTTCCGCCGCAGCCAACATCGACATGTCAGAGAAGATCGTGGAATCCCTGCCGCTCTACCTGGTGATCGTGGTTGGCCTGTCCCTGCTGATCCTGATCATGGTGTTCCGGTCGCTGCTGGTGCCGCTGATCGCCACGCTGGGCTTTGTGCTCTCCTACCTGGCCGCGCTCGGTTCGGTGGTTGCCGTGTACCAGTGGGGTTGGCTGTCGGATTTCTTCGGCGTCGACAATCCCGCCCCCATCCTGTCCTTCCTGCCCACCATCCTGGTCGGCATCCTCTTCGGCCTGGCGATGGACTACATGTTCTTCCTGGGTTCCGGGATGCGTGAGGCCTACGCCCACGGCATGGAGGCCAGAAAGGCCGTGGTCCGTGGCGTGCGGGCCGGACGCAGCGTGGTGATCGCTGCCGCGGTCATCATGATCTCGGTGTTCGGCGGCTTCATCTTCTCCGAGATGGCCATGATCAAGCCGATCGGCTTCGCGATGGCCTTTGGCGTTTTGCTGGATGCCTTCGTGGTCCGCCTGGTGCTCATCCCGTCCGTGATGACGCTGCTGGGCAAGTCCGCCTGGTGGTTGCCGAAGTGGCTGGACAAGATCATCCCGAACGTGGACATCGAGGGCGAGAAGCTCACCCAGCAGCACACGCACTCGCGTGAGGAACTTGCTGCTGGCGATTCCGCGGCCAACCCAACGGCATGACGCAGCGTCCTGATCCTCGGCCTGAGGCGGCTCGATCCGCCCTGGCCGAGGCGATGGTCCGGCTGGTCTCTGTGGACGACGGCGACGCGGCCAAGGTCTCGGTCTCCGCGCTCTGCGCGGAGGCCGGGGTCTCCCGCCCCACCTTCTACCGGCATTTCAAGTCGGCGGACGAGGTCCTGGCGCACGCCATCAAGGCGCGGTTGGCTGCTCTGGGGGATTCGTTCCCGGAGGCTGTGGATGTCACCTCGCAGGAGATCCCGGAGGCCGTGGTCGGGATCATGATGGAGGTTTGGGGGGAACGCCCGCTCTACCGGCAGGTGCTGCGACCCTCGTCCCCGTATTCTCACGCGAAGCAGACCGCGCAGTCGTGGGTGGAGGAGGCGCTGGCCGCAGAACTGGGCAACGACACCCGTGCCAATACCCGGGTGGTTTTCGCCGCCGGAGGGGTGCTGGCCTGCCTGGCCATGTTGGTGGAGAGCGACAGCCTGGACTCGGAGAGGATTCGTTCCATGGCCCAGGAGTTGTTCTCCATCCTGTCCACGCTGAACCCCAAGGCTTGTTGAACACCGAAGCTTGCTGACGTTCCCCTGCCCCACCACAGATGACCCAACACAGAACGAGGCCCCTCTCGCGTCAACCGAGGCGAGAGGGGCCTCGCTGCACCCTCAGTCGGACGCCGTCACACCTGTGTCGCCGTCACGCCCGAGTCACCAGGTCCGCGAACCCGGCACCGGGCGCGGTCAGCTCCTCGATGGTCTGCTTGAGGATCTCCCGCATGGTCTCCGACGCCGGGTCCAAGGCGGTCCCGGCGCGAACCGTGACGGCGACGGTGCGGGTCAGGGATGGCTCCACGAGCCGAGAGGCCCGCAGGCCTGGCCGCCCGAGCAGGATCGTGGCCGGCACCACGGCGACGCCGAGTCCGCGTTCCACGAAACGCAACGCGGCGTCCATCTCGGTGCCCTCCACCGCGATGGTGGGGGTCAGCCCCGACTTGTGGAACGCCACATCCGTGGCCCTGCGCAGGTCATAGTTGCGGTTGAACGCCACCTGCGGGGTCGCCGCGAGCTCCGCCAACGTCAGGACGTCGGGGATCTCCGGAACCACCTGCCCGACGACCGTTTCCGCGGCTTCCCCGGCACCGGGCGCCTCGGGCGCGCGCGCCGTCGGCGCGGCGACCGCGGGACCCGCCCCCACGTCGCATGGCATGGCACTGGCCACCACCAGTTCCTCCCGAAAGAGCGGCTCCGAGATCACAGAGGGGCCCACGGGCCCACGGTCCACGGTCAGCGCCAGGTCCAGGCGCCCCTCCGAGAGGCCCTCCGCTAGGGCGCGTGAACCTGCTTCCGTGACCTCGATGGCGACCCCGGGGAAGCGCGCGCGGAAGGCGGCGAGGACTTCCGCGAGCACGGATACGCACAGCGTGGGCGGGGCGCCGATGCGCACGCGGCCGCGTTGGAGTCCGGCCAGCGCGGCCATCTCAACATGCGCCGTCTCGGCGTCCGCGAGCATCCGCGTGGCGATGGGGAGCAGGGTGTTTCCCGCCAAGGTGGGGGTGGCGCCCGTACGGCTGCGTTGGAAAAGGACGGCGCCGAGTTCGGATTCCAGTGCGCCGATCTGGCGCGAGAGCGAGGGCTGGGTGACGA
Source organism: Galactobacter sp. (assembly GCA_052108535.1). GTDB lineage: Bacteria > Actinomycetota > Actinomycetes > Actinomycetales > Micrococcaceae > Galactobacter. The sequence continues at coordinate 16,281 of JBQDZM010000015.1, read as the reverse complement.
AAAGTTCCTCGGCGGCCGCCGTGAAAGTACCCGTTCTGGCCACCGCCTCGAACGCCTGTAACTGGACCAGGTTCATGCCCCTCATCCTATCCATGCAGAGGGCGCATGTTGACCAGATGGATAAATCATTAGACGCATGAAGGTGAACCTTCCTAAGTTTGAGCGCATGAGCAAAAACGAACGCGTCCTCACGACCTCAGTCCTGGTCATCGGCACCGGCGGCGCCGGCCTGCGAGCCTCCATCGAACTCGCCGAACGTGGAGTTCAGGTCCTCGCCGTGGGCAAGCGCCGTAGGCACGACGCCCACACCACCCTCGCGGCAGGCGGAATCAACGCCGCCCTGGCCACCATGGACCCGGAGGATTCCTGGCAGCAGCACGCAGCAGACACCCTGCGCGAGTCCTACTACCTGGCCGACCCTGCCATCGTGGAGACCGTCACTCAGAACGCTGCCCGCGGCATCGATGACCTGGAACGCTGGGGTATGCCGTTTGCCCTCGAGGCGGACGGGCGTATCTCGCAGCGTTTCTTCGGCGCCCACAAGTACCGCCGCACCTGCTACGCGGGCGACTACACCGGGCTGGAGATCCAGCGCACCCTGGTGCGTCGCGCCGCTGAACTGGATGTGCCGGTCATCGACACCGTTTACATCACCCGTCTCCTGGTGTCCGACGGCACCATCTTCGGCGCCTACGGCTTCGACGTCGTCACCGGCGAGAAGGTCCGCATCGACGCGGACGCCGTGATCCTGGCGGCCGGCGGCCACACCCGGATCTGGCGTTACACCTCATCGCGGCGCGACGAGAACACCGGCGACTCCTTCCGCCTCGCGGCACTGGCCGGCGCCCGCATCCGCGACGCCGAACTGGTCCAGTTCCACCCGTCGGGCCTGCTAGAGCCCGACGACGCAGCGGGCACCCTGGTCTCCGAGGCCGCCCGTGGTGAGGGCGGCATCCTGCGCAACTCGTTGGGCGAGCGCTTCATGGAGCGCTACGACCCCGAGCGCATGGAGCTCTCCACGCGTGACCGCGTGGCCCTGGCCAACTACACGGAGATCGCGGAGGGCCGCGGCACCGAACACGGCGGCGTCTACCTGGACGTCTCCCACCTGCCCCGCGAGGTCATCCTCGAGAAGCTCCCGCGGATCTACCGCACCCTGATCGACCTGCAGATGCTGGACATCACCGAGTCCCCCATCGAGATCGCACCCACCGCCCACTACTCCATGGGCGGCGTGTGGGTGCGCCCGGACGACCATGGGACCGGCGTGGACGGCCTCTACGCCATCGGTGAGGCCTCATCTGGCCTGCACGGCGCCAACCGCCTGGGCGGCAACTCGTTGATCGAGCTGCTGGTCTACGGGCGCATCACCGGCGGCGAGGCCGCACGTTTCGCTTCCGAGCGCACCGATGTGCACCGCTCGCCCGAGGCCATCGCCGAGGCCCGAGCCGAGATCGACAGCCTGCTGGTGGACGACGGCCTCGAGGTTCCGCGCAGGCTGCAGCGCGAGGTCCGCAACGTCATGACCGAGCACGCCGGTGTGGTGCGTTCCGAGGAGGGCCTGCGCGCTGGCCTGAAGAAGCTTGAGGTGTTGGAGCAGCGTGCCGAACACGTCACGGCTCACCCGGATATCGCCGGCTTCGACGACCTTGCCCACGCCTTCGACCTGAAGGGCTCCCTGCTGGCTGCCCGCGCCACGTTGGAATGTGCCCTGGAGCGCAAGGAGACCCGTGGCTGCCACAACCGCTCCGACTTCCCGGAGCAGGACCCGGCACTGAAGGGCAACTTCATCTGGTCCCCGACCGCCGGCGTCGAGTTCGAACCGCTGCCGGAGGCCCCGGAGTCCTTCCGTGATTTGGCAGGGGAGCACCTGGACGACTCCCCCAAGGGCAAGCTCGTAGAGTAACCCTCACGTGGCGCACCTGTGGAGCCGGGCACTCCCGGCTCCACAGGTGCAACCGCGTTCTAGAGGTTCAGCCGCTTGGCCAGTTCCCTGCGCAGTTCCCGGCCCCTGGTGCTGGGAAGTAATAACACCACCACCACCACGGCACTGACGCAGGCGCTGATGATGCCCGCCCAGGGGTTGGTGGTCCATCCGAGAATCACCCCGAGCACGGGGACCACGCCGAGCACCGATACGGCCGCCGTGTAGAGGATGTGATCCCCCGTCTCGATCCGCAGCGCACGGACGATGATCAGTACCGCAAGCCCGGCGCTCGTACACACAATGGGTACCGCATAGGTCAGCGACCAACGGTGCCAACCGGTTAGGAAATCCCAATAGGCGCAGACCGCAGCCACCATGACGGTCAGGTAGACGGCGGCCTTGGCAACATTGCGGCGTTTGCGGATCACCGTGATGACCAACAGCCACATGCAGGTCACTCCCAGCCACACCGACCGCAGCCAACCCACGGGCTGATGTTCCCGCACCAGCAGCAATTGCGCTGCGAAGGACAACAAGATCACCAGCACCGACCCGGCCAGGAGGGCTCGCACCAGACCACGACGATTGAAGCTCATCGGGACGCGAGGCAGCGGGGAGGGTAGCCCGGTCCGCTCATGGTCGGTGGGCTGGGTTAGGTCTTCACGGCGCAGGTTTTCACGGCCCAGGTCTTCACGACAAAGTGGACAAACCGACCAGGTGCCCACAATCTCCACGCCGCAGGCTTCACATCGCTTCACGATTCGGCTCCGCCCAGGTCTTCTTCAGTCACCGCTGTGGCCAGCACTCGCACGGGGATCCCCTGTCGCGAGAAGAACCGTGCCGCCTCACGGACATGCCCCACCTCAACGAACGGGGACGTGAAGTTCAGGGTCACATTCTCGCCATGGGAGATCACGCTCAGCTGCGGACGGACCGCGGAGACACTCAATCCCATGGCCCCGACATGCTCCTCCGCGGGCTGCGGCAGCTGCACCCTCCCCAGGTTGGAGATGGCCACCGTGATCCGACGATTGTTGGCCCGATTGATGAGGCTGAGGACCCAGTCCTTGATGGGTCGGGGAACTACCCTGAGCCCCAGCATGCGCTCGAACCGAACGAACCGACGCACCTTTGCCTCCAGTTCGTCGGGCTCGATCTGGGCGCGGAAATCGGCTTCGAGCGCCCGCGCGACCGACCCCACGTCGTCGGCTCCCACACCGTAGGTGTGTTCCAACTGCACGGTCGCGAAAAAGTTCCGTGCGGACGTGGATGGGAAATGACCGCGCAGGTTCACGGGAACACTGACCCCAAAGGCCGGTGCGCGCCCCAAGGCGGCCGCACCGCCTGCCGCAGCACGGACCGAGTCGAAGAAGACCGCGACCAAGTACATGGTCATGGAGACCCCCTCGGCCCGCGCCAGGTTCAATACCTTGGCCGTGGGCAACGTCAACTCCACCAGATGGGTCCGAAGATCCGGCGTGTACGTGCCCTTGATCCGGAACACTCGCACTCGTCGGCCCCGCCGCGCAACAGCCCTCGCACTCGCCTGCTCTGAAGCCCGTTTTTGCTCCGAGGCTGGTTCTTGAGCAGACGCCGGTTCTTGATCCGTGGCCTGTCGGGATGCCCGCTTCTGCCGTTTGAAGTAGTGGGAAAAACTGTCCGGGCTGAGGGTGTGCACCTGCGCAGGGAGCTGCCCCGCACTGGTGGCGGAATCGGCCGCGGGTGCGCGCAGGGCTGCGTAGGCACTGAGGAGATCCTGGAGGAACCACAGCGCGCCCGTGCCGTCAGACAGTGCGTGGAACACCTCGAGGCTGATGCGGCTGCGGTAATAGACCACCCTGAACAACAGCGTCGGTCGGTCCGGGCGGTACAGCGGCGCACAGACGGGCAGGGTGTCCGGAGCGGCAACGGGGCGCAGGGCGCTGCTTTGCAGGTGGTACCAGAAGAGTCCTTTTCTCAGGACCGAGGAGTAGAGCGGATATCGGGCAAAGGTGGCGTCGAGCGCCCTCTGCAACAGGTGCGGTTCCACCGGGGCACGCAGGTCGGCGGTCAGCCGGAACACCTTGGTGTCCACGGCGTTTCTGGCCGCCAGGAAGATATTGGAGGCGTTGTCCAGCCGGGCCCAGGTGCGGCTGCTGGGAACCCTCATGAAGACTCCGTGGCGCGAGGCACCCGTCGGCCATCCAGGAACGCCTCGATCACGCGATAGGCGTCCCGCACGGGCCGGGCGAACCGCGGCAGCGTGATGAAGCCGTGCAGCGCCTCCGGCACCCGATGGACACTGACCCGGTTTCCCGCGGCCTCCAGTGCCGCTCCGTACGCTTCCCCCTCATCCCGCAACAGATCGAGATCTGCGGTGATCAGCAGGGTCTCGGGTTGGTTGGAGAGGTCCTCCGCCTTCAACAGGGACACCAGCGGGTGGCTGCGTTGCTGCGGGTCGGGAACATAGAGGTTCAGGTAGTCCTGCATCTCGGCGTTCCTCAGCCGATAGTCGTCGCCGTGTTCACGCACGGACTCGAACGGGGAGGTGCGAGGGTCGTGATCCCAGTGCGTCACCGGGTAGAGCAGAATCTGTTGCCGGGCCGGACGTTCCGCGCGGTGCCTAATCAGGAGGGACACGGCCGCAGCCAGATTGCCGCCAGCGGAATCGCCAACCAGAACCACGTCTTCGGCCTGCTCCGTTCCCCATCGCCCCGGCTGGTCGATCAGGGTACGCGCCACCGCGTAGCAATCCCGCAACCCCGCAGGAAACGGGTGTTCGGGAGCCAAGCGGTAGTCCACGGAGGCCACCATCCGGCCGGTGGCTTCAGCCATGTTGATGCAGGCCGAGGTGTAGGTCTCGATGTCACCGGTGACCCAACCGCCGCCGTGGAAGAACACCAGCAGCGTGGAATCCCTCGGTTTCCTGGGCCGGAACAGCCTGACGGGAACCTGCGGGTCGTCGTCCAGCCCGGGGATGGTGTGGTCCTCCCAGCCCGTGCGACGCCGATTCGTCGCGGCAGCGAAGCGGTGCTGTAAGTCGCGGACCTTGTCGTAGTCGCGGCCCATGTCCAGCCGAGGGGCCGCGAACGGACGCACGATCTTCTTGATTAACCACGTCTTGGGCGAGCGTCGAGGCTCAGGGTTCGACCGCTGCATCCGCCCACCCTACGCGCATCCGTCGAGGTCGCGTTCGTTCCGGTGTTTTAGTTGTCGGTGCGCGCGGGCCCGTAGCTGGTTGACTGGCGGGGCGCTCCTACGCGGTGAAGATCAGGGACACGTTCTGCCCGCCGAAGCCGAAGGAGTTGGACAGCACGGGTCCGCCGACCTGGCGTGCCGTCCCACGGACCACGTCGAGGCCGCAGGTCGGGTCCTCGGCAGCGATGTGATGTGTGGGCGGGATCAGCCCGGTCTCGACCTGCTTGATGGAGGCGATAGCCTCCACCGCTCCGGCTGCTCCAACGAGGTGTCCGGTGGCACCCTTCACCGCGGTCACGGCCACGTGACCGGCCAGGCCGGTGCGGGTCAGGGCTAGGGCCTCCGAGTCGTCCCCAACCGTGGTGCCGGTGGCGTGGGCGTTGACCTGCGTGATGTCGGTGGCGTTCAGGCCAGCCCTGCGCAGTGCTCGTTCGATGGCGCGGGCCTGGCCGCCAGCCTCGGGGTCGGACGCGGTGATGTGGTGGGCGTCCGAGGTGACGCCCCAGCCTGCCAAGCGGGCGCGGACTCGGGCACCACGGGCCGCGGCGTGCTCCTCCGATTCGAGGATCACCACTCCCGCTCCCTCGCCCAGGACGAAACCGCGTCGATCCGCAGCGAAGGGGCTGGAGAGCAGGGTCAGGTCCTCGTCAGCGGTGGGTGGGGCCAGCGCCTGGGTCTGCGAGAAGCCGGCCACGGTGAGCTGCGCGATGGCGGCCTCGACGCCACCGGCGATCACGATGTCCGCCTCTCCGGATTCGATCAGCCGGGCACCCATGGCCACGCCTTCGGCGCCTGCCGCACACGCGGATACCGGCGTGTAGACGCCGGCGCGGGCTCCGAACTCGATACTCACCTGAGCGGAGGCGGCGTTGGCCATCAGCTGCGGGACCGTCCGCGGGGAGACGCGGCGAGCGCCCTTAGCGTGGAGTTTGGCCTCCTCGTCCAGGAGTGTGCGCAGGCCACCGATCCCGGTGCCGATGCTGGTGGCCAGCAGGTCGGGGTCCACCTCGGGCTCGCCTGCATCGTGCCAGGCCTCCCGGGCGGCGACGAGGGCGAGTTGCTGCTGGCGGTCCAGCCGCTTGGCCGCCGCGCGGCCCATGACCTCGCCGAAGTCCGTGTTGACGCGTCCCACCGCTTGGCGTGGCTGCTCAAAGAGATCGGGGTCCAGCATGATCTCCTCGATGCCGGAGCGACCCGAGATCAGGCCGTCCCAGAATTCTTCGGCATTAGCCCCCAAGGGGGTCACTGCTCCATAGCCGGTCACGACGACGCCCACGGCACACTCCACTCGGTTTTTGTACGGGATACAACATCAGTTGTACGGCATACAATCGAGCTATGTCCACTCGCAGAGACACCCGTATGACCATTCGCACAGCGGCAGGCGCCTTGGTCATCACGCACTCTCCGGCGGAACTGACCGTCAAACAGGTGGCCCAAGCCGCCGGTGTCTTCCCGAACCAGGTCACCCACCACTTCGGTTCCAAGGATCGGCTCTACGTTGACGCCGCGTTCGCCCGCTTCCTGCGGGACACCTCCCGCCTACCCCGCGCGGCACGCTCCGCCAGGACGCCGGAGTCGTTCGCGACCGCCATTGCCCGTACCGCCCTCTCGATGCCCTCCCTGACCGCGGTGGTGTCCTCGCTGACCCTGGCCCGCAACAACGAAGAGCTCAAGGGCGTGGTCTCTGGGTATCTGCGCTTGCTCCTGTCCCGCTCCGAGCACTTTCTGGGGGAGCACATCGCCACCCGCGGGTGGACGGCCCAGCACGGAGTGCAGCGAGCGGCCAAGACGTTCTGGACGTCGATCTTCGGCACCACGCTGGTCCATCAGGCCGGCTGGATTGGCACCTACGAGGACGTGGACATCGCGGCCGGTCTCTCACTGCGGGCGTGAAGCCGGGCGCAGTGGCCGCAGCCGCCGAATAGCGCGTGGATCGCCTCAGGCCTCGGCGACCTGCACATCTGTGTGGTTAAAGTCGTCGCCCTTGAACAGCAACGGCTCATTCAGCTGCTTCGCCAGCGCATAGGAGAAGCAATCACCAATATTGAGTTTGGCGGGCGACCCCGAGCCGCGACCGTAACGGCGGTGAGCAGCTGACGCGATTCGCGCAAGGTGCTCGTCGACCGGGACAACAACGACTCGATACAGGTCCAATAGGCGCCGAGCGTCCTCGAGGCCCGCTTCCCCCATCTTGTTTCCCACCACGATCTCGATTTCCAACAGCGTGGCCGCTGACATGGCGTTGGCGGATCGTTCCAGCAAGGTCGAGAAGGCATCGCACTCCGGTTTATCCGCCACCAGAGCCACCACAGCGGAGGTGTCCACGATCACCGCGGCACCCCATCGTCGTCGTACATTTCATCCATGATTTCGCGGAAGGAAGGCCCCGCGTCCGGAAGCGCATGTAATCGAGCCAGCACCTCCTGGATCTCCTCGTGGCGCCCGGCCCGGACAGCTTCGTCCTCCGTGTTCAACTGGTCAAGCATCCGCTGAACCGCAGACTCAACGGCACTCGTCTGAGACTGCCCAGTACGTTCAGCCAGCTCCCGCACCAGCGCGTGCGTGCGCTCATTCTTGATGTTCAGGCTCATTTTCTACCCTCCTGCGGCGGATTCTACCCTTGCGCTCCATCTCGGTCGAAGGCCGACCACAACAGCGCATAGTCCCCACCCTCAGCGACCAGTACCTCGTGTTCCCCGGACTCCACAATGCGCCCGCCCTCCATCACCGCGATGCGGTCACAGCGCCTGGCTTGGCTGAGCCGGTGCGCCACGACCAGGGCCGTCCGTCCCTGCATCGCGGCCTCCGCCGCCCGCTCCAGCAGGTCCCCGTCCGCAGAATCCGCTTCCGCCGTGGCCTCGTCGAGGATCACCAGGTCCGGATCCGCCAACACGACTCTGGCCAACGCCAGCTGTTGCTCCTGCGACGCGCCGAGCACGTGCCCGCCCAACCCCAGCTGCGTGTCCAGGCCCTGCGGTAGGGACTCCACCAGGCCCGAACCGCCCTCCCCCAGCGCCAGCACCGTACGCAACGCGTCGGTCACCTCGTTGTCAGTGGCCAGCGGCCGCGCCAGCGTCAGGTTCTCCCGCAGGCTCGCGGCGAAAACATGGGTCTCCTGCGACAGCAGCACGGTGTCGCAGGGCCTCACGATCTCGCCGGCGGCAGGGACGTGGATTCCGGCCAGCAACGCCGCCAACGTGGACTTCCCCGCGCCAGACGTCCCCACCAATGCCACATGTTCGCCGGGCGCCAGGTTCAGGGTCACCGAATGCAGCACCTTAGTCCCGGTGTAGGAGAAGTCCACGCGTTCCAGAGCCGCTCCACCATCTGTGCCCGACGGCGCGTGCCCGGCATCCGACGCCGCGTGCCCCGGTCCTCCGGACCGGGCGTCCCCGCGCCCCACCGAGGCAACCCCCACGACCCTGGACAGGGACGCGGCGGCCAGCTGCGCGTCGTCGAGCACAAAGAGCATCTCGGTGAGCGGGGCGAAGACCCGCATCAGCAGCAATACCGCGGTGGTGGTGGCGCCAAGACTCATGGCGTCCGAACCCACGAGCCAGAAGGCCACGACCAAGAGCACGTTCAACCCCAACCACTCAGCCACATTCAGCCGGGTGGAGAACATGACCTGGACGGTGCGTGCACGCATGGACTGCTTGACCACGTTCCAGGAGGCCGCAGCGATCCGCTGCCCGTGCGCGTCGGAGAGCCGATAGGCCAGGACGGTATCGAGTCCACGCAGGGACGCCAGGACGTGGTGTGCGCGCACGGCCACGGCCTCGCGTTCCGCGGCGTAGACGCGTGGGGCGGTGCGCAGGTACCAGCGCATGGCCACCAGGTAGATGGGTACCGTCACCAGCACGGCGACGGCCGGACGCCAATCCACCACGGCCAGCCCGGCCAGGGTCACCACCAGCGCGAAGACGGCCGTGGTGATGGCGGGGAGGATGCGAGGGATGGCGCCGGACACCGTGGCGATATCGTCCCCGTTACGAGAGAGTAGGTCCCCGGTCCCGGCCTCCTCCACGCGGGTCTGCGGCAGGGCGAGCGCGCTGGTGAGGAAGTCCTCGCGAAGCCCCGCCAACGCCGTCTCGAAGAGACGGGACACCAGCACCACGCCCAACCCAGTGGTGACGGCAGCCAGAAGTGCCGCACCGAACACCGCTCCGCCGAGCGCCCAGACGTGTCCGGCAGCAGCCTTCTCCTCCGCCACCAGATCCACGAGCGTGCCCAACGCCCAGGGCGTCACCAGACCGAGCACGGCGCCGAGCAGCATGATGGCCACCGTGCAGATCAGCTGCCACGGGTGCCTGCGCAGCAGCGCCCACGACACCCTCAGCGTTTGGCGCCCGGTCGCGATGGGCAGCGCGTTCATGCGCTCACCACCCGATCGCACACGGCCAGCAGCGCCGCAGAGGACGTCACGACCAGCGTGGTCCGCCCCGCGCGAGCCGCCCGGAGCCGCCCTGCGATCTTGGCCTCGGTCGCGGCATCCACCGCACTGGTGGGTTCGTGCAGCACCAGGATTTCGGGGTCTGCAGCATAGGCGCGGGCCAACGCGACACGTTGCCGCTGCCCGCCCGAGAGCCGAGTGCCGCCCTCCCCCACTGCGGTCCCGAGTCCCGCACCCGCAGCATCCAGCAGGTCGCCACAGACTGCCGCGGTCATCGCGGCGCGCACGCGCCCACTGTCGTGCCGCTCCGAGTCGGCCAATTCAACGTTCTGCCCGATGGTTCCGTCGAAGAGCTCGGCCCTGTGCAGGGCCACCAAAACCCGACGCCGCCACTCCTCGACCCCCCACTCCTCCGGGTCCCGGCCGTCGAGTGTCACGTGCGCCGCGTCGGGCGCCGCGTCGTCGGGCAGGGCAGTGACGGGCAGGGTAGCGGCAGAGAGCGCCCGGACCAGGCGTGCGGCGCTCAGCTGCCCCATGTCGACGCCAACGCATTCGCCCGGATGGACGGTCAGGTCGATCCCCGGAAGGTGGGCGCTCAGCCCTGCCGAGGGCGCCGTCCCCTGCTCGACGGCCTGCCCCACAACCTGCCCGACGGCCCGTGGCCGTGCGCCGTCCGGCTGCTCGCCGGGCTGCTCGCCCGGCCGCTCACCCCCGGTGACGGGCGCGTTGAGCACCGAGAGCACTCGTCGGGCAGAGGCCACCCCGGAGGCCCAGACCGCGCCCACGTGCGTAGGGAGCGCGGTCAGCGGACCCACCACGAACTCGATCAGACCAACGGCGGCGACGAGCCCGCCCACACTGATGGAACCGTTCACGGCCAGAAGCCCAGCCACCACCGTCAGGGCCGCAGTGAACACCGCGACAATGGCATTCATGGATCCCACATAGACGCCTTGGGCCGACTTGGCGCTCAGCGTCGCGTCGAGAGCATCGCGGGAGGAGGACGCATAGCGTCGCGCTGACTCCTCCTCCGCCTTCAGGCCCTTGATCACGCGGTAACCGGAGAGCAGATCCGAGGCGCGTCCCACGGATTCGGCCACCCTGCGTTGCTGCGTCACCGTGCGCCGCTGCAGGGGCGACCCCGGCAAGAACATGGACCCGATCAACACGACCGCGCCGATCACCACGGCCAGGCCGAGCGGCCAGGAGATCAGCGCCAAGGCCACAGCGCAGAACACCAGTGAGGCCGCCTGCCCCAACGGATAAATCCCGATCTGCATGGTGGCCGCGAGCCGGAAAACGTCCGTGGTCGCGATGGTCAGCGCCTGCCCGTCTGAATGACCGTGACCGGTGCCGCGAGGATCCAGTAGGGCGGAGGTAAGCGTGGTGCGCAAGCGATGCTGAACCTGCTGCATCCCGAAATATCCCATCCGGGACCCCAGCCGGTAACACAGCGTCAGCACCAGGAAGTCGGCCGCGAGGACCGCCAACCAGGTCAGCAACTGGCCCCCGTCCCCGGTGCTGACCGCCCGGTCAAGGACTACACCGATGATCACCGGGATGAGGGCCCTGCAGACCATGTTCACCGACACGAGGACACCACCGGGCACGGTGTAACGCGGCGCTCCCAGGATGACGCGCACCGTGAAGCGTTGCGCCGAGGCGCCCTCGGCCTTGATCGGCTTCGACCTGCGCTGCGTCTGGGGCGCCTGGAACAGAACGGGCAACCAACGCGTCAACCAGGATCTACCCAGGACGTCTCCGCTGCTCATCGAGTCCTTCCGCGTCTGCCCCCATGGGGAACCGGAACGTTCCCACCACCAGAACACGCTGCCGCATCCGCGTTCTCAAGGCAACAGTCAGACCGGACTGGCAAAATGGGTACGCTCGGCTTGTCTGTCGCTTGCCCGGGCCCCGACCAGCTCGTTCGAAAGGACCCCCACGTGGACCACCGCCCTTCCACGGACCCCACCCCACCCGATGCACCCCTGTTGGAACCCCGCCGTACCCCTCATGTGACACCTGACGGCAACTACGACTTCTCCAACTACCGCCGGTCCGGGGTCTCCCGCACGCTCGGGGCCTTCATCTTCTCCAGCCGCTGGCTGCAGGCACCCCTGTACATCGGGTTGATCATCGCGCAGGTCATCTACGTGATCGTGTTCCTGGTGGATCTGTGGCATCTGGTCACCGACGTGTTCCACAACATTGACCACCTGGACGAGAACTCGATCATGCTCTCCGTCCTGGGGCTGATCGACGTGGTCATGATCGCGAACCTGCTGATCATGGTGGTCATGGGCGGGTACCAGATCTTCGTGTCCAAACTCGGTGTGAACGACCACCCGGATGAGCCCGACTGGCTGCACCACGTCAACGCGAACGTGCTGAAGGTGAAACTGGCCATCAGCATCATCTCGATCTCGTCGATCCACTTGCTGGCCACCTTCATCAAGGCGGGCAACATCGGCAGCGAGGACTCCGCCTATACCTGGGAGGGCGTCATGGCCCAGGTCATCATCCACATGGCCTTCATCGTCTCCGCGGTGGCCCTGCAGTGGATCGACAACAAGTCCCACCACGGCGAGCCTCAGTCCGGCGGCAAGAAGAAGCGCGGACGCAAGGAGTCAGTGGAGACTCACTGACGTTAGGCGGTCACGGCCGCCACAGCGGCCTTCTTGCGACCCAGCTTGCCGTGGTTAAGCACGGACCCCAGCCACAGGATCAGCAGGCCGGCCACGGCCCAGATCGCCAGCGTCAGCCACTGCCCGCCGGTGGCGGCGTCGGGGAAGAAGCTCAAGTTCTTCAGCAGGTTCAGCACGGTGCCGTTGGGCATGTGCGCCCCAATGGTCCCCCACGGGGTGGCCAGGAACTCGGTGGTCATCATGGAGCCGCCCCATGGATTACCGAAGAGCATGAAGACCACAACGCCCAGACCGATACCTGCGACCCCAAGCAGCGAGGCCAGGCCGGTGATGCACGCGGCGATGGACAGCATGCCCAGCGCGATGGCCGCGGCATCCACCCAGTAGTTGCCCTCCAGCAGCCCGAACCAGGTACCCATAATCAGGGAGCCGAGTAGGCCCATGACTACCGCTGCGACACCGAGCGTCGCGAAACGCATATAGCGCTTCTTCACGGCGAACGTGGCGATCGCGGATCCGGCCACACCACCGATGAGAATCGGGAGGACGGTCACCATCCCGAGCGCAGCATTCGCGTTGGCGACCACGTCGGTCACCTTCACCTCGGCCGCCTGCGCCTCACCCTGGGCGGACATACCGTTGGCCATCTGCGTGAGCAGCTGCGTCACCTGGGCGTTGCCGGCCGAGGCGGTCAGCATCTGTTTGGCCCCGTCCTCTCCGACCACGAAGGCGCCGGTGATCTCGCGTTTCTCGATGGCCTGCTTGGCCTGGTCCACCGACGAGTAGGTGGTGATGTCGAAGAGGTCCTTGTCCCGGGACTCCAACTGCTTGACGACCTGCGCCTGTGGGAGACCGAACCAACGGCCTCCACATTCATAGCCCTCATCCGTTCCGCCATGGAGGCTCCCGAGAACCGGCAACACCTGGAGACCGCCCTGCAGAACCGCCTGCTCCCCATCATGCAGCGCCTCCTCTCCCAGGTTTCGCCCGATGCCACAACCACCGAGCACAAGTCGGACCTGGCTGCCCCACCCCACAGCGCTCTCCCACCCCACGGGCAACCTCCGATCCAACTGCTCGGCGCTCATCTGCTCGGCCTCGGCATCGCGCGCTACATCCTGCATCTGTCTCCGATCGCCGATCTGCCACGGCAGGTGATCGCGGACGACGTCGCCGCGACGGTCCGCCGCTACCTGCCCGCGTAGAGTGCAACCCACACACACCACGGTGCGGGCACGCGCCGTCGGGCACATGCATGCCCAGACACCCGCCACCGCCGCATGGAGATTCCATGCGGCGGTGACGAGTGCCTGGGCAAGAGCCGCTCAGTGCGTGTGGAACACCGGCGCCAACTTGTACACCGGGGTGGGCACCCCCTCGTAGCGCGCCTCGAGCTGCAGCGCCAGATACAGCGAGTAGTGCCGCGACTGATGCAGGTTGCCGCCGTGGAACCACAACCCCTCCTGCTGCGTGGGCTTCCACATGTTCCGTTGCTCCCCCTCCCACGGTCCCGGGTCCTTGGGCGTCTCCGACCCGAGCCCCCAGACCTTGCCGACGGTGTCCGCCACCTCGGGTGAGACGATGTCGGCGACCCAACCGTTCATGGACCCGTAGCCGGTGGCATAGACCACCAGGTCCGCCGGCAGCGTGGTGCCATCCTCAAGCACCACGGCGTCCTCGGTGAGATGGTCAACCTGACCGTGCGCCAGCTTCACCTCGCCGTCCGCCACCAGCTCGGCCGCACCCACGTCGATGTAGTAGCCGGAGCCACGCCGCAGGTATTTCAGGAAGAGCCCGGAACCGTCCGCACCCCAGTCGTGCCAGAACCCGGCCTTCTCCAGGCGGTCGTAGAAGTCCTTATCGCGCTCGGCCATCTGCTGATAGAGCGGGATCTGGAACTGGTGCATGATCTTGTACGGCAACGAGGCGAAGATCAGGTCGGCCTTCTCCGTGGTGACACCGGCGGCGAGCGCGCGCTCCGAATAGAGGTCGCCGAGGCCGATGTCCATGAGGGAATCGCTCTTGACGATGTGGGTGGAGGAGCGCTGGACCATGGTGACGTCCGCGCCGTTCTCCCACAGGGCCCCACAGATGTCGAAGGCGGAGTTGTTGGACCCAATCACCACGACCTTTTTGCCGCGATAGGCGTCTGGCCCCGGGTGCTGGCTGGAATGCTGCTGTTCACCCTTGAAGACGTCGTGGCCGGAGTACTGCGGCACATTTGGCTTTCCAGACATGCCAGTCGCGAAAACGAGTTGCTTGGGGTGCAAGGTCAGCTTCTCGCCGTCCTTGTTGACCTCCACCGTCCATTCCTTGGTGGCCTCGTCATAGGCGGCATTGAGGGCCTCGGTCCTGGACCAGTACGGCACCTCCATGACGCGGGTGTAGAACTCGAGCCAGTCGGCGATCTTGTCCTTCGGCGCAAACACCGGCCAGTTGTCGGGGAACTTGATGTAGGGCAGGTGGTCGTACCAGACCGGGTCATGCAGGGCCAGGGACTTGTAGCGACCACGCCACTGGTCGCCGGGGCGGTCGTACTTGTCGATCACGAGGGCCGGGACGCCCATCTGGCGCAGCCGAGCGCCAAGCGCGATTCCGCCCTGGCCGCCACCGATCACCAGGACATAGGGCTGTTCCGTGCGGCCGAGCGCCTGGGCCTCCTGCTCCCGCTGCTCGGACCACGTCACGCGATCAGGGTTGGCGCCGTGCTGAGCACCCTTGATACGACGGACGCCTCGGGGTTCCTCGTAGCCAGCCAGTTCCTGCAGCGAGGTGAGCAGGGTCCAAGCCTTGAAGACCCCGTCCTCCTCCCGCAACCGGGCCAGTCCCCGCCCCTTGCCCTCTGCCGTGGCGAACGTGAACCATGCAGTGAGCACACCATCGGCGAGTTCGGCCGGCTCCTCCAGTTCCAAATCGTGGGGGGAGACTCGCTCCACGTTGACCTTCAGAAGGTCGGCGACGCCGTCCGGGTTCTCCACGGTGGTGAGGTTCCAGGTGAAGGCCACGAGATCCCGCCAGAAGGATTCGGCCTGGAAGCAGGCTGAGGCCGCGTCGAGGTCGCGGGCACTGAGTGCGGATTCGAATCGGCCCAGCCACTCGCGGGCCAGAGCGTCAGCGTTGGGGGACCCGCTCTGGTCAGCCGTTGCCGGGACGTCGGTAGTCGAGGTCATGAGGTTGCTCCTTGCGTTGCGTCATTGCAGTGCGGATTCGGAATCCACCCGAACCCGCCGCAGGTGTGGTGTGCGTCACATCAGTGAATCTCAGGGCCGACCAGGACAGAAGCGTTGCAGCGTGTTGCATTTGCCTCTACCCTCACGGCAGGAGGTACCGATGACGGCACCCTTGCCCTCCCCTGCGTTTGCGCCGCTGGACGAACGGGTCAAGGCCACGCGTCGCATGCACCATGCGGCCCTGGCCGGCTCGCCCCTGCCAGAACGCCCCAGGGAACTCGTGGCCCGTTCGTGGCAACGCGTGCTCCACCTTGGCCTGGATTCCTCCGGCCGCAACCTGCGCGACCCTTTGGGGACGGATCGCGTGGAGCAATTACGCGCGGCTTCGCCGTTGCGGCATGTGGTCGACGACCTCCGCGGGGTGCTCACGGCGTCAGCGGATGCCGCCAATTACATCGTGGTCCTCACCGACGCCGACGGCCAAATCCTCTGGCGGGAGGGCTCCTCCCGCGTGCGGATGACCGCAGACCGCCTCGGCTTCGCGGAGGGTGCGGAGTGGACCGAGGAACGCGTCGGGACCAACGCGATCGGGACAGCTCTGGCGGAGGCCGCGCCCGTGGAACTCTTCGCTGGGGAACACTTCGAGCTGGAGCAGCACCCCTGGTACTGCAGCGCCGCGCCGATCCACGATCCCCGCACGGGGAAGCTGCTCGGCGTCGTGGACGTCTCCGGTCCGGCGCTCACGCTGCACCCCGCCCTCTCCGCGCTGGTACGTTCCAGTGCCACGCTCGCGGAGGCCATGCTGCGCCAGCGTCACCATGCCTCGCTGGAACGGCTGCGCCGTTCCTCGGCGCACGTTCTGCGCTCGGGACCCGCGCTCGTAGTGGACGACGACGGCTGGGTGGCTTCCAGCGTCGGCATCACCGTGCGGGAACGCATCACCGCGCCTACGGCCGACGTCCCGTT
>JBQDZM010000014.1:0-71754 GCA_052108535.1 Galactobacter sp. | reverse complement strand
TAACAATCACGTGACCGGAAACGACATTGCTCCGCGTTGAAATGGGCAATGGGCAATGGGCAATGGGCTTGAGGTGAGGTTGAGCTCAAGCGCAGGGATGAGTCGGTGGGCGAGCAGACAGACGTGTTCTCAGGCCGGTCGGTCCGTCCGGGCGCCCGACTCATCCTGCGTCCAAGCGCTGGGCGTGAGTGCCATGGAGGCGATGAAAAGGATCAATGCTCCCGCAAACAATCCCACGATGCCACCCATAGCAGCGTTGGGCATGGCTCCTGATGCCGTATCCGCTGCAAATGCGGTGATTTCGATGCCTGCAGCAAAACCCCATCCGGCCCCGGCCACCGCAAGGACAGCACTCGCCCCAAGCTTGGGTGCCAGGTCCCACCAGGTGATGGGGCGGCGACCGATGAACGCGAGCACCCCCGCTGCCACGACGCCGCCGACCAGAGAAGCAGCCCAGACCATCGGCATGGGGGTACCGAACCCGTCAGCCCCGTCCGGTCCCAGGTGGGTGATGGCCTTGGTCGACAGGACGTCTCGGGCCAGTACTGCGACCAGGAGTAGGACGACGGTCAAAGCGGCGGAAAGCGCCATCAGGCTGATCATTCCGGGCCGCCGGAAACCGATTTTCGGTTGAGCTGACGTGGTCTGTCCCATTCCTGCAACCTAACATCGCGTGGCGGTCCGATCGCCGTCGCCCAGGCGGCGAGCCCGGCGCGCTGCGCGCCGAGCGCGCAGGGGCCGTCGTACCAGCGCCAGGCCGGATCCAGTCCACGCGGCGCACTCACGCCACGCCGCGTCGTCGGCCCTGATCCGAAGTATCCGTTCGTCCCCCCATCGGTGCCGACCCGATACCTCGATATCCGAAACAGTGCTTGAATAGTTTTCATGATCTGCGATCCCCGGCCCCTGAACGAGAACCTGCGACGTGATGAGGCCGCCGCACGCGCCCTCGTGGTCACCACTCACGACTATCGCCTGCACTTGGACTTCTCCAACGCGCAGGACCAGGACGCACCTTCCTTCGTGGTGCGGACCGAGGTCGATTTCGATGCCACCGAGGGTGCCGACACCTTCCTGGACTACCTGGGCCACGAGGTGAACGCCGTTTCCCTCAACGGTCGCGCACTGGCACCGGAGGACGTGGTGGACGGCGCCCGCATCCATCTGCCCGGATTGGCAGCGCACAACACCGCCATCGTGGAGTCCCGCTCCTACTACTCCCGGTCCGGGGAGGGCGTGCACCGCTTCGTGGACCCCGCGGACGGCGCCACCTACCTGTACTCGCAGAACGAACCTGCAGACTGCCGCCGCATCTACCCCTGCTTTGAGCAACCAGACCTGAAGGCACGCTTCAGCACGCGGATCACCGCTCCGAACCAGTGGCACGTTGCCTCCAACGGACGTCTCGAGAACGTCGAGGACGCTGCCGGCCCCAACTCCACGCGCGAGTTCGCCCGCACCGAGCCGATGTCGACCTACATCACCACGTTCCTGGCCGGTCCCTACGCCACCTGGAGCGATCACTACTCGGGCAACACCGCCTCCGGTGAGCACGTCGAGATCCCGTTGGGCGTCCTCACTAGGGCCTCCATTGCGGAGCACGCCGACACCGAGGAGATCTTCGAGGTCACCAAGCGTGGCCTGGACTGGTTCCACCAGAACTTCGACGTCGCCTACCCCTGGGGCAAATACGATCAGGCCTTTGTCCCCGAGTACAACTTGGGTGCCATGGAAAACCCTGGCCTGGTGACCTTCACCGAGTCCTACATCTTCACGTCGGCCGCCACGGAGGCCCAGCACGAGCAGCGGGCCAACACGATCCTGCACGAGATGTGCCACATGTGGTTCGGCGACCTCGTGACCATGAAATGGTGGGACGACCTCTGGCTCAAGGAATCCTTCGCGGACTATGTGGGCGCCCTGGCCGTGGACGAGGCCACCGACTTCACGACCTCCTGGACCACCTTCGCCTCCCGTCGCAAGGCCTGGGCCTACCGCCAGGATCAGTACCCCACCACGCACCCGATCGTCGCCGACATCGTGGATCTCGAGGCAGCGGATCAGAACTTCGACGGCATCACCTACGCCAAGGGTGCCTCGGTCCTGAAGCAGCTCTCCGCGTACGTGGGCCGCGATACGTTCTTGGCGGCCGCCCGCGACTATTTCCGCGCCAATGCCTGGGGCAACACGACCCTCGCCGACTTCCTGAAGGCCTTGGGGTCGGCTTCCGGCCGCGATATGAGCGGGTGGGCCACCGCCTGGCTGGAGACGGTGGACGTCTCTACGCTGACGCTCAACACCGAGACCGCTGCTGACGGCAGCATTGCCCGGGCCACACTGCGCCAGGAGTGCATGGACCCCGACAGTGGGGACCAGGTTCTGCGCCCGCACGTGGTGCACGTCGGGGCGTATAAGCCAATGCCCGACGGCCCGGCGCGCCTGATTGCCTCCCCCGAGGTCCGCTTCGAGGACGCCTCCGGCGTCCTGGCACAGGTGGCCGTCCCGGAGCTGGTGGGGCTGCCTGGAGACACCATTTTGCTGCCCAACGACCTGGATTTGACGTATGCCTTGGTGGTTCCGGAGGCTGCGAGCCTTGACCGGATGCTGGACGACGGCCTCGACAGTGAATTGGCGCGGGCCACGGCCTTCGCGGCCGCATGGAATCTGGTCAGGGCCGGAGAGTTGGCGCCTGAGCGCTTCGTGGACGGCGTCGTCGCCACGTCCGATTTGTTGGAGGACACCGGCGTGCTGTCTCAGGTCTTTGGGCAGGCAACCTCCGGACTGGTCAATTACACCGGGGCAGAAGAACGCCAGGAGCTCCTGGCGCGCTGGAGCACCTGGTTGCTAGAGGCCGTCGTGGGAGACCCCGAGCCCTCCGACGTGCGCACCGTCCGCCTGCGCGCCCTGCTCTCCGCCCTGGAACACGTGCAGGCCCCTGCCGAAGAGACGCTCGACGTCATCGCCACGTGGTTGGACCCCTCGCAAGGGTTCGAGCTCGGAGAGGAATTGACGTGGGCCGCCTTGACGGTCTTCGCGGCCCACGGACGCGTCGACGCCGCATCCCTGACGACCCGGCAGGCAGCAGCCCCCACGGCCGTCTCCTCCACCGGACTCACGAAGGCCTTGGCGGCAATCCCCAACGCCGACGTCAAGGCCGCGGCTCGACGCGCAGCCTACAGCGGCCGTGACGCGTCAGGTGCGCAGCTCTCCAACGATCAGCTCCAGGCCGTCATCGACGGCCTCGGGGTGGATCCCAGTCATGCCGATGCCGCGGATCCGGCGGAGTACTTCGAGCGCCTGGCCGCGGTGTGGCGCGAACAGACCCAGGGCCAGTCCACGCGCGTGATCAAGGGGCTCTACCCCGCCGACGCGGAGATCGCGGATGGTGACGCCAGAAGCCACCCGACGGTTCAGGCTACCGTCGCCTGGCTGGATGGCATGGCCAATGAACCCGTCGCACTGCGGCGGCTGGTCATCGAGGCGCTGGACGACGTCCGTCGGCGGCTGCGCGCCCAGGCCGCCTAGGCAGCTAGGTGTACTGAACGGTGGGCGGGATCAGTTCTGAATGTGCGCGAATCCAGGTTGAGTGGAGTAGTCCTGTCTCCTGCGTTCGAGCACTGTCGTGATCTGATCGGCGGAGCCGTCTCCCAGGACAAGGCGCAATGGACCGCTATCTGCAGCGACATGCGTGAGGATGCTGTGGGCGATCGCGTCCGGGTCGGTTCCTCCACCCGTTGCTCCTGGCTCGCTGGGCCATGGAACGGTTGCTGTACCTAGCACTTGCTCGCGTAGCTCGTCGTAGTCACTATGGGGTTTGCTGAACCGCATCCCTGAGGTCGCCCACCGTGTGTCCATCGCGCCGATCTCGGCGAGAGTGACTCGGATTCCCATCGATTGCACCTCGGCGGCCAAGGCCTCGCTGAACCCCTCCAGGCCCCACTTGGCTGCGTTGTAGAGGCCCATGAACGGCATGGCGCCTACGCCGCCCGTAGAGGAGATCTGCACAACGTGGCCGTGTCCCTGGTGTCGCATCATGGGCAGCGCAGCTTGCGTCAACCACAGGGGCCCGAGTAGGTCGACATCCAAGATGGCGCGAGCCTCTGTCTCGCTAATCTCTTCGACAGCTCCCACCAGTCCGTAGCCGGCATTGTTGACGAGGACGTCCAACCGTCCGGTGATGCGGACCGCATCTTCCACAACTCGTTGGCACGCTTCCCTGTCTGCGGGTTCGAGCTGAACCACGGTGAGGCGGGGATCCGTGACAGGCCGGATTTCCTTCCGGGTGGTAGCTACTACATGATGACCAGCGGCCAGTACTTGGTTGGTCAGTGCGAGCCCGAGGCCGCCGCTGGCACCAGTGATGAGCCAGGTTTGCGTTGTTATCATGCCGCCATTCAACACCAAACGAGACGCTACGTCTCATTTATATACTTGGGACATGGCCAGACCCGCGACCGTCAAACGTGTGCACACCGCAGTCATGACACTTGCCAACCGGGGTGGCCCCGGAGCATTGACGATGGAGGGCATCGCCGCGGAGGCAGGAGTCGGCAAGCAAACCCTTTACAGGAACTGGGATTCCGTCCAAGACATTCTCTTCGACGCGCTTGCCGGCGAGTCCGCCGCTCTGGACACGCCCGCAGACGACCTCGCCGTCAGCGAAGTGTTGCGAGCAACGATTGACGAAATCTCCACCGAACCGCGCTCTTCACTCCTGCGGATGCTGGCTGCTTCGATCCAGACGGACGCTGTGGTTGCGCAGCAGTTCCGGGAAAGACTCTTCGAGCCTCAACAAGCTCAGATTATGAAGCTTGTCGCAGCCGCCGGGTATGCGAATCCTGAAGAAGCGACCGAATTGCTACTCGCACCCATCTTCTATCGCTGGTTTCTTCGGCTACGACAGTTCGGAGACGAAGAGCTCCGGAACCATGCCGAGCGCATCCTTGAACTGCGGTCGTGATTTTTCAATCAACGTGCCCCGTTGGTGCCCCTAGGCGGCCCGAGCAGCCGAACCCGGCCGCGTGCCGTCAGGCATAGATCACGGCACACGGCGGGTCCACTCCTCCGTGAGGAACTTGGTCTTGGCTAGTTCCTTGGCCTCGGCCAAGGTGGCATCGTCGAGGGTGGCCTCGCTGGCCCCGTACCGGTTGGTGAAGACCGACTTCATCGTTGCGAGGATCTCCTCGCGGCTGCGACCGGCCTGACGCTTGAGTGGATCCACCCGCTTCTTCGCGGAGGCGATGCCCTTGTCCGAGATCTTCTCCCGGCCGATCCGCAGCACCTGCGTCATTTTGTCCGCGTCGATGTCGTAGCTCATAGTGACGTGGTGCAGCATCCCGCCACCGGCCAGACGCTTCTGAGCGGCACCACCGATCTTTCCGGCATCGGTCGCGATGTCGTTGAGGGGGACGTAGTGCGCCTTCACGCCGACCTCCTCCAAGGACTGCATGACCCAGGCATCCAAGAACGGGTAGGAGTCAGCGAAGGACATGCCATCCACCAGTGACTGGGGAAGATACAGGGAGTACGTGAGGCAGTTGCCGGCCTCCATGAACATGGCACCGCCACCGGAGATGCGGCGGACCACATGGAATCCGTACCGCTCGGCTGCCGCCTGGTCCACCTCGTTGCTGTAGGACTGGAAGGAGCCGATCACCACGCTGGGTTCGTTCCACTCCCACAACCTCATGGTGGGGGCGCGCAGGCCGGCCCCTACCTGACGGGTCAGGACCTCGTCCAACGCCACGTTGACCTCGATCGGGTACGGCGTAGGTCCCAGCACCTCCCACGCATGGTCATCCCAAGTACTGGCCAACCCCAGAGCGCGGCGCACCGCGGTGGCCACGGCCGCGGCATCGAAACCGAAGAGCACCGCCCCTGGCCGCACCTGCGCATCAATGGCCCGCGTGATCTCCTGATGACTGGCCTGAGCCGACAGACCGGTTAGCGCCCCGTTGATGTCATCGAGCGCTTCGTCTGGTTCGAGGAAGAAATCGCCGTTGATCGTGGCGGCAGCAATCCTGCCGTCCACCACGCTCAGATCTGCCACTACGAGTTTGCCCCCGGGCACCTTGAACTCACCGTGGTGATGGGACTGAGCTGAACTGGAAGAGAATTCATTCGACACGTCTTCCACCTTATCCCGGGCTTGGCGAGGATACGCGTTCGGGCCGCCGCTTCCACCTGGTGAGGTGGGAGCGACGGCCCGAACGAAGTGATGCGAGTGGTGAAGGCCTCAGGCCTTCTTGCCACCAAAGCCCTTGAAGCGCTGGTTGAAGCGCTCCACGCGACCGGCGGAGTCCATGATGCGCTGCTTGCCCGTGTAGAACGGGTGCGACGCGGCGGAGATCTCGACGTCGATGACCGGGTAGGTGTTGCCGTCCTCCCACTCGATGGTCTTGTCGCTCGTAGCGGTGGAGTGGGTCAGGTACTTCTCGCCAGAAGCGAGGTCACGGAACACGATGGGTCCGTAATTCGGGTGGATGCCAGCCTTCATGAAGATCACCTTGGATTTCTAGTGTGACCCTGGATTTTGCCAGAGTCGATCAGTGGATCGGTGTGTGCGCGCAGCACGCGCACAAGGAAACATTCTACACAGTGGCGTGCCCCTGGTGACCCTGCTGTACCGAACGTCGCCGTGGCGTCCGTCTCAGTGCGGGCGGCGCTCTCAGCGCACCCGCAATTCCCACATCGCAATGGCAGCGGCCGCCCCCACGTTCAGGGAGGAGACCTCACGCGCCATCGGGATGATGACGGAAGCATCCACGGCATCCAACGTCTCCGGCAGGATTCCCACGCCTTCGGTGCCCAGCACCAAAGCCAGCCGCTCGTGATTCCGTAGCGTTGGATCGTCCACCTTGAGGGCGTCCGGCGTCAGTTCCATGGCACACACGTGAAAACCTGCGTCCTTGAGCCATTGCACTCCGGTGGCTCCTTCCGGCCAGGTGGACAGTCGAGCCCACGGCTGGGAGAAGACCGTTCCCATGGACACCCTGATGGCTCGACGGTACAGCGGGTCGGCACAGCGAGGGGAAAGCAGAATCGCGTCCACTCCGAGGCCGGCGGCCGTGCGGAAGATGGCGCCCACATTGGTGTGCTCGGTGACATCTTCCAACACCACCACGCGGCGGGCGGAGGCCACCAGGTCCTCGGCGGGGGTGGGTGTGGGCCTGCGGAAGCTGGCCAACGCGCCACGGTGAAGATGAAATCCGGTCAGGGATTCCAGCTGCGCGGACTCCCCCACGAAGACCGGGACGTCAGGGAAACGGGAGGAGAACTCCTCCGCGACCGCTTCGTGGCGTTGGTCAAGCAAGAAGGAGCGAGGCGTGTGTCCCGCATCCACGGCCCGTCTGACCACCACAGTGGACTCGGCGATGAACGTGTCCCGCGTGGAACGCAGGGCGGCATCCTTCAGACCTACGTAATCACTCAGCGCCGGGTCGGTCAAAGACCCGATACGAACGATCGGCACGGAAAACGACGGCTCAGCGGGCGAACGCGGAGAAACGGTGACCGGTACGAGCGAGGGTCAGCGGAAGATCGAACGTGGCCTCCAAATTGGCCTGCGTCACGGTCTGTTCCAGCGGGCCAGCCGCGACCACGGCGCCTTCTCGCAGCAAGAGCGCGTGGGTGAAATGTTCCGGGATCTCCTCGACGTGATGGGTCACAATGACCATGGTCGGTGCCGCGGCGTCTGCGGCGAAGGCACCCAACCGGGCCACGAGGGCCTCACGCCCGGAGAGATCCAGCCCGGCGGCAGGCTCGTCCAGGATCAGCAGCTCAGGATCCGTCATGAGGGAACGAGCGATCAGCACGCGCTGCCTTTCGCCTTCGGAGAGGGAGGAGAAGCGACGCGACAACAGGGTGGAGGCTCCCCAGTCGTTGAGCAGCGACAAGGCCCGGCGTTCGTCGTCCCGGTCGTAGACCTCACGCCAACGTCCGGTGAAGCCGTAGGCGGCGGAGACCACCACGTCCAGCACTTTCTCGTCTTCCCGCAACTGGCGAGCAAGACCCGCCGAGGTCAAACCGATGGCGGGGCGCAACTCGAAGAGATCCACCTGGCCCATCCGCGCCCCGAGAACCTCTACCGTGCCGGAGGACGGGAACATCTTGGTCGCCGCGATTTGGGCCAAGGTGGACTTACCCGCACCGTTGGGTCCCATCACCACCCACCGCTGGCCCTCTTCGATGTCCACGCTCACGTGGGACAACAGTTCCTTGTGGCCTCGTTTGACGGTTACATCGGAGAAGTTCAGCACGGACGTCATGGTGTCCAAGTCTAGTTCACAGATATCGTCCGGCGCGGCACCTGCGGCCATGATGGGAGCATGGAATCCAACCTCCGCCTGGCCGTGTTCACTGCGGCTCACTCCCCCGCATCGGCCCAGCACGTCCTCGAGGAGGTGCTGGCCGCCACAGGCGCGGTGCTGGACACTGTGCCAGACGTGGTTCAGGAGCCGACGGGCCTGCAGGCCGCGGCAGTGAGCGTCACCACCGACGCCCAAGGCGTCGAGGCCCTACGGGCCGCGGTGCGCTCCGAGCGGGAGCTTCCGGCCGCCGTGGTGCTCGCCCCTCGATCCCTGCTGGACGCGCCGCGGATGCTGCTCGTGACGGATGTTGATTCCACCCTCATCGAGGAGGAAGTGATCGAGCTGCTGGCCGCCCACGCCGGGCGTGAAGCGGAGGTCGCCGCGGTCACGGAACGCGCCATGCGGGGGGAACTCGACTTCGCCCAATCCCTTCATCACCGCGTCAAGGCGCTGACGGGGCTTCCTGTACAGGTGATGGAGCAGGTGGCGGCACGCATCACGCCGACAGCCGGCGCCGAGGCCATGATCCAGGCGGCCCACCGCGCCGGTCACCGGGTCGGTGCGGTGTCCGGCGGATTCATCCAGGTG
Source organism: Galactobacter sp. (assembly GCA_052108535.1). Taxonomy (GTDB): domain Bacteria; phylum Actinomycetota; class Actinomycetes; order Actinomycetales; family Micrococcaceae; genus Galactobacter. The sequence continues at coordinate 62,857 of JBQDZM010000014.1, read as the reverse complement.
CTCAACCCGCTGGCGGAACGGCTTGGGCTGGATCATGCTCACGCCAATGTGCTCGGTGTCTCGGACGGGCTGCTGACGGGCACCGTGGACGGTGACGTGGTGGATCGGGCAGCCAAGAAGTCCGCCCTGCAGTCCTGGGCTGCTGCGGAGGGCATTCCGCTCTCCGCCACCATCGGCATGGGAGACGGAGCCAACGACCTCGATCTGGTGGACGCCGTTGCTCTGGGAGTTGGAGTCCAGCCGAAACCTGCCCTGCGCGCGAGCGTCGATGCGACCTTGGACCTGCGTCGGCTCGACACCGTGGCGGCGACCCTGGGCTGGCCCTTGGAGTAAGTCAATGGTGCTCGCTTCCAGTAATCGAGACGACATCGTGACGTTTGAGTGACACGAATATCTACGTTCGGGACACATCTGCGCATTACCATATCGATCAGTGTGGGCGCTTTTTGCTGCCGTTGAACGAGCGGAAACGAAACGTCTACCGGGGGCCGGAGGGCCCGTCAAGGATACCAAGGAGAACAACAACGTGAGCGAAGAGCCCACCAAGCCATCGGACGCGGAGTCAGCCTCCGACCAGACACCCGGGACCGAGAAGAAGAGCCGCAAAGGGGCCAAGATCACCGCTTGGACGCTCGGCGCGGTCGTGGTGGTCGCAGGCGGCGCCTACGTTGCAGGGGCCTTGCTGACGCAGGACAAACTGCCTGCCCACCTGAGTATCGAAGGTGTGGATGTCTCCGGGCAGAACGCCTCCGAGGCCGAGGCCACCCTGACGAAGGCGTTCACCACGCGGGAGGAAGCCCAGCTGGAGCTGAGCACGGAGTCGGAGAACGACGCCAAGGTCTCCATCACGCCCAAGGACGCGGGCCTCGGCGTGGATGTAAACGCGACGATCTCGAAGTACACCGGCCTCAGCTGGAACCCCAGCATCATCTGGTCCCGGTTGACTGGTTCCGAGGACGGGTCGGCGGAGACCACGGTCGACGAAGCCAAGCTCACCTCCGCCGTCTCCGCGGCGGCTAAGGAACTCGACAGCGACGCGGTCGAGGGAGTCGTCACCTTCGAGGACGCCAAGGCCGTGCTGAAGGAACCCGCCGCCGGAGTCAAGGTGGATGTGCACGCCACGGCTCAGGCGCTTCAGGAGCAATGGCTCAACACGGATGGTGGCATCAAGGCCACCGTCGCCACCGACGAACCCGAGGTCAGCGCAGACGACTGGAAAACGTTCGTGGACGAGACCGCTGACCCGCTCGTGGCCGGCGAGATCACCGTGGACGACGGCTCGCAACAGGCTCGGCTCACCGCAGCCCAGCTCGGGGCTGCGGCCTCCACCGAGGTCAAGGACGGCGCCCCCTCCCTGAAGCTCGATGCCGACGCGCTGCTCAAGGACACCGTCACGGCCAACCCCAAGATGAAGTCCTCGGGTCAGGACGCCACCTTCAAGCTCACGGGCACGGCCGGTAGCGCCAAACCCGAGATCGTTCCCTCCAAGGAGGGCCGTGGCATCGACGCGGAGGAGCTCTCCGCATCCGTGCTGAAGGCCTCCACGACGCAGGAGCGCAAGGCCACCGTCAAGACCAGCGTCACCCAGCCCACCGTGTCTACGGAGGCAGCGAAGAAGTGGAAACTCGAGGTGACCTCGGAGTTCGCCACGGTGTACCCCACGTATGACACGGTCCGCACCAAGAACTTGCGTGCAGGTTCCGCCAAGGTCAGCGGTACCGTGGTGGAGCCCGGCGAGGAGTTCAACCTGGCCGATCGCTTTGGTCCCGTGACCGCCGCTAACGGTTACTACTCCTCCGGCGTCGTCGAGAACGGGCTCTCCACCAAGGCCATGGGTGGAGGCCTCTCCCAGATCGCCACCATGTCCTACAACGCCGGCTACCTCTCCGGTATGGAGATCCTGGAGCACAGGGCCCACTCCCGCTGGTTTGACCGTTACCCGGAGGGCCGCGAATCCACGTACTGGGAGGGCCAGATCAACGTGCGGTGGAAGAACGACACCCCGGCGCCCATGGCGGTGGAGATGTGGGTTAGCGATGACAAGGTCCACATGCGCACCTGGGGTGTGAAGTACTGGGACGTCAAGACCACCACGTCCGATCACTACAACTTCACCAGCCCCCGTGCCATGCATTCCAACGCACCGGGCTGCGTTCCGGAGCGCACGGGAATCCGGGGCTTCACCGTTGACGTGAGCCGTACCCGCCAGGCACCAGGTAAGGAGCCGGAGACCCAGAAGGACACCACCACGTACACCGCGTGGCCCAATGTGACCTGCGGCTGAGGTTGAAAGTTATAAGGGCGGGGCCCCGGAACCAAGTCGGTTCCGGGGCCCCGCCCTTATTGCGCAAAGTCGGTCAGGACACGAAGCCCTTGCCGCCGCCCACGAGCTCGGTGTGACCCGTCTCGACGTCTGCGGTGGCCATGGCAGCGACCTCTGCGGCGAACTCGTCCACGGAGTAGAGCTTGCCCGCCTCTTCTCGGCGAGCCTCAATGGCGCCGGGCTCAACCCGGTCAAGCAGGGTGGCAGTAATAGTGCCCTCGATCATGTCCCCGGAGACCACGATGAAGTCGATCCCCTTCTGAGCCAGGGCCGGGATCCGCTCGCGAAGGGCAACCTCGCCTGCTCGCTTGGACTTGGCGACGGGCTCGTAGGCCGGAAGGGTGGAGACGGTGTCGATGAAGTGTGCCTGGTGGCTGGTCACGTAGACCACACGAGAGCCCTGCGGCATGACGGCGGCCGCGGCCTCCAGCATCCCCACCTGGGCATCCCGGTTCAGGCGCAGCGCATAGTCCTCGCCGCGGTCCGTCTCCATGCCGCCAGAGGCGTTGAGCACCAGCAGGTCCAGCGATCCGAAGTTGGACACGGCTGCGTCCACGAGGGCCTGCTGGCCCTCCGCCTCAGTGAGGTCGGCCTGGACGGCAACAGCGCGGCCGCCGGCCTCCTCGATGGCCTTGACGACCTTGTTGGCGCGAGGAGCCTTGGCCCGGTAGTTGATGACCACGGCCGCGCCCTCAGCTGCCAGAAGTTTGGCCGTGGAAGCGCCGACGCCTCGTGAGGAGCCGGTGACGATGGCGGTCTTACCGCTCAATGAACCCATGAGTGAAGTCCTTAATCCTTGGTGCTAAATCGTGTGCGCGCAAAACCGTGCGCAAGCCAGTACGTGTGAGGGGTGATCAGTGGCCCATGCCCAGGCCGCCATCCACGGGGATGACCGCCCCGGAGATGTAGGCCGCGTCGTCGCCGGCAAGCCACGCGGTGACGCGAGCGACCTCGTCCGCCTGGGCGAAGCGGTTCGCGGGGATCTGAGCGAGGTACTTCTTCTTCAGCTCCGGATCCAGAACCTGCGTCATCTCAGTCTCGATGAAACCGGGGGCCACCACATTGGCGGTGATACCGCGACCGCCCAGCTCACGCGTCACGGAACGGGCCATACCGACCAGCCCGGCCTTGGACGCGGAGTAGTTGACCTGGCCGGTACCGCCCAGCAGGCCGACCACCGAGGAGATCAGGATGATGCGTCCGCGGCGCTTCTTCATCATGCCCTTAACGGTGCGCTGCACCACGCGGAAGGCCCCGGTTAGATTGGTGTCGATGACGGAGGAGAAATCGTCCTCGCTCATGCGCAGCAGCAGGGTGTCATGGGTGATGCCAGCGTTGGCCACCAGCACCTCCACCGGGCCGAAGTGTTCCTCGACCTGGCTCACCGCCGCATCGATGCTGGCGGCATCCGTGACGTCCGCCTTGACGGTGTAGAGGCCCTCGGGCCCCTCCCCCGAGCGCGACGTGATGGCGACGTTGTCACCCTGCGCGGCAAAGGTGCGGGCGATCGCCAGACCGATGCCACGATTGCCTCCCGTAACGAGGACGGTGCGGGGGGTCTGCTCGGTCATGAGGTTCCTCACTTCACGTGGTTGCCGTAACGCTGGACAAAGAATCCGCCGTCTGCGGAACCGCTGAGTTCGCTAGGACGGGCCTTCCCATCCTAGCGAAGTGACGCGCCCGTTCCGCCCAAATCCGTGCAGTGTGCTGAGCAGAGCGCTGCGCTCCCGGCTGCACAGTGGAAGAATGGTTCGGTGATGCGACGCGAACAGGAACCGGCCGAGGAAACTCAGGTGCACTCCGTGACGAGTGCCAACGAGGCTGCGTCGATCGAGTCCCGCCAGCGCCTGCGGGCCTACGCCATCAAGATGGGGCTGCGCGTGGTGTTCTTCGTGAGCGGTGCCATCATCGCCGTGACTTGGAACGAATGGGTTGGATTGATCCTCATGGGGATCTCCGCCGTGTTGCCGTGGTTCGCGGTTATGGGCGCCAACCTGATCCGCCCTCCGGAACAGGTCATGGGCGCCAACTACGCCACCGCAGCCGAACCACGCCAGCTTGCCGAGGACCGATCCGCCACCGGCGACAGTGCGGCCACCGACCAGAGCTCAGTCACCATCGAGGGGGAACTGGTGGATGAGGACCCGGACCACGAGGTCAAGGGATGAGTTTCGACCTCCTGGGATCCTTGGGTGATTCGGCGCCGGCTAGCTCTCCGCAGTGTTCGCGTAAGGCCTGCCGCCGCGACGCCGAATGGGCCCTGCGGTGGAACAACCCGAAGGTCCACACGCCGGATCGACGCAAAATCTGGCTGGCGTGCGACGAACACCGTAAGTGGCTCAGGGACTACCTCGGCACCCGAGGCTTCCTGAAGGATGTGGTCGCCTTCGCCGAACTAGATCAGAACTCAACCCATCCGAACGCAACGCAGGAGTAGCCCACCATGTATCGCTTCCTCGCCTCCACCCGCTGGGTCGGCTGGCTGTTGATGGTCATGGTTTTCGCCGCCGTCTGTGGCTTGCTCAGTTGGTGGCAGTGGGACCGCCGTGCCGAGGTCGCGGCGGACAACCAGAACGTCTCGGCCAACTGGGATTCCTCGGCCGTGGACGTGGATACCGCGCGGCCCTGGTTGCAGGATCTTCCCCATGAACGCGAATACACGCCGGTGGAAATGACCGGACGCTATCTCAGTGACGCCACGCTGCTGGTGCGTCAGCGCACGGTGTCCTCCTCCCTGGGCATGGAGGTGCTGGTGCCGTTCGAGGCGGAGGATGGGACCGTGGTGCTGGTGGATCGCGGCTGGCTGCCCAACGGGGACGCCGCGGACCAGCGCCCCAACGACGTGCCAGCGCCGCCCAGCGGCACGGTCTCGGTGACGGCCAGGCTGGTTCCAGGGGAACCGGACATCGGCCGCGATGCGCCCAAGGGGCAGATCGCGTCCATCCATCTGCCCCAGGTCGCCTCCACGACAGGGGCCCGAGTCCAGCAGGGCGCCTACGCACTGCTTTCGCATGAGGACCCTGCCCCAGCTGCGGCGCCCAAGCGCCTGCCCAAGCCGGAGGGTGACGAAGGGATGCACTGGTCCTACGCCTTGCAGTGGGCCGGATTCGCCGTGCTCTTCTTCGTAGCCTTCGGCTATGCGGCGCGTCAACAGGCCCGCCTCAACCGTGAGGATAAGGAGGCCCTGGAACGCGGTGAGGAACCGCGGATGCGGGCCAGGAAGGTACCCCGTGCCAAGGCGCTCAAGCCACGTCGCGACGGCTCGCTGCATGACGAGGACGTGGAGGACGCGCTGCTGGAGGCCACTCCCCTGGCCGAGTTCAGCGGCGAGGAACTGGACCCCGAGGCCTGGGCCAAGGCTCAACGCGACCGCGCCGGCCGGTAACCCGCAGGGTCCAGACCGTACGGCCGTCAGGCCAGCGTGACCAGGTCCAGGTACTCGTCGTTCCAGAGGTCTTCGGTGCCGTCGGGAAGCAACAGCACCCGTTCCGGGTTCAGCGCTTCGACGGCACCCTCGTCGTGGGACACCAGCACCACGGCACCTTGGTAGCCAGCCAGTGCGCCCAGGATCTGCTCACGAGATGCGGGATCCAGGTTGTTGGTTGGCTCGTCAAGCAGCAGGACGTTGGCGTGGCTCGCCACGATCATGGCCAGTGCCAGGCGGGTCTTCTCACCACCGGAGAGGACGGCGGCTGGCTTGTTCACGTCGTCGCCAGAGAACATGAAGGAACCGAGGATGCCGCGCACGTCGGCGTCGCCCAGATGCGTCGGCGCGGTTGAACGCATATTCTGCAGCACCGTTGACTTGGGGTCGATGGTGTCGTGTTCCTGGGCAAAGTAGCCGATCTTCAGGCCGTGGCCCGGGACCACGGAACCGGAATCCGGGGTGTCGACTCCGGCCAGCATCCGCAGCAGGGTGGTCTTACCCGCACCGTTGAGTCCGAGCACCACCACGCGCGATCCGCGGTCGATGGCCAGGTCCAGACCGGTGAAGATCTCCAGCGATCCGTAGGCGCGCGAGAGTCCTTCCGCCGTCAGCGGCGTCTTGCCGCAGGGTGCCGGGCTGGGGAAACGCAGAGCGGCGACGCGATCGGCCTGGTGTTCCTCCTCCAGGCCGCGCAGCATGCGCTCGGCACGTTTGATCATGGACTGTGCCGCGACGGCCTTGGTGGCCTTGGCGCGCATCTTCTCGGCCTGCTGCATCAGTGCGCCGGCCTTCTTCTCCGCGTTCGCGCGTTCGCGGCGGCGGGCCCGTTCGTCGGTCTCGCGCTGAGCCAGGTACTTCTTCCAGCCCAGGTTGTACATGTCGATGGTGGCTCGGTTGGCGTCCAGGTGATAGACCTTGTTGACCACGGCCTCCAGCAACTCGGTGTTGTGGGAGATGATCAGGAATCCGCCCTCGTAGTTCATGAGGAAATCGCGCAACCAGGTGATGGAGTCTGCGTCCAAGTGGTTGGTGGGCTCGTCCAGCAGCAGCGTGTCCGCATTGGAGTAGAGGATGCGGGCCAGTTCCACGCGGCGGCGCTGGCCACCGGACAGGGTGCCGATGGGCTGGTTGAGGACGCGTTCCGGCAGGGCCAGATTGTTACAGATGGCTGCTGCCTCGGATTCGGCGGCGTAGCCACCGCCGGCCAGGAACTCTGCCTCGAGACGGTCGTAGCGGCGCATGGCCCGCTCCCGAATCGAGTCGTCCTCGCTGGCCATCTCCTCCTGGCAGCGGCGCAGCTTCTCCGTCACCACATCCAGACCGCGGGCGGAGAGGATGCGGGCGCGCGCCAGCTGTTCCATATCCGGAAGGTGTGTGTCCTGGGGAAGGTAGCCTAAGGATCCGGTGCGGGTGACCTCACCGGCGGCTGGGAGCGTCTGTCCGGCGAGCACCTTGGTCAGGGTGGTCTTGCCTGCGCCGTTACGGCCCACCAACCCGACCTTGTCCCCGGCGTCGACCCGGAAGTTCACCTCGTCCATCAACAGACGAGCGCCTGCGCGCAGCTCCAGGTCGGATACGGAGATCACTGTGCTTCCCGGTCCTTTCGTGGGGTGGTCCAGCGGGCAACCTGACCATTCTAGTGCTCACCGGCAGCGCGCAGGGTGCCGCGCGACGTGATGTCACCGACTGGTGTGATTGAACGGTGTTCAAGTACGCTTGGAATCATGTCTACCACCGCACCCGTTGCCGCCAAGCGCACCACTCTGCCCCGAGACCTCGCCCTGATCGTCGTGTTCGCCGCAGTCGTCGCCGCTCTGTCGCTGACCCCCGCAATCCCCGTCGGAGGGGCCGGCGTCCCCATTACGTTGCAGACTCTCGGAGTGGCCATCTCCGGCCTGCTGCTGGGCGGCTGGCGCGGTTTCAGCGCTGTGGCCCTCTACGTGGTGCTCGGCCTAGCCGGTCTGCCGATCTTGGCCAACTACTCTTCAGGGTTCGGGGTCCTGGCCGGAGGCAGCGCCGGTTACCTGCTCGCCTTCCCCGTGGCCGCCCTGGTCTCGGGGTCCCTGGCCACCTTGGTCTTGCGCAAGGCCCGGAAGCTGCAGGCGCTGTGGCTCTTCTGCTGCGCCTTCGCCTCCTCCATCCTCATTGTTCATCCGGCGGGCATCCTCGGGATGAAGCTCAACGTCCCCTTCGACACGTGGGGTGCTGCCATCGCGGCGGACCTGCCGTTCTGGCCCGGTGACGTGATCAAGTGCGCCCTGGCCGCCCTCATCGTGGCCGGCGTGTTCAAGGCGTTCCCGGCCCTGGCTGCGCGCCGGACCGGAGACCTGTGACCCAGGGCTCCATCCGGCTGGACGCCGCGTCTGTACGCGTCCTGGACCACCCAGGAGACACTGGCAGTCCCGGCGCCACGCGCACCACCTTGGTACCGACCACCCTCGATCTTCCCCAGCACCGCATCGCCCTGGTGGGCTCCAACGGCCAAGGCAAAACCACCCTGCTGAGGGCCATCGCCGGGTTGCAGGAACTCTCGGGCGGCAGCATCGAGGTGGATGGCCACTCCGTCGTAACCCAGTTGTCCGCCGTCCGTGCAACGCTCGGTTTCCTCTTCGCCGACCCTGCCGCGCAGTTGATCATGCCCACGGTCACCGAGGACATCGAGCTCTCCCTACGCCGACTCGGCCTGAAGCGTCGCCAGCGCAAAGATCGTGCCGCCGCTCTCCTGGAGCAGGCCGGGCTGAGCCACCTGAGCGATCGCAGCGTGCATGCGCTCTCCGGTGGTGAGCGTCAGCTCGTGGCCCTCACGGGCCTGCTGGCCGTGAACCCCTCCGTGATCCTGGCGGACGAACCGACCTCGGCCCTTGACCTCGTCAACCGCGCCCAAGTAGTCAAGGAATTGATGAACGTCCCCGCTCGGCTGATCGTGGCGACCCATGACCTGGACCTGGCTCGTGCCTGTGACCGTGCGATTTGGGTCCATGCCGGCCGGATCGTGGGAGACGGAGAACCTGCGGCCATCGTGGACGCCTACGTGTCCGCCGCCGAGGGCAAAACCGCCTGGCCGGGCAGCGTCCCCCAGACGCATCTGAGGGAGCAGGCCTGATGCGGGTCCTGGATCCCGGCAATATCATCCGGTCGGTTCCGGGCACCTCCCCGATCCACCGGGTCCCGCTCTGGAGCAAGTACCTCGTGCTGCTGGCCGCGGGCGTGGCGTCTGCGTTCCTTCGCACCGACTGGCGCTTTGGGGTGGGCCTGCTGGCCCTCTCCCTGCTGCTGTACGCGCTCTCCGGCGCACGCGTCTTCCGGACGTTCCTGTCCCCGTTGCGCTACTGGTGGTGGGTGGTACCGCTTTTGGTGGCCTACCACTGGCCCGTCAACGGCCCCTGGGTGGCCTTGGCCGTGCCCAGCTGCATCTACGCCCTCCTGACGCTGGCCAGGCTGCTCCTGGTGACCACGGACCAGCAGGTCCTCATCGACGGAATCGGGAGGGCCGCCAGGTGGATAGGACTCCCCCGCTCCACCGTGGAGATCGCTCTGGCCCTTTTCCTCCGTACCCTGCCCGACGTCGTGGACAGCTGGCGCCGGATCCGGGAGTCCGCCGCGGCCCGCGGCCTGCGGCGCGCCCCCATCCGCACCGCAACGGCGCTGGTGATCGCCGCGGTGGCACGTGCCCGCGACGCGGGCGACGCCCTGGCCGCACGCGGCCTCCCCGAACCGCGAGAGTCTAAGCGGGACTGAACTCCGGACTGAGCGGGACCACAACAGAGCACGACGGGGCCCCGACACCAAACGGTGTCGGGGCCCCGTCGTGCATTGCTTAGCTCAGATATTGAAGCCGAGTGCGCGCATCTGGTCGCGGCCGTCCTCGGTGATCCGTTCCGGACCCCACGGCGGCATCCAGACCCAATTCACGCGCCAGTCATCCACCAGCGGATCCAGCGCCCGGGCCACCTGATCCTCAAGGACGTCGGTGAGCGGGCAGGCCGCGGTGGTCAGCGTCATGTCGATGAGCAGCGAGCCCTCATCGTTGTAGGCCACGCCGTAGAGCAGCCCAAGATCAACGATGTTGACACCCAGCTCCGGGTCGATCACATCATACAGCGCCTCAGTGACGTCCTCAATGGGCGTCTGGGTGCTGCCCAGTTGCTGCTCCTCTGTCATGGCTTAAGCACCCACCAGGTAACGGTCGTAGCCCTCTTCCTCGAGCCGGTCAGCCAGCTCGGAGCCACCCTGCTCGGCCACGTGACCGTCAACGAAGACGTGCACAAAGTCGGGCTTGATGTAGCGCAGAATGCGCGTGTAGTGGGTGATGAGCATGATGCCCATGCCATTGTCGGCGTGGGCGCGGTTGACACCCTCAGACACGATCTTCAGCGCGTCGACGTCGAGGCCGGAGTCGGTCTCGTCCAGCAGTGCGAAACGGGGCTTGAGCAGCTCCAGCTGCAGGATCTCGATGCGCTTCTTCTCGCCACCGGAGAAACCCTCGTTGACGTTACGGGCAGCGAAGTCGGGATCGATCTTGAGCCGATCGAAGGCCTGCTTGACCTCCTTGGTCCAGGTCCGCAGCTTTGGGGCTTCACCGTCGATGGCGGTCTTGGCCGTACGCAGGAAGTTGGTCATGGTGACACCCGGGATCTCGACCGGGTACTGCATGGCCAGGAACAGGCCGGCACGGGCGCGCTCATCCACGCTCATCTCCAGGACGTTCTCGCCGTCCAGCAGCACCTCGCCGCCGTTGACGATGTAGCGCGGGTGGCCGGCGATGGTGGAGGCCAGCGTGGACTTGCCGGAACCGTTGGGGCCCATGATCGCGTGGGTCTCGCCCTCACCGATGGTCAGGTTGACGCCTTTGAGGATCTGCTTGAAACCCTGCTCGGTCTCAATTCCGACCTTGAGGTCCTTGATTTCCAAAGTAGACATAACTTCTCTTTATCGCTTGTGGTTCAGTAGTCGGTCTGCGCGAGCTCGGCCTCGATGGCCTCGTTGAGCTGCGCCTCGATCGACTCCACGCCGATCTTCTGGATGATGTCGTTCAGGAAGCCGCGCACCACCAGGCGGCGTGCGGTCTTCTCGTCGATGCCGCGCGCCATCAGGTAGAACAGGTGCTCGTCGTCGAAACGACCGGTGGTGGAGGAGTGTCCAGCACCGTCGATGAGGCCGGTCTCGATCTCCAGGTTGGGAACCGAGTCCGCGCGAGCGCCGTCCGTGAGCACCAGGTTCTTGTTGGCCTCGTAGGAATCGGTGCCCTCGCCAGCTGCCCGGATCAGCACGTCGCCAATCCACACGGCGTGAGCGTCCTTGCCCTGCAGCGCACCCTTGTAGAGCACATTGGAGATGCACTTAGGGGCTGCATGGTCCACGAAGAGGCGGTGCTCCAGGTGCTGACCAGCGTCGGCGTAGTACAGGCCAAAGAGCTCGGCCTCGGCGCCGGGCGCCGTGAATCGAGCCGACGGTGTCACGCGCACCAGATCGCCGCCGAAGGACACCACGACGTGCTTCAAGTGAGCCTTGGCGCCCAGGCGGGCCTGCTGGTCCGAGGCGTGGACGGATTCGTCCTCCCAGCGCTGCAGGGAGACCACGGTGAGGTCGGCGTTGTTGTGCACGTCGATCTCAATATTCTGGGTCAGCGTCGCGGAACCGGAATGGTCCATGACCACGGTGGCCCGGGAGCCTTCCTCTGCCACCAGCGTCAGGTGCTGAGCGGACGGGGCGGTGTTCTCACCCTTCACGGACACGAGGACGACCTCGCCGTCGGCGGCGGCCGGAACGGTGATGACATGAGCGGTGCTCACGCCGGACCAGGCGTTGGCCGCGACGCGATCCTCCGGTGCGACCCAACCCACGCGAGCGTCGGCATTCTTGTCCACCACCTCATGGGAGAACTCGAGATCTCCCTCAGTGGTCTTCAACGAGACGGTCGGTTCCGCATCCTGGTTGAGGGCCAGCTTGTCCAGGCCCTTCAACCGCTTCAGCGGGGTGAAACGCCAGTCCTCCTCGCGCCCAGTCAGGGGTGCGAAGTCGTTGACGACGAAGGAGGTCTTGCGTCCGGCTCGCGAGGAATCCGGAACGCCGGCCCCGCCACCGTGGGAATGCGCCTTCACGGCGTCACCACCGATGGGGGCCAGGTTGGCAGCTGCCAAGTTCAGGGGCGAGAGGTCCTCGCCCTCCTCCGTGAAACCAGCGATCAGGGGTGCGCCCTTGCTTCGCTGGGCCGCGGTATCAGTCAGATTCTGTGCCATGCTCAGCCCACGGATCCTTCCATCTGCAATTCGATCAGTCGGTTCAGCTCGAGGGCGTACTCCATGGGTAGCTCACGGGCAATGGGCTCTACGAAGCCACGCACAATCAAGGCCATGGCCTCCTGCTCGGCCAGGCCACGGGCCATGAGGTAGAAGAGCTGGTCCTCGCTCACCTTGGAGACGGTGGCCTCGTGCCCCATGGTCACGTCGTCCTCGCGGACGTCGATGTAGGGGTAGGTGTCGGAACGGGAGATCTGATCAACCAGCAGGGCATCACAGACCACGTTGTTCTTCACGCCCTTGGCGCCCTCACGCACCTGCACCAGACCGCGATAACCGGAACGCCCGCCATTACGGGCAATCGACTTAGCGACGATGGATGAGGACGTGTTGGGGGCGATGTGGACCATCTTGGAACCAGTGTCCTGATGCTGTCCCTCACCCGCGAAGGCGATGGACAGAGTCTCGCCACGTGCGTGCTCGCCGGTCAGGTAGACCGCCGGGTACTTCATGGTGACCTTGGAACCGATGTTGCCGTCAACCCACTCCATGGTGGCGCCCTCTTCGCAGACGGCGCGCTTGGTGACCAGGTTGTAGACGTTGTTGGACCAGTTCTGAATGGTGGTGTAGCGCACGCGGGCGCCCTTCTTCACCACGATCTCCACGACGGCGGAGTGCAGGGAGTCCGACTTGTAGATCGGAGCCGTGCAGCCCTCGATGTAGTGAACGTAGGAGTCCTCGTCCGCGATGATCAGCGTGCGTTCGAACTGACCCATGTTCTCCGTGTTGATCCGGAAGTAGGCCTGCAGAGGGATCTCGACGTGGACGCCCTTGGGGACGTACACGAAGGAACCACCCGACCAGACGGCCGTGTTCAACGCAGCGAACTTGTTGTCTCCTGCGGGGATGACGGAACCGAAGTATTCCTCGAAGATCTCCGGGTGCTCGCGCAGACCGGAATCGGTGTCGAGGAAGATGACGCCCTGCTCTTCCAGGTCCTCGCGGATCTGGTGGTAGACGACCTCGGACTCGTACTGGGCGGCGACGCCGGCCACGAGCCGGTTTCGCTCGGCTTCGGGGATACCCAGCTTCTCGTAGGTGTTGCGGATGTCCTCCGGGAGGTCCTCCCAGCTCTCCGCCTGACGCTCGGTGGAGCGCACAAAGTACTTGATGTTGTCGAAGTCGATCCCCGACAGGTCAGCACCCCAGGTGGGCATGGGCTTGCGGTCAAAGTACTTCAGCGCCTTCAGTCGGCGCTTCAGCATCCATTCCGGCTCGGACTTCTTCCCGGAAATATCCGCGACCACGTCCGTGTTCAGCCCACGACGGGCGCTGGCACCGGCATCGTCGGCATCCGCCCAGCCATATTCATAGTTACCGATTCCGGCGAGTTCTGGATTCTTCTCCAGGATCTCGGCAATCACGCCTGGATCCGCTGCACTCGGTGCAATTTGTTCCGTCATCTCGTCCCCTCCTACTTCCTCGAAATCTTGATACGCGTCCGCTTCTCCGGCTTGGTCAGCGCGGAATCACGCCCCAACGGGATGTGCAGTGTGCACACGTGACCACCAGCGGCCATGGTGGAGAGTCTCCTTACGTCAACGTCCAACACCCTGGCGAACATTTCCGCTTCCGCCTCGCAAATCTCCGGGACGTGGCGTGCCACGTCCACGAGGGGGCAGTGCGCCTGGCACAGCTGGAGGCTGCGCATGGCCTGCGTCCCCGTGGAAATGTCCACGGTGCGGGTGAACGCCACGTAATCGTCCTCAGACAACGCCTCGGCCAGAGCCTCGGCACGTTCCTGACCGGCCGCCGCGGCGGACACGGTCTCGGTGTACAGGCGTTCCTGCCGGTCGGCCTGACGAGCGGCGAACTGTTTCACGGCAGTCTCGCCACCCAGAGCCCGGAGTTGTTCCACGGCGGCGACCGCCGCCTCGCCGTTGCGGTTGCCTAAGCGAACCTGGGCGGCGGGGTTCACCACGTAATGTCGTGCCGGCCTGCCCGCTTTGGCGCGTTTGGCTTGCACTTCCTTGACGCCGATCAGCCCCTCGGACTCGAGCCGGTCGAGGTGCCGACGCACCGCTGCTGGAGTGAAACCGAGGGTGCTGCCGAGTTCGGCAGCGGTGATGGGACCGTGCTGAAGCACGGTGCGCAGCACACGGTCCCTGGTGCTGTGCTCCGTGTCCTTGGGATCTGGGGAAGGGCTCAGGACAGCCGTTCCCTGCGTTGCCTGCGAATACACAACATATATCTTCCCTTGTGCGGGTCATGCTTTCTAGTAAGGGAAGCCTTGTCGGGGCCGTATAACAGCACTTGGTGACGGGACTCCCAGTCCCAGGTGACGTTGGACACTGCCGCGGGATAGCGGGCCGCGGTGCGTGGACGAGCGAGGCCGAATCGCCGCGTGGCCCGTAGACTACTCGGGTGCCATCAACCCACGATTCCGCGCGCCCGTCGCCCTCAGCCACCCTGGATCACACTGATCCAGCGGTGAGTGTGAAGGGACTGACGAAGGCCTTCCGGAGCGCGGGCGGTCGCCAGGCCCAGGTGCTGCAGGGCGTGGATCTGGTGGCTCGGGCCGGCCAGGTGACCACCTTGCTCGGAACCAACGGTGCGGGTAAATCCACCACGTTGGCCTGCGCTCAAGGCCTCTTGCGCCCGGACAGCGGCGAAGTCCGACTGCTGGGACACTCACCATGGCAAGCCGACGCGAACCTGCGAGCCAGAGTCGGAGTGATGCTGCAGGACGGCGGTCTGCCACCCTCGCAGAAGCCACTCTCCTACTTGCGCCATGTGGCCGGCCTGTACCGAACACCGCGGCACGTGGGCGAACTGGCCCACCTGCTCGGCATCGACCAGTTCGCCAAAACCTCCATCAGGCGACTCTCCGGAGGGCAGAAGCAGCGACTCGCGCTGGCCGTGGCCCTCATCGGCGATCCGGAAGTGCTGTTCCTGGACGAACCGAGTGCAGGCCTGGACCCCCAATCGCGGCAGGTGGTCTTCGACCTGATCCGGACGCTACGCGCGGAAGGGCGAGCCGTGGTGTTGACCACTCATCTGCTCGAGGATGCGGAACGTCTCTCCGACACCATCTATGTCATCGACCGTGGCCGCACCGTGGCGCACGGGTCCGTGGCGGAACTGACGAAGGCGGACACCGCCGCGGATCTTGTGGTCGGATTCGCCGCGGGCGTGTCACCGACCTGGCCCGACGGCGTGTGGCCGCGTCGAGAGGGTGCAGAGACCTGGGTGATCCAGGACATGGCCGATCCCGAGCTACTCGCCCGCCTCACCCGACATTGGGCGGACCAGGGACTCATGCCCCAGCACCTGCTGTTGCGCAAGCGCACGCTCGAGGAGGCCTTCCTGGAACTGGCCGACCACCATGAGGAGGCCACGGAAACGGCATGACGAGTCACTCCCCCACCACCATCCCCGTCACTTCCCGGCCCGCGGGCAGGCCATCCTCGCTGCTCGTCCGTGCCGTTCGTCAGGCCGGATACGAGGCCAAGACCATCCTGGGCAACGGGGAACAGCTGCTTTTGGCGCTGGTCCTCCCGGTCCTCGCCCTCGTTGCCCTCACGTGGGTCGACGTCCTAGACGGCGTGGCTCCACGGCGTATCGATGCCGCCACGCCCGGAGTCCTGGCACTAGCCCTCGTCTCCGTGGCGTTCACCGGTCAAGCCATCCAAACCGGATTCGACCGGCAATACGGTGTCCTCCGATCCCTCTCCACCACGCCGCTGGGACGGGGTGGATTGATCCTCGGCAAAACGATTGCCGTCTTCGCCGTGCTGCTGGTGCAGTTGGTGGTGCTCGGCATCATCGCCGCAGCCATGGGATGGCACCCGAACCTGGGTGGGATCCTGCCTGCTCTGATCGGCCTCGTGCTCGGCGTCGCCGCCTTCGCCTCCTTGGGACTGCTGATCGCAGGCACCATGAGGCCACAGGCCACCTTGGCGGTCACCAACCTGCTCTGGGCGCTCCTTGCCGCAGTGGGCGGCCTGCTGCTGCCGGTCGGACGGTTGGACGGGGTGGCGCATTCGGTGGTCTCACTGCTTCCCTCCTCCGCCCTGGCGGAGACCCTTCGCGCCGCACTGCTCCAGGGACGCTTCGATTTGGCCTCCATGCTGGTGCTGGCCATCTGGGCCGTCGTTGGGTCCGTCGCCGCCATCCGTTGGTTCCTCTGGGACTGACCGTCACACCACACGCACTACCCACCCCACCGACCAAGGAACCCTCCCCGATGTCCCAGACCGCCACAAACCCAACCAGCCGCTTCCGGCTGCCGACCACGGTCACCAAGCTGACGCACAGCCTGGCGATCGCGTCGCTCGCCTCTCAGGTGGGCATCATCGTGACCGGCGGAGCGGTTCGTCTCACCGGCTCGGGTCTGGGCTGCGCCAACTGGCCCAATTGCATGCCGGGTACCATGACGCCGACCCCGGAAATGGGGATCCACGGGATCATCGAGTTCGGCAACCGAACCCTGACGTTCGTCCTGCTGATCATCGCCGTCGCCACGATTCTCTCGGTCTGGAAGCTGCGCAGAAGCCACCCCACCATCTACTGGTTGGCGTGGACGTTGCTGGCCATCATCCCGGTGCAGGCCGTCATCGGAGGCATCACGGTGCGGACCAAACTCAATCCCTGGGTGGTGTCCCTTCACTTCATCGCTTCCGCCTTCCTGGTGTGCACAGCTGCACTACTCGTCAATCGCACTGGCCTCGCCGTGCGAGGCCAGCAGACGCTGGCAGGCGGGGCCGTACCGTCGGGCATGAAACCACTGGCCTGGGCGGCGTGGATCCTCTCCGCGGCCGCCGTAGTCCTCGGCACCATCGTGACCGGCGCGGGTCCGCACGCCGGTGACCCGGATGCCCCACGCCACGCTTTCGACCCCGATTTCGTCACCAAGTTGCACGTGGTCCCCGTCTACCTGCTCATCGCAGTCACGTTGCTGGCCCTGGTGATCGTGCTCCGCCGCCCCACGGGTGACGCCCTGCGCCACGCCGTGTACTGGTTGCTGCTGGTGATCGTGCTGCAGGGCACCATCGGTTACGTGCAGCATTTCAACGGCCTGCCCATTGTGCTCGTGCTGCTGCACATGCTCGGCTCCGCGCTGCTGATGGTGGCTGCGACCAATTTGTGGGACCGCACCACATCATTGCTGCGCCTGTCCTGATCTGAGGCCCCACCTGGCCTAGGCTGGAACGTATGAGCGCCGATTCGACGACCACGGATTCGCCACATCTGCCGCACCCGCCCATCGCGGTGCGTCAGGTGCGTACGGGAGAACAATCAGCCGTCAGCGTCAGCCGGAGCGTGGTTCCCGCCTTCATCGCGGACCTCGTGCTGCTTGCGGCCGCTATCGCCACAGGCTTCGGAGTGGCTTGGTCGGCGCGTGAGGTCGGCGGAACCGCTGGCCGGATCTACGTACTCGTTGCTTCGCTTCTCGTCATCGCCATCACCGCCTGGCTGCTGCGACGCGGCGCCCAGCATGGACGGCCCGCACTCTGGGCAACGTTGGTGTGCATCGGCTGGGGCATCGTCGCAGCGCTGTGGGTCCCAAACCTCCTGCTGAACCTGGTGCCGCAGAGCGGTTGGTCCGAAGGGGTCTTCACCGGAGACACCACGCCCACACTGTTACTCACCACGTTCGCGGTGCAGGCGCTCGTTTCCGTGGTCATCCTGGTACCGGCCATCCTGGTGCCTGAGTGCGTGCGCGGCTGGGCCCGCGGGTTCTCCACGGCAGCTGCTGCCGGTCTCGGCTATGGGGGCATGCAGGCGGTGCTGGTCCTCAGCGGTCGGCATCTGGTGGGACTCGATTCAGACGCCGGCCTCGCAGCCTCCTTGAATGCCATGTCCTTGCCCGTGACGCAGGCCTTTGTTTCGGGCTGGGGCGGTCTAGTCCTTGGCGTGCTCCTCACCAAGGGCCGCAAACGCCTGGTGTTCGGATGGCCCCTCGCCGTGCTGATCTCTACAGCGGCTGCTTCGCTGGCGTCCGGGTTGATCCGCGCTCGAGTCCTCTGCCATGGCGAGCACACCTACGACTGGTGCGAAGGGCGAGAACTTGAGTCATGGATCACCGGCCTCACCGCAGCCACCACGGCCGTTCTCGTCCTGGGCATCGTGCTCACCGCTACCGCTATGGGGTACCGCAAGGCCAGACTACGGGTGGCGGCCATGACCTCACTGGTGCGCCATGGCTGGTACACCGAGGATGAGGCGCTGGCGCTCTCCACACGACCGGCACGGGCCCGGCTGCTGACCTGGTCCCGTCGCCGTGGTGCGACGGCTCAGGCGCGTTCGGTGATCTCCACCGCTGACGCTCTCATGGCGATCCGGATGGAGATCGAGGATCTCGCCGATCCGCTTCCGTCCCCTACGATTCCGAGGGCGGGGCTCGTCGAGGAGCAGTTTGCTCTGCTGCAGCGTTCCCTCTCGGCGAGGGAAAGCCTGCGTACGGCGGTGGCCCACGGCCCGGGCGGTTGGACCGCCTCCTGACTAACGACGATGCCCCCGGCGCCGCAAGGCGTCGGGGGCATCGTAAGGGAACGGGTCAGGCCAGCAGCGTGGGCTTAATCCGCTGAAGGCGACCGAGGAGTCCGTTGACGAAGTCCGGAGAATCGTCGGTGGAGAGTTCCTTCACCAACGCAACGGCCTCGGTGACGGCCACCGTGTCAGGAACGTCATCGTTGAAGAGCAGTTCCCACAGGCCGATCCGCAGGGCCTGACGATCCACGGTGGGCATCCGGTCAAGGGTCCAACCCTGCGCATAGGTGGAGAGGATTTCATCCAGGCGGTCCTGCTGGGTCAGCACTCCGTCCACGATCTCGGCCGAATACGGGTTCACCGCATCCTCCTCGACCTTACGGCGAAGGATGGCCCTGGCGTCGCCACGGCGTTGCTCGGCCTCGAAGAGCACCTCGAGGGCGCGCTTGCGGGCCTTGGACCGGGTGCTCACTCGGAGACACGCCCGAGGTAGGAGCCCTCGCGGGTATCCACCTTGACGCGGGTGCCCTGCTCCACGAACAGCGGAACCTGAATCTCGGCGCCAGTCTCCAAGGTGGCGGGCTTGGTGCCCGCCGAGGAACGATCACCCTGCAGGCCGGGCTCGGTGTAGGTGATCTCGAGGACCACGGAAGCCGGCATCTCGACGTAGAGCGGGGTGCCCTCGTTGATGGCGATGGTGACTTCCTGGTTCTCCAACATGAACTTCGCCGCGTCACCGACGGTCGCCGCGGACACGGTGATCTGGTCGTAGTCGGCCATGTCCATGAACACGAAGTCTTCGCCGTCCTGGTACAGGTACTGGTAGTCGCGACGGTCCACGGTGGCCGTCTCAATCTTGGCACCGGCATTGTAGGTCTTGTCTACGACCTTGCCGGAGAGGACGTTGCGCATCTTGGTGCGAACGAAGGCGCCACCCTTGCCCGGCTTCACGTGCTGGAACTCGATGATGCTCCAGAGCTGACCGTCGATCTTCAGCACGGTGCCGTTCTTGATGTCGTTACTGGTGGCCACTTCTTCCTCTTTCGTGGTGCTCCCCCGTGCGCACTCCTTGTTTTTCAAGGGCGCGTCCTACGGGTGGACGTCTTTTTTGCTTCAAGCTGACAAACGATTCTACCGCAGACCATGCCTGCTTCCGTGTCGAGCGCTCAGGCCAGCGAGGCGGATGCCAATTCGTAGCAGCGCCTAGAACACTCCCGGCGGATCTGCGGGGCCGAGCGTTCCTCTCGCCCGCGCCACGCCTCACGGAACCTGGTGACGGCAGCGTGAACGTCACCGATGGAGTAGTAGCAGGCACCGAGCTGGTGGAGGACCTCGGGCTCGTCGGCGGTCTCTGCGATCTCGTCCAGGATCCGACGAAGTCTACGGACCGCCCGGTCGGGGTCACCGGTCCATCTGACCACTTCCGTGTCCAGCAGTCGCAGGCGGATATTGCTTGGATCGAGTAGGCGGGCTTCGGTGATGGCTTCGGCCGCGTCCGCGTAGCGTTCCAGTGCGATCAGGACCACCACCCGGTCGCCGTGCTCTCCATTGCGCAACGTGTCCATGGCAGCGTCATGATCCACGACGACCGGACGCATCTGCGGCAATTGCATCTGCACGCCGGGGACGCCGAGTGCGAAGGTGGTCTCCATCACCGTCATTCCGCGATCTCCTGGTAGGCGGTGAAGAGCAGATGATCCTCCGGCGCCTCCAGCACGCCAGGCCGGGCAAGACCGTCCAGGACGATGAAGCGCAGATGGTCGCCGCGGGCCTTCTTGTCCCGTCGCATGGTGGAGAGCAGGGTCTTCCACCGATCGCCGCGGTAACTCACGGGCAGCCCCAGGGAGGACAAGACGGTGCGGTGGCGGTCCGCCGTAGCGTCATCCAAACGCCCGACGAGTCGTCCCAGTTCCGCCGCGAACACCAGGCCCACCGACACGGCTGCGCCGTGTCGCCACTGGTAACGCTCGGCGTATTCCACCGCGTGACCCAACGTGTGACCGTAGTTGAGGATTTCCCTGCGACCGGACTCGCGGAGGTCCTCGGAGACCACGTCGGCCTTCACCTTGATGGTGCGTTCCATGATCTCGCGGAAAACGGCAGTTGACGGGTCGGTAGCTGCGGCCGCGTCGGCCTCGAAGAGATCCAGGATGGCCGGATCGGCAATGAAGCCGGTCTTCACGGACTCCGCCATCCCGGTGACGAGTTCGTTGCGAGGCAAAGTTTCGAGGGCGTCCAGATCCACGAGGACCCCTGCTGGCGGGTGGAAAGATCCCACCAGGTTCTTGCCCTCTGAGGTGTTGATGCCCGTCTTGCCGCCCACAGAGGCGTCCACCATGCCGAGCACGGTGGTGGGCAGATGCACCACACGGACGCCCCGCAACCAGGTGGCCGCCACGAAACCAGCCACGTCGGTGACGGCTCCGCCGCCCACCGAGACCACGGCGTCGGTGCGGGTGAAGTCGGACTGACCCATGATGCCCCAGCAGAAGGCGGCCACTTCGACGCGCTTACCCTCTTCGGCATCCGGGATCTCTGCGGTGTAGACGTGGACGCCATCCGCCTTGAGCTGTTCAGCCACGGTGTCACCCGTGGTGCGCAATGCTCGCGGGGTCACCAGCAAGACCTTGTTGACCTGCTCCCCCAGGAGCGGACGCAGCTGCGGGAGCAGACCGCGACCCACGATCACGTCATAGCCCGGGCCGCTTGGGGTCCCTACATGGATCGTGCTCTGCTGCGCGTCGGCGCTCATGGTGCGCTCCGTTCGTGTTCTGCTCGATACGTGTTCATGGCGTAGGACGTCGCGATCTGCGCCGCCAATTCCTCAGGCGTGTCGCTTCTGGCATCCACGGTGACCGAGGCCACCTGGGTGTAGAGCGGAAGTCGCTGCTCCAGGATCCGCTGCCACACGTCCATCGGATCTCCGCCGGCGAGCATGGGTCGCGAGGCTGCCTCGTGGATTCTTTGACGGGCCGTTTGCCTGTCGATGGACAGGAAGACAACGAAGGCCCCGGACAGCAGGTCTCGGTTCTGCTGGGAGTGGACGATCCCGCCGCCAGCTGAAATCACGGTGCCCGCCTCCGCCAGTGCGGTCCGCAGGACCTCGGTCTCTGCGGCACGGAAACCCGTCTCCCCCTCGCGGGCGAAGATCTCCGGAATCGGTCCGTGGCTTGTGACGATGCGCTGATCCAGGT
The DNA here is from genome assembly GCA_052108535.1 of Galactobacter sp. Lineage (GTDB taxonomy): Bacteria > Actinomycetota > Actinomycetes > Actinomycetales > Micrococcaceae > Galactobacter. The sequence continues at coordinate 41,182 of JBQDZM010000014.1, read as the reverse complement.
CAACGAATTCGGCTCCGGTCAGCCTGGAATAGGCCTGCGCCACCGAGGTCTTCCCCGATCCCATGGGACCGACGAGAACCAGGGCCCTCGGTATCTGCGCCCCTGTGCCGGTCACCGCTGCGCGGGGGCCACTGCGGCAGGGATGCCGGCCAGAAAAGCCTCCAGGTTGGTGCGGGTCTGCGCCACATGGTCGCCGCCGAACTTCTCGAGCACGGCGTCGGCCAGGACGAGGGCGACCATGGCCTCCGCGACCACGCCAGCGGCAGGGACAGCGCAGACGTCGGAACGTTGGTGGTGGGCCGTGGTGGGCTCACCGGTGGCGACATCCACTGTGGCCAGAGCGCGGGGAACCGTAGCGATCGGCTTCATGGCCGCGCGGACCCGAATGGAGCCTCCCGTGGACATACCACCTTCGATACCGCCCGCACGGTCGGTCAGCCGGGCAAGATGGTGGGCTTCGTCCAGGACGATCTCGTCGTGCGCGTCCGCGCCACGACGGCGAGCGGTCTCGAATCCGCAGCCAATTTCGACGCCCTTAATGGCCTGGATACCCATTAGGGCGCCAGCCAGTCGAGAATCCAGTCGACGATCCCAATGCACGTAGGAACCGAGCCCGACGGGGACGCCGGTAGCGATCACCTCGACCACGCCGCCCAGCGTCTGACCTGCGTCGTGTGCCGCGTCGACCTCCGCGACCATCGCTGCGGAGGTTTCGGCATCGAAACAACGCAACGGATCGGCGTCCAGCGCCTCCACATCGTCTGGGGTGGGCCGTGCGGCGTCCACAGGTGAGGCCACGGTGCCCAGCTCCACGGTGTGGGAGACGAGTCTGATGCCCAGCTCCGCGAGGAACGAGGCAGCTACAGCGCCCAGGGCTACACGAGTTGCGGTCTCACGGGCTGAGGCGCGTTCCAGGACGGGGCGCGCCTCGTCGAACCCGTACTTCTGCATACCGGTCAGATCCGCATGCCCGGGGCGCGGGCGAGTCAACGCCGCGTTGCGGGCCTTGCCCTCCAGGACCGACGGGTCCACGGGGTCGGCGCTCATCACATCACGCCATTTGGGCCACTCCGTGTTGGCGACCTGGATGGCCACCGGTCCGCCGATGCTGAGGCCATGACGGACCCCGCCCAACAGGCTGACTTGGTCCTGTTCAAACTTCATCCGGGCACCGCGCCCGTAACCGAGCCGACGACGGGCCAGGGCCGCCTGGACGGCGGAAGTGGTCAAGGGGACGCCGGCGGGTAGACCCTCGATGATCCCCGTGAGAGCGGGGCCATGGGACTCGCCGGAGGTGAGCCAACGCAACATGAGTTCTATCCTGCCACGGCTGTGGCCGCAGTCCCGTCTCGGGTGATACCGGCCTCGTCACACAACGCCGCCCGGTAGTCATCTCCCAGCGCCTCGGTGCGACCCGTGAACAGCGCGACTTGTTCCACTGCCTGGTGGACCAGCATCGACAGACCATGGACCGATGTGCCGCCCGCCGCCTCCCATGCGCAGCTCAACACGGAGGGCCAGTGCGCGTACGCGGCGTCCAACAGTGTGCTCCCTGGCACCGCGAAGCCTGCGATCACCGGAGCCAACGGGTCGGCGGCGCCGGCAGGCAACGTGGAGATCACCACATCCAGTGGTCCTAGCTGGGACGTGGGCAGGGTCGCGAAGTCGATGAAATCCACGTCGAGCCCCAGGGCCGCAGCCACCCGAGGAAGCTCATGAACTCGCTCAAAGGAACGCACCGCGACGGCGACATGATGGTGACCCAGATCACGCAGGGCGGCCAGCGCAGCGGCCGCGGTGCCGCCCGCTCCGATCACCAGGGCACGCGTTCGGGCCTTCCCGTCGCCAGCCGCCGGGCACACGCCAGCCGCACGCAGGGCGGACACGATCCCGGCGACGTCGGTGTTGTACCCATGAAGGACCGTGCCGGTCTCGCTACGCTCCACCACCACCGTGTTCAGCGCACCCAAGGTGGCGGCCAACGGATGAACCACGTCGACCTGCGCCAACATGGGTTGCTTCATGGGCATGGTGACGCTGAGACCGAGCCAACCCGGTTCGTCGCGCAACCGCGAAGCCAGCGGCGCAGCGGAGGCGGCTGTCGCATCGATCCGGTCGTAGTGGATCGGCAACCCGAGCAGGGAATAAGCGCGCAGGTGCAGCGCCGGTGAACGCGAATGGTCCACCGGATGGCCTATGACCGCAGCCCTCACTTGCAGACATCCTCGTTGGCGGCGCACCAGGTGCGGTATTCCTTCACGTTCTTCTGGTGCTGCTCATAGGTCGGAGCGAACTTGGTCTCGCCCGTCGTCAGGTTCACTGTGACCCAGTAGAGGTCATCCGACGGCTCCGGATTCACGGCCGCCTCGATGGCCCGGTCCCCGGGGGAACCGATGGGCGTCGGGGTCAGCCCCTTATGAACGTAGGTGTTGTACGGGTTGTCCTTGTCCTTGAGCTGGTCCTTGGTCAGGTGGATGCTGACTTGGCCAAGCCCGTAGGAGACGGTGGAGTCCAATTGCAGGTAGCCGTGGGTCTCGTCATTAGGCTTGAGACGGTTGTCGATGATGCCGCTGATGCGCTTGTAGTCCTTGAGGGTGCCTTCACCGGCCACCACGGACGCCAGTTTCAGCACACGGTACTGCTCCTGCGGGTCGGTGACCCCCTGCGATTCCAGACTCTTGGTGGTGTCGTCCACCAATTGCTGCAGGATGGTCTTGGCGTCGGCGTTCAGTGGCATCCGGTACTCGCCGGGGTGCAGGTACCCTTCCAGGTCCTTGACCTCCTTGGGCAAACCGAACGCCGTGGGATCCACTGCAGCGGCCTCGAGGTCGGCCAGATCGAGGCCGGTCCCCTCCGCGATGTTGGCCAGAGCATCGCCCATGCGGGAATTGGGCTGGATCTGGAAGTAGGAAACCTTGTCACCCGATTGCACCAACGTGTCCAGGGCGGAGGCCGCGGACATCTGATGGCGCAACTGGAACGTGCCCGGCTGGAAAACCGGCGCGGTTTCCCGGTCGTCGACGGCGTCGTAGAAGGCCTCAGCAGACTTCACAACGTCAGCCTGCTTGAGGTCCTTACCGATCTGCCTGACGCCGGCGCCATCGGCAATGGTGAAGGACACCTCACCGGTGCCAGGCCCGGCATAGTCCGCGGCCGGAGCCGTGAGCCGAGTGATCCCGTACCAGCCCGCACCGCCGACCACGACGAGCACTACGACCACTACGACAGTGGTGATCCAGCCGCGCTTGCGACGGCGTGCCTTTCGAGCCTTCAGATCGACCTCCCCCTCTCCAGGGTCGGAAAATAGGTCAGCCGCGGGCAAATAGCCTGCAGGGAGGTCGCTGACGTCCACACCGAATCGGTTCAACGCATCCGCGAAACCCGAGACGTGATGGTCAACGGCCGCTGAAGCTTCTTCGGCCTCATGGAGAAAGAATTCCTGGGTGACCTCGCCGTCGGCCAACGGAGCATCAGGATCCACCTCAGGGGCGGGATGGACCGCGGTCTGCGTGGCTTGCGGCAGGTCGAATTCGTCCTGAGGGGTCGACGCGGAGGGAGCGATCGCCTCCTCGGCAGCAGCCAAGGCCGCGAGGACGGCCTGGGTGTCTCCCTGTCCGTGCCGCCCCACGCCGGTGAAACGGCGGGCGGGAACGGGACGTCTGGCGCGTCGGGGCCGGCGGGGGGAAGCTCCGTCTGCCTGGTTCACGACTCGTCTCCTTCAGGCTGGTCTGGCCGTGCTGCTTGGGTCGACGTGGACTGCTGGGTAGAGGTGGACGGCTGACCGGCGCGGCGCCCGGAGGCACGCTCCACGTCCAAGGCCTGCTGCAGAATGTCCACGGCGGCCGCCTGGTCGATGACCGACCGGGAGTTCTTGACGTCCCTGCCGGACTCATGCAGTTTGCGTTGGGCGCTGACTGTCGTCAAGCGTTCATCCACGAGCCGCACGGGAACGCCGTCCAGACTCGCGGCCAGCGCCTGTGCATAGCGCTGGGCGTCCTCGGTGGATGGGGTTTGCCGACCGTGCAGGTTCAGCGGCAGCCCGACGTAGACCACCGCGGCCTCGGCCTCACGTACCAACCTCACCAAGACAGCCAGGTCCGTGCCCTTCTTCGGGTCACGGCGCAGCGTCTTCACCGGTGTGGCGAGGATCCCGTCGGGATCGGAGCGGGACACGCCCACACGGGCGCGGCCCACGTCCACCCCGAACCGGGTTCCACGAGCGATCACGCTTGTGACACCATCCGCGTCACCTCGGCGAGGGCCTCGGTGACCTTGGCCGGGTCTTGGCCGCCACCCTGCGCCACGTCGTCCTTGCCGCCGCCGCCACCGCCGAGGATCTTGGCGCCGGATCGCACCAGGGCGCCTGCCTTGACGCCAGCGCTGCGGGCGGCCTCGTTGGTGGCCACAAGCAGGACCGGCTTACCCTTGACGATGCCGGTCACGGCGACCACGGAGGCGTCCTGACCGAGTCGGTCGCGGGCCGGAAGTGCAAGCGAACGCAGGTCGTCAGCGCTGTCCACCTCACCGGCATCATGGGTCACCAGGCGAATGCCGGAGACATCCTGTGCCTGAGCCACGAGGTTCGCGGAGGCGGCCTGCAGCTTCTCGCGGCGCAGCTTCTCGATCTCCTTCTCCGCAGCGCGGAGGCGGTCCACGGTGGAATTGATGCGCTCGCGCAGTTCCGGAGCCGGAACCCGGAACATCTCGGTGAGGTCGTTAACCAAGGCACGCTCCGCGGCGTTGTGGCGGAACGCGGAAAGACCCACCAGGGCCTCCACGCGACGGTTGCCTGAGCCGACGGAGGCCTCGCCAAGCAAGGACATGGAACCGATCTTGGACGTGTGCGGAACGTGGGTTCCGCCACAGAACTCGCGGGACCACGCACCATCGATCTCCACCACGCGGACCGTGTCGCCGTACTTCTCCCCGAAGAGGCTGGTGGCGCCCAAGGCCTTGGCCTCGTCCTTCTTCATTACGCGGGTGAGCACCTGGAAATCGTGATCGATGGCCTGGTTGACCACGTCCTCGACCTCAGACGTGGCGCCTGCGGACAGGGCCTCCGCCCAGGAGAAGTCGAAGCGAAGGTAGCCGGCCTTGTTGAAGGAGCCGGACTGCAGGGCCTCAGGGCCAAGCACCTGGTGGAGGGCGGCGTGGACCAGGTGAGTGGCCGTGTGAGCCTCCTCGCCTGCGTGACGCCGGGCCTGGTCCACCTGGGCCAGCACGGTCGCGTCTGCGGGCAATTCGCCTTCGCGGACCACGGCGCGGTGGACGGAAAGACCGCGCATGGGGGCCTGGACGTCGGTGACTTCCAGGACGAAGCCGTCTCCGGTGATGAGTCCGGTATCGGCGGCCTGGCCGCCCGCCTCTGCGTAGAACGGGGTGGCGTCGAGGACGACCTCGACCTCCTGTCCCTGCTCGGCGACGTCGGCGCGGGCGCCGTCGATGATCAGGCCACGCACTGCGGACTCTGTGGTGAGTTCGCCGTATCCGGTGAAGTGGGTGTCTCCCGCACCGTGCAGTTCGCGATAGAGCGTCAGGTCGGCGTGGCCGGTCTTCTTGGACTTGGCGTCCTTCTTGGCGCGCTGGCGCTGCTCCTCCATGAGGGAACGGAAGGTGTCCTGATCCACGTTCAGGCCGGCCTCCGAAGCGATTTCCAGGGTCAGGTCGATCGGGAAACCGTAGGTGTCGTGTAGCTGGAAGGCGTCCTCGCCGGAGAGCGAGGTTCCTGCGGCACGGGCGCCCTGGAGCGCCTCGTCAAGGCGGGTGGTCCCGGAGGCGATGGTGCGCAGGAAGGAACGCTCCTCGGCGTAGGCCACGCGGGCGATGCGCTCGAAGTCGGTGGCGACCTCAGGGTAGACGCCCTTCATAGCATCACGGGAGACCGGCAACAGCTCCGGCAGCACGGGCTGCTCCACACCGAGCAGGCGCATGGCCCGAACGGCACGCCGGATGAGGCGACGCAGCACGTAGCCGCGGCCCTCGTTGGACGGGGACACGCCGTCGGAGATCAGCATCAGGGAAGAACGGACGTGGTCGGCGACCACCCGTAGGCGGACATCGTCAGCATGTTCCGGAGCGTCGGCATCCTCGCTGGAGGTGTAGGTCTTGCCGGACAGTTCCGCCGCACGGTCCAGGACGGGACGGACCTGGTCCGTCTCGTACATGTTCTCGACACCCTGCAGAATCATGGCCAGGCGTTCCAGGCCCAGGCCGGTGTCGATATTGCGCTGAGGGAGCTCGCCCTCGATCACGAAGTCGGTCTTCGAATTCACGTGGGAGAGGCGGTACTGCATGAAGACCAGATTCCAGATCTCCACGTAGCGGGTCTCGTCCACGGCCGGGCCGCCCTCGATACCGTACTGGGCACCGCGGTCGTAGTAGATCTCGGAGCAGGGGCCACCGGGGCCGGGCTGGCCGGTGTTCCAGAAGTTGTCGGCCTTGCCGGTACCGACCACGCGCTCGTGGGGGACGCCGATCTTGTTCTCCCAGATGTCCCGGGCCTCGTCGTCCTTCCAGTCGGAGTCCTCGTCCTCGAAGACGGTGACCCACAGGCGCTCCGGGTCAAGACCGAAGCAGCCCTCATCCTGGGATCCCGTCAGCAGACCCCAGGCGTAGGTGATGGCTTCTTCTTTGAAGTAGTCACCGAAGGAGAAGTTGCCTGCCATCTGGAAGAAGGTGCCGTGACGTACCGTCTGGCCGACCTCTTCGATGTCGGCGGTGCGGATGCACTTCTGCACGCTGGTGGCGCGCGGGTATGGCGCAGGTTCCACTGCGGTCAGGTACGGGATGAAGGGCACCATGCCAGCCACGGTGAACAGCAGTGACGGGTCGGCAGAGACCAGGGAGGCGCTGGGCACCGGGGTGTGGCCGCGGGCCTCGAAGTAGTCGACCCACCGCTTGGCGATCTCCTGGGATTTCATGCTGTTCTCGTGTCTCCTTGTTGGTGAACGATGTCTTGGTTCCAGCTCGGCGAAACGCGGAACCGGGAAGTCTGTGTAGCTGAGCTGGTGGGAACTCAGGCGGGTGAGTCGCCGGCAGCGGGGCCGGCGTGACGCCCGCGAGGCGCGTCGTCGATACCCAGCGCGGCGCGTAGCTCCGCCTCACGCGTGGCGGAACCTTCCTTGAAGGAGGTGGCCGCGTTGCGGACCACTGAGGTCACGCGGTCTAGAGCGGAGTCTGCGATGGCCAGGGGTGCCGCAGCAGAGGTGGTCTTCACACGGGCGAGTTGGCGGCTGGCGAGCACGCCGATGCCGATGCCGACGGCGACCCAGAAGAGCTTCTTCACGTGAGATGAATCCTTACTCGTTCGTTGTTTCCGTGGGGCGTCTTCTGACGGAGACGGACCGTCAGTTGCCCTTGGTGAAGACCGCGCGCACGCCTGCACTGAAGGAGGCGATCTTGATCAGCGGCTTGCCGAGGACGGAGGCGGTCAGGGAGGTCACAGCCGTCAGATTGGCGGTGGCGTCCTGCACGTTGGAAGTGATGGCGTCCACGCGTTCCAGCTGCTGGTTGGAGGTGGCCACCGTGGTGGAGACCTCCTTGAGTACGGGCGTGGTGTTCTCGGTGACCTCGGTGACCGCGTCCCCAAGTTTGTCGAAGACACGGCCCAGTTTCAGGATCGGGACTGCAAGCAGGGCCACCAGGATCAGGAAGACTCCTGCTGCGATGAGGCCGGCGATGTCGCCACCAGACATGCTCTTCAACTCCATAATTCGAGGACGGCGCGGAATGTGCCGACACCACTTTACCTGTTCGTGATCAAAGTGAGGTGGATCCGCTGCAGCGATTGCGTACCGCGCAGATTCCCTCGGGTCCGAACGCGAGAGCCCGCGCACCGGTAACGGTGCGCGGGCTCTGTAGTCCCTGCCACGAAGGTGGCTGGGAAGGTGAAAATCAGCGTGCGTAGTACTCGACCACGAGCTGCTCTTCGCAGGTCACGGGGACCTCGGAACGCTTGGGGCGGCGAACCAGCTTGGCCTGCAGCTGCTCCAGCTTGACGTCCAGGTAGCCCGGGACGGCGGGGAGCACGTCGCGGTGGGCGCCAGCGGCGGCGAGCTGGAACGGGACCATGGTCTCGGAGCGCTCGTGCACGTGGATCAGCTGACCCTCCTTCACGCGGAAGGACGGGCGGTCAACGCGGGCACCGTCAACCAGGATGTGGCGGTGCACAACCAGCTGGCGGGCCTGCTGGATGGTGCGGGCAAAGCCGGCACGCAGAACGAGGGCGTCCAGACGCATCTCGAGCAGCTCGATGAGGTTCTCACCGGTCAGACCCTGGGTGCGGCGGGCTTCCTCGAACACGCGAGTCATCTGAGCTTCGCGGATGCCGTACTGCGAGCGAAGACGCTGCTTCTCGCGCAGACGCACTGCGTAGTCGCTGTCCTGCTTCTTGCGGGCACGACCGTGCTGGCCGGGTCCGTAGGGGCGACGTTCCATGTACTTCTCGGCCTTGGGGGTCAGAGCGATCCCCAGGGCGCGGGACAGACGCACAGTGTTGCGCTGGCGCATGTTGGCCATGTCTGTTTCCTTTACTGTCTGCGCACTCTTGAAGTTGACGGCCTCCTGGAGCGGAGAGTGGGGGGAATGCGCTTCCCACCTGTTACTTCGATGCGTGTCACCCGACAAGCGGGCGCACGACACCTGCCGTACAGCCTTCGATCCTACCCGCTCATACGCCGGGACACGAAGAGGGTTCCGTGGTGGGGTCGGTCACGAATCCTTGGTTTCGGCACCGCCGGCGCCGGCCGGAGCGTCGTCCTCCTCTTCCCAGGAGTGCCCGTCAAGGTAGGCGCTGGTCTGCGGGCCGGGGTGGAGTTTGTACTGAATTGCGATGATCAGGACGCCCAGGATGACGCAGAAGATCGCTGCCCAGACGTTGGAGCGCAACCCGTAGATGATCTCGGAGGGGTCGATGCGGATGTTCTCCCAGACGATGCGGCCGGCGCCGTACCAGATCAGGTAGGTGCCAAGCAGGCGACCCCAGCTAAAGAAGGCCTTCTTGCCCAGCCAGAGCAGAACCACGCAACCCAAGGCGTTCCACAGCAGCTCGTAGAGGAAGGTGGGGTGGAACAGCGCGTCGGCGGGTGTTCCGTCCGGGATGGCCGAGTTCGGGCGGTCGATTTCCAGCCCCCATGGCAGGGTCGTGGTGGAGCCGAAGAGTTCCTGGTTGAACCAGTTGCCCAGGCGGCCGCAGGCCTGCGCCAGGACGAGGCCGGGAACCAGTGCATCCGCGACGGCTGCGAAGGAAAGGCCCTTCACGCGGCACATGATCCACACGCCGAGGCCTCCACCCAGGAGCGCCCCGAAGATTGCGATGCCGCCCTCCCAGATGGCCCAGACCGACCCGGGTTCGGTGATGTCCCAGGTGTTCCTGCCCTCTCCGAAGTAGTCGTTGGGGTGCGTCAGCACGTGATAAATCCGGGCCACCACGATGGCCAGGGGGACCACCAACAGGGCAAGGTCGAGGACCACCCACGGTTCCGCGCCCTTTTTGGTGAGGCGGCTGTTCGTCATGATCACGGCCAGCACGATGCCGGTGAGGATGAACAGCGCGTAGAAGTGGATGTTCAGCGGGCCGATCTCGATGCTGGAGACCGACGGGGAAGGAATGGACGCGACGAGCGTCTGGGCCTGCAAGGACATGGCCCCTACTCTATCGGCGCTTGCCCCGCACGATGTCCCGGAGCGTCGCGAGCGTGGCCTTGATCCCGCGTTCTTGGCCGTTCTCCGTGGGGACGTAATAGTCCACTCCCACCAGATCATCCGGCGGGTACTGCTGTGTGGCCACCGAGTGCGGGGCATCGTGGGCGTAGATGTAGTTCTTGCCGTGGCCCAGCTGTTCCGCGCCCTTGTAGTGGGCGTCGCGCAGGTGGGCGGGGATGCCCTTGCCCTTGCCCGCCCTGACGTCAGCGATGGCGGCGTTGATGGCGTTATAGGAGGCGTTGGACTTGGGTGCCGTGGCCAGGTGGGTTACGGCCTCTGCCAACACGATGCGACCCTCCGGCATGCCGATCAACTGCACGGCCTGAGCCGCGGCCACTGCCGTCTGCAGTGCCGTGGGGTCCGCCATACCGATGTCCTCGGCGGCGGAGATCACGAGTCGTCGGGCGATGAACCGGGGGTCCTCCCCCGCCTCGATCATGGTCGCCATGTAATGCATGGCCGCGTCCACGTCTGAACCTCGGATGGACTTGATGAGGGCGGACGCGGTGTCGTAGTGGTCGTCGCCCTGTTTGTCGTAGCGACGGACGGCCACATCCATGGCGCGTTCCGCGTCCCCGGTGGAGATGGCAGCCGGCCCCTCCCCGGATTCCCTGGTGTGGCGGTCCAGTGCCACGGCGGCTGCCGCTTCGAGGCCGGTGAGCGCTTTGCGGGCGTCGCCTCCGGAGAGGGTGACGAGGTGCTCCAGGACTCCTTCCTGTGGCGCGACGCTTCCGTTGAGTCCGCGCTCGGATTCGATGGCGCGTTGCAGCAGGCCGACCAGATCCTGGTCCGTCAAGGACTTCAGGGTCAGCAAGATGGAACGAGACAGTAACGGTGCGACCACGGAGAAGGATGGGTTCTCGGTGGTGGCGGCCACGAGCACCACCCAGCCGTTCTCTACCCCAGGGAGCAGGGCATCCTGCTGGGCCTTGTTGAAGCGGTGGATCTCGTCCAGAAACAGGACGGTGGTGATGCCGCGCAGGTCGCGGTCCTCTAGCGCCTGATCCATGACGCGGCGGACGTCCTTCACGCCTGCTGAGATGGCGGAGAGCTCAACGAAACTGCGGTGCGGCCCGCGGGCGATGACGTGCGCCAGGGTGGTCTTGCCGGTTCCGGGGGGTCCCCAGAGAATGACGGAGCTGAGGCCGGCCGGGCCGGAACCTTCTGCCTCGGCGAGTTGACGTAGCGGCGACCCCGGCAAAAGCAGGTGCTGCTGGCCGGCTACCTCGTCCAGGGAGGTGGGGCGCATGCGGACCGCGAGGGGTGACCGGCCACGGCCACGCCCCGCTCCCCCACCTTGGCGGGCTGACGGGAACCCGGTATAGGTGTCCTCGTCGTTGTCCTGGTTGAAGAGATCGCTCACATGGCTCAGTTTAGTTCCGGATAAACTTTGACCCATGTCCGTCCCCAAGATCGTTCTCTTCTACGTGTTCACTCCCCTAGCCGACCCGGAGGCGATTCGGCTTTGGCAGCACTCACTGGCCAGCTCGCTGAACTTGACAGGCCGCGTGATCGTCTCGGTGCACGGCATCAACGCCACGTTAGGTGGGGACATCCACGATTTGAAGCAGTACTGCAAGGCAACGCGTGGGTACGCGCCCTTCCGGGGTGCCGACATCAAATGGTCCGACGGTCTGGGTGAGGACTTCCCCCGCCTGTCCGTCAAGGTGCGTCCCGAGTTGGTGACCTTCGGTCACCCCGACGAGGTCGCGGTGGACGATTCCGGGGTGGTCGGCGGTGGAGAGCACCTGGCCCCGGCCGCGGTGGATGAGCTTGTGGCCGGGCGTGGACTGGCCTCCGAGGGTGGAGACGTGGTCTTTTTTGACGGCCGAAATGCGATGGAGGCCGAGATCGGCCGCTTCAAGGATGCGGTGGTCCCCTCCACGGACACCACCCGAGACTTCATCGAGGAACTCGAGTCCGGGAAGTACGACGACCTGAAGGACAAGGCCGTGGTCACCTACTGCACCGGGGGCGTGCGGTGTGAGGTGTTGAGTGTGCTGATGAAGAACCGCGGTTTCAACGAGGTCTATCAGATTGACGGAGGCATCGTTCGTTATGGTGAGACCCGCGGCAACGATGGACTGTGGGATGGGTCCCTCTACGTGTTCGACAAGCGCATGCACCAGGAGTTCAGCCCCGATGCAGTGTCCCTGGGCACGTGTGTCGGTTGTGGCAACCCCACGCCGATCTATGTCAATTGCGAGAACTTGTCCTGTCGCCACATGTACCTGCGCTGCGAGGAATGCACCGCAGCTGGGGTCCAGCCAACGTGCGGTGAATGTGAACACGTAGGCGTTTGAGCCGACGCACCGGTCGCAGAGCCGCGGATTCACCGTGGAGCTGGCCAAGGAATGGCTCTGTGGTGAAAACCCGGCCCTGTCTGCCAGCTGTGAGTTGTGTCCCAAAATGTGTGTCTGCCCAGGTGTGTCATGGGCGTCCCGCCTGTCGTTTTCGGGTGTGGGTGTGGTGCCGTAGGTGGCGGCGCCGTCTGCTTGTTCTTCGGGCTGAGTGGCGGGCGCGGTGCCACTCTCGAAGACGCGTCGTTGGTGTGCAGGCCGCTGTGCCCATCGCAGAGCCGGGGATTCACCGTGGAGCTGGGCAAGGAATGGCTCTGTTGTGAAAACCTGGCTCTGTGGGGAGCGAAGAACAGATCACACACTTGGCTTGAAAGGAAGCAGACCGATACCAGACACGCATTATGGGAGATAACCCAGAGACGCGTGGGGGAAGACAGCAAGACGTGGCTGTGTGGATGCGCGTCGGCTAGATCTTCGACCCCACTGCGGGGGCGTACGTCACACAGGTGCCGAATATTTGTCAGGACAAACTTAGGCGGGCAGGATCAACCTCATGACTAAGACCCATGAGCGTGCCGCGGCATACCTCGCACAGACCCCGGCCGACCTTCTGAGCACACTCCTCGACGAGGAGAAGCAACTCGACTTCACGGAATTCTCCCTGGACGACGCATGGACCCTGGGAACATGGCTGCGGGACGCCGCCTTGGAGCGAGGATATGGTGTCGCCATGAGTATCGTCTTCGGCGAGCAGCGCGTCTTCCACACCGCGACACCCGGCGCCTCCGCCACAAACGATGCCTGGTTGGAGCGCAAGTTCAGGGTTCTCCGGCACTTTGACCAGTCCTCGCTCGGCGTGAAGTACAGCTACGAGGTCAAGGGCGAATCCTTCGACAGGGACGCTCGCCTGGACCCAAACGCCTACGCGGCCGCCGGTGGGGCAGTCCCCTGCGCGTGCGAGGCCGACTCATCGGCGCCGTCGGTGTCTCCGGCCTGGAGATGCACGAGGACCACGCGCTGGTGGTGGAGGGCTTGCAAGCACTTCTGCATCGCCGCGAGGGGTGACCCAGCTCACGTCAACGCCCTACGCTGATGCTCATGAGTTCCACCAATTATCAGAGCACCTTCATCCAGGTCGCTGACGACGACGCAGTCACCTCCGCTCAGATCCCTCCGGCCTCAGATTCGGGCCCGGGAATCGCCGAACTCGAATACCAGCTCTTGACGGATCATCCTTATGAATACACGAGCGACGACGTGCTCTTCGAGGTGTATGCCGTACGCCACGGCATCGGCGATGCCGACCGCGAGGGCGCGCGTGACGAATTCTTCGCCAAGTCCCAGGCTTGTTTACGCGCCTCTCCCCTGGCCAAACGCTACGGCTGGGGATTTCACCATGACGAGCACGGCAAGGTCGCGCTGGTGGGCTAAGGGACGCAGCGGTACACGGAGCTGGCGACCGACGCAGAATTGAAGCAAGTGAGGGCGATGCGACCTTCGCGCACCTGACGCGCCCCCGCGTGCTCACGTGCGCTCCTTGCCTCGGTAGTGTTCTCTTGTGCCCTGCGGGAGGTCCGCGGCGGCCGGGAAGGGGAATATGCGCGCGCTGATCCAGGTGGTGGACGGGGCTCACGTCACGGTGGCTGGTGTGGTCACCGGCGGGTTCGACGGTCAGGGGCTCGTGGTGCTCCTGGGAGTGACTCACAGTGACGATGAGGCCACCGCGGTGAAAGTTGCCGCCAAGATCGCGAATTTGCGCATCCTTCCCGACGAGGTCTCCGCGCTCACGGCTCAAGCCCCCATCCTCTTGATCAGTCAGTTCACCCTCTACGGCGACGTCCGCAAGGGCCGACGTCCCGGGTGGACCCAAGCCGCGCCCGGCCCCGTCTCGGAGCCTTTGTACGAGGAAGTCGCCTCCGTGCTCCGCGGGATGGGCCTCTCCGTCTCCACCGGTGTGTTCGGCGCCCATATGCGGGTGAGTCTGACCAACAACGGGCCCTTCACGATCCTGATCGACTCGGCCGACCTCCCCGGGTGACAGGGTCCGGCAAGCAAGGTGCTGCGAAACGGCGGTGGCCGCCTCCCGTATGGGAGGCGGCCACCGCCGTTTGGCCTTGGGCTGGACTCAGGCCTGAGCGTCCTTCTTTTCGGCAGCTTCGGGCTTGGCGTCCACGCCAGCCTCCTTGCGCTGCTGCGGGGTGATCGGTGCCGGAGCGGCCGTCAGCGGATCGTAGCCGCCGCCGGTCTTCGGGAAGGCGATGACTTCGCGGATGGAGTCCTCGCCCGCCAGCAGGGAGACCACGCGGTCCCAACCCAGTGCGATGCCACCCATGGGCGGGGCGCCGTACTTGAAGCCCTCCAGCAGGAAGCCGAACTGCTCCTGAGCCTGCTCCTCGGAAACACCCATGACCTTGAACACGCGTTCCTGCACGTCACGACGATGGATACGGATGGAACCGCCGCCGATCTCGTTGCCGTTGCACACGATGTCGTAGGCATAGGCCAGGGCCGGACCGGGATCGGTGTCGAAGGTGTCCATGAACTCGGGCTTGGGCGAGGTGAACGCGTGGTGCACGGCGGTCCACTTACCCGCGCCAACGGCCACGTCGCCGTCGGCCACGGCGTCAGCTGCAGGCTCGAACATGGGTGCGTCGACGACCCACACGAAGGCCCAGTCGCCCTCCTTGATGAGGCCGGTGCGGTGACCGATCTCCACGCGAGCTGCACCAAGCAGGTTACGGGTGGGCTTGGTCTCGCCGGCACCGAAGAAGATGCAGTCGCCGGGGTTGGCGCCGACCTTCTCCACCAGGTTCTCGCGCTCCCAGTCGGTTAGGTTCTTCGCAACGGGACCGGTGAGGGTGCCATCGTCCTGGACCAGGACGTAGGCCAGACCCTTGCCGCCGTGCTGCTTGGCCCATTCCTGCCAGGCATCCAACTGGCGGCGCGGCTGTGAGGCGCCGCCGGGCATCACCACGGCACCCACGTAGGGAGACTGGAACACGCGGAAGGTGGTGTCCTTGAAGAACTCCTTCAGCTCCACGAGTTCCAGGCCAAAGCGCAGATCCGGCTTATCGGAACCGTACTTGGTCATGGCCTCGGCGTAGGTCATCCGAGCGATGGGACCCTCGACGGGAACGTCGATCAGGGCCCACAGCCGACGGACGATCTCCTCGCCAAGGGCGATGATGTCGTCCTGCTCAACGAAGGAGGCCTCGATGTCCAGCTGGGTGAACTCGGGCTGACGGTCCGCGCGGAAGTCCTCATCGCGGTAGCAGCGGGCCAGCTGGTAGTACTTCTCCACGCCACCCACCTGAAGCAACTGCTTGAACAGTTGAGGCGACTGCGGCAACGCATACCACTTACCCGGAGCAAGGCGGGCCGGGACGATGAAGTCACGGGCGCCCTCGGGGGTGGAGCGCGTCATGGTGGGGGTCTCCACCTCGAGGTAGCCCTGCTCATGCAGGAACTCGCGTGCAACCCGGTTGGCCTCGGAACGAAGCTTCAGGTTGGCCGCCGGCTTGGGGCGGCGCAGATCCACATAGCGGTAGCGCAGGCGGGCTTCCTCGCCGACCTCAACGTGCTCGTCCACCTGGAACGGCAGCGGGGCTGCGGTGTTGAGGACCTCCAGGGATTCCGCGAAGACCTCGATGGCGCCCGTGGGCAGTTCCGGGTTCTCGTTACCCTCGGGGCGCTGCATGACCTTGCCGGTCACGGCGATCACGAATTCGTTGCGCAGCGGAGAGAACACCGCCTCGTCGTGCACCACGACCTGCGCCACGCCGGAACGGTCGCGCAGATCGAGGAAGGCCACTCCACCGTGATCGCGGCGGCGGGCCACCCACCCTGCCAGGGTGACGGTCTGTCCGATGTGCTCGGCGCGGAGCGAACCCGCGTCATGTGTGCGCAGCACGAACTACTTCCTTTCAAAGGGATTTGCGGGCAGAGCGTGTGCCGCTGCACCGCGCAAGTCAATCGGTTGTTAAGTTTACGCGTTCTCGCCAGGGACGACGGCGGGGCGCAGATCGGCCGCGCCTGGCACCCAGGTGCCGGCCTCAGCATCGGCCTGAACGCCGGAGCGAATGTCCTTGACCTGGTCTGAGGCGCCATCGGCACCCAGGAACCAGACGAACGGGATCCCGCGACGATCGGCGTGCTTGATCTGCCTTCCGAACTTCTCGGCCGTGGCCATCACCTCGGTGCTGATGCCGCGCCCACGCAGCTGGCGGGCAACCTCCTGGGCCAGCGCCCAGTCCTCATCATGGGTCAGGGTCACCAGGACGGCGGTGGGAACCTCGCGGGAGGCCACCAGAGTCTGCTCTGCGATCAGGCGGGACACCAGACGGGACACGCCGATGGACAGGCCCACCCCGGGGTAGGTCTTCTTGCCCTTCGACGCCAGGGACTCATAGCGTCCGCCGGAGCAGATGGAACCGAGCTTCTCGTGACCCACCAGGACCGTCTCATAGACGGTGCCCGTGTAGTAGTCCAGGCCGCGGGCGATGGAGAGATCGGCGATCACCCGACCTGGAGCGGAGGTCGAGGCGGCCTCGATCACCTGGGCCAGCTCGTCCAGGCCGTCGTCGAGCAGCGGGTCTGAGACGCCAAGGGCGCGGACCTGCTCCACAAAGGAGGTGTCCGGCGTCCGGATGGAGGCCAGGGAGAGGGCCTGCTGCGCCTGCTGTGAGGTCAGCCCCTGTCCGGTGAGGTTCTCAGCCACGGACTCCGCACCGATCTTCTCCAGTTTGTCGATCTCCCGCAGCACGGCAGCGGTGTCCTCAACGCCCAGGCCACGGTAGAAGCCCTCGGAGAGCTTGCGATTGTTCACGCGCAAGCGGAAGTCGCCCAAATCCAGCTCGGAGAGCGCCTCAGCGATCACCAGCGCCAGTTCCACGTCGTAGCGGAAGGGCAGCGCGCCGTCGCCCACAATGTCGACATCGGCCTGAGTGAACTCGCGGAAACGCCCGTCTTGCGGACGCTCGCCACGCCAGACCTTCTGAATCTGGTAGCGGCGGAACGGGAAGTGCAGCCACCCGGCGTTCTCCACCACGTAGCGGGCAAACGGCACGGTCAGGTCGAAGTGCAGGGCCAGGGCGTTGGGATCATCCTTGGCGGCACCGGCGTCTTGCAGGCGGGAGATCCCGTAGACCTCCTTGTCGATCTCACCCTTACGCAGCAGCTGCGCCACGGGCTCCACGGCGCGCGTCTCGATATTGGCGAAACCATGGAGCTCAAAGACCCTGCGCAGGGTGTCCAGGACATGCTGCTCCACGACCCTTTCGGCCGGCAGCAATTCGGGGAATCCGGTGAGCGAGGGCTTACGTGCCATGGTCGGGTGGCGCTCCTGATAAAGAAGAGAATGGACAGGCCGGTGAACGGCGTACTGGCCCATTCTAGTTCCAACAGCCGTCACACCCGGAGACCGAGGCGTGTGACGGGCACGTCAACCGTCTAGACTGGTTTCTTGTACGTGTGTGTCCGTTTGCAGCGTGCGCCCGTGAGGGCGCGGTGAGCGGACGTCTCTTCCAGTGAAGAAAGTGATCCAGAGATCGTGAGCGAGCAGAACCTCAACGAGCAGGTCCCCACCCCGGCTGCCGTCAAGCCCGCCAAGCCGGCAGTTCCGGCCAAGCCTTCCACCGCTGCTGCGGCGCCCGCCCAGGCGGCTCCCGTGGCTGCCGTCCCCGCGACGACGCTCGATGAGGCCCGGAAGTTCTCCCGGGTTACCGAGGATGGACATGTGTTCCTTCTGGCTGACGGTGCCGAGGTGCCGGTTGGCCAGTTCCCCGACAAGTCCGCTGACGAGGCCTTGGCCTTCTATGCGCGCAAGTACGACGAGATCGTGGCGCAGGTGGCCCTGTTGGAACAGCGCATCGCCACCGGCAACGACAAGTCCGCAGAGGGTATGACCAAGACCCTGGATTCTCTGGACGCTCAGCTGAAGGAACGCAAGTTCGTGGGCGACGTCGCCGCACTTGAGGCCCGCGTGGAAGATCTGCGCGTGGCCTTGGAGAACCTGCGCGCCACTCAGCGCGTTGTGGCAGAGAAGCAGCGCCAGGAGTCCCTGGCGATCCGCGAGGCCATCGTGGCCGAGGCGGAGACCATCTCCGCCACCGATCCCGAGCGGATGCAGTGGAAGACCTCCTCCGCCCGCATGGCGGAACTCTTCGACGCGTGGAAGACCGAGCAGCGCACCGGCCACCGCGTGGGCCGCGCCACCGAGGACGCCCTGTGGAAGCGCTTCCGTTCCGCTCGCGCCACCTTCGACAAGCACCGTAAGGCGTTCTTCTCCCGCCTGGATACGGACAACGCCGAGGCCAAGCGTCAGAAGGAAGCCCTCATCAAGCGGGCCGAGGAGCTGCAGACCAGCACCGACTGGGGCAACACCGCGCGCGAGTACCGCCGTCTGATGGATGAGTGGAAGGCCTCCAAGCGCGCCTCCCGCCGTGACGACGACGCCCTCTGGGCCCGTTTCCGTGCCGCACAGGATGTCTTCTTCGATGCCCGCAAGGCGGACAACGATCGCGTGGACGCCGAGTTCGGTGAGAACTTGAAGGTTAAGGAGGCCCTGCTGGAGGAGGCCCGCGCGCTGACTCCGGTGAAGGATCTCGCAGCGGCGCAGAAGGCCCTACACTCCATCCGCGATCGCTGGGAGGAGGCCGGCAAGGTCCCGCGCGGCGATATGAACCGTATCGAGTCCGGCCTGCGCCAGGTCGAGGACGCGGTCAAGGCCGCCGAGGACGACGCCTGGCGCCGTTCCAACCCGGAGACCAAGGCCCGCTCCAACTCCATGCTGGCTCAGCTTGAGGACGCCATCGCCGGTCTCGAGAAGGATCTCGCCGACGCTCAGGCCACGGGCAATGCCTCCAAGATCGCCAAGGCACAGGAAGCCCTGGATGCTCGTCAGGCGTGGCTGGACACGGTGCGCCGCTCGGCCTCTGACCTGAACTGATCCTCGGTCTGAACAAAAGGTGCCCGCCTCTGTGAGGCGGGCACCTTTTGTTTAGGCCTTCCGTTGTCCGGCCACGGTGCGGTAGACGTCGTAGACGCCATCCACCTTCCGCACTGCGGAAAGAATATGGCCCAGGAAACGTGGGTCACCCATCTCGAAGGAGAAGCGCGAGAGCGCCGTGCGTTCGCGGGTCGTGGACACAGAAGCGGAGAGGATGTTCACGTGGTTCTCAGAGAGCACCCGTGTGACGTCGGAGAGCAGCGCCGCACGGTCGAGCGCCTCCACCTGGATCTCCACCGTGAACACGGACTTGTTGGTGCGAGCCCAGGCCACGTCCACGCGGCGTTCGGCCTCCGTCCCCGTCAGGTTGGTGATATTGGGACAATCCGCCCGGTGAACGGTCACCCCGGATCCGCGGGTGACATAACCGGTGATGGGGTCGGGTGGGACTGGCGTGCAGCAGCGGGCCAGCTTCGCCATCACATCGGTGGCACCCTGCACCATCACACCGGAATCGGAGACCCTGCCGGTGGCCCGGCTGGGCTGGGTGAGGATCTCCTCCTCGACGTCATCGTCCTCCGTGGCGGGTGATCCGACCAGCGCTTCCAAATGCTCAAGGACATTCTGCGAGGACACATGGCCATCCCCAATGGCCGCGTACAGCCCGGCAACATCGGCCAGGTGAAGATCCTGCGCCACGGCGGTCAAGGTCTGATGCGTCATCAGCTTCTGCAGCGGCAGCCCGTTCTTGCGCAGCGCCTTGGTGAGTTGCTCCTTGCCCTTCTCGATGGCCTCCTCGCGACGCTCCTTGGAGAACCACTGCCGGATCTTGTTCCGGGCGCGGGGTGACTTCACGAAGGTGAGCCAGTCCTGGCTGGGGCCGGCCCCCTCGGCCTTCGAGGTGAAGACCTCCACTTGGTCGCCGTTATGCAGCTCGGAATTCAGCGGCACCAGCTTGCCGTTGACGCGGGCGCCAATGGTGCGGTGCCCCACCTCGGTGTGCACCGCATAGGAGAAGTCCACAGGGGTGGCACCGAGGGGAAGCGACATGACCTCACCCTTAGGCGTGAACACGAAGACCTCGGCGGAGCCGATCTCGTAGCGCAAGGAGTCCAGGAACTCGTCCGGGTCCCGGGTCTCCTTCTGCCAGTCCACCAGCGACCGCAGCCAGCCCATATCCTGCTGGCCCTTGGGCGGCTTGCTGCCTGCCTTGTACTGCCAGTGCGCAGCGACACCGAATTCTGCGGTGCGGTGCATCTCGTGGGTGCGAATCTGGACCTCGACCGGACGACCATCAGGGCCAATCACCGAGGTGTGCAGGGACTGGTAGAGGTTGAACTTGGGCATGGCGATGTAGTCCTTGAACCGCCCCGGCAGCGGGGACCATTCGGCGTGGACCACACCGAGCGCCGCGTAACAGTCCTTGACGGAATCCACGAGCACCCGCACGCCCATCAGATCGTAGATCTCGTCGAATTCCTTACCCCGGACCACCATCTTCTGGTAGATGGAGTAGTAGTGCTTGGGGCGGCCGGTGATGGTCGCCTTGATGCCGGCCTTGGCCAGGTCCGTTCCGATCACCTCGCGCACGCTGCCCAGATAGCGTTCGCGTTCCGGCGTCCGCTCCCCCACCATGCGGACGATCTCCTCATACACCTTGGGGTGCAGCACGGCGAAGGAGAGATCCTCCAACTCCCACTTGACGGTGTTCATACCTAAGCGGTGCGCCAAGGGAGCGTAGATCTCCAACGTCTCACGGGCCTTGCGGGAGGCTGAGGCTGGATTCACGTAGCGCCAGGTGCGGGCGTTGTGCGTCCGGTCAGCGAGTTTGATGACCAGCACCCGGATGTCATGTGACATCGCAATGATCATCTTGCGCACGGTCTCCGCCTGAGCGGCCGCACCGTACTGCACCTTATCCAGCTTGGTGACGCCATCCACCAGCATCGCGATTTCCTCGCCGAAGTCGCGGGTCAGGTCCTCCAACGAGTAGTCCGTATCCTCCACGGTGTCGTGGAGCAGCGCGGCCGCCAAGGTGGAGCCGGTCATCCCCATCTCGGCGAGGATCGTGGCAACAGCCACGGGGTGCGTGATGTATGGGTCCCCTGACTTGCGTTTCACACCGTCATGCAGCCGCTCCGCGGTCCGGTACGCACGGGTAATCATGGCCAGATCCTCATGAGGATTATTGGCCTTAACCGTGCGCAACAGCGGTTCCAGGATCGGCGGGGCGGAGGACGCCCCGGAGCGCCCGGACATGCGGACCAGGCGGGACAGCGGACCGGGCGGACGTGAACCGGAAGGACTCGACGAAGAAGCCAAAAGGAAAGCCCTTATCTCAAGCAGTGGGTGCGTGGTGATCCATCCTAGTTCAGCTCAAGTAGTGCTCATGACTTCCCGCGCCGAGGTGGCAAGACAGTGGGGCCGCATCCTCATCTTAACGATGATGATGCGGCCCCACTAGTGATCGCCTAGGGATCAATCAGTGCTCACGCGCGGCGAGAATCTCCTCGTCGTGTTCCTTGACCTCCGGTTCCCCCACCCGCAATTGCGCGTAGAGGGGTGCCTGAATGAACAGGGTGGACAGCGCCGAAACGATGATGCCAACGAACAGGGCCAGCGAAAGGTCCGCCAGGGTACCCGCTCCCAACAGCATGGCGCCAATGAAGAGGATGGAACCCACCGGCAGGATCGCGACCACGGAGGTGTTGATGGATCGAACCAGGGTCTGGTTGACCGCCCGGTTGACCTGTTCCCCGAAGGTCAGCGCCCGCTGCTCCGACTTGTCGTGCGTGTTCTCCCTGACCTTGTCGAACACCACCACGGTGTCGTAGAGGGAGTAGGACAAGATCGTCAGGAAGCCGATGATGGCACTCGGCGTGACCTCGAAGTCGGAGATCGCGTAGATACCTGCCGTCACCACGACCACGAAGAGGAGGCCGATGATCGCAGCCAGCGACATCTTCCACGTGCGGAAGTACAGGGCCATCAGCAGGGCCACCAGGACGATGAACACCACCAGGCCGATGGCGGCCTGCTTGGAGACGTCGGCGCCCCAGGTGGGACCGATCGAAGACATCGATACGTGCTTCACGTCGGTGTCGTACGCCTTGGCCAGTGCCTCACGCACCTCGGTGCCCTGAGCGGCGTTGTCAAGGGTGTTGGTGTGCACCCGCATGGTGTTGGCATTCTGCTTGGTGACCTTGGGCTCAGCGTCGGGAGCCACCGACTCCACTGCCGTAACGCCCTTGTCGATGCTCTCGGTCTCCACCTGGGAGACCTGGAACTCGTTGCCTCCGCGGAATTCGATGCCGAGGTTGAAGCCACCCTTGGCCACGGGGATCAGGACGGATGCGACCACCAGGAGCGCAGCAATCAGGAACCACAATTTGCGCTTGCCGACAAAGTCGTAGGAGCGCTTACCCGTATAGAGGTCATTACCCCATTCGGCGAGCTTTGCCATTTTCAGGCCTCCTCGTTCTTGTCGGTCTCATTGGACTTCCCTGCACCGGGGTCGCCGCGTCTGCTCAATTCCTCCGCGCGCTTACGCTCCGCGATGGTCATCCGCCGTTCGGCTTCCTTCACCGCGCCACGCGCCTTGGGCTTGTTGCGGGTGCCCGACGACGCGGGCGACTTGGCCGATTCGGCCGAGTCAGCGGAAGCGGCCGACGCCGCGGATTGCGGCGTGCGGATCCGTCCGGCTCCGAGGTAGAGCGGCTGGGCGCCGAGCAGCGTCGGGTCCAGGCCGGAGGCCCGGTGACCCTCGCCGAAGAACTTAGTCTTGGCCAGCAACACCAGGGTGGGGTGGGTGAACAGGAAGACCACGATGAGGTCGGCGACGGCCGTCAGGCCCAGGGTGAAAGCGAAGCCCTTCACGTTGCCCACGGCGACGAAGTAGAGCACCACGGCCGCCAGCAGGTTCACGGCCTTGGAGGCCATGATGGTTCGACGTGCGCGCTGCCAGCCGTTGGCCACGGCCACGGGGAGTTTCCGGCCGTCTCGAAGCTCGTCCCTGATGCGTTCGAAGTACACAATGAACGAGTCGGCCGTGAGACCGATCGAGACGATGATGCCCGCCACGCCAGCGAGGGACAACCGATAGTTGGCGCTCCACCCCAGAAGGACGATCGCCAGATAGGTGAGCAATCCGGCGATGGCCAGGGAAGCGATGGTCACGAAGCCCAACAGCCGGTACTGGAAGAACGAATAGGCGGCGACGAGCGCCAGGCCGATCAGGCCGGCGATCACGCCGAGCTTCAATTGCGCGGTACCGAGCGTGGCGGAGACCTGAGTCTCGGACTGGAGTTCGAAGCTCATGGGCAATGCGCCGTATTTCAGCTGCTCCGCTAGCGCCTTGGAGGACTCCTGGGTGAAGCTGCCGGTGATCTGTGCCTTGCCGTCGGTGATGATGGCGTTGGAGTTGGGCGCGGAGATCACTGCGCCGTCCAGCACGATGGCGAATTGCTTGCGCGGGTCGCCCTCGGGGTAGGGGGTCAGCTTCTGAGTGACGGCCTTGAACTTCTTCTGGCCCGCCTTGTTGAACTCGAGGTTCACGGCCCACTGGCCGGTGTTGTAGCCCTGAGCGTTCGTGGCCTGACCGGAGGAGGCCGTCTTGATGTCCTGACCGGGGACCTCGACGGGACCCATGATGTAGCGCGAGCCCGTTCCGGGCTCACACCCAATCGCGGCCGCGTCGTCCTCGAATTGCGTGCGCGGCGTCTTCTGCGCCTCTGCGGCGCAATCCCAGGCCTCGTACTGCTTCTGCAGGTCGGCGGTGATCCAGTTGGGATCATAGGCGTCCTTGGGCTTCTCGGACGGATCCGGAAGTTCGTCCTCGGGAGTGCGCTGATCCTCCGGGATGGGCTCCATGGTCTGCATAGCCGTCAGGACGGGACGGAACTGCATCTGGGCCGAGGAGGTGATCAGGTTGCGGGTCTTGTCGCTGGGAACGCCCGGCATCGAGATGACGATGTTGCGGCCGTTCTGCGTGGAGACCTCAGACTCGGAGACACCGGCGCCGCCAACACGCTCGCGGATGATGCTCACGGCCTGATTGAGCTCCTCCTGCGGGATCGCCTTGTCGGAGCCGTCGGTGAGCTGCGGGGTGAGGATCATTTCCGTGCCACCCTCGAGGTCGAGGGCGAGCTTCGGCGCAAATCCGGTCTTACCCAGGGTCACGCCGAGCACGAGCACGGCGAAGAGCACGACGTTGATGATGCCCAGCCACAGCAGCGACGAACGCGCGTGACGTATGGGGGCGGTTGATGCCATGAGGATCCTAGTTCTCGAATAAAAGTCGATTCAGGCGAACAGACGGGCACCGACCGCGACGTGGTCACGATCGGTGCCCGGAGCCATCAGGTCAGGCGCGCGGTGCGTCGCCCTCATCCTGGTTGCCTTCGTTCTCGGCAGGTGTTGCTGGCTCGGTTGCCTGCTCATCCACGAAGGTGGAGACGGCCTGTGCATGGAACACCATGGTCTGGCCGGGGGCCACCTCAAGGGTCACCTTGTTGTCGTCCAGGTCAACGTACTTGACCGTTCCGAAGATGCCAGCGGTGGTCATCACCTTGGCACCCGGCAACAGCTTGGTCTTCTTTTCTTCCTGCTGCGCCTGCGCCTTCTTGCGGTTGCGGAACATCATGAAGATCATGAGTGCAACCAGTGCGAGGAGCACGATCATCATGGGGTTGAAGCCGCCGGCAGCCTTGTCGTTGCCTTCGGCCAGCAAAGTGCTGTAGGTCACGTTGTTTCCCGTACCTGTCGTCGTCTCGATTACATCGGCCGCACGCCCCGAATCAGGGACACGGCACACCAAGGCTCAACTATACCTATCGAGGTGAACCTCATGTGTGCCGTCAGTGCTGTCAATGCGCTGGGAAAACGAGTCGTCAGAGCAGCGCTTCCTGGTCTCGCTGCCCCTCCGCTCCCGGCGGGGTGAGACCGAGGTGCTGCCATGCTGCCGCCGTGGCGATGCGGCCGCGGGGGGTTCGCCCCAGCAGTCCCTCCCTGACCAGGAAGGGTTCCGCGACTTCCTCCACGGTCTCGGTCTCCTCGCCCACGGCGATGGCCAGGGTGGAGAGTCCCACGGGGCCTCCGCCGAATTTGGTGCACAGGGCGTGCAGCACGCCGCGGTCAAGGCGATCCAATCCGCGTTCGTCCACCTCGTACATGTCCAACGCAGCCTGAGCGGCGGCGCGATCAATGCGTTCCTGCCGGTGAACCAGCGCCCAGTCCCGCACGCGTCGCAGCAGCCGATTGGCGATACGCGGCGTCCCACGGGAGCGCAGGGCAATCTCGGCGAACCCCTCCGACGTCACCGACATCTCCAGCAGCACGGCCGAACGGCGCAACACGCGTTCCAGCTCCTCCGTGGAATAGAAGTCCAGGTGACCCGTGAATCCGAAACGGTCACGGAGGGGGCCAGGGAGTAGGCCGGCACGAGTCGTGGCGCCGACCAGGGTGAAGGGCGGCAGCTCCAGCGGGATGGCTGTGGCGCCCGCACCCTTGCCGACCACGATGTCCACCCGGAAATCCTCCATCGCGAGATAGAGCATTTCCTCGGCCGGACGAGAGAGTCGGTGGATTTCGTCGAGGAAGAGGATCTCTCCCTCGGATAGGGAGGACAGGATGGCGGCGAGGTCTCCGGGGTTCTGGATGGCCGGACCGGAGCTGATCCGCAGCGGCGCCTGCATCTCCGCTGCGACGATCATCGCCAGCGTGGTCTTGCCCAGTCCTGGTGGGCCGGAGAGCAGCACGTGATCCGCGGTGCGTCCGCGCAACCGCGAGGCTTCCAGCACTAGGGAAAGCTGTTCGCGCACCCTGGCCTGGCCAACGAACTCGTCGAGGTTCTTGGGCCGCATGGCTGCCTCGAGGGCGCGTTCCTCGGGTTCGGACTGCGAGTCCATCAAATGCCGGGACGGATCCTGTTCCTCCGCCATATCAGCGACCCGCCTTGGAGCCTAGACCGCGCCCGATGCCGGACAGCACGGCGCGGAGGATGCTCGGCACCGGTGCGGTCTCCAAGTCGGGCTGGTCCTTGACCGTGGCCGCGACCGACTTGGCGGCGTCCTTCTCGCTCCAGCCAAGGCCAACCAGGGCCTCGGTGACCTGAGCAAGGCGATCGTCCTCCGCGCTGGCGTGCGCGGTCGGAGTGGCGGTGTCGCCGCCCTCACCGGTCGGCACGAGTTTGCCCTTCAGCTCCAACACGATGCGCTGGGCACCCTTGGGTCCAATACCGGGGACCTGCGTGAAGGCCTTGATGTCCTCACTGTGGGCCGCCCGGGCCACGGCCTCAGAATCATGAACGGCGAGGATGGCCAAGGCGATCTTGGGGCCGATGCCCTGAACGGACACCAGCACCTCGAACGTCGCGCGATCCCGGGGCGCATCGAACCCGAAAAGGGTGAGCGAATCCTCGCGCACGATGAGGGCGGTGTGGAACGTGGCCGTCTCCCCCTGCCGCATTCCGGCCAGCGCTCGCGGCGTCGTATGGATCAGGTAGCCCACACCGGCCACGTTGAGCACGGCCGTGTTGAGAGTTGACGTGGCTAGCGTGCCGGTCAGTTGTGCGATCACGTGAGCTCGGACTCCGATACATCTTAAAAAGTTAGAACAGGTCTTCGACTCATACTAGCCGTGCTTGCGTGCCAAAGCGCGCAATCTGGCCTCATCCGCACGCTTCGAGCTGCCCTTCGCCTGCGCCTGGGCTTTAGCCCAGGCTCGCTGAGCAGCGGTCATCCCACCCCTGTTGGTACTCGACGCAGCGGCGTGGGAGCCGGGGGCCACACCGCGCCACGCGTGAGCCAAGGCGATCGCGATGGCGTCCGCTGCGTCGGCAGGTTTGGGTGGCGCCGACAGCTTCAGGATCTTGGTGACCATGGTGGTCACCTGAGCCTTATCCGCCTGGCCGTTGCCCGTCACGGCCGCCTTCACCTCGGTCGGTGTGTGCAGACCCACCGGGATCTGGCGCCGTGCGGCCGCGGCGATCACCACGCCCATGGCTTGGGCCGTGCCCATCACATTGGACACGTTGGTGTAGGTGAAGACCCGCTCGATGGCCAGCGTGTCTGGTTTGTATCGATCAAGCCAGGCGTCGATCTCGTTGGCGATCTTCAGGATGCGGCCATCCAGCGGAACCGTGGATGCGGTACCCACAACGGAGACGTCGACCAGCACCGCACTGCGGTTCTGGTCGACGTCCACGACAGAGAGCCCGCAGCGGGTCAGGCCTGGGTCCACCCCGACCACCCGCAGGGCCACGGGTCAGTCCTCCTCGAGCTGCGCCAGCACGTCAGCGGAGATGTCCACGTTGGAGTAGACGTTCTGCACGTCGTCCAGTTCCTCGAGGGCCTCCTCCAGCTTGAGGAATTTGCGAGCACCGTCAGCGTCCAATTCCACCTTCATGGTGGGGACGAACTCGACCTCGTCCGACTCGTAGTCGATGCCGGCCGCGTCCAGGGCCTGGGCCACGGCGCGCAGGTCGGTGGGCTCAGAGATGATGGACAGCGCGTCGCCCTGGTCCTGGACCTCCTCGGCGTCGGCGCCACCCTCCAGCACGGCTTCAAGCAGGGAGTCTTCGTCCTGGCCACCCTCCTTAGGGACCACCACGACACCCTTGCGGTTGAACATGAAGGTTACGGAGCCGGGATCGGCGATGGTTCCGCCGTTGCGGGTAATGGCCACGCGCGTGTCGGAGGCTGCACGGTTCTTGTTGTCCGTCAGGCACTCCACCAGCAGTGCGGAGCCCTGGGGTCCGCGTGCTTCGTAGATGATCTCGGTGTAGTCGATGACCTCACCGGTCAGGCCGGCGCCACGCTTCACGGCACGGTCGATGTTGTCGTTGGGAACCGAGGCCTTCTTAGCCTTCGCGACGGCCAGTTCCAGACCCGGGTTACCGGAGAGATCGGCGCCGCCCGCGCGGGCAGCGACCTCGATCTTCTTGATGAACTGGGCAAAGGCCTTGGCGCGCTTGGCGTCGATCGCGGCCTTCTTGTGCTTGGTGGTGGCCCACTTGGAGTGACCGGACATCGGTTTCCTTACGTTAGTTCGTCAACTTGTCTCTACCCGTTGCGCTGCGGGGCCCAGCCGCCGTGCGGTCTGGTGTCTCACGCGCACACCTGCAGGTTATTCTACCGACACATAGAGTGGAGCCATGAGCAGCCCTTTCACATTTCCTTCAGACTTGCCCTACGAGCTGCCGCACCTTGACACCATCACGGCAGATGACCTGCTTGAAGGGGTCAAAGAAGGGATCGCGGCACACTCAGACGAGATCGAGGCCATCGCGGAGAACCCCTCGTCGGCCACGTTCGAGAACACCTTCGTCGCCATGGAGGCCGCCGGCCAGGTCCTCCGGCGCGCCGCCATGACGGCCTTCAACATCTTCCCGTCCCACGGAACTGACGAGATGAAGGCCGCCGAGGTGACGATCTCCCAGCTCACGGCAGCGCACTTCAACTCCGTGAACCTGCATCCTGGACTCACCGCACGCCTGCTGCAGGTGGACGTATCGGGGCTGGAGGGCGAGGACTCTCGGTTGGCGGAGCAGATCTTGCTGAGCCGCCGCCTGGCTGGAGCCGAGCTGGACCAGCAGGCGCGAGATCAGCTGTCTACCCTGAACGCGAAGATCGCGGAGCTCACCACGGCCTTTGGGCAGGCGGTCAGTGACGACCTGAATGCGGCTGCCGTTGAACTCAGCACGGACGAGGCCGCCGGACTCTCCGCGGCTCAACTGGCCTCCACCCGTACCGATACGGGGGACGGCCATCGCATCACCTTGATCCTTCCGAGCTCCCAGCCTGCTCTGGCCAAGCTGACCCACGAGGAATCTCGCCGCAGGCTCTACGCCGCCTCCGTCTCGCGCGGTTCGACTGCGGACGGCGGAACCCTCTCCCTGGCCCCAGAGATCGCGCACTTGCGGGCGCAGCGGGCTCGACTGTTGGGGTTCTCGCACCACGCCGAGGCCATTCTGGCCGAACGTTCCGAGCCGGATCTGGCCAAGGTGCAGGCACTTCTGGGGTCCGCGGTGGCACCGGCACTGGCCAACGCCGCGCGTGAGGACCAGGCCATCGCCGCCTGGCAGGGGTCACCGGTCAGGCCCTGGGATCGTGCCCGCGGGTTGGAGGCCCTTGGCGCGGACCAGGGCGGCGTGGACGAGTCAGCACTGGTGGGGTACTTCGAGTTGAATCGCGTGATCGAAGACGGCGTCTTCTACGCAGCCAATCTGCTCTATGGACTCACGTTCACGGCGCGCCCAGACCTTCCGGTGCATCACCCGGATGCGCGCGTGTGGGAGGTCTTCGACACGGACGGTTCCGGGGTGGGTCTCTTCATCGGCGACTATTTCGCCCGACCAACCAAGCGGGGAGGGGCGTGGATGAACTCGCTGCGTGACGGCGCCTCACTGCTGGGGCAGAAGCCCGTCATCATGAACAACCTGAACATCCCGGCACCGGCAGCCGGTGAGCCTGCCCTGGTCACGCTGGACGAGGTCAACACCCTCTTCCACGAGTTTGGCCATGCCCTGCACGGGTTGTTCTCCGAGGCCACCTACCCGTCCCTGGCCGGCACCTCCGTGCCGCGCGACATCGTGGAGTACCCCAGCCAGGTCAACGAGATGTGGGCGTTTCACCCCGAGGTACTCCCCCACTACGCCGTCCACGTCGACACCGGGGAGACGTTGCCTGCCGCGCTGGTGGCGGACTTGCAGAAGGAGACCACGTGGGGTGAGGGCTTCTCCACCACGGAGTACCTGGCCGCTTCCCTGCTGGACCTGGCCTGGCATCAGCTGGCGCCGGGAGAACTCATCGAGGACCCGCTGGCCTTCGAGGCGCAGGTGCTGGCTGACCACGGGTTCCGCCCAGACGACCTGCCGCCTCGCTACCGCACCGGGTACTTCCAGCACATCTTCGACGGTGGCTACTCTGCCGGTTACTACAGCTACTTCTGGGCCGAGGTCTTGGATGCCGACACCGTCGAATGGTTCAAGGAGCAGCCCTCGATCCGGGAGGCAGGCGAGACGTTCAGGCGGGAGTTCCTGGCCCGTGGCAATACGCGGGACACGCTTGAGTCCTACCGGGCCTTCCGTGGCGGGTCCGCGCGGACGGAACCGCTGCTGAGGCGGCGCGGGTTGGTCTAAGACCCCCCGACGAGTTGCGCGCGTTCCACCAGCCAACGGTGGAACGCGCCCACTCCAGCGGACTCCGGGTGGAAGGACGTGGCCAGCAGGTTCCCCTGGCGTACCGCGACAGGGAACTCTCCCACGGAGGCCAGCACCTCGACATCGGGCCCTGAGGAGACCACGCGCGGCGCGCGGATGAACACAGCGTCCACCTCCACGGGAGCGGAACCCATGCCGGTCACCGACAAGGTGGTCTCGAAGGAGTCCACCTGGCGGCCGAACGCGTTGCGTTCCACCACGACGTCGATGCCGCCCACGGATTCCTGAGTCGCACCGGAGCCGTCCACGGTCGGGTCCGCGATGGTGTCGGCCAACAGGATCATGCCCGCGCACGTACCCAGCACTGGCATGCCGTCGGCGATCCGGGACCGCAGCGGTTCCATCAGATCGAAGATCCGCAGCAGCCGCGCAATCACCGTCGATTCGCCTCCGGGCAGCACCAACGCTGAAACCGAGGCAAGTTCCGACGGCCTGCGCACCGCGACCGCCTCGGCGCCGGCAGCAGCCAGCGCCGAGACGTGTTCACGGACGTCGCCCTGCAGGGCGAGCACGCCTATGCGGGGTTTCACCAGCCGCGCTCGGAGAAGTTCGTGAACGAGGTGCCCTGCAGCTCGCCCGGACCGGCCGGGTGGCCCTGGGGAACATTGATGCCCACCATGGCCTCACCCAGACCGCGGGAGACCTCAGCGATGACCGCCGGGTCGTCGTAGAACGTGGTGGCCTTGACGATGGCGGCGGCACGCTCTTCGGGGTTGCCGGACTTGAAGATGCCGGAACCGACGAACACGCCCTGGGCACCCAACTGCATCATCATGGCGGCGTCGGCCGGGGTGGCGATGCCGCCTGCGGTGAAGAGCACCACGGGGAGTTCGCCGGTGCGGGCGATCTCGGCGACGAGGTCGTAGGGGGCCTGCAGTTCCTTGGCCGCGACGTAGAGCTCGTCCGCCGGCAGGGCGGTGAGGGCCTTGATCTCGCCGCGGATCTTGCGCATGTGGGTCGTGGCGTTGGAAACGTCGCCGGTTCCCGCCTCACCCTTGGAGCGGATCATGGCGGCACCCTCGGTGATGCGGCGCAGCGCCTCGCCCAGGTTGGTGGCGCCACAGACGAAGGGAACCGTGAAGTCGTGCTTGGCGATGTGGTTGGAGTAGTCGGCCGGGGTGAGCACCTCGGACTCGTCGATGTAGTCCACACCGAGGCTCTGCAGCACCTGAGCTTCCACGAAGTGACCGATGCGGGCCTTGGCCATGACCGGGATGGAAACCGTGTCGATGATCCCCTGGATCATGTCCGGATCAGACATGCGGGACACGCCGCCCTCTGCGCGAATGTCGGCAGGCACGCGCTCCAAGGCCATGACGGCCACGGCGCCGGCGTCCTCGGCGATCTTGGCCTGTTCCGGGGTGACGACGTCCATGATCACGCCGCCCTTGAGCATCTCCGCCATGCCGCGCTTGACGCGGGTGCCGCCGGTGATCTGCTCGGTGTTCTCAGCCACTTGTTCTCCTAGTCAGAGGATTCTTTGCGGGCGCACTCGCGCCCCTGATTCACCACGCTATGGTCGGTGCCAAAGGGCTTCCCAGGATGGCGCGTCATACATGACGCACCACCCGGAGGCTGAACTTGACTTCTACCCAAAAACGCAACAATGCCCGACGACGGTGGGCACCGTCGTCGGGCATTGTTACCTTGCGCCGCTGGCTCAGTCGATTTCGGCCCAGCCCTGCTTCATGAGGCGCAGGGTGTCACCGAGGACCACCGGGATGGCCTTGGTGTGAGCGATGATCGGGAAGAAGTTCGCATCCCCATTCCAGCGCGGCACCACATGCTGGTGCAGATGTGCAGCGATTCCTGCACCGCCGGCCTGACCCTGGTTCATCCCGAGGTTGAAACCGTGGGGTTGGGACACGTGGCGTGCGACCCGCATGGCCTTCTGGGCCAGCTGTGCCATCTCCACGGTCTCCTCAGGGGTGATGTCCGTGTAGTTGGGCACGTGGCGGTACGGGAGCACCATCATGTGCCCCGGGTTGTACGGGTACAGGTTCAGGTTCACGAAGCAGTGCTCGCCCCTGAAGATGATCAGCGATTCCTCGTCGGTCCGGGTCGGCGCTGCACAGAACGGGCAGGAATCCTTGTCCTTGACCTGGTCCTGACCTGCCTCCACGTACGCCATCCGGTACGGCGTCCACAGGCGCCCGAAGGCATCGGGGGCGGCGGGCAGTTCGAAGCCGTCCGTCGCCTCCGCATCAGTAGCTGGAAGTTCCTCAGTCATGGTCGGTGTTCACCCGGTTGCGCACGTGCTCCACGATGCGGTTGACGGCCTCGTCCACCGGCACCTGGTTGTCCTGGCTGCCATCGCGGTAACGGAAGGAGACGGCCCCGGCCTCTGCGTCGTCGCCACCGGCGATCAGCACGAACGGGATCTTCTCCTTGGACGCGTTGCGGATCTTCTTGGGGAAGCGATCCGTGGCATCGTCCAGCTCGGCGCGGATGCCCTGGGCCTTCAGCTTGGTCACGACCTCGGCGAGGTAGTCGTTGAAGGCCTCCGCCACCGGAATCGCGCGCACCTGCACGGGAGCCAGCCACGCAGGGAAGGCGCCGGCGTAGTGCTCGGTCAGCACACCCATGAAACGCTCGATGGATCCGAACTTTGCGGCATGGATCATGACCGGCTCCTGACGGGAACCGTCAGCGGCCTGGTATTCGAGGCCAAAACGGGCCGGCTGATTGAAGTCGTACTGCACGGTGCCCATCTGCCAGGTGCGGCCGATGGCATCGCGAGCCTGAACGGAGATCTTGGGACCGTAGAAAGCGGCTCCACCCGGATCCGGGACCAGCTCCACACCCGAGGCACTGGCGACCTTCTCCAGGACGGCGGTGGCTTCCTCCCACTGCTCATCGGAGCCGATGAACTTCTCCGACTCCGGATCACGGGTGGAGAGCTCCAGGTAATAGTCCTCCATACCGAAGTCCCGCAGCAGGGAGAGCATGAAGGTCAGCAGGTGTGCCGCCTCCTCGGGAGCCTGTTCCTTGGTCACGTAGGAGTGGGAATCGTCCTGGGCAAAGCCGCGCACGCGGGTGAGACCGTGGACCACACCGGACTTCTCGTAGCGGTACACGTGCCCAAACTCGAACAGACGCAGCGGGAGCTCACGGTAGGAGCGGCCACGCGAACGGAAGATCAGGTTGTGCATGGGGCAGTTCATCGACTTCAACCGGTAATCCTGACCCGGCTTGGTGATGTTGCCCTCCTCGTCGCGCTCCTCATCCACATGCAGCGGCGGGAACATCGCATCGGCGTAGTAGGGCAGGTGGCCGGAGGTATGGAACAGGCCCTCCTTGGTGATGTGGGGGGTGCCCACGTACTGGAAGCCTTCTGCGACGTGACGGTCGCGGACGTAGTCCTCCATCTCCTTCTTGATGATGCCGCCCTTGGGGTGGAACATCGGCAGGCCGGAGCCCAGCTCGTCGGGGAAGGAGAAGAGGTCCAGTTCCACGCCCAGCTTGCGGTGGTCGCGGCGCTCAGCCTCGGCGATGCGCTCCTGGTAGGCCTTCAGTTCGGCCTTGGACGGCCAGGCAGTGCCGTAGATGCGCTGCAGCTGCTTGTTCTTCTCACTGCCGAGCCAGTAGGCGGCGGCGGAGCGGGTCAGAGCGAACGCGTTGGAGATCAGCTTGGTGTTGGGCAGGTGGGGCCCGCGGCACAGATCGCACCACACCACGTCGCCGGACTTACGATCCACGTTCTCGTAGATGGTGGTCTCGCCCGCGGCGACCTCCACGGAGACGCCTTCGCCGGAGTCGTCGTCGTTGTCCGCCTTGTTCAACAGGGCCAGCTTGTAGGGCTCCTCCGCCATGCGCTCGCGGGCCTCCACGGGGGTGGCTTTCTGACGCACAAAGAGCTGGTTCTGGTTGACGATCTTCAGCATCATCTTCTCCAGCTTCTTGAGGTCCTCCGGTGTGAAGGGTTCCTCGACATCGAAGTCGAAGTAGAAGCCGTCGGTGATGTAGGGGCCGATGCCGAGTTTGGCGTCGGGGCGCAGCTGCTGCACGGCCTGGGCCAGCACGTGGCCGGTGGAGTGACGCAACACGTTGAGGCCGTCGGGCGAGTCGATGCTGACCGGCTCCACGGTGGTTCCGTCCACGAGGACACGCGAGAGGTCCTGGAGGACACCGTCCACCTTCATCACGACGATCTGCTTGTTCTCCGCGAAGAGCTCCGCGCCGGTGGTTCCCTGAGTCACCTCCCGCTGTTCGTTCTCGATGTTCAGCGTGATGTTCTGCGACTTCTCTGACACAGGGGTGTCTCTCTTTCGTGTTCAGGTCTCATGAGCATGTGGCATACGGGGGCCACGGCCGACCGCCAACCAGTCTAGCGGCATGCGGCGTTGCGCCTGCGTTGAGTAGCCGACGCCACCCCCATTCCAAGGTGTATCGTTGGTGTATGGCACGCACAAATATCGATATCGACACGGAACTCGTCTCAGAGGTGATGCATCGCTACGGTGTGGCCACCAAACGTGAGGCCGTGGACCTTGCCCTGCGTCGGCTCGTGGGTGTTCCTTTGACCAAGGAATCCCTGCTTGGTATGCGTGGCGTCGGTTGGGAAGGCGATCTCGATGCGATGAGGGACGCCGAACTTCCCGGATCAGCCCGATGATCTTGGTAGACACGTCCGTGTGGATCGAGTTTCTGCGTGGAACCGACGATCCGGCGGTAGCCGAGTTGTCTCGACTGATAACTGCAGGGACCGATCTTTACATCACCGAGCCCATCATCATGGAGCTTCTGGCTGGTGCCGCCACTGCGAACCAAGAAGCCAGAATCTCTCAATTGACGAACGGGATGCCGGTATTGCCCGTTGATCCTCCGGTCGACTATCGCGCCGCTGCGCAGCTCTTTGCCGCCTCCAGACGAAATGGCCATCCCATCCGGAGCCTCTCTGACTGCCTGATCTCCGCAGTGTCCATACGGCGTGAAGCCACTCTGTTTCATCGCGATCGGGATTTCCGGTTCATTGCCGAGATCGCACCGCTGATACTGCACCAAGCCGGGACCTGAGGCCCCGGCCACTTTGGATGTTCTTCACCTGGCGCCGCCGGTGGCATCCGAGCCGTCACCCGGCCGCCACGGCACGGGTAGCGCCTTGGAGGCCGCACGGGCACCGGCCGGGGCCAGGTCGGCCGCCGTGGCCTGATGCGTGATGATGCCGCGGTACCAGCCGCCCGCCTCGCCGGGAATGCCGGGGATGCCCGACGGCGCGGCGCGGCCACCGTCGTCGGCCATGGGCGCGGAGTCCAGGTATCCGGGACCCGGCAGTTCCGCGTTCGGGTCCAACAGGTCCCAGGCGCGCAGCGCCTGCACAGACACCGCACGCGGCCCGGTGCGCCGCGTGGTCCCCTCCACTAACAAGAGCTTGGAGGAGAAAAGCAGCGGACCCGAATCGTGTTGGGCCTGAGTGAAGAAGGACAGGTCCACGCAGCCGTGGCCGTCGTCCAGGCTGATGAACACGACCCGCTCGCCTGAGCGCATGGGCGGCGTCTGGGTCGCGACACGCACTCCGGCCACCAACACCCTGGATCCGGAATGCAGGGACAACAGCTTGTCACTCGGGGTCGCCCCGATCCGTTCCAGGTAGGGATGATGCGCGGCCATCAGATGCCCGGAGAGGTCGGCAGCGGTCAGGTCCAGTTCGGTGCGGATCTGCTGCAGCGGCGTGGGATCCGGAAAGACGGGGACCAGCGCAGAGGTCTCAAGGTCCACACCGAAATCGAGGGCCTGTTGCCCCTCCAACTGTTTACGCCCAGACTTCACGGCGGCCTGAGCGTCCAGGTGATGCACCAGATCGGCGCGACCACCCGAGCCGGGAACCAGGAACCGGTCCAAGGCGCCGAGCTCGGCCAGCCGCCGCAGATTGGTGCGGGTAGGGCGGGCGCGGTCGCGGACGTCGGCCACGGAAGCATACGGTGCCCCCGCCTCCAACCGGCGCGCCTCGGCCTCACTCAGCCCGGAGATCAGGCTCCATGCGAGCCGGATCCCGTACCGGCCAGAGGCGCGGATACCTGGGACGGGCTCCACCGCATGGGCTTGCTTCACGTCCTCCACCATGAAGTGCGCGTGGGAAAGGTTCACGTCCAACGGCAGCAGCGGGATGCCGAGCCTGCGGGCCTCCGCGATCAGCAACCTGCGCGGGTACATGCCCGGGTCGTGTTCAAACAACCCGGCCAGGAACGCCTCAGGGTGGTGCGCCTTGAGCCACGCGGAATGATACGTGGGCACGGCGAAGGCGGCACCGTGGGCCTTGCAGAACCCGAAGGAGCCGAAGGCCGCCAGCGTCCGCCACACCTGGTCGATGATCCGCTGCGGGTATCCTCGCTCCCCCGTCTTCTGGCGGAAGTACGCCTCGACGTGGGGTTCCTTCTCCGGGTTGCCCAGCCGCCTGCGCATCACGTCCGCCTGGGCCAACCCACAGCCGGTCATGACGTCGAAGATCCGCAGCACCTGCTCGTGGAAGACCACCACGCCATGCGTCTCGGCGAGCACCGGCTCCAGGTCAGGATGCGGGTAGTCCTCCGGCGCGAAGCCGTGGCGCTGTTCCAGGAAGGGCCGCACCATATCTGATTGCATGGGTCCTGGCCGGAAGAGTGAGATGTCGATGATCAGGTCGTTGAACTCGGTGGGGGCCAACTTGCCGATCAGCTCCCGCTGCCCGGGTGACTCGATCTGGAAGATGCCTAGCGTGTTGGTGGTGCGGATGGCTTCGTAGGTGACCTCGTCATCCAGCGGCACCTTGGCCAGATCGATGTTTCCGTCCGCATCCAGCCAGGCGGGCAGTTCGGTGCGCGCTCCTACTGTGCCCGACGGCGCTGGCGGCGCCGCGCCGTCGGGCACCTTGGTGCCGCCCTCCGGGCGCACGATCCCCGCGAACTCGCGGCGATCCTCCTCCCCCAACTGGGCATAGAACTCCCGGAGCGAGGCGCGGCCGTGCTGACCCGCGGCGTGAACCTCGGCGCCGGAGGCGTGCATGGTGGCGATCTGGTCCAGGGTGTAGGCGATCGTGGACTGCATGCGCACGCCGAGCACATCCAGCTTGATCAGCCCCATGGGGTCCATATCGTGTTTGTCGAACTGGCTCATGGGCAGGCCGATCCCGGAGGGCTGAACGGGAGTCCGGTCCAGGAGCGTGGTGTCGGAGAGGATCACCCCGCACGGGTGCATGGAGATGTGCCTTGGCAGGCGGTCCAGGCGCTCGGTGAGATCCACGAGCAGGTCCATCTGATGCCCACCCTTGGCCCTGTCCGCCTCGAGGCGCTGGGCCACAGGCGCGAGTTCCGGCATGAGTTCCAGGGAATCGCGCACCTCCGACGCGGAGATCCGCCAGACACTCTTCGCGATCCCGTCCACGGCCTCTGGATCCATGCCCAGAGCCATACCTGCATCACGCACGGCGCCGCGGGCGCGGTAGGCATTCTGCATGGACATCAGCGTGGTGCGCTGCTCGCCAAAACGATCGAAGAGCGCCCGATAGACCTCGTGTCTCCGCGCGGATTCCACGTCCACGTCGATATCGGGCAGGGAGGTGCGCTCCCTGGAGAGGAAACGTTCGAAGACCAGGTCGTGCTGAATCGGGTTCACGTGGGAGATCCCGATCAGGTGGGCAACCAGGGAGGAGGCGCCGGAACCGCGGGCAGCCGAGCGCACCCCAAGGTCGCGGATCAGATCGGTGGCAGTGGCGACCGTCAGGAAGTACCCCGCCAGGTTCAGATCCCCAATGATGCCGAGTTCATGGTCCAGCCGTTCCCTGGCCTTTTGACGGTCGCGGTGGTTCGGGGATCCTGGGCCGAAGAGCCTCTCCAGCCCTTCCTCGCAGCGGTGACGCAAATGACCTTGGGCCGGGCCAACCAGTCCGAGCACGCTCGCCTCGGGGATGACGGGTCGTTCCCACCCGAGGTCCGCATGTGGGTCAAGGCAGCAGGCAGCGCCGAGCGCCTCGGTGTCAGCAAGGAGCTTGATGGCCAGCTCACGGTCACCGGCCTCGCGGGCGACCTCCACGGCGAGGGCGTGCATAGCGGAGGCCGGTTTTAGCCAGGCCTGCGCATTGACCTGGGCCGGATCGGTGCCCGGATTTCCCTGCGCCCGCCGCTCCGCCAAGGAGGAGAGGGCACGAACCGCATCCAGGACGTCGGCCGTAGCCGCACCGTCCACGTCCTGGTAGCGAACCGCGTTGGTGAGAATCGAGGGCAGCCCCATTTCGCGGGCCACCCGCAGCATCCGTACGGCGTGTGCGGTGGAACGTTCCTCTCCTGGACGGGTCAGGTGGGTGAGGACCTCCACCGCCAGGCTGCGGGCGGGTAAGGTCCGCTTCCAGCGGTGCAGGGCCGCGCGTGCTGAACGGAAGTCGCGCCTCAGGGTGGCGCGGCCCACGTCGGAGTCAGGGCCAAGGAGTACCACGAGCGGCGGGGCGCCGTTCTTGTGACCCGCCTTCATGGCAGCGGCCAGCTCGGAACGGGTGATGCCCACCTGCTGC
Organism: Galactobacter sp.; assembly: GCA_052108535.1. GTDB lineage: Bacteria > Actinomycetota > Actinomycetes > Actinomycetales > Micrococcaceae > Galactobacter. The sequence goes on along the minus strand of JBQDZM010000014.1, from coordinate 2,534 downwards.
CCCGTATGGGCCAAGGAGATCAGATGATTCAGTGCCATATATCCTGCGGCAGCCTTGACCGGTCCCCATACCGACTCCGAGCCGAGCACAGGGTGAGCCACGCCCCGGGCCAGCACCACGATCCGGGAGGCATCCGGCAGCAACTCGAGTTCCACCCCGAGAATGGGGTCCAGGCCGTGTTCCACGCAGGCGCCCACGTGTTTGACGGCACCGTAAAGGCCGTCCCTATCGGTGCAGGCAGCTGCCGTGGCCCCGTCCGCCGCCGCGGCGGCGACGAGCATCTCCGGGCGGTCCACCCCGTGGTGGGCGCTGAAGGAGGAGGCGACGTGAAGGTGAGTGAAATTCATGCTGTGGCGCTCCTCCAATTCCTTCCACTGCCCTGTTGTGCATGGACGGGAGGAAGGTTGATGATCCGCCACCGTCCGGTGTCGGGTTGATGCGAGACGTGCACGGTGATCAGGTCCTCTTCTCGTCTTGGCGTGCCGAGCGTGACCTGCAACCGCCAGATCACGTGGTCCACGAGACCCGGCCCATGGCCGCGTTGGGCCCTGGGGGCGTCCTCCCACCACGCGCGATGCTCGTACCAGCGCAGTGGGTCCGCGCAGACGTTCCACATGTGTCCGCGCCAGGCCAGCCGCCTGGGCGTCCCGGTGGGGTCAAGTTCCACCTGGACCGACTGAGTGAAGGTGCCCATGTCCGCCTCCCTTGCTTCTCCCCTTGGGTGTTGAGGTACCAAGGAGCGCAGCCGGTGTGAGGCCAGCTGCGGTTCGTTCCTGGCCGGCCCTACGGGATGGGAAGCTCGTGTGAGGCCCGGCGCGATTCCGTACTCGACACGAGGAACGGTCCGGAGCATCCCAGTGATCGAACTCGCGTGTTCGTACAGAATGACGATAAGCCTACCCCCTGACAGTTTGATTGCGCAGGTCGGTTCCTTGGTCCAGCGGCGTTGACTGCAATCAATCTGTCAGGGGTCGAGTTCATCATGGTGACATGGCCCACAAGAGGATGGGGTCGGGGGACGCGAACACTCTCGCGCGGAACCTCCAAGGACCCCAGAACACAGAGAGCAGCCCGGTCACCTCAAGCGAGAACGGCGTCCAGATCCACCGGTCCGGATCGCTGACTTCAATGGAGACGACCACACCCCAGATGCCTGGGGCTTCCCCAACCCCACTGGCACCGATCACGTGCAGCGAGTTGTCCGGCCTGCTGGCCCGAGTCACGGTCACCAAACTGCCATCCACCCCAAGCGGGTTGGTCGGCCTACTGAAGGTACTCACCGTGCTCATCAATGCGCTCACCTGTCTGCAGGCTCGCATCCAAGCCGGCCTGCTAGAAGCCCGCCGCGACGAGGCGAAGGCCACTGGACACTCGCTGCGGCCCGTACGTGGAGCAGTCACCCAGGAAATCGGCCTGGCCTGTCGACTCTCCCCCTACAAGGCCAGCGAACACCTCAAACGCAGCCTCACTCTTCCCACCCGTCTCCCCTCCACCTGGGACCAGTGGGCCACCGGGGAGATCAGCGCCGAACGCGCCAGCATGGTTGCCCGCGAGACCCGCCCCTTGGACCCCGACACCGCAGGCCACGTCGATGCGACTGTGGCGCCAGGGCTCGGGAAACACTCCAAAAAGGCAGCCGAGAACCTGGTCCGCCGCACGGTCACCGACGCCGACCCGGACGCCGCGGCGGAAAGAGCTCGCAAAGCCCTCGAAGATCGTTACGCCTCGGCCCGTCCCGCCGGCGACGGGATGATCACCTTCAATGCCCTGATCCCCGGGCTGGAAGGCCAAGCCATCTGGACCGGCTTGGAACAACGTGCCACCCTCATCCGTGGCACCGGAGACAGCAGGTCGAAGGAACAGATCAAGGCCGATCTCACCGTAGAAGCCCTCATCTCTTACCTCACCTACCTCGCTGACACCGACGCCAGCCCCGGCCCTAAAACCCCTCGCCCCGGTGTGCAGATTCAACTGGTCATGACCGATGCCGCTCTGTTCGGCTACTCCAACACCACCGCTCGCGCCCACGGCCTCGGACCTGTACCGGCATCCCTGGCTCGGGTCTGGGCTCACGATGCCATCCAAGACGAAAGGGCGGAGTTGATTCGGCTCTACACGCAACCAGGGACGGGGCGATTGGTGGCCATGGACTCCACTCGCCGCACCTTCCCCAAAAGCCTCGCCCGCTACGTCACCACCCGGGACGACCTCTGCCGAACTCCGTGGTGTGGGGCGCCCATCCGCCACATTGACCACGTCACCCCACACGCCAGCGGCGGACCCACCGCCCTGACCAATGCCCAAGGTCTCTGCATCCAGTGCAATCAACACAAAGACGGGCCCGGCTGGACGCATCAATCAGAACCTGACGCCGCGGGGATCGTCAGCATCACCACCCCCACCGGAGACGTCTACACCACCACGCCAACACCGCTACCCCACGAAATCCCAGCGTAAATCAGCAGCCGGGTGCTTGGGATCCGGGGAGGCAAGGCCCGGAAACGTGGAGATGCTTGGTCCGCCAGATCTCCACC
>JBQDZM010000013.1:36746-76108 GCA_052108535.1 Galactobacter sp. | reverse complement strand
TATGCTCAACACCAGACCCCACCACGAACCGTTGCACTCCCAACTAGAACACGGGGTGTACAACAGTGGCCCGCGAATCCCCTAGACTTAATCGAGCTGGAAGGTTGTCCGAGCGGCCGAAGGAGATGGTCTTGAAAACCATTGTGCGGTAACCCCGTACCAAGGGTTCGAATCCCTTACCTTCCGCGAAAACACCAGGAAGCGGTCCCCGCGATGGGGGCCGCTTCCTGCGTCTCCGGGGCCCGTCTGTGGCAAGACTGTGGCAAACGGTTCACGGGACCTTCCGCGAAATCATGCCCTCCAGTTGCTTCAGCAACCCAACAGTGCGGCAGCCACCGCATCGGCGTCAGCGATGGTGCGACCTCCGTCATCAGGCCCTCCGCCGGCCTCCGCAGCGATCGCGGTGCCCCACTGCACCGAAGACAACTGCAAGCCGAGGACATGCACACCCGACGCGGTGCCGTCGGACCCAACCAAACGGAGTTCGTCGTCCACGTCGAACCCTGAACCGGGGACGATCTCACCGTCCGTGGTGATGCGGGGGTGCGGGCGCCCCAGACCTGAGGCCAGCACGTCGCGCAGCAGCGGCGACGCGGTCACCGCCACACGGTTGGCCGGCATCATGGCCTCCACCATCCAGCGCCCGGTTTCTTCCACACCCTGCACCCAGGGCGACGAAGCCACGAAACGCCCCGCAGCGTCGTCGAACGTATACACGGGCTCCGGGCCCAGCACCCGCACCACACCGGCCCGCACCAAGGCCGCGAGTTCCTCGGTCCGCTGGATCGGCGCACCGGAGGCGAGTCCCTCAACCAGTGGTTCGAACCGCCCCCGGACCTGCAACGCCACGGAGGTCTCGTCGATGTACCCCTCTGCCACCAACCGTTTGGTCAGCAGTCGTCCGGCGTGCAAGGCGCCGATGGCCTGACGTTCCGGGCAGTCCTCTCCCAACGTGGCTTGGGCTGCATCGCGTTCCAACCATTCGAGGACCGCTGCGGCGTGCCCCTCCTCCGAGGTGTGCCCCACATGGTGGAACGGCCTGGCCAGGTCCTCGATATCGAACCACCCTGCCTCCGGTGCGGCCTGCCGAAGGAGGTCCTTGACCCGCACGCTCCACACCTCGTCCCCGATATCGGCGGGCTGGTCAAGCAGCTGCGCCAGTTCGTCGAGAAAACGGTCCGCACCTGAGGGGAACAGCTCCGGTGAGACTGCGGCCAGCGTCCGGTAATAGTGCTCCACGACATCGCGTTGTAGCAACGGCCACACATGTCGCCCGAAGTCCACGCTGCCGGGGATCCTCCCGGAGGCGCCCTTACGTGCCGCGCCGGTGACGCGTTCATAGGAGAGATGGCGCAGCAGGACTCCTCGCGGCACGAAAGCATCGGCCACAGACTTGGCCAGGTACGGGGTGCCGCGTCGGGACCCCGCCACCAAGATGGGCTCGCGGCCGGAGGCCACGTAATCCAACGCCTGGCCGGCGTGCCGACCCGAGTCCTCGAACCGTCCGCCACGGCCCTTGGTCAGCGCGATCATGAGGTCGAAGAAGTTCAGCCCCATACCCCTCACCAGCACGGCCTCGCCCGCGGGGAAGCGCTCGTGGTCCACGTCGGTCGGCACGTGCGGTGGAACATAGCCGCAGCCTGCCTCCACCACCGCCCGTCCCACGGCCTCCTGCTCCGGGGTGAGCCGCGCGGGAACATGGCCCACGGCCAGGACCACGTGGTCGGCGTTGAGCGTCCGCCCGTCGTCCAGTTGGATCCGGTACTGCCCAACAACGGACGTCCCGCCGCCCGAGGGACGGCTCGCCAGGCCCTGCCGGGCCTGGTCGTCGCGCTCAATGGCGACGGCCGTGGCCGGGAGGTGATGCGGGCCGTCGAGCATAGGAAGACTCTCGGCACAACGAACGCAGCGATCCCACACGTGTTCCAGGTAGGCGCCGTAGAGGGCCCTGGGCGGGAAGCTGCCACGCGTGAGGGCGGACAGTTCCGCGCGTTCCGCGTCGTTGAGGTCGGCGCCGTCGCCGCCCAGCAGCCGGAATTGTTCAAACGTCAGGCCCGGCGCATCGCCCGGCGCCACAAACTCGGGTGCGCCACCGGTGTTTTCCACCAGCGGGTCCGGACGTTCTCGGTCCACGGGCGCGGGCCGCTCCGGCGCCACGGTGGGGTAGAAACTCGGCGTGTTCATGAGAAAGTCACGGTTCTGGGCACGGTTCCAGACATGGCCGGACCCCGGCCGGTGCGGGTCCACCACGGTGAGTTTCACGGGGCGCGCCGCCGTCCCCGATTCCTGGGCCGCTGCGACACGGGACACCAGGCGTTCCACCAGGCTGGTGCCGCGCGGTCCGGCACCGATCACCACCACGCTCGTCAAGTTCTCAGTTCCTGCGGACTGCTCCACGCTTGGCTCCTCGTCGCTGCTCACCGTCTCATCTTCCCACCCTCCCACCGTCCTTCCGCCCACCCCTCCCCCAACCTCCGTTAGACATTCAAGCGGTGTTCTGGACACCTTTTTGTCCAACCGCCGTTGGACAAAAAGGTGTCCAACCAGGCGCTCTAATGTCTAACGGAGGTAGGTAGCGTAGGACACATGCGTGTCTCCCTCACTGCCGACCCCAACGACCCCACCACCACCCAGGACCCCGCAGCCGCCCATCCCTGGCTCGGCGAGATCCGCGGTGAACGCGCGACCGCCTGGGCGCAAGAGCGCAGCCGGGAGACGGACGCCGCTCTTGCCTCGCCAGACCACGAGGCACTCGTCCGATCCCTGACCTCGGCCCTAGACGCTCCGGACCGGCTGACCCTGGTGACCAAGCACGGGCAGCTGCACACGAATTTCTGGCAGGACTCCGTGCATCCCCGGGGGATCTGGCGCACCACGAGCTGGGATTCCTATCTTTCAGGTACCCCGGAGTGGGAGACCCTCCTGGACGTGGACGCGCTGGCCGCGGCCGAAGGGGTGGAGTGGGTCTGGCACGGATCCCGATGGTGCCCGGCTCCGGATGGTTCGCAACCCACGCGGGTTCTGGTCAGCCTGTCCCCCGACGGTGGCGACGCGGTGCGGGTGCGCGAATTCGACGTGGTCGCCAAGGCGTTCGTGCCTGGTGGCTTCGACCTTCCCACGGCCAAGACCAACGTGGATTGGGTGGACGCGGACACCCTCTACGTGGGGACCGTGACCGGCGCGGACGATGAGACCCGCTCTTCCTATGCTTCCAAGGTGCGGCGCCTGGTCCGGGGTGCCGCCTTGGAGGATGCGCCGGTGATCTTCGAGGTGGAGACCGACCACATGAGTGCTTGGGCCGGGCACGACTCGACCCCCGGATTCGAGCTCGACGTGGCAGAAGACTTGATTGACTTCTACCGTCACCGCCGTTATGTGGACCGCGCCAGCGCTGGGGGGACACAGGGCCGTGGCTGGGAGGAAGTGGACGTCCCGCTGGATGCTCGCGTGGCCTACTTTCGTGGCCGCTTGATCGTCTGGCCCATGAGCCAGTGGACGGTCGGTGACGCCACCTTCGAGGCCGGCTGCCTGCTCGCCGCTGACTTGGATGCTTGGTTGGACGGCGAGCGCAGCATCGACTGTGTGTGGAGCCCGGGTCCCGGCGAATCCCTGACCTCCATGTCCGCCACCCGCTCCCGCTTCCTGCTCTCCGTGCTGCGGGATGTCTCCTCCGCCGTGGTGGTGCTGGATCCCGAACAGGGCTGGGCCGCGTCCGAACTACCCGTGCCGCCCCTGTCCTCAGCGTCGGTATGGCCGGTCGACGACGAGGACCCCGATTGCGCCGAGGACTACTGGATGACCTCGTCCTCATTCCTGACCCCGGCCACGCTGTACCGGGGCACGTTGGGACCTCGTTCGTCGGTTGGCGCCTCGGGCGCCATGTCTAGTGCCATGCCCGACGACGCGACGTCGGCTTCCGCTGGAAGCGACGGCAGTGCCGTCGGGCCTGATGTTCCCCCGGCGGTGATCGCGTCGGCGCCGATGCGTTTCGACGCGAGTACGCACGCCGTCAGCCAGCGCTTCGCGGTATCGGCGGACGGGACCCGTGTCCCCTACTTCCTGATCGCGCCAACGGATGCCCCCTTGGACGGGCGCACTCCGGTCATCATCAACGCCTACGGTGGGTTCCGTTCCTCGCTGACGCCCGCGTATTCCGCTGCCGTGGGGCTGGGCTGGCTGGCACGCCGAACGGACGACGGCCGCGCGCCGGCGTATGTGGTCGCGAACCTGCGTGGCGGAGGCGAGTACGGGCCTGAGTGGCACACGTCCGCGCTGCGAGAGAACCGGGTGCGCGTTTACGAGGACCTGGCTGCGGTGGCCCGAGACCTCACCGCGTACGGACTCTCCACGGCCGCACTGACCGGTGTGATGGGGCGGTCCAACGGAGGCCTACTGACCGGCAATGCGCTCACCCGCTACCCGGAACTCTTCGGCGGGATCAGTTGCGGTGTGCCGCTACTGGACATGCTGCATTACACGCAACTCTCCGCCGGGCATTCCTGGATCGCCGAATATGGGGATCCGGATTCCGAGTCCGACGCCGAATTCCTGCGGGACATCTCACCGCTGCACCGGCTCGTGGATCACCCGCACGCCGACTACCCACCCACACTGATCTGGACCACCACGTCGGACGACCGGGTGGGCCCGGTCCAGGCCCGCATGATGGCGGCAGCTATGTTTGATCTGGGTGTGGACGATGTCTGGTTCCACGAGGATGTCACGGGTGGGCACGCAGGCAGTGTGGATCACGAGGAGACCGCCCGCATGCTGTTGCGCAGCTACACGTTCCTGTGGTTGGCGCTGACGTCGCCTTCAGCGCTGACGCGGGACGGGAGTGTGCGCTAACGGGGGCGCTGCTGGATCTGCCTCGTGCGATCTGCCCCCGCTACTGGATCTGCCCTCATTTTCGGATGTGCGGCGCCGAACCGGTGCCGCACATCCGAGAATATGGGCAGATCCGAAAATAGCGGCAGATCCGAGAAGCTCGACGTCACCGTAGTCCGCGCGTGACTACCGCCCCGAACCGGTTTTCTTGCCTCGGCGGATGAGCCAGATCCCTAGGCAGAAGACCAGGGCCTCGGGAATGAAGAAGGCGATGGCTTCCCAAATGGCGCTGCTCCCCTCCCCGAAGAACACGAACGGGAAGGTGAAGAGGGTGATGAGCCCGGCAAGTCCGCCGAGCAAGGTCAGCACCCAGCCGATGCCGACCTGCACCAGCTGACGTCTGCCCGACGTGGCGCGAGAACTCTCTGGCGACTGGTTCATGAGCTCCATTTTGTCAGGCTCCTGGCCTTCGTCCGCGCAGCCAGCTTCACGGACGGCCAGAGGTCGTCGAAGCCGACACCGCCGGCCCGCTGCGCGAGGATCTGGACGATTTCGGCGCAGGCCACTGCATCCGCATACGCGTCGTGATGGTTGAAGAACTCGATACCAAGCGCATCGGTGACCGTGTGGAGTTTGTGGTTCTGCAGTCCTGGCAAGGAGCGTCGGGAGAGTGCGACGGTGTCCTCCCAGCGATAGGTCGGTGCCGAAACTCCCGCCAGTTCGTTGGCGCGGGTGTAGACGCTGCGGTCGAACGGGGAATTGTGGGCCACGAGCGGCAGTCCTGCGATGATCTCCTGCATCCGAGCCACCGAATCCGCCCAGCTGATCCCCTCGGCTAAGACTTTGGCCGGGGTGATCCCGTGAATCCCGATGTTCATGGCGTCGAAGTCCTCCGCCCCAGTGGGAGGCACGATGTACCAACCCTGGGTGTCCACGATTCGACCGCGTTCTATGCGTGCCAAGCCGACCTGGCAGGCGGAGGCGCGTTGTCGGTTTGCGGTCTCGAAGTCGATGGCGACGAAGTCCAGTGTGCTCATGATGACTTCATCATGCACCAGAACCCCGACGGAATGCGGATCGGGGCTGACCCGCGTCAGGCGGACGCCGTGTGCGGGGCCTCTAGGACCGCCTGCCAGCCTCGATGATCTTCTTCCAACCGCCCAAGCAGGTATGGCCGCTTGCCGGCGTTAAGCAGCGGTTGGATCACCCCTGCGTGCTTTTGTGCCATCTTCCGGGTGAGTAGCCCGATCTTCTGGCCGTGCAGAGTCACCGCATAGGTGTCCTCCCCCTTGTCCTTTCCGCTGGGAACGGTGGCCTCGAAGAAGGAGAACAGCAGACTTTTTCGGGCCGTTCTGGCGACGGCGGCAAGGTAGTCCTGGTGGTTTTCCTCGCCAACCACGGTGAGATCGTAAAGCCCGTCAACGAATATCCCGTCCGGGTCTTCGATGGCCGGGGGAACCAACCGCAGCGGGTCGGTGCTGACCTTGACGTAGACCTGGAAGCCGGAGTTCCCCTTCCACAGCTTGGCCTCGCCGACCCCAACGAGCCCTTGCTCATGCAACGGCAAGAGTGCGTGGGCGTAGGGGGTCGCGTCGCCCACGGGGAGGTAGCCGGCCTGAAACGCAAGACCTGCAACGAGGAGGTCTACGCGCACCGCGTTGGGGTCCTGGGGGTTGGACGGTTCGGGGTCCAGCGCGGCCGGGATGTGGTCGTGATCCTCGGCCAGTTTCCAGACGTGTTTCAGCGCCTTCTCGTGATACTTCTCCCCAGCCACCTCGAGATCGCCCACGCCACGTCGGAGTCGAACCTGTCGTTCGGCGCCCGGCTCGGGAACTTGCTTGGGCTTGCGCCCAAAGAGTCCCATCACGCTTCTCCTTCTCGACAACGGTTGGCGAAAACTGTCTTCAGCCTCTCATCCCGGGGCGCTGCCCCACAATGGTCGCCAGGGCCGTCAGGGCGCCGCCGACTCGCTGACCATCACCACCGACACAGCTACCGTCACGCACTCCTGCTCGATACCGTGTTCCGCGCACACGCGCAGTGCGGCGGCGCGCGCGGCGACGGCTCCCGTCACGGCGGATCCGTCGCTGTGGGCCCCTATAGCGATCCGCACCCGCACCCCTTCGTCGCCCTGGTCCACCGTTGCGCCGAAGTGCAAAGCCCGGGCCATCAGCGGTGCGGCCGGGTACACACCGCTGACCTCCGGCACCATGCTCACTGCGGCCTCGATGTCGTGGGCCAGCGCGGACTTTTCCTGATCGTTCATCACTCGTCCTCGTTCCCCTGTTTGGGTGCCGGCAGGTAGACGTCCTCAACCGAGATATCAATCCCGTTGATCACCAGAGTGCTGTGTCGAGTTAATTGTTCGACGATTCCGGCTCTCAGCGTGTTCGCCGCGTCCAGGATGGGCACTCCGTAGGCGACGGCGATCTGGACCCGTACCAGGATGGGTTCGCCGGGCTCGGTCACGTCGCCGTCGAAACGGCAGCGGAGGACCAAGAGCCCGGGGACGTCCTGTTCCGCCGCGCGCACGGCCGCACGCAAAGCACCCTCCGTGATGGTGAGCTCGTCATCCACCTCAGGGACCAGCAAGGGGATCTCACGCCCGGACCTGACCTCCCGTGCGACGCTACCTAGGATGCGCTGAACCCAGGACTCGTCGGCAGCCGGTTCAGAATCGGTGTCGGACTTGAACATCTGCGAGGTCAGGACTCCGAGTCTTTGGATGGAGTCCATGGCCATCAGGCAGCCAGGTGAGTCCTCGATGCTCTGGTTGACAGGCGTCTTCCCTGCGTCGAGGTAGTCATAGAGTTCTTCGACCGTGTGGCCGTCCAGGTCTTGTGGTTCCAGTCCCCTGACGGCCTGTTCTGGGTCATTGAGATGGTTCATCGCCATTCCTCCATCCGCACGATGATCGTTTTCCGGGCTCGGGCCAGAAGCCCTCGGACCGTGGACACGGGAGCGTCGAGCTCGTCGGCGATCTCGTCGTAGCTCAGTTCGCCGATATGCCGCAGGGTCCAGCATTGCCGCTGTGCGTCGGGTAGGTGCCCGACGGCTGCGCGCAGTTGCGTCAGTGCCTCCCGCGCCTCCGCGCGGTCGGACGGCCCCTGCGCGGCCGCTGCGGCGACGTCGAGCTCCGCGATGTCCACGTGCTGACCGACTTGCGCGGACGCGTGCGACGCCCGCATGCGGTCGATGGCCTTGTGCCCGGTGATCCGCATCAGCCAACTCTTAACTTTGCCGGAGTCCTGCAATGCGGGCAGCTGTTCCCAAGCCGCAATGAAAGCCTCCTGCACCACGTCTTCCACGTCGGCTGGGGCAAACATGATCCGTCTAGCGTAGGCGCGCATCATCGGTGTGTACCGGCGCACCAGCACGGCGAAAGCCACGGTGTCCCCGTCGGCCGCACGCGCCGCGATGATGCGGTCGTCTGCGATCTCCAGGGGCCCGTGGCCGCCGTTGTGGCCCTGTTGGGTCATATTCCTTGCTTGTCGGTTTCCTCGAACGAGACCTCTGAGCTTGGCCTGAGGTCGGAGGCTGCGTCATTGCACCCTGGAGCGCTCCGACGACAGCCTCGACCTGAGTCCGGCACGGATGGAGATCACCGTTGGTAGCGAGAATCCAAGTAATCGGCCGAGCTCGTTCACCGCAGCCTCCACGGTTGCGGTGGCCTCCTGTGGGGAGGTTCCCCGACGGGGCACCAGAATGATCTGCATCATGGTCTGCTTCTTGATCTCGCGGATGCGCACCTTGGCAGACAGGATCTCTGCGTGCTCGCTCAGCGCCTCGTCCACGACCGTCGCAGCGACGTCACCGTGAACGGTGACCGAGCCATGCACGCCTGGGCCGGGGGACGTCCTGGTCATCAGGTCGGTGCGACCGCCTCCGACCCCGAAGGCCAGCAACGCGCAGACCGTCAGGAGCAGGATCAGCACCGCGAAGACCAGTACCGTCAGCCAGCTCAGGGCTCCGGCACTGCCCAGAGCAGTGTCCTGGTCCAGTTGCTGAAGTCCGGTGGTGAACTGCGCCGCGGTCGAGTGCCACCCTTCCGCCAAAGACGTCCAGTAGCGCAGGCCGATCACGGTCACGGCAACGCTGAAAAGCACCAGGCCAGTCACGATGAGGACTGCACGGTTGAAGCCTCTTTTGGTCTCGTTCATGGCGTGCTCTCGTTGAGGAAGGGCCGTTTCCCGCGCTGGTCCACCGCGCGGACCCGGATCCTGGGCGATCGGCGCTGAAAAGGCTGCAGTTGCTCGGCGACCACGTGTTTGATCCGGGCGGCGTCAACGCCGTATCCGGGTCCGGGTTTCACCGTGACGTCGGCGCTGCGGTGTCCGATGCCGACCACCACTGCATCCGGATTAACGGCTGCTTCCTTGGCGACAGCTCTGGCGATGGCTGCGGCAATGACCGCATGGTCCACCACGGCGACGCACGCTGCCGTCTGCTCGTCGCGCTGGTCGTGCACCGTGTGGAGGACTCGTCGAGGACGCTTCCCAGGTGCCAGACCCAGCCATAGCAGTACTGCACCGAACGCGCAGAGTGCCACCACCACGATGAAGACCACGTTCTCGTGGATCCGGTGCGGCAGCTCCTTCTCCCCGGCGGCGGCCTGCCCTGGGCTCATGACCAGGGCAGGCACACCGACAAGCGACAAGACCAGTTCCACCAGGGCAAGAATGGCGACCAGGGAGATCACCGTCAGCATGGCAACTGCAGCGACGGTACGGGGAGAGTGCGTCTCTCGCCGGACGACGCGCTTCAGTGCGCGCTGATGGTCCACCTGATGGGCCTCTGCCATGTCATCTCACCCGCTTTCGTGCTTGGACCACGGCTCCGGTGACGTCGAATCCAACTCGCGAGACCTGGCGGCCGGTGAGCCTGGAGAACTCGGGCGCCAATTCCTGTTGCAAGTGACGTACGCGTTCCAGAACTGGTGTTGAGGCTCTCGATGTGCACCGCTCGACGGCTGGTTCCCACCGCGTCCACGACCGCCTCCCGCATGACCTTGTGGATGACACGAGGTTGGATCGTGATGGACCCGGCCGGAGTGTCGAGATGCGTCATGCTGACGTCCGCCGCCCGGAAAATGCTCCGATCAGCGCCCTCACGTCGACCCTGCCGGTGATGGCAGCCCCGATGAGTCCGCCGATCCCTGCGGCGACCGCCACCAGCACCATCGCCCAGAACCCGAAGGCCAGGCCGACGACGGCAAGGGCGGCGCCTGTCAGCGCACCGATCAGCGTGACGCTCACTGGACCCGACCCTCGTCGTCCTCGTCGCTGTCGTCGGGCAGGTGCACGTCGGTGACGTCGATGTTGATCTCGACGACCTCCAGCCCCACGAGGCGGGTGATGGCGTCTGCGACGGCGGAACGCACCGCCTCGGCCACCTCGTGGACCGGCTCCGGGTAGTCCACCACGATGGTGAGGTCTGCCGCGGCCTGTGTCTCTCCGACCTCCACGCTGACGCCCTGCGTCAGATCGGTGACGTTGACCGCATCCCGCAACGCGCCGAGCGCGCGGGCCCCGGTGCCGCCAAGTGCGTACACACCCTTGACCTGTCGTGCGGCGATGCCGGCAACCTTGGCCACCACGGCGTCGGCGATATTGGTGGTACCGGACGACGAATCCTGGCCGGCCTCCTGTGCCGACTTCGGCTGGACGCGGTCTACCCGCGAGTTGGGCTTGGCGTGCGTGGTATCGACGGTGACGGGTCCGTTGTTGACGGATTCATCCTTGGCCATGTGCTCTGCCTCCACTCTTTTGTTGGCACTGCCGACTCCGGTGTCGGAGCGGGGCGTGGGCTGATCCAGCCGACGCATCGTGCCGTTGTGTGAGCGCCGGTTGGACGCTTCTGCAGATAAGACGGCCGTGGACCGGGATTCGTGACGCACCAATTCTGATGTGTGCATCACATCACATTCGACTCCTCAGGTGTCGAGCCGCTCTCGAGACTCGCCGATGCGACGTCGGCCGCGAAACCAGGCGCGAGCGCACGCATGGCCGCTCGACGCACTATTGTCATCTTTTGGTTGACAACCATGTCAACCGAAGGTTGACTACTGGTCATGAGCGATCCCCTCGCCGACGTCGCGAAGGCACAACGCGCCGTCGAGCATTCACAGACACAACTCCACCGAGCGGTGGACGCCGCACGGGACGCAGGCCTCACATGGGCCCAGATCGGCGCCACCCTCCACATGAGCAGGCAAGCCGCCTTCAAGAGGTTCGGCAAACCCAAGGACCCACGAACAGGAGCAACCATGCAGCCTCAACCCGCAGCCACCGTCAAGAAGATCACCGAAGCCTTCTTCCGCAACGTCGCCGCCGGAGACCAGACCGCCACGATGGCCGCCCTCCACCCGGACGTCGCCCTCACCTGGGAGGAGATCATCGACGTCTGGGCCCGAGCCGTGGGCGAGCAGGGCGAACTCGACGACGTCGAGGAGACCACGGTCGTGGCACCAGGCGAGGGCTCCACGGACACGACCAGCGTCGGCGCTGATGACGGCGCCATGCTCGGCATCAGCGTCGGCGTGACCACGCTTCGTCAAGAAGCCGGAGAACTCATGGGACGCATCGCCGTGGACACAGAGGGGCTAGTCGTCGGCGTCCTCTACCTGCCAGCGGACTCAACCGAATACCCCTTCTGAAACTCCGCCACCCAGCCGCCGGTTTGAGGCACAGGCCAACTCTCCGCTAGGCTGGACCCTGCTGCCGCAAGGCAGCGTGGAGACGTGCCAGAGCGGCCGAATGGACTTCACTGCTAATGAAGGGTCCCTGTTAAAGGGGACCGGGGGTTCAAATCCCCCCGTCTCCGCAGAATGAAACCCCGGAATCCCCCATGATTCCGGGGTTTTCGTCCACCCGGGCGGATGCGGAGTTGCCCAAAATGGCGGATTCGTTGCCCTAGCCACCACCCAGCACCGGGTACGACGTCAAAAGGTGCCCCAACTAAAGCCGCCGACGCTGCCGCAACGACCTCCCTGATCCCAGTATCCGACACAGGTACCCCGGACCGGGTCAGCAGCGTCGGATACGGGTTCCTCAGCGGTGCAACAGCTCACCACCACATCACTGCGGCGGTCGGAACGCCTTCAACATGCCGAGCGCCTGCTCAGGCGAAAGCCCGGTGTGCTGCGCCACCAGCTCCGAGGCTGTGGCCAAGTCCCCCATCCGCAACGCGGCAATGAACTGCACCCGCTCCGGCTCGGAGAGGTCCTGCGTGGAGAATTCGACGGTCTCCCCGTTCTCGCGGTTGAAGCGCACGGCCACGCCGTCCACCTTGTCCCGACCTGAATCGTGGTTGGCGCGCAACGCCATCTCCACTTCTTCAGGGCCCAAGCCGACCTTCTCCGAGATCAGCCGAGCGGCCTCGGCGACGTCGCCGTCGCGTAGCTGACTCATGATCTGGTCACGTTCTGCGTCTGGCAGGTCCTGCGTGGAGAAACGGCGCAGCTGCTCTCCGTCGTGGTGGGTGAACTCCATGTGTCGTTCCCCGCCACCGAAGTCTCCACCGTAGGTGTTCTCCCAATCGTCCGGGATCACCCAGTCCTCGTCCGACATCTCCGGCGTGGGGTTTGGCCCGGGGTCGAATCCGTTGTCACCCACCAGGCGGGCCTCGTCAGCGTTCACCGGCTGTTCTGCTGCGTCCGCGCTCGGCGCGGAAGAAGCGCCCGTCGACGGTGCTTCCTGGCTGGTTTCAGGGTCCGACGGCGCGGGCGCCTGCCCGCCGTCTTCCGGACCGGCCGCTTGCGCACTGCCGGCAACCTGGGGGAACCGGGCCAGGGACTGCACGTCCAACAAGCAGTCCCGTGCGGACTGCCTGGTGGCTTGGCGAACGGCCTGGGCCGCTCCGAGGAGGTTATCCGTGGCGAGGAAGCGGTACACGGCGCGGTGTTCTTCCGCGCTGAGCTTGGCGGCAGCGGCTGCGGCTCGCTCCGCGGTGACCTCCGTCTGGAACAACTTGGCGTTGTTGGATCGCACTCTGCGCAGGGCTGCCCCCGCTCCGATCACGGCGATCACCAGACCGAGCACCATCCACAGCCAGTAGTTGTCCATGCCTCCAAGTCTAAGAGGGAGGGCAACCCCAGTACCTGTGGATCACGCACTGCGAACAAAAGCCGCGCCTGAACCGCCCGTCATGGATCGCCTTTGCGGGTATCAGCCAGCCACTGCCAACGTGAAGGGCAGCACTGCCGGGGCACCTCCGGAACGCAGCACGGCAGCCGCTTCCGTCAGGCTCCACCGTGAATCCGTGAGGTCGTCCACCAAGAGCAACGGCCCCGGGGCGTTCGCCACGGCCTGCGTCATGGTGGCCGGAATAGAGAGGTGGCCGTGAACGTCTGCGAAACGGTAGGCGGAGTTCCCTCCGGGGCCTTGCCGGGGGCCAGATCCCACGTATTCGAGGTCACCCAGATCCACAAGGCGTCCCAACCCGGCCAACCCGGCGGCCAGTGACCTCACCAACTGAGGGCGGGTCCTGGACGGCATCGCCACGACGCCCACCGGTCGTTGCGCCCATCCCCATTGCGAGAGCACCGTGGCGCAGGCCCGCAGCATGTCCTCCTCGATCGGGGCGTCCTGCCAGGACGGGTCCTCGAAGATGGCACGGAGCCGCCCTCCCCAGCCCAGATCGGTGAGCCGGGCGAGCGCCCGCCCCTCCTCCGCCTGCATACCTGCCGGGATCTTCCCCTTGACGTCCACGCCGAGCCGGTCCACGCCGGTTGGGTAGATCTTTCGCGGGTCCACCACGGTACCCACCCGAGACAGGCCTGCCTTCGCCGCATCCTGACCGGTGTTGCCGACGGACGTCTGGTACCAACGTCCGGCACAGTTGTCGCAGCGACCGCAGGGTTGAGCGGTGGGATCGTCTAACGCCTTGGCGAGGAACTCCATACGGCAGCCGGACGTGTGCTCGTAGTCCAGCATGGAGTTCTGTTCATCTACTCTGGCCTTGGCTACCCGGGCATAACGCTCTCCGTCATAGACCCAGGGGACGCCAGTGGATCGCCAGCCTCCTTGCACGCGTTCCACCGCTCCGTCCACGGCCAGCACCTTCAGCAGCAGTTCCAGTGGGGTGCGCTTGATATTGACCCTGACTTCCAAGGCGGGCACCGACAGGGCTCCTCCGGCCTCCCCCAGCGCTTCCAAAACGGCCTGGGCGCTGGCCTCACTCGGCATGGATGCGGTGGCGAAGTAGCGCCAGATATCCCGGTCTCCGGGACCGGGCAGCAGCAGCACATCTGCGGAGTCCGTGGCACGGCCGGCACGGCCCACCTGCTGGTAGTACGCCACGGGAGAGCTCGGTGCTCCGAGGTGCACCACGAAACCAAGATCGGGTTTGTCGAAGCCCATTCCCAGGGCTGACGTCGCCACGAGTGCCTTGACCTCGTTGTCCTTGAGCGCCTGTTCCGCCCGTTCCCGCTCTGCGGGATCGGTTCTACCCGTATAGCTCGTGACCTCGTAGCCGGCGCCGCGCAGCATCTGAGTGACGTCCTCCGCTGCGGAGACCGTGAGCGTGTAGATGATGCCGGAACCCTGCAAGGTGTTCAGGTGCTCCACGAGCCACCCGAGCTGGGACGCGGGCGAGGGCAAACTCAGCACCCCCAGCCGCAACGACTGCCTGGCCAGCGGGCCCCTCAGCGTGAAGACTTCCGCGCCGCCGACTGCGAGTTGCTCCTCGATATCCGTCACCACCCGGGCGTTGGCCGTGGCGGTCGTGGCTAGCACCGGGATGTTGCCGGGCAGCCGCGCGATCAGATCCCTGATCCTGCGGTAGTCGGGCCGGAAGTCATGCCCCCAGTCGGAGACGCAGTGGGCCTCATCCACCACGAGCAACCCCATCCGAGCCAGCAGCGATGGCAGTTGGTTCTCCCGGAAGGACGGATTGTTCAGGCGCTCGGGAGAGACCAACAGGACGTCGACCTCGTCCGCGTCAATCAAACGAGAGATCTCACCCCATTCCGTGGCATTGGCGGAGTTGATGGCCTGAGCGCGCACACCTGCCCGTTCTGCCGCTGCGACCTGGTCCCGCATCAGGGCGAGCAACGGAGAAATGATCAGCGTGGGGCCCGCCCCCTGGGCACGCAGCAACAACGAGGAGACGAAGTAGACCGCTGATTTACCCCAGCCGGTCCGCTGCACTACCAGCGCCCGACGGTGGTGGGCCACCAACGCCTCGATGGCTTCGTACTGGCCGGGGTGGAAGTCCGCATCGGTGCGCCCCACCAGCCGCTGCAAGATGGTGGTGGCCTGCTGCCTCAGCTCGTTGCCCGCTGCCGTGGTCCCGCTGTGGTTGAAGTCCGTGCTCATGCCTCCAGTATCCCCGTGCACCCCGACGAATTGCTCCCCCGAGATCCCAGGCTGTTGATAACCCGATTCGTCGCCACCCCGTAGGCTGGTATCCGTGACGAGCACAGATCTTTCTGGATGTTTCAAGGCCTACGACGTCAGGGGGCTGGTGGGCCAGGACCTCACCGAGGACGTGGTCCGCGCGGTCGGGGCCGCCTTCGTGGAGGTCCTCGACCTGCAGGGCAAGACGGTCCTCATCGGCCGAGACATGCGACCCTCGTCCGAGCCGTTCGCTCTGGCCTTCGCCGAGGGAGCCGCCGCCAGGGGCGCGCATCCGACGCTGCTCGGCCTGATCTCCACCGACGAGCTCTACTTCGCTTGCGGCCGCTTGGACGCTGCCGGAGTCACCTTCACCGCGAGCCATAATCCGGCCCAGTACAACGGGATCAAGATGGCCCGCCCGGGCGCGGTTCCGGTCTCTGCCGAGACCGGCCTCTTCGAGATCCGCGACCTGGCGCAGCGCTACCTGGACCAGGGACTGCCACAACCGGTCGCAAACCCCGCAGAGCCGGAAGTGCATGATGTGCTGGCCGACTACGCCGAATATCTGCGCCAACTGGTGGACGTGAGCGGGATCCGTCCGCTCAAGGTGGTCGTGGATGCCGGGAACGGCATGGGTGGCCTGACCACGCCGGCGGTTCTGGGTCGGGAACTACTTGCCCCACTGCCCCTGACCATCGTGCCGCTCTATTTCGACCTGGACGGGACCTTCCCAAACCATCCGGCCAACCCGCTGGAACCCGGTAATCTGGAGGATCTGCGCCACGCTGTCGTGAAACACGAGGCGGATCTGGGTCTGGCGTTCGACGGCGATGCAGACCGCTGCTTCGTGGTGGATGAGAACGGGAATCCGGTCACGCCATCCGCCATCACCGCGCTCGTCGCGGCTCGAGAGATCGCCAGGGCTCAGGCCGCAGGCGAGAAGGAACCGGTGGTGATCCACAACCTGATCACCTCCCGCTACGTCCCTGAACTCATCGAGTCGGCCGGCGGTCGAGCCGTGCGTACCCGGGTGGGGCACTCCTATATCAAGGCCGTCATGGCCTCCGAATCCGCGATCTTCGGTGGCGAGCACTCCGCTCACTACTACTTCCGTGATTTCTTTAATGCGGATACAGGCATGCTCGCCGCGCTGCACGTCTTGGCTGCCCTTGGCTCTCAGGAGCTTCCGCTGTCGACGCTCGCTTCCACCTACGACCCGTACTTCGCCAGCGGAGAGATCAATTCGGAGGTCGAGGATAAGGAGGCGGCGGTCGCAGCCGTGCTTGCTGCCATGCGTAACGAGCAGAGCACGTCCGTTCCCGTTACCGTGGACACGATGGACGGAACCACCGTGACCGCACAGGACGGTTCATGGTGGTTCAATCTGCGCCCGTCCAACACCGAACCCTTCCTGCGCTACAACGGGGAAGCCACCACGCCTGAGACTATGGCCGCCGTGCGCGACCAGGTCCTGGCCATTGTCCGAGGAGAAGCATGAGCACCGATCCAAGCCACGACCTGGACCTCGTCATCGGCACGGCCTTGTCCATGGGGCAGGACCAGTTGAATCAGCAGGGCGCGGTGATGCCCTTCGCCGTGGTCCTGGAGAATGACGCGGCCACCGCCCGTCGTGCCGCCGACGGCGACGACGCCCCAGACGACGGGCAGCCGCCGCTGCGCTTGGTGTTTGTGGCCCCTGAGGAGGAAACCGAAGAGGTCGACGCAGAAGACACCATCGAGGATCTCTATCTGGCGCTCGTAGAACAAGCTGCGGACATCGACGCTGCCGCCATCGTCTCCGATGTGACCCTGCTTGATAGTGACGCGGCCGGCGATGCCCTGCACGTCACTGCAGAACACCGCAGCGGAGACGTCGTTGCGCTCTTGCAGCCCTACACCGAGGCCCAGGGCGAGTACACGTGGGGCGAGCTGGAACCGGACGGGGCGGAGCCCCGGATCTTCACGAACTGACCCGCTGCGGATCTGTGCCCGACGGCGAGTGGCGCCACCCGCCGTCGGGCACCTTGCGTGTTCAGAACGCACGTGTGCCCCCGACGTTTCCGTCGGGGGCACACGCGTCAGGACACGAGTGAGGTGTCAGCCGTCCAGGCGCTCCTTCAGAGCGTCGAGTTCGGCGCGCAGTGACGCCGGGAGAGCATCACCGAAGTTGGAGTACCACTCCTCGATACCCGGGAGTTCCGCACGCCATTCGTTGACGTCGACGCGGGTGGCCTCCGCGAGCTGGTCATCGCTCATGTTCAGACCGCTCACGTCCAAGGATCCCGGTGCGGGGATCAAACCGATGGGGGTGTCCGTGGCCTCTGCCTGCCCCTCGATGCGCTCCACGACCCACTTGAGCACGCGAGAGTTCTCGGAGAAGCCGGGCCAGGCGAAGCCGCCCTCGGCGTCGCGACGGAACCAGTTCACCAGGAAGACCTGGGGCAGCTGTTCCGCGTTCCCGCGCTCCGAGATCGAGTCCCAGTGGTTCAGGTAGTCACCAGCGTTGTAGCCGATGAAGGGCAGCATGGCCATGGGGTCACGGCGCACGCGGCCGACGGCGCCGGCTGCGGCCGCGGTGGTTTCCGAGGACAGGGTGGAACCCATGAACACACCCGAGGTCCAGGTCCGTGCCTGGGTGACCAGCGGAACGGTGGTCTTACGACGGCCGCCGAAGAGGATGGCGTCCACCTTCACGCCCTCGGGATCGAAGTATTCCTTGGAGAGCATATCGATCTGATCGATCGGCGTGCAGAAACGGGAGTTCGGGTGGGCTGCAGGACGATCCATGTCCGGGGTCCAGTCCTGACCGAGCCAGTCAGTCAGGTGCTCGGGTTCCTCATCGGTCATGCCTTCCCACCACACGCCGCCATCGTCGGTGAGCGCCACGTTGGTGAAGATGGAGTTGCCCTTGGCGATGGCGCGCATGGCGTTGGGGTTGGTGGACCAGCCGGTGCCGGGGGCCACGCCGAACAGACCGGCCTCGGGGTTGATGGCACGCAGTTCGCCCTGCTGACCGAAGCGCATCCAGGAGATGTCATCCCCCAGGGTCTCCGCCTTCCAGCCCTCAACGGTGGGGTCGATCAACGCCAGGTTGGTCTTACCGCAGGCGGACGGGAAGGCCGCAGCGATGTGGTAAGTCTTGCCCTGCGGGCTGGTCAGCTTCAGGATGAGCATGTGCTCCGCGAGCCAGCCCTCGTCGCGGGCGATGACCGAGGCGATACGCAGCGCGTAGCACTTCTTACCGAGCAGGGCATTTCCGCCGTAGCCGGAGCCGTAGGAAACGATCTCGCGGGTCTCCGGGAAGTGGACGATGTACTTGGTGTCGTTGCACGGCCACGAAACATCCTCCTGACCGGCTTCCAGCGGCGCACCCAGGGAGTGCAGCGCGGGAACGAAGAAGGCATCCTGGGCCTCGAGCTTACGGAGCACGTCCGTACCAATGGTGGCCATGATGCGCATGGACGCCACAACGTAGGCGGAGTCGGTGATCTCCACGCCGAAGGCGGGCTCGGCGGCGTCCAGGTGTCCCATCACGAACGGAATCACGTACATGGTGCGTCCACGCATGGAGCCAGCGAAGAGACCGTTCAGGGTCTCCTTCATCTCCTTCGGGTCCGCCCAGTTGTTGGTGAAGCCCGCGTCCTTCTCCTCCTCGGAGCAGATGAAGGTGCGCTCTTCCACACGAGCCACGTCGCTGGGATCGGAGAAGGCAGCGAAGGAGTTGGGGAAGGTCTCCGGGTTGAGCCGCGTCAGGGTGCCGGCCTCGACGAGTTCGTCGGTGAGGCGAGCGTTCTCCTCTTCGCTGCCGTCGACCCAATAGACACGCTCCGGCGTGGTCAGTGCGGCAACCTCCGCAACCCACTGAGCCAACTTGGCGTGGGTGGTCGGTGCTGCATTCTTGACGGCCTGTAGCTGCGTCTCGGTGACGGTAGTCATGAAGGGGTTCCTCCGGTTCATCAGGTGGTGCACTGATCGTAGGGGAGCAAGGCTTAGCGACGCTGATGCCGAATGGGACGGAGATCACCAACGCCGCCATCGTGGGCCTTTGGCGGGGGCAACTTCCGCATGATTCCGGGGTTCCCACAGGTTCGTGAAGTGACTAAGGTCACATAGACCGGTATATTTATGCTGCTTAGTGGGTCGCTCTTTCCCCCTGCACCCTCCCCCCGTTTTGCGTGCCCTTCGGAACCCGTGTAAAGTCATTCGAGGTCGCAACGAACCGGGTTCCGGGGACTTGCGAACGGTATGCGCCCATAGCTCAGCTGGATAGAGCGTCTGTCTACGGAACAGAAGGTCGGGGGTTCGAATCCCTCTGGGCGCACCAAATCAGGCCTCGCGGAAACGCGGGGCCTTTTGCGTTTCCTCCTATGCGCCCACATCACGGCGGGACCCGCACGGCGGAGCTCCCGCATGATGACGGCGCAAACGCTCACCCCATGGTGATGAAGCGCTCCAGCCGGGCGTCTCGCCCATCGAGCTCTTCCCACTCCCCCGGGACCTTGAACACGCACAACCCCGCAGGCGGATAGCCGTTGGCCATATCAAGCACGGCATCTTCGTCCGACTCCGCAGAACTGAGCCGCATGGCTGCATCCTGAACCGTGGGAAGGTGTCCCACCACCATCAGCGAACGCACGGAGGCTGGTGTCTCGTTGATGACCGCGATCATGGTGGCTGCGGACGACTCATAGAGCCGTTCGTCCAGGTAGGCGCTCGGAGCGTCCTCGCCCAGCACGGAGGCAATCCAGGCGTAGGTGGCCCTGGTCCGACGCGCATCGGACACCACGGCCGCGTCGGGGAGCAAGGAGGATTCCGCCAGATACTCCCCCACACGGCGCGCCTGGTCCCCGCCGTGCGCCGTCAGCCCACGCTCCACATCCGGCATGCTCCAAGGGGCCTCGGCCTGGGCATGGCGCAGCAGCAACAGGGTTCGCTCATCGGAGTGGCTCATATTCGTCATCCTACGGACAAAAGCAGGGACCCCGCCGGGCGATGTGCGCCAGGCGGGGTCCCGAAAAGATCTGGGTCAGATGGAGTACTCAGGAGCGGCCCAAACCGTGACCTCGGGATGCTCGTAGAAGCGGTACCCCTGGCCGCGCACCGTCCGCACGGTGTTGGACAGGCGCCCCAGCTTGGAGCGCAGCCGACGGATGTGGACGTCGATGGTGCGCTCGTTGGGCGTCTCCTCCGCGTCCTTCCACAGGCTCTCCAGCAGTTCCTCGCGACCTACGGTGCGGGAACCGTTCTCCACCAGGTAGTTCAGCAGTTCGAACTCCTTGAAGGTGAGATTGAGCTTGTCCCCGTCCAATTGCACTTCACGCCGGGACAGATCGATCAGCACGCCGGTCGCTACCGTTCCGGACTGCTGACGCTGCGGCGCACGGGGGGTGCGGCTAATGGTGGGGTCACCCAGGGCCTGCCGGACGACCTCCAGGTCGTTTCCGTGGGCCGAGGCCGCAGCGAGAGCCACGGCCGCGTGGGTCTGCGCCTCGGGTGCAAGCGTCTGCAGGAAACCGCGAACCTGGGTTGCGAGCTGGGTCAGAGAGGTGCCGGCCGCAGCGGCGGAGGCCTCATCCAGTCCCACGTAGAGCACGAATCCACGCGCTTTGGTCTCTCCCACAGTGATCGGCCCCTGTTGCGCGTGCTCGAGGACTGCGGACGGACCGCCCTGATGAATATCCGCATGATTGGGGTGCCGTGCGGCAGAGGTCATCTGCCAGGCAGCCTGCCGCTTGGCCGCTGCTGCGCGGCTCTGGGCGTTGCGAACTGAAACGTGGACGTATCCGGGCTGGGTGCTCATGGTTCTCCTCGAGGAGCTGGTGGCCGCGATGCGGCGAGGAATGCATCTGATACGGCGAGTGGCCGTAGCTGGGTTCAGCCGCGCGGGGTGCGCGGCGGGAGCATTCGACGTCGACAGCAGGGCGCGCCGGTCCCTGGAACCAACGTCATGTCGGTGACGACCAGGGGTGCGGTGCTCCGCTTCACACATGACATCATGCGCGTAACATTCGGCGTTTGCAAGGGAGGATTATGCGGCTGTCTCACTTTTTGAGACGCAGAATGACGAATGTGAAGCACGTCACGCCGGGAGCAAGTCGTGAAAGAAATGCTTCAAAAGTCCGGATCGGTTCATAAGATCCCTATCGATACGGGGAACTTCAGTCCCGGCAAGAGCATCGACGCCTTCACAGAGCATCACCAGCCGCCGCCTCCAGATAATGCATGTCGCCGCATACTATTCGCTCCACTCTTGACGTTTGATATAGAAGAGAGGTACGCAGGGCACACAGTCCTGACACAGCATGGTTACAGCATGGCCCCACCTGCCTCGGAGAGAGTTCTTTCATGACCACCTCGCGTTTCTCCCCCCAGCAACTGCCCCGGCTCGAGCATCCAGACGGCTCTCCGATCCGTGCACTCGTGGTGGATGACGAACCGTCCCTAGCCGAGCTCGTGAGCATGGGCACCCGCATGCTCGGGTGGGACGTGTATGTGGCTCATGACGGCCCGGACGCGGTGAAGCAGGCCCGCACCCACCAGCCAGACGTCCTGGTCCTGGACTGGATGCTGCCCGGTTTCGAAGGACCAGAGGTTCTCACCCGGGTCCGCGCCTTCCTCCCTGACGTGCCTGCGCTCTTCCTCACCGCCAAGGACACCGTCGACGACCGCATCCAAGGCCTCGCTGTTGGCGGCGACGACTACGTCACCAAGCCGTTCAGCCTCGAGGAGGTCCTGCTGCGACTGCACCGACTGGTGCAACGGTCCGGCGTCGCCACGGCAGATGAGGCCGAACTGGTGGTCGGCGATTTGACCCTGAATACGGACAGCCACGAGGTGTCCCGGGGCGGCGATGATATCCAGCTGACCGCCACCGAATTCGACCTGCTGCGCTATCTCATGGAGAACCCGCGCCGGGTGCTCTCCAAGCCTCAGATCCTTGATGCCGTCTGGAACTACGATTTCGGCGGTCAGGCCAACATCGTGGAGCTCTACATCTCCTACCTGCGTAAGAAGATCGACGTGGGCCGCGAGTCCATGATCCACACGGTGCGAGGCGCAGGGTACGTCCTCAAACCGGCAGCATGACCACTGCGCCACAGGGTCCCGATCCGCGTCCAGTGCCCGGCCCGCCCCTCCGCGTGGACCCGTCCAGGGGCGAGGCGGAGTCCAGCGCGCCCACGACATACATAACGGGTAGCCCGACCGAACACCCGGAGCACCAACGGAAGCGGCCGGCCAAGCGTAGACCGATGCCCCTGCGAACGCGCCTGGTGGGCCTGGTGCTGTCCCTGTTGCTGCTGGGATCCGTCATCATCTCGGGTGCCACCCATGCCACGATGTCTGCTCGTCTGAACGGCCAGTTGCTGGAGGACCTGAGAACGGCCTCGGAGCGTGCAGGGGCGCAGATCAGCAGCCTCGCCTCGGATCGCCCAGCCCCGTCCGGCGTTCCGGCAGGGACCATCACGGGTGTCATCACCGCAGGCTCGTACGCAATCCCGCCGCTGTACCAGGATCCCGACTCGGCCGGGGTGAGGTCCCTCCGGCTCTCCGATGCCGATGCGCGAAGGCTGCTCAGCGCCACCTCCGGCCTCGACAGGACCGAGTCTCGCAAAGTGGATCTGAGTATCGGCCGGTACCTGATCATGACCCGCGGGATCCAGATCGAGAACCAGGATGAGGGCAGCACGGTCTCTGCACACACTGTGGTCGCGGTGCCCACGGCGGCCACCACCCGCACCCTGGCGACGCTGGACCTGTCCATGGCGCTGATCTGCTTGGGTGGAACTATCGTGGTCGGGGCCGTCGGCTCATTGCTGATCACCCGCGCGTTGCGCCCACTTGCCCGAGTTTCCGCGGTGGCATCCACCGTGGCCGCGCAGCCGCTGGAGCGCCTCGACGTGGAGCTCTCCTCAGTCCGGGTGACACCCAAGGACTCCGAGCCAGGGACCGAGGTCGGCAACGTGGGCCAGGCCCTGAACAACCTCCTCGACAATGTGGATGGGGCGCTGGACGTGCGTGCCGCGGCGGAAGAACGTATGCGCCGCTTCGCCGCGGATGCCTCCCATGAACTGCGCACCCCCTTGGCTGCCGTGCAGGGGTACGCCGAGCTGCTCGGCGCCACAGAATCCCTTTCCGAGGACGGGGAGCGCTCACTCGACCGGGTCCATGAACAGACCAAACGCATGGCGGAACTTGTGGAGAGTCTGCTGCTGCTCTCGCGACTGGACAATAACCAGCCGACCTCCGATCCGGTGGACGTGGACCTCACCCGGACGGCGTGCGACCTGTGCCTGGACTTCGAGGTCGCTGCCCCGGATCATTCCTGGGAGTTCGTCTCCACCTCGGACGACCCCGTCATGGTGCGCGGGGACGAGAACCAGATTCACCGTGTGGTGCAGAACCTCATGTCGAATGCCCGCAAACACACCTCGGAGGGCACCCAGGTCACGGTGACGGTCGGAGTGTCTGCCACCGGACGTGCCCAATTGACGGTGCATGACACCGGCGAAGGGATCTCAGAGGACTTCAAGGACAAGGTCTTCGACCGCTTCGCGAGGGCCGATAGCGCTCGTTCCGGGGCCGCGCCGACCACGGGACTCGGCCTGGCCATCGTGAAGGCCATCGTGGAAGCCCACGGAGGCAGTATCCGCGTCGAGTCGCAGCCGGGAGACACCACGTTCACGGTCGAGTTCCCCCAGGCGACCGCGACAGCCTGACGGTGCCAGCCGGTGGCGCGCCCGCCAACCCATGCCCGACGACGCGGCCTGACGCTGGTGCGTCAGGCCGCGTCGTCGGGCATTGAAAAGGTCGTTACTCGGCGAGCCCGTAGAGCCGGTCGCCTGCGTCACCCAGGCCGGGGACGATGTAGGACTTCTCGTTGAGGCCTTCGTCCAAGGACGCAATCACCAGATGGACGTTGTCGTTGTCCCCGTGGTGTTCCTCCAGCTTCGCGATGCCCTCGGGGGCCGCGATCAAGCAGATGCAAGTCACCGACTCCGCGCCGTGGGCAAAGAGGTACTTGATGGACTCCACCAAGGTGCCGCCCGTGGCAAGCATCGGGTCGATGACGAAGACCTGCCGGCCGGTGAGGTCATCAGGCAGGCGCTCCGCGTACGTGATGATGTCCAGCGTCTCCTCGTTACGAGCCATGCCGAGGAACCCGACTTCTGCGGTGGGAACCAGACGGGTCATCCCCTCCAGCATGCCGAGGCCCGCTCGCAGGATCGGGACCACCAGCGGGGTGGGCTTCGCGAAGGCGGTGCCCGTGGTGGTCGCGACTGGGGTCTCGACGGTGATGGTGGTGGTGCGCACCTCCCGGGTGGCTTCGTAGGCCAGCAGGGTCACCAATTCGTCGGTAAGCTGCCGGAAGACGGGGGAAGGTGTGTTCTTGTCCCGCAGGACAGAGACCTTGTGAGCTACCAGGGGATGATCCACAACCGTGACGCGCATGGGACCAGCCTAGCCGCTCGAGCGTCGGCACACGCGTCGGTGGGATGACACATCCGTCGGTATGGATCAGGCGATCCATACCGACGGATGTGTTTGCGCACCGCAGAGTGTGGCACCGACTAACGTTGAGCTTGTGAGTCCCGTCCCCCCAGTACAGGCCGACGCCTGGATGCAGGCTGCCCTAGCCGAGGCCAGTGTGGCCGGGAGCCACGGTGACGTCCCGATCGGCGCAGTGGTCACCGACGCCGCTGGCGAGATCATCGGCCGGGGCCACAATGTCCGGGAACACCATGGCGACCCTACGGGTCACGCCGAGATCGTGGCGCTGCGCGCCGCAGCCGCGGAACTCACGGCCCGCGGAATGGCCGACGGCTGGCGACTGACGGGCTGTACCCTCACCGTCACGTTGGAACCGTGCGCCATGTGCGCAGGCGCCATCGTGTTGGCGCGAGTACCGCGAGTAGTAATCGGTGCATGGGATGCCAAGGCCGGTGCGGCCGGCAGCGTATTCGACGTCCTCAGGGAACCCCGGCTGAACCATTGGGTGGAGCTCTTCGCTGGGGTGCGTGACGGCGAGTGCGCCGCCCTCTTAAGGGATTTCTTTGCCAAGCACCGCGGCTGAGCTTGCTGCTGAGGTCGGCCGCCGGTGATGACGATTTGTTGAGAACGTCCTGGTTTCATACTGGTGTTACTCAGAGTCTGGATGTAGTGTCATGAACACCTCAAGGGTGCGAGTGATGAAGAAGCCCCCGACCGTTATAACCGGTCGGGGGCTTCGCTCATGTCCGGGTGGACAGTTTCGCGTCAGCGGGCTGGAGTGATCGTCACCTCGACGCTCTTCATCAACGGCTGATCCGACTGCCGCGAGTAGTCCTCGATCCCGATCAGGGCATTCATCTCCGGCATGTAGCCGGCAGCGCTGCCGCGCGGGGTGTCGTACTTCAGGGCGGTGTAAGCCTTCACCTCACGCGTGGACCCGTCCAGTGAGGTCGAGACGATGTCCACGAGTGTCCCCTCCGAGATCCCCCGCTCCCGCATATCCTCCTCATGCATGAAGACGATCTCACGACCGTTCTTCACGCCGCGGTAGCGGTCGTTGGCTGAGTAGATGGTGGTGTTCCACTGGTCGTGGGAACGCATGGTCTGCAACACCAGCGTGTCCGCGCCCGTGGGAATCTGGTCCGGCAGTTCTGCCGCGGAGAACTCCGCCAGTCCCGACGCGGTGACGTACTGGCCCTCGCGGGCCGGCTGCGGGATCCGGAATCCGCCCCGGGGCTTAATGCGCTCGTTGAAGTCCTCGAAGCCCGGCAGCACGCGAGCCATAATGTCGCGGATCTTGGAGTAGTCCCCCATGTATTCGTCCCACGGGGTCACCGTGTTCGGCAACGTGGCCTTGGCGATCTCGCAGATGATGGCGGGCTCCGATTTCAGCCACTCCGACGCCGGCTTACGCCTGCCGTAGGAAATGTGCACCATGGAGAACGCATCCTCCACCGTGACGCCCTGTTCCCCGGCCTGCTGCAAATCCTTCTCCGTGCGGCCCAGGCAAGGCAGGATCAGGGCCTTCTTCCCGTGGACCAGGTGGGAACGGTTGAGCTTGGTGGACACCTGGATGGTGAGCTCGCACTTGGCCAGACCCTCAGCCGTGTGCTCGGTATCAGGTGCGGCAAGGACGAAGTTGCCGCCCATGCCTAAGAAGACCTTCACGTCGCCGGAATTCATGGCCTTAATAGTCTGCACGGTGTCCAGGCCATGGTGACGCGGTGAGACGATCCCGCACTCGCGGTCCACGGCATCCAACAGCACGGGGTCCGCGTGGTGGTTGATGCCGCAGGTGCGGTTACCCTGCACGTTGGAGTGGCCTCGGATCGGGGAAGGCCCTGCACCCTCGCGCGCGATATTGCCCTTCAGCAGCAACACGTTGGCGATCTCGCGGATGGTGTCCACCGCGTGCTTCTGCTGGGAGACGCCCAGGCACCACGCGATGATGGTGCGCGGGGAATCCAGGTATACCTGACCTGCCGCACGGATTTCCTCCTCGGTCAGTCCGGACTGGCGCACCAGGTCCTCCCAGGAGGTGGCCTCGACCACGGCCCGGTAATCGTCTAGGCCCTTGGTCCGGTTCTCGAGGAACTCGGCGGCCAGGACCCCGGGATCGTTCGCGGCCGCTTCGAAAACCACCTTGGCGATACCGCGCATGAGCGCGAAGTCCCCGGAGGGGCGCACCTGCAGGTTCATGGTGGAGGTCTCATGGGTCTTGAACCGCGCCATGTCCATGATCTCGTGCGGCACGGTGGTCCTCGTTGCGGCGATCTCCCGTAGCGGGTTGATGTGGACCACCTGCGCGCCACGGTCGTGGGCCTCGGCGAGCGCGGTGAGCATGCGGGGTGCGTTGGAGGCGGCGTTGACACCCAGCAGGAAGAGCGCGTCTGTGGTCTCCCAGTCGTGCATGTCCACAGTGCCCTTACCGGTGCCAATGGAGGCCTTCAGCGCGCGGCCGGAGGCCTCGTGGCACATATTGGAGCAGTCGGGGAGATTGTTGGTCCCGTACTCGCGGGCAAAGAGCTGGTAGAGGAAGGTGCCTTCGTTGCTGAGTCGCCCTGAGGTGTAGAAGGAGGCCTGGTCCGGGCTGTCCAGCTTGCGCAGTTCGTCGCCGATCATGGCGAAGGCGTCGTCCCAGGAGATGGGCTCGTAGTGGTCCGTCTCCGCGTTGTAGGACATGGGGTGCGTCAGCCGTCCCTCGTTCTCCAGGTCGAAGTCCGTCCAGGTGGCCAGTTCCGTGACGGAATGCAGCGCCATGAACTGCGGAGTGGTGCGCTTGCCCGTCATCTCCCACGTCACGTGCTTCATGCCGTTCTCGCAGAAGTCGAGCTTCAAGCCCTTCTGGTCGTCCGGCCAGGCACAGCCCGGGCAGTCATAGCCGCGTGGATTGTGGTTTAGCTCGAACATGGCCTTGGACCCGGCCAGGGGCAGGCGCTGTTCCAGGAGGATGCGCCCCACGCTCTTAGCCGCACCCCATCCGGCTGCCGGGTGGTGGTACGGGGAAGACTTCACGGGACCCTTGGTCGCGGGCCCGAATCCGCCCTGCCGCGGGGTCTTGCTCAACAGTCCGACCGCCGTGGGGTACTCCGGCTGTTCGGACGCGGAATCCGATTTCACGGTGGTCATGGCGTGCTCCGTCCAAGTTGGGTCGAGCTGTGGGCATGCTCAGGTCCAGAATCCCACCACGGCACGGGGTGAGGCAAGACAAACGAAGGTGCGGAGAAGAGCCCAAGCAGCTAGGTGGCGGCCGGGGCCAGAATCCGATCCGGATGAGAGTAGACGTTCACGTTGATGCCGCGCACGAAACCCAGCAGCGTGAGCCCGGACTCCTGCGCCAGTTCCACGGCCAGGGAGGAGGGGGCAGACACCGCGGAGAGCATGGGGATCCCCGCCATGACGGCCTTCTGTACCAGTTCGAAGCTGGCCCGTCCCGACACCTGCAGCACGGTGTCCCGCAGCGGGAGCCGCTCGTTGCGAGCAGCCCATCCGATCACCTTGTCTACGGCGTTGTGGCGCCCCACGTCCTCACGCAGCACCAGCAGTTCTCCGGTGGCTGCGTCGAAGAGTCCGGCCGCGTGCAGGCCGCCGGTCTTGTCGAAGACGTCCTGGTGTTCCCGCAGCGTGTCAGGCAGGGAGGCGATGAGTTCGGGGGCAACACGCAGGTCCTGATCCGCCACGCCGAAGTGGGACACGGTGCGGACGGCGTCGATGCTGGCCTTTCCGCACACCCCGCAGGACGAGGTGGTGTAGAAGTTGCGTTCGGTGGAGGCTGCCGGCGGCGGCACGTGGGGCGCCAAACCGACGTCGAGCACGTTGTAAGTGTTCTCCTCTCCCCCGGTCCCAGGTCCGCCGCAGTGGATCGCCGCGACGACGTCGTCCCCCTCGCGGATGATGCCCTCGGAGAGCATGAAGCCGATGGCGAGATCCACGTCGTGACCGGGCGTGCGCATGGTGACGGCCAGGGGCGTGCCCGCCACCCGGATCTCCAGGGGCTCCTCCACCGCGAGGGTGTCCGGACGGCGGCTGACTCCATAGCCGAGCCGGATCTTGGTGATCGGCCGAGAGTGCGTGATGCGTCCCATGGTCCCCAACGCTACGCGAGATCCGAGCCCCCGGCCGCGCCGACCAGCCGCAGTCCGACGGGCCGGAACAAGAGGGTCTGCCCTGCCCGCGGAGGTCCGCTGGGCAGCAGCCGTGAGAGGGAATGCGTGGGGACCTCGGCCACCAGTCCACCCTTGGCACCCACGCGCAGCAAGCCTCCGCGGACCTCCACGGTCTCTACGACCCCGGGAAGCGACCCGTCCGGCAGCGCGCCGGGTGGATCGACGCCCGCCAGCTCCACATCCCCCAGCAACTCCACATCCCCCGGCGCGATAACCCCCAGCGTCGCGGCACCCTCCGACGGCGGCAGGGTGTGGTCGGCGACGCCGGGAACCCACGCCTCCCCCACCCGGAGCCCGCCGCGCTCGGCGACCCCGTCCAGCACGGAGAAGCCGGCCAGGACCGCACCGAACCGACTGCGCGGCACGGTGGCGAGTTCCGTGGGCGTGGCCTGCTCCACGACCCGGCCCCGATCCATCACGACGCAACGGTCTGCCAGCTGCCAGGCGTCTGGCAGGTGATGCGTAACCAGCACGGAGGTGGTGGCCGAGCGTTCCAGTTCCGTGGCCAGCAGCCCGCGCACCGCAGGGGTGGACTCTGGGTCGAGTGCTGCGAAGGGTTCGTCCAGGAGCAGAACCTCCGGGTGCGCGGCGAAGGCTCTGGCCAACGCCACCCTTTGCTGTTGTCCCCCGGAGAGGCGGTGCGGACGCTGCCGGGCGCGATCCGCCAGTCCTACGCGTTCCAACCACTGTGCTGCGATCTGGTTGGCGTCCTGACGCGAGGTCCCGTGCGAGCGCGGTCCAAAGGCCACGTTGGACCGCAGGTCCAGGTGCGGGAACAGCAGCGCCTGCTGCTGCACCAGCGTGATCCCACGCTGGTGGGCCGGCAGCGGGGCCTGCCCCGGGGCGTCGAGCATGGTGTGGTTACCACCGCGCGTGAGTGCGATGCGGCCGTCGAACATCTTGATGGTGCCCGCCAGGGCACCCAGCACGGTGGACTTGCCGGAGCCGTTGGGGCCCAGCAACGCGATCCGCTCCCCCGGAGCCAGATCAAGCTCCACGTCGACGTCGAAACTGTCACGGTGCACGCGAATCCTGGCCTGGAGGGCGGTGGAATTCCTGGCTTGCGGGGCGCTACTCATCGCACGGCGTCCTCTCTCCAGGACCGCAGGCCGAGGACCACCACAGCGGCGCTGACCAGCAGCAAAAGGGACAACGCCAAGGCCGTGTCTTGGGAAACCCCCACCCCGTTGTAGGCGGTGTAGATGGCCAGCGGCATGGTTTGGGTGACCCCCGGGGTGTTCCCCGCGAAGAGCGCGGTGGCCCCGAACTCACCCATGGCGCGGGCGAAGGCCAGAACCGTGCCAGCCACGAGGCCGGGCCGAACCAGCGGGACGGTCACCCGGGTCAGGACCCGCCAACGGTTGGCGCCGAGGGACGCGGCAACAGCCTCGTGTCCCTGCCCGGAGGTGCGCAGCGAACCTTCCACGCTGATGACAAAGAACGGCATGGCCACGAAAACCTGCGCCACGACCACGCCCACGGTGGAATAAGGCAACGAGAAGCCCGTGGCCTCGAAGAGCGGCTGCCCCAGCAGACCCGAGCGCCCCAGCAGGGACAGCAGCGCCAGGCCACCCACCATGGGTGGGAGCACCAGCGGGATCAACACCACGGCCCGGAGGACGGCTGCGACCTTCGCTGAGCTGCGAGCGATCATGAGCGCCAAAGGGAAACCCACGATCAGGCACACCACGGTGGCGCAGCCCGCCGTGAGCAGGGAGAGGCCCAGCGCGTTCAGTGCGGCCTCGGAGGTCAGGTCCTGCCACAGGGTTTCGTAGCGAACCCGTGAGAGCAGGCCGATGAGCGGCAGCGCCAGGCAGGCCAGACCCACCAGCGCTGCCGCTTTCAGCCATGCGGGAAGTCGCACGATGAGCTCAGCAGATCAGGAGCGGGTCACGGCTTGCCGAACCCTACCTCTTCCAAGGTCTTCTGGCCCGCGTCGGAGAGCAGGTAGTCCACGAACGCCTGGCCGCCTTCCGAGTTCTTGGCCTTTGAGCTCACGGCCACGGGGTAGCGGTTGACGGCCTGATCTGCGTTGGGCAGTTCCACACCCTCGAGCTTGTCTCCGGCCGCGGTGACATCGGTGGCGTAGACCAGCCCGGCGTCAGCCTCGCCGCCGGCCACACGGTTGACCACGGAGGTCACGTTGGTCTCCTGACTGACCGGCTTCAGCGTCACACCGGCGTCCGCGGTGAGCTTCGCGGTGGCTTGGCCGCACGGAACCTCGGCGGCGCAGACGACCACGGAGACACCTGACTTGGTGAGGTCGTCCCAGGTGGCCAGACCCTTCGGGTTGCCCGGGGCCACGGCCAGTTCCAGGATGTTGGTCGCGAAGATCTCGCCCTTATCGGTCAGGCCGGCCTCGGTCACGGGTTCCAGGGAAGCTTCGGAGGCGAAGGCCAGGACGTCCACGTCCGCACCGTCAATGGCCTGGGTGGCCAGGGCCTGAGAGCCGTCATAGGTGATGGGTTTGACGGTGTAGTCGGAGTTGGCCTTGGCGAAATCCTTCGCCACCTCATCCAGAGGACCCTGCAGGGAGGCGGCGGCGAAGATCGTTACCTCTGTGGCGCCCTTGCTCTCCTTAGCGTCATCGCTGCCGCCACAGGCGGACAGGGCGAGAGCGCTGGCGGCCACGACGGCGGCCGCGGCACCGAGGCGACGGTTGGTGATGGGTGACAACGTGGGACTCCTAGTGGATACGAGTGGGAGGTAGGGCGAGAACACTCAGGGCGTCTCGACGATGACGGTGGTGGCCTTCACGACGGCGGTGGCCAGGGACCCGACCTCCAAGCCCAGTTCCCGCACCGCCTCGGTGGACATCAGGGAGACCACCCGGTGAGGGCCGCATTGCATCTCGACCTGGGCCATGACCCGGTCTGCCACGACGCCCGTGACGATGCCGACAAAGCGGTTGCGGGCGCTTGAACCACGTTTGACGGGGTCCTCCTGCCCGCGTTCCGTGGCGACGAGTCTGGCGGCTAAGTCGGCCCCGTCCACGACGGTGCGGCCTGCATCGTCGGTGCCTGCGGGCAGCGAACCGGAGTCGATCCACCGGCGGACGGTGTCGTCGCTGACCCCCAGCAAGGGTGCGGCCTCACTCACGCGAAAAGTGGTCATACCCACCAGTGAACACCATGGGCCGCATTTGCGGTATTTCTTGGCGTTTGTCCACGCAGTTGCGGTTTTGTGGGTCGGCGATTCCTGGGGTGGGTGCGGTGGTGAATTCGGGGCCGCGGCTCCGCTTTACGGTGGATACTTCACATTACGGCGCTCCTGCCCCAGTGAGCACCGTGGAATGGAGCATCCACCGTAATCTGACGCAGGCACCGCAGGAAGGCAGCATCCGTACGCCCTGACTACCATGGCCACTATGACCCTGCCCCCGCTCGTCGAGCCCACCGCCCTCCCCCTAGGAGAATCACGGCGCGCGGCACGGCAGATCCGACTGCCTGAGATCGGCGACGTGGGCCAGCGTCGTCTTGCGGCCGCACGGGTCGCGGTCCTCGGCGCAGGCGGCCTCGGCTCACCCGTGCTCCAATATCTGGCCTCCGCCGGCGTCGGCACGCTGGGGATCATCGACTTCGACACCGTCGAGGCCAGCAACCTCCAGCGTCAGGTGCTCTTCGGCGTGGCTGACGTGGGACGGCTCAAAGCAGACGTCGCAGCAGAACGCGTCGCAGCACTCTCCCCTCAGACCCAGGTTGAGCTCCACCACGACCGGCTAACCGAGGACAACGCCGCCACGCTCTTCTCCGGCTACGACCTGATCATCGACGGCACCGACACCTTCGAGACCCGCTATGCCGCAGCCGACGCCGCGGACGCCCTCGGCCTCCCCCTGATCTGGGGGTCAGTCCTCCGCTTCGACGCCCAGGCCACCGTCTTCTGGTCCGCCCCGCCCGCCGGGACCCCAGTGAGCCTCCGCGACGTCTTCCCGTCCCCACCTGCCCCCGGCGAGGTCCCGTCCTGCGCCGAGGCCGGCGTGGTCGGAGCACTCTGCGGGCAGCTCGGGTCCCTCCTCGCGATGGAGGCCATCAAACTCATCTGCGGCGTGGGACGCCCACTCCTAGGCCGCATGCTGGTGCTCGACGCCCTGGCCGCCACCACCCGCGAAATCCCGCTGGCCCCCAGCACCGGCGTGATCCCCAACGGCCCGGCCCGCATTCCGTCCGTCTCGTTGGCCGACGCCCGCCGCCTGCACGCCACGCTCCTGGACGTCCGGTCTCCCGCCGAAACCGCGGCCGGCATCCTGCCCGGCGCCGTCACCGTCCCGCTCCCCGACGTCCTGGCCGACCCAGCCGCGGTTCTCACCGCACTCGCCGCCGCCCTGCCCGCCACCCCCATGCCCGACGACGCTGGCCCGACGGCCGCGCGCCCCGCACCGATCGTGGTGCATTGCCAACAAGGCCCGCGGGCCAGGGCCGCGGCCCATGCCCTCGCGGCCGCCCGTCCCGAGGCCGACATCCGGGTCCTGGCCGGCGGTTACGCCGACCACGCAACAGCAACAGAAGGAGAAGCATGATCCCTTGGGAGGAGCATCGCGCCCGAATCCTGGAGGCTGCGCGCCCGTTGCCTGTCACCACCGTTTCGCTGAGTGAGGCCGAGGGCGGCGTGCTGGCGCAGGATCTGGTGACCCGTTGGCCGGTTCCGCTCTTCGATAACTCGGCCATGGACGGCTACGCCGTGCACAGGGACGAGGCTGTGGTCGGTGCCCGATTGGACGTCGTAGCGGACATCGCGGCCGGCTCGGGTGAGGATCCCGCGCTGGGGCCCGGGCAGGCGGCGCGCATCATGACGGGGGCACCCATGCCCACCCAGGCCGATGCGGTGGTGCCGATCGAGCAGGTCGTCGCCGGGCCGGCCGACGCCGCCGGGGTCCCGGCCTGGATCGAGATCACGGCCGAGCCAAAACCGGCAGCGCACATCCGCAGGAGGGGCGAGGACATCGCCGACGGCGCCGTGACCCTGTCAGCAGGCACGCCCCTGGGGCCCTGGCAACTGGGCTCCGCGGCCTCGTCCGGATACGCCCAGGTTCCGGTGCACCGCCGCCCACGCGTAGCCGTGATCTCCACCGGGTCGGAACTGATCGATCCCGCCGAGACACCGCAGCGCGGGCAGATCCCGGAGTCCAATTCCGTGGTCCTCGCCGCCGCGCTCCGGGCCTCCGGCGTTGAGGTGGTCTCCGTGAACCGGGTCCGCGACGACGAGGGAACTCGGCTGGCGGCCCTGGTGGATTCAGCCGACGCCGACGCCGTGATCCTCTCCGGCGGCGCCAGTGTGGGCGCCTACGACGTGGTCAAAGAGACCCTGGCCCCGCGCGGGGTTCGCTTCGATAAGGTCGGCATCCAGCCGGGCAAACCCCAAGGCTTCGGCACCCGGGACGACGGCGCGCTGATCTTCGCGCTGCCCGGCAACCCCGTCGCCGTGGCCACCTGCTTCGAGGTATTCGTGCGCCCGGCGTTGAGGAAGCTGGCCGGCCACACCGGCCTCTTCCGCACCGAGGTCACGCGCACCGCCTCCACCTCGTGGAAGACGCCACCGGGACGCGCCCAAGTACTGCCCGTGGTGTTCACTGTGCCCAACGCGGTGGCGCCGGCCACCGCGGGCGGCTCCGGTTCCCATCTGGTCGCCTCCCTGTCCCAAGCCGAGGCGCTCGCCCTCATCCCCGCCCACGTGGAGCGGGTCAACGAAGGAGACGACATCACCGTCATGGTGCTCTCATGAGTCAGCAATTCACTCACCTGGACGCCGCCGGGCACGCCCGGATGGTAGACGTGACGGAGAAGGTCCCCACGGTCCGCTCCGCCACGGCCCGCGGCCACGTCACGGCCTCGCCAACCGTGGTTCAGGCCCTGCGTAGCGACGCCGTCCCCAAGGGAGATGTGCTCGCCGTAGCCCGCATCGCCGGCATCCAGGCGGCCAAGAAGACACCCGAACTGTTGCCGCTGGCGCACGTCATCGGCGTCCACGGTGCAGTGGTGGACCTGGAAATCCAGGACACTGGCGTGAGCATCACCGCGACCGTGCGCACCGCAGACCGCACCGGCGTGGAGATGGAGGCCTTCACCGCCGTCTCCGTCGCCGCCCTCACCGTGGTGGACATGCTCAAGGGACTCGACAAGGCCGTCGCCATCGAACGCATCGAATTGATCGCCAAGACCGGGGGCAAAAGCGGGGACTGGCACCGGGAATGAGAGCAGCAGGCATCGTGGTCGCCGGCGGCCGGGCCACCCGCCTCGGAGGAGCGGACAAGGCCTCCGTGCAGGTGGACGGCGTGGCGCTCGTGGATCACGCGCTCACAGCCCTCGAAGGGGCATCGCCGCTCATCCTCGTTGGCCCCTCGCATCTTGCCCGCCCCGGAGTGCTCCTCACCCGGGAGGAGCCACCCCTGGGCGGCCCGGCCGCCGCGCTCGCGGCGGGCCTGCGTGCCCTGGCGACGAATGGCACCCAGACGGACACCGCCGACGGGCATTCTGAAGACGTCGTATGGCTGCTGGCCTGCGACCTGCCCAGGGCAGCCGGCCTGGTGCAAACGGTCAGCGCCGCGCTTGCTACACGGCCACTGGCCGACGCCGAGGACGGCGCCATCATCCGCGACGCAGGCGGTCGCGACCAATGGCTCGCAGGCATCTACCGCGTGGTGTCCCTGGCCGACGCGCTCGCCGCGGCGGGCGACGTGAACGGCGCGCCGCTGCGTCGGATCGTGGCAGGACTGCGCCTGCGGCGCGTCGATGATCTCCGCGGGGATGCCGTGGATCTGGATACCTGGGACGATGTCAAAAACTACGTGAAGGAGAATCGTATGCACCGCACACCGCCGCCCGAACTGCCGGAGTGGATCGCTGATGTGGCGCCGGCGCTGGGACTCGATCCGGCGACCGTGCCCACCGCATTGCTGCTGGACCTGACGCGGGACGTGGCGCACACCGTGACGCGGCCCGGCGGCCCCATCACCACCTACCTCATGGGGCAGGCCGTGGCAGGCGGGATGTCGGTCGAGGACGCTGCGGCCGTTGTTTCTACGCGCGTTTCCGCGTGGGCCGAGGCGCATCCGGAGGGGGCCGAGTGAAGGTCCGGTTCTTCGCCGGAGCGGCCGACGCCGCGGGGTCGGACGAGGCTGTTGTTGACGGGCCATTGAGCGTTGGCTCGCTGCGTTCTTCCCTGGTCGAGGCCTACGGCCCGGAGTTCGCCCGCGTGCTGGGCCGCTGCTCCCTGCTGGCAGACGGTGTGCGGTTGGACGACGAAGACACCATGGTGCCGGATTCCGCGACCGTGGACGTACTTCCGCCCTTCGCGGGCGGGTAGGCCGCCGTTGCCTGCGACTGCGTTCAGCCGCCGATGGCAGACATAGGCCGGTCTGGCTGCAGGAAACCCGGATCGTTGATTCCGTGGCCAGGATATTTGGCCTCGATGCAAGTGCGCAACAGCGCGGCGATCTGCTCGTCGCTGCCGTCGTTACGCAGCAGCGGCATGAGATCGGATTCCTCACGGGCAAACAGACAATTGCGCAGCTGACCATCCGCCGTGAGCCGAACACGGTCACACGCACCACAGAACGGAGCGGTCACCGAGGCGATAACCCCCACCGTGGATGGGCCGCCGTTGACCGTGAACACCTCGGCCGGGCTGGCACCGCGCTCACCGTATGGGGTCAGGGTGAACTGCGAGGAGAGCTGCTCCAGGATCTCCTCCCCCGGGACCATGGTGTGCCGCGACCAGGTGTGCTCGGCGTCCAGCGGCATCTGTTCGATAAAACGCAGCTCTGCCTGATGCTCCATCGCGAAGTGCAGCAGGTCGCAGAACTCGTCATCATTCACGCCGCGCATGGCCACGGCGTTGAGTTTGAGCGGGCTGAGCCCCGCCTCGCGAGCCGCGTCGATACCGAGCACCACGTCCTCGAAGCGGGCACGCCGGGTGAGCTGCTTGAAGCGCTCCGGATTCACGGTGTCAAGGCTGATATTGACCCGCGCCAGACCGGCATCCACGAGTCGGCCAACGACCCGGTCAAGGCGGATGGCGTTGGTGGTCATCGAGATCTCCAGCGGACCGTCCGGTCCCTCGATCCGGCTCAGCCGGGCAACAACGTCCACGATGTCGGGACGCAGAAGCGGCTCTCCTCCCGTGAGTCTGACCTCGCGGATACCCAGCCGGGCGAGCACTCCGGCAACCCGAACGATCTCATCGGTGGAGAGCACTTTCTCCTTAGCCAACCAGGGAAGGCCCTCCGCCGGCATGCAGTACGTGCAGCGCAAATTGCACTTGTCCGTCAGGGAAATCCTGAGGTCCCTGTGGACCCGGCCAAAACGATCCACCAGGGGTCCGTCCCAGACGTTCTCCCCCAGGGGTCGCACCGAGAGCGGATCCTGGGACGCCTTGGGAATGCTGGGCATCCCCAGGTTCACGAGCGTGGTCACGCACTCACGCCTTCGAGACCGCCCAGGCCTACCCACTCTGCCGTGCCGTCGGCCTCGAGCTGACGTTTCCAGACCGGCAGTTGCGCCTTGACGCGCTCCACGACGTCGCGCGCCACGTCGAACGCGTCGGCGCGGTGGGCCGACGACACCGCACAGACGATGGCGGCCTCCCCCACCCCGAGTTTGCCGATCCGGTGAGAAACGGCAATCCGTAGTCCTGTGGGGTCCTGCTCGTGGTCCGCGTCCGCTGCCGCCGCGATCTGCTCCAGGATGCGTTCCGCGTCAGGGTGGGCGGAATACTCCAGGGTGACGACCTCGCCCGCTGCCTCCGGGTCGTGGTCGCGAACCGTGCCGATGAACACGGCACTGGCGCCCGCCTGCACCGAGGCCACGGCACCCAGGTGGGCTGCCACATCCAAGGGGTCGCGAGTCAGCTGCGTCAACGCGATCACTGGTGGTCTCCTCCTGCGAGTTGGTCTGCCACATGGTGAGCCACAGTGAGGATCACGGGGATACCGTCCTTGACTGCGCCGGGAGAACCGGCCAGATTCACCACGAGGCTGCTCCCGACGATACCCGCCAGTCCTCGCGAGAGCATCGCTTGAGGTAGCTTCGCGACTCCCGCCGCCCGGATTTGTTCCGCGATCCCTGGAATCCGACGGGTCAACAACGGCTCGGTCGCCTCAGGGGTGACATCGCGCTGCGCCAGTCCGGTCCCGCCCGTGGTGACCACCAAGGCATCGCCCCGTTGCGCTGCGGCGCGGATCGCGTCAGCGATCCGTTCCACCTCGTCCGGTACCACCACCACGTGGGCCGACCACCCTGCGTCGTGCAGGAGGGAGGCCGCAAGCGGACCAGAACGGTCCTCGCGAACACCGGCGAAGGACCGGTCAGAAACGGTCACGACGGTTGCTGCACGACGAGGAAGGGACATGAGATCAATGCTACGCAGTGCGGCTTCCCAGTGTCAGGTTGGACACCTCGGTTTGGGCGGCAGTCCAGGGGTGCCGTAGACTATTTGAGGCCTGGTGACGTGTCCGAGCGGCCGAAGGTGCAACACTCGAAATGTTGTGTACGGTAACCCCGTACCGTGGGTTCAAATCCCACCGTCACCGCTTTCAGAGCAAGCCCCGTGGACTCCCTCGTGGAGTCGACGGGGCTTGTTCCGTATCCGAGCGCCTGCCACCTTCACCCTGGGACCGGTCGATTGCAGATGGTTAAGATCCCGGTGAATGGGACTCCCTAGCCATCTTTTACCGACAGTCGCAGTGTTATCTACACACGTAGGTTATGGGTGCTGGGTCACCGACCCACTCCCTTCACTTCAAAGGAGAAGTCATGAAGGCATGGCGTTTCAACGGAACTCACAAGCCCTTCGAGGAGCAGGACATCCCTGAGCCCGAGGCGGGCCCCGGCCAGGTCAAGATCGACGTGAAGGCTGCAGGACTCTGCCACTCCGACGTCGGCATCCTGGAGGACGAGAAGTGGATGGGCCTCTTCCCCCACCTCCCCGTCACCCCCGGCCACGAGGCTGCGGGCATCATCGAAGCCGTCGGTGAAGGCGTCACGGACTGGAAGGTCGGCGACCGGGTCGCCGTATGGCCGCTGGCACAGGGGCCAGAACACACCACCGGCTACGCCCAGGACGGCGGCTGGCAGCCCAAGATGGTCGTGGATACCGACTTCCTGGTCAACGTGCCAGAAGGCGTGCCATGGGAATACGCCGCTGCCGCCACGGATGCGGGCATGACCTCGCACGGCGCCGTCATGGGCACCGGCCAGGTGAAGGCCGGCGAAAAGGTCGGAATCATCGGCATCGGCGGCCTGGGCCAGATCGGCGCCCGCGTTGCCGTCCTCAACGGGGCAGAACTCTATGTTGCCGAGGTCAACGAGGCCGCATGGCCCCGCGCCGAGAAGGCCGGAGCCAAGCGCGTGGCCAAGTCCATCCTGGACTTCAAGGACGAGAATCTGGACGTCATCATCGACTTCGCCGGCTTCGGCACCACCACCGCGGAAGCCATCGAGGCCGTGGGCTTCGGCGGCCGCGTGGTCCAGGTCGGCATGGGACGGCTCGAATCCACCATCAACACCTACGCCCTCATCACCGGCCGCAAGACCCTCATCGGCTCCAA
>JBQDZM010000013.1:0-36646 GCA_052108535.1 Galactobacter sp. | reverse complement strand
CGCCCGCCACCCGCGCCCGGCGCGGCCACCGCGGACTCGGTGTCGCCGTCGTCGGCTCCATCAGCCGTGCCGGGAGCATCGACCGTGGGCTGCGGGTCGGTTGAGGCGTCCCCCGAGGCCTCGGCACCGGCGTTGCCATCGCCCTCGGGTGCCTCCTCGCTCGGTTCCGCGGTCTCCGTCGGCTCAGAAGTCTCCGTTGGCTCAGGCTCGACCGGCGCCGGATCACTAGGCAGGTCCGCATCCTGGGGCAGGCCGAGCGCCCGCTGGACCGTGAAGAACACATCCGTCTGATCCGTGAGACCGGAGACGTTGGCCGCCTGCGGCCCATATGCCGCGATGCGCAGCTGAGAACCGGTGTGCATCTGGGAGCCACCCTCGTCGGCCGTGCCATACGCGATCGTCATCGGCTGCCCCTCCTTGGTGGTCAGGGTCCGGGTCAGGCCGAGCGTGGTCTCGCCGGGGTAGACCACCTGGGAGGAGTGCGCGTGGTCCGCGGTCACGATCACCAGGGTGTCGCCATCCTTCTTGGCGAAGTCCAGCGCCTCCTGCACGGCCTCGTCCAACTGCACAGTCTCGCCGATCTGCCCGCACGGATTGGCCGCGTGGTCTTCCTTGTCGATCGACGCCGATTCCACCTGCAGGAAGAAGCCCTCGTCCGCATCCTTGAGCAGGTCGATGGCCTTGGACGTCATGGCCGCTAGCCGCGGGGTGTCTTCAGTGAAGTCGGGGTTCACCTCGCAGGAGATCGCCGGTTCGGAGCCTCCGGTCAGCGTGGCCTTGGCCCCCTGCCAATCAACCGGCAGGTTCCCCTCAGCGAAGAGTCCGAGCACCGGTTCGTTCTGGTCGGCCCGCTCCACTGCCGCAAGGTCGCCTGCGGTCTTAACGATGTTGTAGCCACGTTCCTCCGCCTGCGCCAGCAGGGTCTTACCCTTATGGTCGCCCGCCGTAGCCTCCTCCGCGAAGGTCGCAGCGCCACCGCCCAACGTCACGTCCGCTCGCGTGTTGATCAGCTGTTCGGTGATCGATCCCGCTCCGCCGTTCTCCAACGCGTTCTCCGGGCACTTCTCCAGCGTGGCCTTGGGTCCATAACAGGAGCGCTTGCTCACGTGAGAGACCTGGACCGCGGGGGTGGCGTCCTGCAGTTCTGACGTGGTCACGTCACCGGTCTTGAGACCCTTGGTCTTGGCCAACTCCAGCAATGAGTCCTGCGCCTTGCCGTCGATGTCCACCGAGATCGCGTTGTTGTAGGTCTTGGTGCCCGTGGCCCACCCGGAACCGGAGGCGGCCGAATCGGTGACGTAATCGGGTTTGCCGTTGGACTTGTCCAACGAATAGGTCGTGTACTGGCCGGTGATCGGCAAAGCATCGATGCCGGGGAACTCGCCACTGGCACCGTGCTCATAGTTGCGAGCCGAGGTGATCTCGGAATCTCCCATGCCGTCACCGATGATCAGGATGACGTTCTTGGCCTGGCTGCCGTTAATGGCCTGCTTCAACGCGTCGGTCTGATCCCCGTCGTTGCGTTGGGCGCCGCCGTGATCGGTGATGTCCGACGGCATGGCGGCGTGCGCGGGCGCCGCCACCCCCAGACCGAGGGCCGCGGCGCAAGCCAATCCCGTCAGAAGTGAACGTTTCAGATGCACGGATGCGTCTCCTGCCTCGATGACCTGCAGCGACGTAGGCGTCCTGCAAGCCTGATGTGGCACACAAAGCGCCGGGCGGCGAGCTGCGTGCGATGACAGGATCCAGATTGGAAGGCGAGGATGAAGCGCTTCGGGTGAACCGATGAATCACAGCGTCACGCAAAGCGAACAGGGGATGAACTTCTTTCGGCCCCCGTCCCGCAATCAGATGATAGAGCGCCCCTCTCTTTTGGCTTGGCGCAGTTCCTTGAAGAAGGCCTTGGCGATGACAAAAAGGGTTCCGGCGACGATGACCGGCCAGATCAGCACGTAGAGGGTCAGGAAGAAGACCGACATATTTACTCCTTGTGATTAAAGACTTTGAGAAGGGACCGGATACGGCGCTCAGCGCGCCGGTTCCATGTCGTCATCCACGTCGAAGCTTCCGGTCTTCGCCGCCAGGACGGAGAAATCGAAGTTCTTCTTGGACCGGAAGGACATCAGGTAGCAGAGGGTCGCGCTGACGGCGTAGGCCACCAAGGATCCGGAGAGCGTTGCGTACTCATGCAGGAAGCCGATCACCAACGGGGCACTCGCCACCGCGGCGACAGCGCCGGCCCACAGGGCAACCTTCTTGCCGAAGAACCCGAAGGCCATCAGCCCGATGATCACACCGATTCCGATCACGTTGAGCACATCCACGATGATGCCGAAGAACCCGTTCATGGGGATCCACCCGAAACGCACGGGCAGGAAGGCCGCCATGGCCGCCAAAACCGACACCGTGAACG
This sequence comes from Galactobacter sp., assembly GCA_052108535.1. GTDB lineage: Bacteria > Actinomycetota > Actinomycetes > Actinomycetales > Micrococcaceae > Galactobacter. Next base: position 34,233 of record JBQDZM010000013.1, on the reverse strand, counting down.
CCAGGTTCGTGACCTTGGGCCAGTAGAAGCTGGCGATGACGGGGAACACCAGGCAACCCCACAGGGCTCCGACGAAGACGAGCATGTCGAGGATGTTCATTTGGCCCGTGGCGAAGTACAACGCCGCAACCATCGCTACGACCATGGTGATGCGTCCGACCAGGATCATGGTCTTGGGGTTGGGCTGCTTCTTGCCGGACTTCCTGCGGCCATAGATGTCCGTCATCATGATGGACGCCAACGCGGCCAGGTCGGAGTCCGCCGTCGAGGACAGCGAACCGATGATCATCACGAAGAACAGGCAGATCAGCACGGGACCCAGATACGTGACGGCCAACTGCGGCATGAGGTTGTTGGTGTCCCCACCTGCAGGCTTGATCCCCAGATACAGGGCTAAGACGCCGAGCATGCCGACACCGATCACCGTGGCGCCGTAGCCAATGGTGGCCGTGATGAAGGTGGGCTTGATCAGGTCCTCCCGCACAGCGAAGAGCCGCTGGGCGATGGTCTGATTACCGATGGCGTAGGCCAGGACCGCCGCGATATAGGGGGCAACCTGTTCCAGGAACGCGGTCGAGGAGAAGAAGTTGGACTGTTGCGCGGTCAGGTTCGAGGCACCCTCGGTGAAGATGCTGGGGCCACCAGCCGCAAAGAAGACCACGGGGATGATGATCACGACTGCACCCAACATGGCGACCACCTGGGCAAAGTCGGTCAGCACCGAAGCTCGGAAGCCGGACCACAACGTGTAGAGCAGCACGCCTGCTCCGATGAAGACGATGCCTTGGCCAAACCTGAAGGGGGACAGCATGGAGATCAGAGCACCACCGGCAATCAGATTGGTGGTGAGGCTGATCAGGCTGCCCAGCACGTTGGAGCCTGCGAGCATCAACTGGCTGGAACGCCCGTGCCTGGCGTACATCACCTCAGCGATGGTGTGGGCCTCCGGCGCCACGGCTCGAATCCGTCGTCCGAAGGGATAGATGAAGAGGATCATCAGAGCGCCCCAGAGCCCGTAGTGGATGGGTCCGGAGATTCCGTAGGTGTAGCCAGAGGTGGCAGATGCGTACATCGAGGAGGCCCAGATCCAGGTCGCGGTCATGGACGCAGCTGAGATACCGAAGCCGATCTTGCCGCCGGCGGTCATGTACCCGTCAGCATTCTCTTTCTTCTTACCGATCCTCATGGACATGTATAGGCTGCCACCGAAGAAAACCACCAACAGGCCTACAATAATCTACCCGTTGAGGTCCATCAATTCTACGTTGTCGCCCATTCAGTATCCCTTTCTCGACCAATACATTCACGCTGCTCGCAAAAAGTACTAAGACACGATGATTCGATATCGGAATCCATTCGTTCTCGCCGGACCCAACGGCCCGGACCGCTCTCGACCCACGACACCCGACCTGAGGCGCGAACTCGTCGCCACTGCAATCCGAACGGAGAGCGGCAGGAGTCTTCGGTGGCGCACGGACAAGCGTCATTGATTGCCGTGCATGTGACACACGGCACCACGCAGCCCTATCACTATAGGCAGTGACCCGGGGGTAACTACAAACCGAGATCCGCGATTTTTCGCGGATTTTGGCACTCTCGGAGGGACGCTTCCCATACGCCATTTACCAAGTAACGCCGTTATGACTTCGTTATACAAGCACGTCGTCTCATCGTCGCCACCGACGCCAACCGCGCCCCCCAACGTCGCCTCGCGACGTGCACGGACACCCGCCGCCCCACCGTGGAACCTCTGCGGAACCTCGGCACCTGCTCAGGAGAGCCGGTCCACCAGTCCCAGCCCGCGCTCGGCCCAATCGAGCTCCCAGCGAGCCCGAGCCACCAATCCCTCGTAGGCAAAAATTTTCCAGGCCACCGCCGAATCCTGCGCTTCAGGCGTCAGATGCTCCAGTCGCCGCAACAAAGCCGGGGAGGTGCGTTCCTTCAATCGTTTCAATTCGGCCGAATCCACCGATAATTCACCGCCCCAATGAGTCTGGTGAGCCGCGAAGAACATTCTTTGTTGCTCGGGCGTCGCCGACTCCAAGTACGCGGCACGCAGACTCGCGGGGTCCCGTTGCCGCTGATACGTGGGAGCCTGTTCGAAGAAGTCCAGGAACGCCGCTTCACCCTCGTCGGTCACGTGATAAAGCGTGCGCGTCCCCTTGGGCCCGCGGGGGACGTCCTCCGGTTCCAACAGCCCTTCCTGAGTCATCCGTTTCAGCTCAGGGTAGATCTGCGAATCCGGGGCGTGCCACACGTACCCGACGGACATCGAGAACTGCTTCTTCAAGTCATATCCGGACAGCGGCCCCACACGCAGCAGGGTCAGCAGGGCGAATCGCAGGCTCACGGTCTCGGCTTCCGGGTGGACGGTGCGGCCGCGGACGCGGCCACGAACAATCGTAGGCACAATGCACAGCGGCGCGATGCGGCTGGGAGCCGCGCCGCGCCGTCGGGCATAGGAGACGCCCCTACCGGGCGCCCCGGATCAGTCCGCGTAGTTGGTGCGCCACCCGCCCTGGTAAGTCTCGCGGGCCACCGTGGAATACGGGACCGGGGAGACCACGGCGCGGACCTCGGTCTGCTCGTGGGGCTCCACGGAGGCCTTGGCCGAACCACCGTTGGGCTCACCCCAAACCACCCGCAACTCGGCACCCTCCGGGACGTCCGGGTTAACGATGGACAGGGAGAGACCGCGACGCTCGTTGGAGGAGTATCCGGTGAACATGGAGTAGCCCACCACGTTGTCATCCGCATCGATGATGGCGTCGTAATTGGCGGAACCGTAGTTCGCCAGCGGCAGGTCGAAGAACTTGTACTGCGGACCATCCACGTTGAGCAACGAGGTCCAGACCTTGCCGAGGTCGTCCGCGTTCCAGGCCATGGTGACCTTGCGACGCTGCGCAGCCGGGTCCATCTTCTCCAGCGCATCCCTGCCGATGAAGTCGTGGTCGAACTTCATGAAGGAGCCATAGCCCAGCTCCCACGGGGTGGCGTAGTAGTCCTCGATGTTCTCCGACACGAACGAACCGGCCAAGGTGCCGGTGGCCTCATAGGAATCCACGCCAAGCCACTCGCGGTAGCCGCGTTCCGCTTCGCCCGTGTAGATGCCGGGCAGCGGGGAGGGGATCCAGCCGGACTCGAGGGTGTTGGACGGGTAGGCGCGGGAGCCCACGGCCAGCAGGCCGAACTCGGCACCAGCCTCGACGATGGCATCGCGGATCGCGTCGTGGTCCTCATACGGACCCCAGATCTCCAGACCCGGGGCACCGGCCATACCGTGGCGCAGGGTGCGCACCGTGCGGCCAGCGATGGTCATGGTGGACATGCGGAAGAAACGCAGCTGCTCCAGCGGCCCACCATTGAGACGCTCGATGATGGGCCAAGCGCTGGGGCCCTGGATCTGGAAGCGGTAGTACCGACGCGTCACCGGGTGACCGTAGGGACGGGACGGGCTGCGACGATCCACCTCGATGTCCAGGTTGGCGTAGCCACCGGTCTCACCCTGATACATGAGCCAGTTCGACGCCGGCGCGCGACCAACGTAGGTGTACTCATCCTCCGCCTCGCGGAAGAGAATGCCGTCGCCGATCACGTGGCCGCCGGAGGTCGTGGGCACGTACTGCTTGGCCTGGTTGACCTCGAACTTCGCCACGGAGTTAATGGCGGTGTCAGAGATCAGCTTGATGGCGTCCGAACCCTTCAGGAACACGTTGTCCATGTGGTGGGACTGGTCGTAAAGGACCGCGGTCTCACGCCAGGCCTTCTGCTCCTTGATCCAGTTGGTGAAATCAGCAGGGACCACCGGGTAGATATAGGAACCGATCTGGGAGTTACGCAGCAGGTCCACCGGATTGGTGGAGTCGAGCAGCTGCTGGAGGTTCTGTCTGTTGGCCATGTTTGGTCCTCTCGTCGTTGATGAGGTGGTTGATGGTGGGGAGGCTTAGAAGACCACGGTGTGGTTGCCGTGCCTGATGACGCGGTCCTGCGCATGCCATAGGACCGCTCTGGACAGGACGGCTCGTTCCACGTCGGCGCCTCGTCGCTGCAGGTCGGCCGCGGTCATGGAGTGGTCAACGCGGGTCACGTCCTGCTCGATGATGGGGCCCTCGTCCAGGTCCCCCGTCACGTAGTGCGCAGTGGCGCCGATCAGTTTCACGCCGCGCTCCTTTGCCCGCTTATACGGGGCCGCGCCGATGAACGCAGGAAGGAAAGAGTGGTGGATGTTGATGACGGGCACCCCGAGTTCCTTGAGGAAATCGTCGGAGAGGATCTGCATGTACCGGGCCAGGACCACGAAGTCCACGTTGCCCTTGAGCAGCTGCAACAGCTTCGCTTCCGACGCCGACTTATCCTCACCGGACACCGAGGGGACGTGGAAGAAGGGGACTTGCAGAGCCCTCACGTCATCCACGCAGTCGGTGTGATTGGAGATGACCATCGGAATGGACACCGGCATTTCGCCGCGGCGATAGCGCCAGAGCAGATCAAGCAGACAATGGTCCGACTTCGAAGCCAGGATCGCCATGCGCTTGCGCTGAGCCTGCTCGGTCAGCGTGAACGTGAAACTCAGTGGTGACAGTAGGCTGTCAAGACTGTCCTTCAGCTGCGGCAGCCGCTCGTGGAGGTCAGTCAGATCGAAGACCACGCGTTGGAAGAAGTCGCCATGATCGGGATCGTCCGAATACTGGTCCAGGGAGACGATATTGGCTCCCGCATCCCTCAGCAGCGAGGTCACCGACGCAACCATTCCCGGTTGGTCGGGACCCTTCACCAGCAGGCACCCACGTTTAGATGCGGGGTCCTGCGGATCTAGGGCAGACGACACCACCTTGAGATCGGCCGCGATGGTCATTTCGTGCCGCCCTGAGCGGACGAGGCCCACTGGGCCGAGGCCTTGAGCCCGCCGAAGGTGTACATGTGAACGCCTACCTCGCCGGCGTCAGGCAGTTTCTCAAGACCGCGAGCCAGGTCAGAGACGAACTTGTCCGGTCCAGCCGACCCCACCAGCTGAGTCAAGGAGAAGCCATACTTCTTCACGATGCCCGCACTGGAACCCACCCCGAAGCGCTTGGCGTAGCCGAGCAGCCGCTTGATACCGGCCGGGCCAGGAATGCCCACACGGATGGGGATGGAGATCCCACGCCGCCTGACCTCGGCAATCCAGGCGAGGACGGCCTCGGCATCGAAGGAGAACTGAGTCAGGATGGTGGCTCCGAGGCCAGCCTCGGCCAAGGCTGCACTCTTGGCTTCCAGGTGCTCCCACAACACGGCATCGGGAATGTCCGGGTGACCTTCCGGATAGCCCGAGATCGCAACGTCCTTCACCCCTGCCGCCTGAAGCGCGCCGGACGTGATGAGGCTGAGGGCATCCGGATACGGGCCCATGGGTTCCGCCGGATCGCCTCCCACAGAGAAGACATGCGCGGCGGCGCCGACCTTGCTCAGCTCTGCCAGGAAGGTCTCCAGCTCTGCCGAGTCATGCAGGCGGCGGGCGGAGAGATGCGGAACCGGGACGAAGCCCAGCCGCTTCACCTCGGCCGACGCGGCAACGCGCATCTCCAGGTCCTCGTTGCCGAGGAAGGTCACGTTGATGCGGGTTCCCTGCGGAATCGAATCTGCTGCCTCCCGCAGCGCTTCGATGTCCTTGCCGGTCATCTCCAGGGAGAAGTCCCGAACCAGCTCCGATGCAGCTTGGTCACTCGTGGCCATGCGTCCTCCTCGACTCGTCGTTGTGCCGTCCCTCACACAATAACTATGTCCATAGTGATTCACAAGGCTTCCCTCCGTTAGACATTCGAGCGCTCCGTTGGACATGTTTCTGTCCAACCGCCGTTGGACAGAAACATGTCCAGAACACCACTTGAATGTCCGACGGCCGTTGGCGGGTACCGAACGGCACTTACGTGCCGCTAGCCGCGGCGTGTCGTCCACAGCGACCCCTCAATGGGGCCGTTTTCGCGGCCGGCGGCACCGCCCGTCGGCCATCATGGTCGCCATGTTCATCGTTACAGCTTGGGAGGACATAGTGCTCCTCCGAGAAAACCCCAGGCACCTTTCCCGGGCTCGCGCCCGCGGCGACGTGGTGCGCATCAGGCCCGGATTCTATTTGCCCAAGGACACCTGGACGCACAGTCCACCTTGGGACCGACTCGGACTGGCCATCCGAGCGCGAGCGGCCGCCCTTCCACACACGATCTTCTGCGGGTCGACTGCGATCTTCCTCCACGGGTTGCCCTTGCTTGATCTACCGGCCCGGATCGAGATGAGCACCAGTCCGGAATCGTACCCACGGACGTATCCACCCTTGACCGACCACGCCGAAGGCGCCGCAGGTCGTCAGCACTGGGGTTTCGTGACGCGACCAGGGACGGTGAACTCGCAGGTGACCGACGGGTTATTAATTCAGAACGAACACGATGCCGTCGGCGAGTACCTCCTCTCCGCCGACTTCCGTTCAGCCGTCGTGGTCCTCGATGCGTACCGTCACCGCCTCAAACTGGCAGGTACACCACTGAACGACCTTCCATCTGCATGGCTGGCATCCGGAGTCGCGGCAGAACGGGATCGCGTTCGTCACGTCTGGGCTGCTTCCACCGACCTATCAGAATCCCCGGCAGAGACGCTGGCCCGAATCAACACGATCGGCCTCGGCTTCGAACGTCCGCAACTCCAGGTCTGGGTCAGTGCGCCTGACGGCAAGCAATACAGGCTGGACATGGTCTGGCCGGACCTCAAACTGGTGGCTGAAATCGATGGACGAGGCAAATTGGGTACCACCCCGGAGGAACAGGCTAGGGCGCTGAGGGCAGAACGGGAACGGCAGGAAGCGCTTCAACAAATGGGTTTCCACGTCTTCAGAATCACCATGGAAGAAGCCAGAGATCCCGCCGTTCTGCGTCAGATCCTGGCCGGCAACGGCGTCCCCTTCGCCTGTGCTGCGTGAGCTCCTTGAGTTACCTGAGTTGCGTGCGTTACCTGAGTTGCGTGAGGTGCGTGAGCCCCTTGCCGACTCCCCCACCAACCGCCGTTAGACATTCGAGCGCTCCGTTGGACACGTTTTTGTCCAACCGCCGTTGGACAAAAACGTGTCCAGAACACCGCTTGAATGTCTAACGGACGTCAGAGGGAGGTTCCAAGATCCGCAAGACCCGCAAAGCCCCCAAGCCCTCAAAACCCCAGCGGCCCCTCGGCCCTCTCAGCCCCCGCCGCCACGGAAGAAACGCAGGAACCTCAGGCGGGCACCCGCTCGCCTCGCGCGAAGGCAGTCAGTCGGCCCTCCCACACCTCAACACCGGAATTCGGGTCGCCCTGCACCATGACCTTGTCCGCGGCGGTGTCCACCACCACTGAGGCGAAGGTGTGCAACTCGTCCGACGTGTTGAGCACCCCAGGAGCACGCAGCGCGGCCAACGCCGCTTCCGGGGAGTCCACCAACGCTGAGTGTTCCTCCAGCGCCCCGCCTCGCGTGAGGCTCTCCTCCAGCTGAGCCGCCGGCACGGTCAACGCGTCCAAGGAGGTGTCCACCAACGTGATGTGGTTCGTGTGCAGCAAAGGCGCATCGGCGCCGCCGGCGGCGGAGACCGCCACATGGCCGGCGGCGTTCTCGACGAGGTCGCCGCGGGCGCCCGGCCCGTCGGCCACGTCGAACGCAAATCCGCCCGCGCACGGAACGGATGTGAGTACGTCGCGCGCATCGTCGCCGCTGGTCTGCCGCTGCGCGTGCCGCGCCACGAGGTGACGGCCCGCGCCGGCCAGCAAGGCGCGCGGTACCGGGACGTGGTCGCACCCGAAACTCAGGCCTGCGGAGGTCGTGACGAACGAGTTGGCGGGCAGCATTCCCGGGTACCAGACCACGGTGACGGTGGGATCGTCGTCGATCGCCAGCGTCACCAGCCGGACCAGTCCGCGCACCTCCCCGTCTCCGTCCTCGTTGTGCCCCATGATCACGCCGTCGCCCGGCACCGAGCAGACATCGGAACAGCCAATGCCGTCGTGCCCCAGATCCCCGCGCAGGTTGATGGCCCACAGGTCCTCGGCAGGCAGCCCGGCGCCCTCTGCGATGAGGTCGATCTCGTTGGCCTCGACGGGCAGCAGCATCCGGCTGGATTCCATGACGGCGTGGAAACGTTCCGCGGCCACGCCAGAGGTTCGCGTTACCATGCGCGCCCAGGCTCCCCCATCCAGGTCGCGCCATGCCCGGATGTCCTCGGCGTGCTCGCGCCCCAACGCCCGCATGACCTCCTCGCGGTTTCCCCGCAGCACGGTCCATTCAAGCCCGGAGACGGCCTCCAGCCGCGTCATTTCCACCTGCCCGACGGCGCCGTTCACTTGTCCGCCTCGTTTCCGTCCGTGCGTCCCAGTCCCGTGACATACGCGCGGATCGACTCGCCGATCGCGGCCATCGCGTCCAGCACGACGGCGCGCAAGTCCTCGCCGCGTTCGCCTGCCTCGTCCCAGTTGGCGCCCACGGCGTAGGCCACCGTCCCCGCGGGGCCGCTGATGTGGCCCACGTCGATGCGGGCGGTGTCGATGCTCCCGGTCTTGTGGCGCAGCACCATGCCCTGGTACTCCGGGTCCACGTGGGCCAGTGGGTCAAGCAGAAACGAGGCGGCCAGCATGGACGTGTCTGCGTTGGCCGCCAGCCAGCCCATCACGCGTTCGCGTACGGCGTCGGTAATGGTCGACGGATCGGCGGCGGCGCCCGCCGCGCGCGCGGCCTCGCCGTCGCCCTCTCCGAGGCGACGGATGACGTCGGACAACTCCGCGCCGGTCCCATAGGAGGAGGTCCACGGCAGGTTGGGATCTCCGCGGTCGTCACGGATATAATCCAGCAGCGAGGTGTTCTGGTACCCCAAGCCGCTAGCCACGGCCACGACGTTGTCCAGCCCGCAGGCGTGGATGAGCGCGTTGGTGGCCAGGTTATCGCTGAACGCGCCGACGAAGAGGGCCGCGTCCTCGACGGTCAGCCTCTGATCCGCCATTCGATAGAGCAGGCCCGAATCTTCCACGAAGAACTCGTCCAGCACTTCGATGCGGTCGTCTGCCTTGAGCAGGCCGTTCTCGAGCCTCCTGGCCACCTCGATGAGGAGGAAGATCTTGCCGATGCTGGCGGTCTTCAGCCGTTTGGTCGGTGTCTCCTCCGCGAGCACCTCCCCAGAGACTGCGTCGAGGATCCGGATGGACCAGTCAACGTTGGTGGCCATCGGGGGCAGGGGCAGAGACATCGGTGTCCTTCCTAGGGGAGGTTCGTCGATTCATGGTTTCACACTCGAACTCGTCAACGGCGTTTGGACAGATTGGTGTCCAGAACACCGCTCGAATGTCTAACGGAGGTTGAGAGAGGGAAGCAGGCGAGGGGGGAGGCAGACAGCGAGGGGGAAGGAACAGCAGGAAGAGGAAAGGTCAGGGGGCAGGGGGCGAGAGTTAGGGGGCGACGGTCAGGAGCGCTTCGGGGCCGGAGAGGTCCAGAACGCCGTCCACATTCATGGGGACGGAGAGCGCATTCGGGTCATGACCGAACCCCTGTTGCCACAACACTGGGATATCCAGCCCGCCCAGATACTCGTCCAGGTACTCCACGAACAACGCCTTCACCTCATCCAGCGGCGCGCAGTTGTGCCAAGACCCCAACACCAGGCCGGACGCGGCGGAGAGCCGCCCGGACCGCGCCAGCTGCACCAACAGGTTGTCGATGCTGTAGGCGTCCTCGTCCACATCCTCCAGGAACAGCAGCGACCCCTCCGGCACGGCAAACTCGGGTGCCCCGATGGACGCCGACACCAACGACAAGGTGCCACCGGTCAAACGACCACGGGCCACGCCGGGCTGCAGGATCTCCGCCTCCGGTCCCACGATGGACCGCCCGCGCCACGGCTGAAACAGCCAGCGGTGCACGTCGGAGCGGATGAACTCGGAATTCGCGAAGACGTCGTTAGCCACCATGGGACAGAACAGCGTCGGCACGTCCAAGTGCACCCGGAAAGCCTCGTGCAGCGCCGTGACGTCGCTCGAGCCGGTCAGCAGCTTGGGCCGGCCGTCCCTGCGCACGCTGGCAGCCCGCATGGCCTCCCAGTCGATCCCGTCCAGCAAGCGCATGGCGCCATACCCGCCACGAGCGGTAACGACCGCGTCCACCTCAGAGTCGCACCAGGCGGCGACCAGGTCATGTCGCCGCCCCGCATCCGGCGCGGACAGATACGACGCCCGAGGATGCCCATCGAGGAGATGCTCGCCGAGCTTAACCCGCAACCCCCACGACTCCAGCAACGCGACCGCATAGTCCACCCGCTCACGGGTGCCAAGGCCCGACGCCGCCACGAGGGCGACCGTGTCCCCCGGCGCCAAAGGCGCCGTGTCCAGGTAGGCGTCACGCCCCGTCGGGCATGGTTCTGCTGTGCCCAACGCTGCGCTCACGCGGCGCTTCCAGCGATGCTCGGGGCGGAGGCCAGAAGTGTCTTGGTGTACTCGTGCTGAGGATCCAGAAGCACCTGCTCCGTGGGACCGTGCTCCACGATCTCACCGTGGTACATCACGGCAACGGTATCCGCGATATTCCAGGCCAGGCCGAGATCGTGCGTGATGACCAGAGCCGTGAGGCCGAGCCGCTCACGCAGCGACATGATCAGAGCCAGAATCTCACCGCGGACGGAGGCATCCAGGGAGGCCACGGGTTCGTCCGCCACAATCAGCTGCGGCTCCACCGCCAGCGCACCGGCGATCACCACGCGCTGACGCTGACCACCGGACAGCTCCTGCGGGATGGCGGCCTGATACTGCTCCGCCGGGATCAATTCCGCATCCTCCATGGCCTGCCGCACGCGATCGGCCTCGTTGCCCGGGTAACGCTGAACACGCAGCCCCTCCGCCACCGACTCGTAGACGGAAAGCTTGGGATTCAGTGCAGCAGTTGGATCCTGCAGCACCATCTGCACCTCACGGCGGAAGGCCTTGAGCTCCTTGCCCTTGGTAGGCAAGGGCTTACCGCGGAACGTCAACTCCGAACCGGAGTCGGACGCCTGCAGACCCAACAAGGTACGCGCCAGGGTGGACTTGCCACTACCGGACTGACCCACCAGCGCCATGATCTCGCCCTGATGCAGCGTGAGGTTCACATCCTTGCAAGCGTGCAGGGAGCGGGCACCGGACTGATAGGTGACATTGACTCCACGGGCCGTCAGCAGCACGTCGTCCGTCATCGCGTGACGTTCCGCCTCCGGAGGCCGAGCCGGACGCTCACGCCGCGTCACCGGGTTCATCCTGGACTCGGGATCACCGATGGCAGGGAAGGCCTCCGCCAGCTGTCGCGTGTACTCCTCCTGCCCGTTGGTGCACACCTCAAGCGCCGGGCCCACCTCCACAAGCTTTCCGTCCTTCATCACGGCGATACGCTCACACGCGGTGGCCAGCACCGAGAGGTCATGACTGATCATCAGCAACGAGATCCCCCGCTCCGTCACCAGATTCGCGATCATGTCCAGGATTTGCTTCTGCACGATCACGTCCAACGCCGTGGTGGGTTCATCGGCGATGATGATGTCCGGGTCGCACGCCAACGCCATCGCGATCATGATGCGCTGCTTCTGCCCGCCGGAGAGCTCGTGCGGATAGGCCCGCGCCTTGCTGAGCGGAAGGTCAACGCTGCGCAGCAGATCATCGACGCGCTTCTTGCGTTGCTCCTCGGTACGCCACGCCTTGGAACGGTGCAGTTCCAAGGCCTCGTTGATCTGCCAGCGCACGGTGCGCACCGGGTTCAGGGAATGCATGGCCCCCTGGAACACGATGGAGGCATCCCGCCAACGCAACGCGCGCAGCTTCCCGAACGAGAGCTTCTTGACGTCGGTATCACCGACCAGCACCCGCCCGTCCAAACGAGCGGACTTGGGCAGCAGCCGCAGCGCGGACATCGCCAGGGTGGACTTGCCGGAACCGGACTCCCCCGCAATACCCAGCGTCCCACCCGCAGGCAACGTCAGGGAGACACCCTGCACGGCAGGAACCTCGCCGCGATCGTTGCGACCAGAGGTCTTGTAGGTGATGGAGACGTCCTCGAAAACCAAATCAGGCATAACTCAACGACTCCTCAGGGTCGGATTGACGATTCCCTCAACCGCGCGGCCCACCATGGTGAAGGCCAACACCACGAGGACGATGGCGACACCCGGGACCAGGACGTACCACCAATACCCAGCGGTGGCCGCCGAGTAGTCCATGGCGTTCTTCAGAATGCCGCCCCAGGACTGTTTGGTAGTGTCCCCCAGTCCAAGGAAGGACAGCGTGGACTCGGAGATGATGGCCGAGCCAACGGTCAGGGTCGTGTTCGCCAGCACCAGCGGCATCACGGCGGGCAACAGGTGCTTACCGATGATGTGCCAGTGGCCCGCACCCAGCACCCGAGAACGTTCCACGTAGTCGCGGGACTCCACGGTCAGGGTCTGTGACCGAACCACACGCGCCGTACCGGCCCAGGAGGTCAGACCGATCGCCAGCACGATGGTGAAGACGCCCCGCGAAAGCACGGAGGAGAGCACGATCGCCAGGATCAGGGACGGCAACACCAGGAAGAAATCGATGACGCGCATGATGATTCCGCCGGTGACACCGGTGAAGTGCCCGGCAGCGATCCCCATGACCGTACCGATCACCATGGACATCAAAGTGGCGCAGAAACCGACGATCAGGGATACCTGGGCGCCCCAGACCATGCGCACCCAGATCTCGCGACCCTGATGATCGGTACCCAGCAGATGCTCGCCAGAAGGAGGGGCAAACTTGGGCTGGTCCGTCAGCTGCGAGACATCCAGCATCCGGGCCGGTGCGATCACGGGGGCCAGCAGCGCCAGGAGCACCACGACGGCCAAAAAGATCAGCCCCACCATGCCTGAGGGGGAATGCCTGAAGTCGTTCCAGAACTGTTTCATGGACGCACCCCGCCGAGCCCATGCCAGGGCTTTGGGGGAACGTGCTGCGGAAGCGGTGCTCATGAGGTCCTCACCCGGGGATCCAGCAGGCGATAGATGAAGTCTGCGATCAGGTTCATCAAGATGATGATGGCGGAGAAGACCACGAAGGTGCCTTGCAGCAGCGGCAGGTCCGGGCCGGACACCGCATCGAAGGTCAGTTTGCCGAGGCCGGGCCAGGAGAACACTGCCTCCACGGTGACCGCACCAGCGATCAGGCCACCGATGTGCATGAACACCAGCGTCACGGTGGGCAGCAACGCGTTCGGTACGGCGTGACGGGTCCGGACCAGGTCCTCACGCAGGCCCTTACCGCGGGCCGTGGTCAGGTAGTCCTCCCGCATCTCCTCGATGAGGGACGCTCGCATGACCATGACGTACTGGGCATAGACCACGGCCACCATGGTGACGACGGGCAACACCATGTGCGATCCCACGTCCACGACCCGGTCCAACCAGTCCGTGGGCGGATTGGGGCTGGTCATGCCGCCGGTGGGGAACCACTGCAGCACACCGCCGAAGACCATCAGCAGCAGCAGCGCGAGCCAGAAGGTCGGCACGGACCACAACACCAGGGAGGTACCCGAGGTGATCTTGTCGAAGAGCGACCCGCGCTTCCACGCGGAACGCTGACCAAGCCAGAGACCCAGTGCGATCGCGATGATCGCTGCGGTACCGGTGAGCAGGATGGTGTTCCAGAAGTACTCACCAATCAGGCTGGACACCGACTGCCGGTAGACGTAGCTCTCGCCGAACTGCAGCGTGAACACGTTGCCCAGATAATCCCAGAACTGCCCCATGAGGGGCTTGTCCAGGCCCAATTGCTGGCGCATGTGCTCCACCTGCTCAGCACTCAGGTTGCCTTCCCGGGCCATCTTGGCGACCGGGTCTCCCGGCAGAATCTTGAAGGCGAAGAAACCCAGGATGATGACCATCACCAGCGAGATCAGAGCCCCACCGATCTTGGTCAGCGCGTATTTGAGACCGGAGGAGCCGCGACGTGGCGCGTCATCCCCCGCCTCTTCGGTGGCGACCGCCGGAAGCGGCGGTAAGGCGTTGGTCATGAGATCACTCGATGTTGTCGCTGTTCCGGCGACGCGAGGTCATGACGATGTTCACGAGCAACAGCACGATGATGATGCCCTCACCGACCAGGATTAGCGTGGAACGACCCGAGCTCGTCCCATCCCCGGAGTTCGAGGGGGCGGCCGTGGTGGCTCCGGTTCCCTGGCCGGAGTCGAGCTCGGAGAGCTTCCCGGTCAGTTCGATGGTGCCGGTGCGGTCCTCGCTGCCGTCGGCAGGCTGGCCCGTCAGGAAAGCCCAGTAGCTGGTCTGGTTGGTGATGACACCGTCCTTGGCCGGCTGCGTGGCGAAGTTCTGGAAACGATCCGAACGGTAACCCTCAAGAGAATCCGCGTTCCACAGCACGATCTGCGGGGTATCGGTGTAGTTGAGGGCCAGCATCTTCTGGACGATCTCCTCGCGCTCACTCTCGTCGAGGGCCGCACGCTGCTCGGCGTAGAGCTTGTCGAACTCCTCGGAGCAGTAGCCGTCCTGGCTGGTTCCACCCGTGCCGTCTGTCCTGGTGGCGCGGTTGGCGCAGGTGTTGATGGAGAGCTGGTATTCCGGGTCGGAATCCGTGCTCCAGCCGGTGAAGTAGATGTCGTAGTCGCCCTTGATTGCCTTGTCAGACATGGTGTCGGAGTCGGTGGACTGCGGCTTCAGTTCCACGCCGATGCTCTTGAACCACGGGACCAGGTAGTCGGAGGCGGACTGCTGGAACGGGTCGTCGGCATCAAGCAGCAGCGTCAGGGACAGCTTCTTGCCGTCCTTCTCGCGAATCCCGTTGGACCCTGCCTTCCAGCCGGCCGCGTCCAGCTTCTTCTTGGCTGCATCGGGGTCGTAGGACAGGTCCTTGACGGCTTGGTTGTCTGACTTCAACGCCCACTTGGGGAAGGAGTTCGGGATGAAGGAGGCGGCTGTGCTGCCCTTACCGTCCAGCACCTTCTCCACCAGCGTCTCGGTGTCCACGCCCTGACGCAGGGCTTGACGGACCTCAACGTCCTTCAGCGCGGGGTTACCGCTGCCGAAGGCCTTGCCGTCGCGGGTCTCCATGCCCACGTTGATACTCAGGGACATGTAGCGCCTGCCCATACCGGCGTTGAGGCTGATCCCCTCCGTTCCTTCGATGGCGTCGTACTGGGTGGGGCTCAGACCCATCACCAGGTCCACTTCGCCAGAGCGCAACGCCTGCACTTGAGCGTCCGCGTTGGTGTAGTAGACGTAGTCCAAGTTCTTGATCTTGGGTTCACCGCGCCAGAAGTTCGGGTTGGCCTTCAGCTTGATGAACTGGTTGGCCTTGTAGGACTCCAGTGTGTACGGACCGGATCCAACCACCTTCTCCTCGTTGGGTGCCTTGGCCGGGTCGTCGTACTTCTCCCAGATGTGCTTGGGCACCACGGGGATCGTCACACCCGGGTTGGGAGCCTGAGCGCTCTTCATCTTCATGACCACGGTCGACTCATCCGGTGTCTCGACGGAGTCGAGATTGCTGACCAGGTTGCCGTTGGCTTCGCCCATATCCGTGTTGCTGAGCATCTGGTCGTAGGTCCACTTCACGTCAGCTGACGTAATGGGCTCCCCGTCTGACCACTTGAGGTCGTCCTGGAGGGTGAACTCCCACGTCTTCCCGTCGTCCTTGACCTCCCAGTCATCTGCCAGACCCTTGGTGGGGGAACCATCCTTCTGGTCGTTCTGCACCAAGTTCTCGTACATGTACTTCAGCAGGTTGGTGGGGGTGAGGTAGATCGAGGTGAAGGGGTTGAACGAGTCCACAAAGCCGGATGTCGCGATCCGCATCGTGGTGTCGTCGCCGTTGGCCGCAGGCAACACGCTGGCGTTGACGGACGCGGCTGCTGGAGCGGCCTGCGCTGGTGCGGCTGCAAAGGTGCCGACGGCCAGTACGGCCATGGCCGCGACTGCCTTGGCCGCCAGGCGCGGCGGACGTGAACGGTGACGCATGCGAGTTCCTTAGGGGTTGATGACCTCACCCCGCCAGGGCCGGAGCCGGGCAGAGCCGAATCGGTGGGTGCCGAATCGCTGAGGTCGATTTCACATCATCGCGACAACAAGTGCAATGTTTACGCACCGTATACGACGCGTATTTTACGACCTCGAAACGTTCCGAGCCAGCCCTGCTTCGAGTGATAGCCGCCATCATCGATCGGGAAAAGCTCCCAAGAATCCGCACGATCACACGGGTTTTGAGCGTCACTCCAGGCCGCCACACCGCTGCCCGGCGACCACATAAACGACGTACTACCGTTCCATTACTCGGCTGATGCGTATCGGATATGAATCCGAATCGGGTCAGCGCAAGGTCAAGTAGCTCTCCAGCAGGTCGATCCGTTCGGCCAAGGACGTGACGCTGAGGTGCTCGGACACGGCATGTGCCCCTCCCCCTGAAGGACCCAATCCGTCTGCGGTAGGGAATCCGAGGGAGCCCAGCAGGTTGGTGTCGCCCGCCCCGGCGGCAGGTCGCCCCTCCAGCTGCTGCCCCACGGCCTCCGCGGCCGCGCGCAGGTCCTCAAACAGGGCCGCATCCGCTCCGCTGGGGGCCCAGGCCGGACGCGACGAGAGGATCTCGACCTCCAGCTCGGCGCCGTCCCGCAGGGGTGTCAGGGCCTTCAACCCGTCCAGAACGGCGGTCTCGGTGGGAGTATCCAGGAAACGCAGCCCGATCTCCGCCTCGGCATGGGCGGGGACCACGTTGGCCCGCCCGCCGCCGGACACGGTACCGATATTGCACAGCACCTCGGTCTGCAGCGCAGGGTCGGCAACGATGCCCCGCACCCTCACGAGCTGATCCACGAGCTCGTCGATGGCAGAGATCCCCGACTCCGGGTCCAGGGCGGCGTGCGCGGCCCGGCCGGTCACGGCGAGACGAACCCGGGTGGACCCCCGACGCCCCACCTTGAGAGCGGCGTCCGGGTGCGGCGACTCGAAGCCGAGGACCGCGCTGACGCCGTCCGCCGCGCGCCGCATCAGCTCAGCGGTGCTGGGGGAACCGATCTCTTCGTCGCAGACCACCACAACGCGAATGGCTCGATGCTCTCCACCCTCTTCCCTGAGCTGCTGCAGTCGAGTCGCCACGGCCAGCATGATGACCAGCCCGGACTTCATGTCATAGGCGCCAGGTCCGCGCAGGATGTCGCCATCGATGCTCCATGGCACGTCCCCGGTCAGCGCGCCCACGGGCCACACCGTGTCTGAATGACCCACGAGGAGCACCGGGTCCCCCACGCCCGGAACGTTCACCAACAGATTGTGACCAAACTGGGTCGGGACCACCTCGACCTGCGCGCCGATCTGCTCCCACCAGGAGCCAAGGAGCCGCGTGATGACTTCCGATGCCTCGACGTCGCGGGAGGGTGTCTCCAACTCCACCAGCGTCTGAAGGCGGTGTAGCACACTCCACCCGAGCCCTGCGGACATGCCCTGGTCGAGGGACTGTGCTTGATCAGACCGCTCACTGACCTCGTGTTGCTGCCCGTTGGTCATGGTCGTCGCCTGCGTCCTTTGCTTCGATACTTCACATTGATGCTGTTCTTACGAAACATATCTGACGCTTGAGGCGGACTCAAGATCCGCCTATCATTGCGTCAGATGTACCTTCCGCGTCTCCCACTCCATCGTTTTAGGAAACGTATCTTGATGGCTTCTAGCGCCCTCGCCGGATCCTCCGACGCAGCAGCCCACGCTCGTGCTGCACAGGGAACCTCGGATGTGACACAGACCGACGACGGTCTGCGTGTGGAACCCGTCTCCAGTTTTGACCAATTCGTCGCTGCTGACGAGCTCTATTCCAGAGTCTTTGGCTACAACGCCAGGCATCTGGGTCTCAACGCCAACCTCCTCGGCGCCATGGTCCGCAACGGCGGCTCCGCGGTGGGCGTCTACGACGGCCCCCAGCTGGTGGCCTTCGCCTACGGCTTCACCGGGACCTCCGCCACCGGACGCATCTTCCACTATTCTCAGGCCGCCGTGGTGGACCCCGCCTATCAAGGCCAAGGCTTGGGGCGCCGGATCAAAACGGCGCAGGCGGAGGTCGCCAAGAGTTGGGGACACCAGAGCATGCGGTGGACCTTCGACCCGCTCCTGGCCCGCAACGCCCACTTCAACTTCTCCTCGCTCCGGGCCGACGGCCTGCACTACATCCACGACTACTACGGCAGGCCCGGCACCGACCGGATTCTGGTCGAATGGGATCTCTCGGGCGCCCCGGATCCCTACGAACGCCTTAGGGCCCTACCCGCCCCTGACCTCGATGAGGCTTCCTGGGGACGCGCGGTGACCAGTCCTGGTTCCCTGCCCGACGGCGGCGACGCCACCTGGATTGCCCTACCGGACTCCGCCGTGGCAGGCCGCGATGCGGCCTCCTACCCGGAAACCAGGCAGCGGTTGCGGGACACACTAACCGAGCTCTTGGAATCGCGGCACCGCCTCGTGGCCTGCCAGCGCAGCCTCCCTGGCACCTCCGCGTACCTTGCCGTGCCATCACCGCCAACTGTGCCTTCACCGCAAGCCGTGCCATCACACCAGCAGGGGTCCGCGTGAACAGTTCAGCCGACCACGACCGCTCCCTCTCCTCTCCCAACGACCGCTTCGGCGAGCGCTTCAAGGCCTCCGTCTCCGCGGCCACCGTGCAGGCTCAGATCATCGCTGCGGAGTCGCAGTCGCTGACCACCACGTTCTCGGAATTGCAGCGAACGGGCGCGGCGGCCAAGGCGGCCGCACTGATTGTGGGAGCGCGCCGCAAGTTCATCGCCGGTGAGGGTAAATCGGCGATCTACGCGGGACTTTTGAACTCCGACCTGTCGGCGACGCTGTCCAATGTGTTCCTCGTCGACGGACGTGCGCTCTCCGGGCTGACCGTCCTCACGGATGTCAGGGCCTCCGATGTGCTAGTGGTCTTCTCCCTGCGCCGTTATCGTCGCGAGTCGCTCAGGTTGGGGCAACTCTTCAAGCAGGCCGGTGGGCAGTTGGTGGTGGTCACTGACAGTGTCGACGCCCCCTTGGCCGCCTCGGCGGACGCGCTGCTCACGGTGCACACCGGCTCGGCCTCCTACGCCGACTCCCCCACGGCTGTGGCGGCCGTGTGCCACCTGCTTTCCGCACTCACCTCGTCGTCAGCCAAGGGCGCCAGGCGCCGCCTGGCCGACCGCGACGAACTGGCGCGGGCGCTGGATCTCTACGACCCGAGCGATCCGACCGACCCCAGCGACTCCGGCGTTCCGACCGACGCCGACGAACCGACCGGGCTCAGCGCACCCGCCTAAGGCGGGCACCGCCGCATGGCATAGAACTCATCCCCGTCCTTCAAGGAGACAACATGCAGATCACCCGCCTAAGGCTCTTCGAGGTGTCCCTGCCTCTGGTCCACAGCTTCCAGACCAGCTCGCACCGCAAGTCCGGCCTGACCCACCTGCTGGTGGAGGCCACGGACGCGGACGGCCGCACCGGTTGGGGCGAGATCGCCTCCCCGTCCGACCCGTTCTACTGCTCGGAGACCAATGACACCGCGTGGCTGGTCGCGCAGAAGTACCTGGTCCCCCGCGCGCTCGGCGCCCAGTGGGAGACCCCGGAGGAATTGGAATCGGCCTGGGCCAAGGTTCGCGGACACGAGTTCGCCAAGGCCGGTTTCGCTGGTGCGGGGTGGGATCTGCACGCGCAGGCCACCGGCCAGTCGCTCTCCAAGGCGCTGGGTGGCACCCGGGACACGGTCGTGGCCGGTGTCTCCTTAGGCATCGAACCCAGCATCGACGAGCTCCTGACCCAGGTGCAGTTGCAGCTTGACCACGGTTACCCGCGGGTGAAGCTGAAGATCGCACCGGGGTGGGATGTGGAGCCCGTGCGCGCGGTCCGCGCCGCCCACCCCGACCTCGATGTGCATGTGGACGCCAACGGCGCCTACCCGGGCACGCAGGAATCTCTCGACGTGTTCACCGCGCTGGACGGCTACGGGCTGACCATGATCGAGCAGCCCTACGCCCCGCGTGACTTCTTGGCTCACGCCCGCCTGCAGTCCAAGATCGAGACGCCGGTCTGCCTGGACGAGTCGGTCGTGGACCTCGCGGATCTGCGCACCATGATCGGCCTCGACGCTGGCCGAGTGCTCAACATCAAGGTCTCTCGCATGGGTGGGTTGAGCAACGCCCGCGCGGCACACGACCTGGCGCAGGAGCACGGGATCCCGGTGTGGTGCGGTGGCATGCACGAGTTCGGAGTGGGCCGCGCGGCCAACGTGGCGCTGTCCTCCCTGCCTGGTTTCACGCTGCCCTCCGACGTGTCCGGCTCCGACAAGTACTACGCTCACGATGTGATCGTCCCCCCGGTGATCGCGGATGACGGCGTGGTCACCGTCCCCACCGTGGCGGGTCTGGGCCACGACGTGGATCTGGATCTGATCCAGGCCAACGTGGGCCGGACCTTGGACGTCACCGCCTGAGCCCGCTCACCCTCAGTTCCGCCCCATCCCTTCGCCCAAGAAAGCGCTGATCAAAACCATGCAGCCGTTGCACCTGTTCATGTTGGACACCACCGACCCCGCCTCCGAGCCGGTGCGCCTTGACCCGACCACCGCCGTGGTGCGGGCCGATGATCTGGGGGTCACTCGCGGAGACGGCATCTTTGAAACCATCTCCGTCCTGAAGGGCGTGCCGCAGGCCGTGGTGGCACACCTGGACCGCTTCGATCGTTCCGCAGCCATGTTGGATCTCGAGGTCCCCGACCGTGGCCAGTGGTTGCATGCGGTTGAGGTGGCTGCGGCCGCGCTGGCGGACGTGGAGGGTGCGGCAGCGATCAAGACGGTGTTGACCCGCGGCGTGGAGGGTTCCGGTGTCCCCACCGCCTGGGCGTTGGCCTTCAAGGCCGACGACCCGGCGGCGCCCCGGGCCGAGGGCATCTCGGTGGTCAGCCTGGACCGCGGCTACAAACATGATGTTGCGGAGACGTCCCCGTGGCTGCTGCAGGGCGCCAAGTCCTTGGCCTACGCCATCAACAAGGCCTCGCTGCGTGAAGCGGCACGTCGTGGAGCGGATGACGTTCTGTACCTCTCGTCCGACGACTACGTGCTCGAGGGACCCAGTTCCACCGTGATCGCCCGCATCGACGGCGTGTACGTCACCCCGCCCACCACGCTGGGCATCCTGCCCGGCACCACCATGTGGGACGTGTTCGAGCTCCTCGAAGCTCGCGGGGAGAAGACCGAGGTGCGTGAACTGCACCCGTCCGACCTGGACTCCGCTGACGCCCTGTGGCTGTGTTCCTCGACCCGGGGCGCGGCTCCCGTCCGCACGCTGGACGGGAAGGACTTCCCGGTGGACCACGCGCTATCCAACGAGCTCAACGCGGGCCTGGACGCCCGGACCAAATAGCACCCGGGCCGCACCGCCAATTCAGCACCGCCGCTTCACCACCGTAGGAGAGACATGATCCCCGTCCTCGACGGACACAACGACCTGGCCTGGCATAGCCGCGAAGTGCGCGGCTACCGGGTGGACGGTCTGGACACCCATCAGCCATCCCTGCACACCGATCTTCCGCGGCTGGCGGAGGGCGGTGTGCGCGGCCAGTTCTGGTCGGTCTGGGTCGACCCGGAATTGCGTGGTGCCGAGCAGGTCGTCGCCACGTTGGAGCAGATCGACTGGGTGAACCGCTTCATCGAGGCGTATCCGGATCGGCTGGGGCGTGCCCGTACGGCGGCCGACGTCCGCAGGATCTCGGCGTCTCTGCGCACCGCGAGCCTGATCGGGGTCGAGGGCGGTGACCAGATCGGTGGTTCGCTCGGTGTGCTGCGCAGCTATGCGCGGGCCGGCGCCCGCTACATGACGCTGACCTGGTCGCTGACCACCGACTGGGCCGATTCGGCCACGGACAGTGCCCGCCACGACGGTCTCACGGACTTTGGCCGCGACGTCGTCGCGGAGATGAACCGGATCGGCATGATCGTGGACCTGGCGCACGTCTCCCCCGCCACCATGCGGGATGCGTTGGACGTCTCCACGTTGCCGGTCATGGTGTCCCACTCCGCGGCCCTGGCTTTGTGCGATCACCCGCGCAATGTGCCCGACGACGTGGTGTCCAGGATCGTCGCCGACGGCGGCGTGGTCATGTGCGCCTTTGTGCCCTCTTTCGTTTCCCAGGCCCGGCGGGACTGGGTGTTGGGCGGTGAGCAGGGCGAGGCCCCTCATGTGGGCATTGCGGACGTGGCAGATCACCTGGAGCACCTGCGTGAAGTGGGCGGCATCGAGGTGGTGGGGCTCGGAGCGGACTATGACGGCACCGATTCGATGCCAGCAGGTTTGGACGATGTATCCGGTTATCAGCGGCTCCTGGCCGAACTGCGTGAGCGTGGTTGGTCCACCTCGGATCTCGAGGCGGTGGCGCACGGGAACGCGCTGCGCGTGCTGGAGGCCAACGATCCGGCCCATACCGCTTTCATGCAGGGTTCGGCGCCACCGCCCGGCGCCTGCGC
Organism: Galactobacter sp.; assembly: GCA_052108535.1. Classification (GTDB taxonomy): domain Bacteria; phylum Actinomycetota; class Actinomycetes; order Actinomycetales; family Micrococcaceae; genus Galactobacter. The sequence continues at coordinate 11,739 of JBQDZM010000013.1, read as the reverse complement.
CATCGTGCCAGCGGTGGACGTGGAGGCTCGCACGTCACAGGAGCAGGCATGAGCGCTCCCACGGTGATGATCGTGATCAACTCGGATCAGTCGGGTCCCCGCCGCCTGGCCGGGTGGTTGGAGGAGGAAGGCATCGAGACGCGGCTGCTGCGCGGCGCCGATGGCCTCCCCGGTGAGGTGGGTGACGCGGCCGGCCTAATCATGCTCGGGGGCGGCCTCATGCCCAACGACGACGCCGCGGCACCGTGGCTGCCCGCCGAACGGGCCTTGGCCACTCAGGCCATCGACCTGGATCTGCCCACGTTAGGTATCTGCTTGGGCGGACAGCTCCTGGCCCACGTCGCGGGAGGGCGGGTCATGGCGAAGACCGGCCCGGTGGAACGCGGAGCCACGCAGATCACCCCCACGTCCCACGGTGCGGCGGACCCCGTGATCTCGGCCTTGGGCGCGGGGTCACCGATGATCGAGAACCACGAGGACATGATCACGCAGCTGCCTCCCGATGCCGTCCTGTTGGCGTCCTCCTCCGAGATCGATAACCAGGCTTTCCGGCTGGGGTCCAACGTCCGCGGGCTGCAGTTCCACCCCGAGGCGGCCGCGGAGAATATGGCGAACTGGGATGATGCCGCCATGCGTGAGGACGGGCTGGACCTCTCCGAACTGATCCGGGCAGCTGAACAGGCCGACCCGGCCAACACCGCGGCGGCCCGAGCCATGGTGACCGCCTTTGCCCAATCGGTGCGGGCATTCCACGACGGCGCTGTTCCAGAGACGGCATCTCCGGCGAGCGCCTCCGGAGCCACCGCATGACCGACTCCCCTAGCCGGAAGTATCCGGACCTGCGGGGACACGCGGAGGCGGCATTCGACGTCGCGCTCACCCCAGAGGCCACACGGACCGCCCCCGCGTGCCTGGCCGCCGTGACCTATCGAGACCAGGTCGTCTCCTTCCGGGCCCTCGGGGAACCCCGCAGGGACGGTTCGGCCACGCGCCGCGATACGGTTTTCCGGATCGCGTCCATGTCCAAGTCGTTCCTGGCGGCCACCGTGATGTCGCTGGTCCATGAGGGGGCCCTGGATCTGGGGTCTCCCGCCTCCAGGTATGTGCCCGGGTTGGCCGGAGCGGCGATGCCCGGCCCCACCGCCGAAGGCTTCGACGCCACGCTGGGTGAGCTGCTGTCCAACCAAGGCGGTCTGGGTGAGGACAACCCGTTCGGGGACGAGCACCTGGGTGAGTCCCGCGACTGGGCCACGGACCTGGTGGATTCCGGCCTGAACCTGACTTCGCTCTCGGGGACCTCGTATGAGTACTCCAATCTGGGTATTTCCATCCTGGGCCGCGCGGTGGAGTCGGTGACTGGGCGCCCGGTGGAAGAGGTTGTCGCCGAACGCATCCTGGCTCCGCTCGGGCTGAGCCGCACCCACGCCCAAGCGGAGGACTACGCCGATTCCGCGGACCTGGCCACGGGCTGGCGCACATTCGACGGCGGCGAGAGTTTCGTCGTGGAACCCTACGTTGGCACCGGAGCGCTCGGCTGCATCGGTTCCCTGTTCTCCACCGTGGACGACATCGCCACCTGGATGCACTTCCTGGGTTCGGCCTTCGACGAGGCCGCCCACCGCGATCAGGACTTCGAGTCCGTATTGCCTGCAGCGGCACGGCGCCGGATGCAGACCGGGCACACGCTCATGCCCGCCTCTGGCTACCAGTTGGGCGGCCGGGATCTGGACGCGGCCGGCTACGGCTACGGCCTGCTCGTGGAGTTGGATCACAGCTTTGGGCGAGTGGTGCAACACGCGGGCGGGCTCCCAGGGTTCTCCTCCCACATGCGCTGGCACCCCACCACCGGGATCGGTGTGGTCGCCTTCGGGAACTCGGACGAGTTCTCCGGCTCGGCCGTGGCCGGGCAACTGCTGACACACGTGCTGGAAGCCGTGGACGCGCCGTCGGGCACTATCCGGCCGTGGCCGTCCACGGTGGACGCCGCGCAGCGGGTGGACACCGCGCTGCGAGCGGGCGACCTGTCCCACGGTGCGGGGTGGGAGGCGCTGACGGAACTGTTCACCCGGAACGTGCTGCGCAACGTCCCGGCGGAGATCCGCGCGGAGCGGCTGCGGGCGCTACTGGAGCAGCTCGGCCCGTTCACCGGACCGGTCACACCCTTGCGGTCTCGCGTCACCGCTGCCGCGTCACCTGCGGACCTGCGCTGGGTGCTTCCCTGCGCCCGCGGTACTCTCGTGGCACAGGTGCGCCTCGTTGGGCTGCGCTCCGGTGCGTGCGTCCAGGCCTTCTCCCTGGCAGCGGCAGGACCTGACGCCGTGCGCGCCGCAGGGGCGGCCGAGGGCGCCCAAGACCATGTAGAACTCGTCTGGGACTGATCCTGACCGACCCCCGAAACGGAGCCGTCCCGTGCGTCACGCCGCATTGTTCGGGCTGAGCAGCCTGCTGCTCTCCGCGCTGTTCTTCGCCTCCTCAGGGCCCTTGGCGAAGGTGCTCTACGAGATCGGTTGGACCCCCGGGTCCGTTGCCTTGTTGCGCCTCACCGGGGCCACCGTGCTGCTGGCGTTACCCACGCTCGTGTCCCTGCGGGGAAAGTGGGGGCAGCTGCGCAAGCATTGGGTGTCCGTGGTGGTCTACGGCATCGTGGCCATGGCCGGAGTCCAGATCTTCTTCTTCCTCTCCCTTGAACATGTCACGGTGGCGGTGGGCATCCTGATCGAGATGATGGGCGCCCCCATCCTGATCGTGCTCTGGCTGTGGATCAGGACCGGGCGGTTCCCCGGTGCGATCATCTGCGTGGGCATCCTGGTGTGCGTGCTCGGCGTGGTGTTGGTGTTGGACCTGCGCGGGTCACAACTGAACTGGCTCGGCGTGGCGCTGGCCCTGGCCGCCGCGGCCTGCATGGCCGGGTATTTTGTTCTCTCCTCAAGCCAATCCATCCGGCTGCCGCCCTTGGCGTTCACTGGTCTGGGGATGGCGGTGGGCGCCATCGTCGCCCTCATCACCGTGGCCACCGGCATCACGCCGGCCAGGTTCGAATTCGCTGCGGCAGATTTCGCGGGGTTCAGGGTTTCCTGGCTGGTTCCGGCCGTGGCGCTGATCCTCATCACCGCGGGCGCGTACTGGTTCGGACTCATCGGCCTGCGCCACCTTGGTCCCACGCTGGGCTCCTTCACCAATCTCCTGGAGATCCCGTTCGCGACCGTCATGGCGTGGCTGATGCTGGGAGAGGCACTCTCGGGGTGGCAATTGCTCGGCGGGCTGATCATGGTTCTCGGGATCGTCCTGGTCAAGGTGGATGACCTGCGCTCCGCGAGGGGTTCCACACCAGTGACGTGATTGGCGTCACCCGAGCAAACAACATGAACCTTCAAGGTGTAGGTTGGTGACACATCAACTACTTCTTGTTTCTCGGAAGGGGCACACCATGAAGGTCGCCATCATCTCCGGCTCCGTACGCCAGGGCCGCAACTCAGCACACGTCACCCGCTGGGTGGAGGAAGCCGCCGCAAAATTGGGCCGCGACGACGTGACCTTCGAGGTCGTCGCCCTGGCCGACTTCGATCTCCCCGCCTACGAGGACGTCCCACCGGGAATGCTCAAGGAGCACACCACGGAGGCGGCACGCGCCTGGAGCGCCAAGATCGCCGAGTTCGACGCCTACGTGCTCGTCACCCCCGAGTACAACCACGGCGTCCCCGGCGCCCTGAAGAACGCCACGGACTTCCTGTCCAACGAATGGCGTTCCAAGGTCATCGCCTTCGTGTCCTACGGGGCAGACGGCGGCGTCCGCGCCGTGGAACAGTGGCGCCAGATCGTGGCCAACTTCGATCTCATCGACATCCGCGCCACCGTCTCCCTCGGCCTGTTCACCGACTTTGGACCCGAGGGCGTGACTCCGCTGGAGCGCCGCGCCGGAGAGATCGAGGCCACCCTGAACTCCCTCATCTCCGTCACCGAGCGCTGGGGCAAGTGACCCACTGACCCGACCACCCGTCGTCGGGCACAAGCACAGTCAGGCCGCGCCCCACCAGGGCGCGGCCTGACGCGCGTCGGATGCGAGAATGGATGCCGTGAGCATCCGCGTCCTGGCCGTCGGCAAGAAGCACGAAACTTGGGTATCCGAGGGGATCGAGCGCTACTCCAAGCGCCTCAAGAAGCCCTGGGACCTCAGCTTCCAACTGATTCCCCACTCCTCCCGCCAGGAGGACGCGGCCCGGACCGAGGAGTCCGGACGGCTCCTCGCCAAGATCAAGGATTCCGAATACGTGGTCCTGCTGGACGAGCGCGGCAAGATGCTCTCCTCCCCCGGCCTGGCCAAGAACCTCCGGGGCCAACTGGACCGCGGCGCCCACGTCACCGTGGTCATCGGCGGGGCCTACGGCGTGGACACCTCCGTGCACCAGCGCGCGAATCTCATCTGGTCCCTCTCCGACCTGGTCTTCCCCCACCAACTGGTGCGGCTCATGCTCGTGGAGCAGGTCTATCGCGCTCAGGAGATCGCTGCCGGGGGCTCGTACCACCACGTGTGAGAAGACATATCTGCCACGTAAGGCCACTCGGCACTACGCTGGAGACCGGTGACCGGGTTCCGGCCGCTGGAGACTTGCGCTCGAGAGCCACTCGAGACCTAACGACCACCCAAGGAAGAAGAACAGATGGCTGACGCACAGGCGAACATCGGCGTCGTGGGACTGGCGGTGATGGGCTCCAACCTGGCCCGGAACCTGGCCTCCCGCAAGGGCAACACGGTGGCGGTGTTCAACCGTTCCAGGACCCGTACCGACGACCTCGTGACCTCCCACCCAGAGGCAGGGTTCATCCCCGCCTTCTCCTACGAGGAGTTCGCCGCCTCCCTGTCCACCCCGCGCACCGCGATCATCATGGTGCAGGCCGGTAAGGGAACGGACGCCGTCATCGACGAGTTGCTGCGCGTCTTCGAATCCGGCGACATCATCGTGGACGGCGGCAACGCCAACTTCCAGGACACCATCGCCCGCGAGGCCCGCATCCGTGACACCGGAGTGCACTTTGTCGGCACCGGCATCTCCGGCGGCGAAGAGGGCGCCCTTAACGGACCCTCCATCATGCCCGGCGGCTCCGCGGAGTCCTACACCACCCTCGGCCCCATCCTTGAGTCCATCGCGGCACGGGCCGACGACGGCACCCCCTGCGTGACCCACGTGGGCACCGACGGTGCCGGCCACTTCGTGAAGATGGTGCACAACGGCATCGAGTACGCCGACATGCAGCTCATCGCCGAGGCCTACGACCTGATCCGCCGCGGCACCGGCAAGACCCCCGCCCAGATCGCGGACATTTTCACCACGTGGAACGAGGGTGAGCTCTCCTCCTACCTGATCGAGATCACCGCAGAGGTGCTGCGCCAGGTGGACGCAAAGACCGGCAAGCCGCTGGTTGACGTGATCCTGGATGCCGCAGGCGCCAAGGGCACCGGCGCCTGGACCGTGCAGAACGCCCTGGATCTGGGCGTGCCGGTCACCGGCATCGCCGAGGCCACCTTTGCCCGTTCCCTGTCCTCCGCTTCGGAGCAGCGTGCGGCCTCGATCGGCCTTGATGGCCCCAAGCCCCAGCGCGTGTCAGACGTGGACGGGTTCATCGAGGACGTGCGCAAGGCACTCTTCGCGTCCAAGATCGTGGCGTACTCGCAGGGCTTCGACGAGATCGTGGCCGGCGCAGACAAGTACGACTGGGACATCGACAAGGGTGAGATCGCCAAGATCTGGCGTGCAGGCTGCATCATCCGCGCACAGTTCCTGAACACCATCACCGACGAGTACGAGGCCGACCCGGATCTGCCCGCCCTGCTGTTGGCCCCCTACTTCCGTGCGCACCTCGAATCCGCGCAGGACGCGTGGCGTCGTGTGGTCGTCGCCGCGACGCAGAACGGCATCCCGGCACCCGCGTTCTCCTCCTCCCTGTCCTACTACGATGGCCTGCGCTCCGAGCGCCTGCCCGCCGCCCTGGTCCAGGGTCAGCGCGACTTCTTCGGAGCCCACACCTACAAGCGCATCGACCGCGAGGGCACCTTCCACACCACGTGGTCCGGCAAGCGCGAAGAGGTGGATCAGACGCCGTCCTGGCACTGATCGCTCGATTCTCCTGATTCCGGCGTGGCCCGGTCTCTCTGTGTTGTCTGCGGATGAGGCCGGGCCACGCTTGTGTTGCTGCTGCAGGCATCCGGTCGGGGTCCCTGCGTACCCTTGAGACGTCATGGTCCAACATCCCGCCGCCACTAGCATCCTGGACAAGTTCACCCCCGCCACCCGGGAATGGTTCCAGGGCGCCTTTCCCGCGCCCACGTCCGCCCAGGTGGGCGCCTGGGACGCGATCTCGCAGGGCCACCACGCCTTAGTCATCGCGCCCACCGGATCGGGTAAGACCCTCTCGGCCTTCCTCTGGGCGCTGGACTCGTTCATCCGCACCGCGGAACAGCATCAGGACACCCTGCCCATCCCTGACGACTCGCTCTCCGCCAAGGCGGATCGCGCCGCAGCCAAGCACAAGCGCCAGGGCACCCGAGTCCTCTACATCTCCCCACTGAAGGCACTGGGGGTGGACGTGGAACGCAACCTCCGTTCGCCCTTGATCGGGATCACCCAGACGGCCAGACGCCTGGGCGTCACCGCCCCAGACGTGAGCGTGGGCATCCGCAGCGGGGACACCGACCCGGCGACCCGCCGCAAGCTCGCGACCCATCCCCCGGACGTCCTCATCACCACTCCGGAATCCCTCTACCTGATGCTCACATCCAAGGCCCGGGAGACCCTGGCTCATGTGGACACGGTGATCGTGGATGAGGTCCATGCCGTGGCTGGCACCAAGCGTGGTGCGCACCTGGCGTTGAGCCTGGAGCGCCTCGACGCTCTGCTGAAGCAGCCTGCGCAGCGGATTGGCCTCTCCGCCACCGTCGAACCGCGGCAGGAGGTCGCACGGTTCCTGGGCGGCTCCCGCCCCGTCGCCATTGTGGCCCCCGAATCCGCAAAGAAATGGGACCTGAGCATCACCGTCCCGGTCTCCGACCTGGCCGACCTTCCGTCCGCCTCCTCCGCCCACGACCTGGGTCCCGCCTCCTCCCCCGAGGCGGGTGCGAGCATCTGGCCGCACATCGAGGAACAGATCGTGGACCTCATCGAGGCCAACAACTCCACGATCGTCTTCGCCAACTCCCGCCGCCTGGCCGAACGCCTCACGGGCCGGCTCAACGAGATTCATGCCGGGCGCCAATCCGGGTTCTCTGACGCTCCCCTGCCCGACGACGCGTGGCAGGCTGCCGACGACGCGTGGCCAGGTGCCGCCGGCGGCGGCACCGACTTCACGACGTCGGGCCTAGCCCAAACCAAGCGCACCCCCGCGGACATGATGGCGCAGGCCGGGCAGAGCGCCGGAGCGCCCGATGTGCTGGCGCGTTCCCACCACGGATCGGTGTCCAAGGAACGGCGAGCCGAGATCGAGGACGACCTGAAGGCCGGACGGCTGCGCTGCGTCGTGGCGACGAGTTCGCTGGAACTCGGCATCGACATGGGACTCGTGGACCTGGTGATCCAGGTGGAGGCTCCGGGATCCGTTTCCTCCGGGCTGCAGCGAGTGGGCCGGGCCGGCCACCAAGTCGGGGCGCCCAGCCACGGTGTGTTCTTCCCCAAGCATCGCGGCGATCTGGTGTCCTCCGCCGTGACCGTGGAGCGGATGTTGGCTGGCCGGATCGAGGCCCTGCACATCCCCACGAACCCCTTGGACGTCTTGGCCCAGCAGACCGTGGCCGCTAGTGCCTTGGGTCCGGTGGACGTCGAGGAATTCTTTGACCTGGTCCGTGGGTCCGCCCCATTCGCTTCCCTACCTAGGGCCGCGTTCGAGGCCACCCTGGACCTGCTCTCCGGCAAGTACCCGTCGGATGAGTTCGCAGAACTGCGTCCGCGCATCCTCTGGGACCGCGATGGCGGCACCATCGAGGGACGTCCCGGTGCACAGCGCCTGGCCGTCACCTCCGGCGGCACCATCCCGGATCGGGGGCTCTTCGGTGTGTTCCTGGTCGGTTCGGAGGAGAGCAGCGATAGCCCAGGAGCCGCGGCCAAGGGTGGGCGCCGCGTGGGAGAACTCGACGAGGAGATGGTCTACGAGTCCCGCGTCGGAGATGTGTTTGCGCTCGGGGCCACGAGTTGGCGGATCGAGGACATCACCCATGATCGGGTGCTGGTCTCGCCTGCCTTTGGTCAGCCAGGCAAGCTGCCGTTCTGGCACGGCGACGGCCTGGGGCGGCCTTACGAACTGGGTGTGGCGCAGGGTCGTTTCCAACGCGAACTGGCGCAGGCTCCCGAGGCGGAAGCACGGTTTCGGCTGGGCGAGATTGGGCTCGACGAGTGGGCGCAGGACAACCTTCTGGCCTACCTGCGGGATATGACGGAGGCGACCACCACCGTTCCGTCGGACACCACTCTGGTGTTGGAACGTTTCCAGGACGAACTGGGTGACTGGCGGGTGATCTTGCATTCCCCGTTCGGCATGCCAGTACATGCCCCGTGGGCGCTGGCCGTCGGCGCACGCTTACATGAGCGCTTTGGGCTGGACGGCTCCGCCATGGCCGCCGACGACGGGATCGTGCTGCGGGTTCCCATGGCAGATGCCGAGCCGCCCGGCATGGAGCTCTTCCTGTTCGATGCTGATGAGTTGCGTTCCATCGTCACGGAGGAGGTCGGTGCCTCCGCACTGTTCGCCGCGCGCTTCCGCGAATGTGCCGCGCGGGCCCTGTTGGTACCGCGCAGGGACCCGGGCAAGCGCACACCCCTGTGGCAGCAGCGGCAGCGGGCTTCCCAACTGCTGGCTGTGGCCGCGAAGTACCCGCAGTTCCCGATCATCCTGGAAAGCGTGCGTGAGTGCCTGCAAGACGTCTATGACCTGCCCGCGCTACATCAGGTGGCCTCGGATCTCGGAGCCCGGAAGATCCGCGCGGTCGAAGTAGATACCTCCGCACCCAGTCCGTTCGCCCAATCCCTGCTCTTCGGCTATGTGGCCCAATTCCTCTACGAGGGTGACTCGCCGTTGGCGGAGCGTCGAGCTGCTGCGTTGTCGCTCGATCCCACGTTATTGTCGGCGTTGCTTGGTCAGGACGAGCTGCGGGAGTTGTTGGATGCCGAGTCCGTTGCACAGGTCGAGGCGCAGGCCCAGCGGCTGACGCCGGACCGGCGACTCAAGGGCTTCGAGGGTGTCGCTGACCTGTTACGGCTGTTAGGCCCCCTGTCCGCCACCGAACTCGCGGCGCGCCTTCAAGGCGAAGCCGCTGAAGGAAGCACGGATCTGCCCGACGCTGCGTCGGCCGAGCAGGCGGCCGCCTGGGCCACCGAGCTGGTCACGGCCCGGCGTGCCCTCAGCGTCCAGATCGACGGACGCCCGGTCTTCGCCGCCGTCGAGGATGCCTCCCGGCTGCGCGATGCGTTGGGCGTCGCGCTCCCCATGGGCGTGCCGGTCGCATTCGTGGAGCCCGTCCCGGATCCCTTGGGGGACCTCGTGGGGCGGTATGCCCGCACGCATGGGCCGTTCACCGCGTCCGAGGCGGCTGCCCGGCTGGGGTTGGCGCCGGCCGTCGTCACGCAGACGTTGCTGAGATTGGCCGACGACAAGCGTGTCACCGCAGGCGAGTACCGACCGGTTTCGGCCGGGGAGACGGAGTGGTGCGAGACCACCATCCTGCGCCGCATCCGTGCCCGGTCCCTGGCCGCACTTCGGGCCGAGGTGGAGCCGGTCGAGTCCGATGCTCTGGCCCGCTTCATGCCCGACTGGCAATACATCCCCCAGCAGCTTCAGGGCGTGGACGGCGTCGCGCTCGTGGTGGAGCAGCTTTCCGGCGTACCCATTCCGGCCTCGGCATGGGAGGGATTTGTGCTGCCCTCGCGGGTTCGTGGCTATCAGCAGGGCTGGTTGGACGAGTTATTGGCCTCCGGTGAGGTGCTCTTCTCCGGAGCCGGTTCATTGGCGGGGAATGACGGTTGGATCGCGTTGCACCTGGCCGATTCCGCGCCGTTGACCCTGCGTCGGGCGGAGAACTTCGAACCCGGGGATCTTCACCGCCGAGTGTTGGATGCGCTCGCTGGAGGCGGGGGCTGGTTCCTTGGTCAATTGGGTGCACTGTTGAATGCGGCTGGCGCCGAGTCCGGTGCTCCTCACGTCACCGAGACCGATCTCGCTGCCGCGCTGTGGGACTTGGTGTGGGCTGGGTACGTCACCAACGACACGTTCGCGCCCGTGCGCGGGTTGCTGGCCGGTGCGGGTGGTTCGTCCTCCTCGACATCGTCGTCGCGTGGTGGGGCGCATCATCGCAGGCCTGAACCGCGGGCCCGCAGCGCACGCTTCGGGCATGTGCGTGGGCTCCGATCGCGCGGCGCCTCAACCGGGCTTCGCCTCGGGGGCGCAGGCGAGCCCGGGGAGTCCGGTGGCCGCGGGGAGTCCGGCGCGGACGTCGGGCACGCAACGTCGGGCATCGATCGTCGACGAACGGGCCGGGCGGCGATCGCTGCGCCGGCGGCTCAGGGGCGTTGGTCGATGTTGCCTTCGATTGAGGCGGACGCGACCGTTCGTGCTCACGCTGCCGCCGAGGTCTTGTTGGACCGATACGGGGTGCTGACGAAGGGCAGTGTGGAGGCTGAGGAGATTCCTGGCGGTTTCGGGATGCTGTACAAGGTGCTCTCCCGGATGGAGGATTCTGGTCTCGCGCAGCGCGGCTACTTCGTTGAACGTCTGGGTGCGGCGCAGTTCTCGATGCCGGCCACGGTTGATCGTCTGCGGAGCCATTCACGTGAGGATGAGGTTCGTGCCGCGGCGCCTCGTGCGGTGGCGTTGGCCGCTTGTGATCCGGCGAATCCGTATGGTGCTGCGCTTGCCTGGCCTGTGCTTCCGGTGCCCAGCGGCGCTGCTACCGCTGCTACCGGTCATCGCCCTGGCCGCAAAGCCGGCGCGATCGTGGTGCTGGTGGATGGTGCGTTGGTGCTTTATGTGGAACGGGGCGGCAAGACGGTGCTGTGTTTCGATTCGTCCGACAGCGTGCTCGCGGTCGCCGCACCTGAGTTGGTGCGATGCCTGCGGACCGCCCGGGTGCAGAAGTTGTCGATGAACAAGGTTAACGGTCTGCCGGTCCTGGACACCCCGTTGGCCAGGGCCCTGGTGCAAGCGGGATTCGGGACGCTGCCATCGGGGCTGCGCTGGCGGGGCGTCTGACGCAGGCTGCGTGGTCGCCTACCCGCTCGGCCGACTGTTTGGTTACCAGTTTGGCTGCCCGGCTGTGTCTGTATCTGTCCGGCAGTGCTGGCGGGGTTGATCAGCTCACCTAGGCTGCGCCGTTGTCGAGGAGCTTTGCGGCGAGTTGGCGGAGCCGGTCTTCGACGGTGATGAGGGTGTTTTCTTGGGTTTGGAGTTCTTGTTCGCGCTGGTGTTGTTGTTGACGTTGGTCTGCTCGGCCTTCGCGGTAGCCGCGCCAGTAGTGATCCTCGGCCACGCTCGTCGGTGATTCGGTCGGGAAAGCCCGAGCAGGTGAAGTGAACTTCATGCCGCCACCCAGGATGGTGATCACCGCCCCGCCGCCGGGACTGCCTTGGCTGTTTTGGCCGACGTGGACAGTGGTGCCGGTGCCGGGTGCGGACGTGCACACGGGGCTAGGTTCGGGATACGTGGTGGTTTGGTTGGCTTCTTTGAGGAGGTTGTGGCGGGCGCAGAGCCCCTGCCCGTTCCCGT
>JBQDZM010000012.1:75158-76380 GCA_052108535.1 Galactobacter sp. | reverse complement strand
CCCAAGGACTCACGGTCCTGCGCCGCGTCGCGCTCCCCGGCGTCGCCCACGGTGGCGTACAGCATTCCGTCGGGCCCAAACGCGATCCGGCCACCGTTGTGGTTGCTGCTTTGCGGGATGTTCTCCAGGATCGTCGTGGGCTCCCCGATCGCGAGCGAGCCTGGCGAACCGCTCAAGCCAAAGCGCTGAATGCGGTTACCGTCCGGACCGCCGGAGTATGCGAAGAGGTCATCGCCGTCCACGGCCAGCCCCAGCAAGCCGCCCTCACCGCCTGCCACCACGCTGGGCACCACCCCGACCTCGCGGGTCTCGTCTCCAACAACCTCAAGGATCTTGCCCGAATCACGCTCACTGATCAGCGCCGCTCCCCGATACCAAGCCACCGACCATGGGGCGTCCAGCTCATCCACCACCGTTTCCATGGCGCCGGGACCGGTCGGGGCCACCGTTCCACTGCTTGATCCCGGACCGAGGCTGCATCCGGCCAGGCTCCCGGCTAGCCCGATCAGGGCTGCCGCAGTAACGACGACTCGGGACAACGGCGCTCGGTTCAAACTCCAGGCTCGGCTCATACTCCAGTCTTGCGCGGACGGCGGTCATCCCTCAAGGGGCCACTCCCCAGCCCGCTTCCGCCCTCAACGCTGGATCTGCCCACGTTCTCGGATCTGCGGCACCCAACCAGTGCCGCAGATCCGAGAATGTGGCCGGACCCGAAAACGTGGGCAGATCCGGGGGCAGGGGCGGATCCGCGAGTACGGACGGGGTCACGGAACGTGGGCAGACCAGAAAATGTGGGCGGATTCGGGAACAGGGGCACATCTGAGGACGTGGGCGGACCCTGCTCAACCCAGGACGGAAATATCCCCCGCCTCCAGCGCTTCCAACGCCTCCGCGCTGGGCGGGTTGGCGCCAGCCTTGGACACAGCGATGGCGGAGGCACAGGAGGCCCGCCGCAAAACACCCTCCACGTCAGCCACGCAGGCGTCCAACCCATGCCGCAGAACAGAGGCCAGCAGCGACGCCATGAAGGAGTCGCCCGCGCTGATGGTGTCCACCAGCGGTCCCGGCTGGATCGGCACCCGAACCAGTATGTCGCCGTCGGGCAGCTGCCTAGCGGCGTCACCCGCCTGCCGATCGACTGCTTGCGCATCGTCTGCCGCCCCAACCGCAGAGAACACTTGCCCGGCATCTGCCTGCCCAGCGCTCCCCTGCCCAGTGCCCG
>JBQDZM010000012.1:73014-75058 GCA_052108535.1 Galactobacter sp. | reverse complement strand
AGCACCTTCTGGGCGCCTGGCTCCGGGAAGAGCGCCAGCGACCCGGCGTGGACCAAGGGCGCCGCCACGGAGTCCGGCACGGTGATGTCCCAGCTGATGTCGAAGGTGTAGTCCGCGGCCCCGTCCGGTGCGATCAGGGCATGAGCCGTGGCGGTGCGCTCCGCTGTAAAGGTTTCCTCCCCGATCTCGACCCCCTCAGCCTGGAGCTGGGACGCGATCCGTTCCCCACGCTCGTCATGCGCCAAGTGCGTCAGCAGCGTGGTCGCCACCCCCAAACGCGACAGGCCCAAGGCCACATTCGCGGGGCTGCCACCCACGACCTCCGTAGGTTCCTCCGCGCTGCCAACACGTTCCACGATGTCGATCAGGGCCTCCCCGATCACGAGCGCGCGCTGCGACTGCACCGACTCTGAACTCACGTCCACCTTCACCTCATCCACTCAACCAACAATGTCTACGGGCACGCGGGTTCACCCCCGGCATCCGGTCGTTTCCGAAGAGTCTAAGACCGCATAACACCACATCCGCCGATGGCCGGATACGACACGGATGAATCCGGAAACACCGGCGTGTTCTGATGGTCACCGTCCTCTTGTCAGGAAGCTCAAAGCTACTACCCTGATAGCTGAACCAGTTGAAGAGATTGCTTCGAGAAGAGGATCACAACCTATGAAGGCAGCACGTTTCTACGACCGCAAGGACATCCGGATCGAGAACATCGATCAGCAGCCCTTGAAGCCGGGCACCGCCCGCATCGATGTCGCCTGGACCGGCATCTGTGGCACCGACCTGCACGAGTACCTGGACGGCCCCATCTTCTGCCCCTCCGCCACCACCCCGGACCCCACCTCCGGTGAGACCGCACCCGTGACCCTTGGCCACGAGTTCTCCGGCGTCATCTCCGAGGTCGGCGAAGGCGTCACCGACCTGAAGGTCGGCGACCACGTGGTCGTGGAGCCCTACATCCTGCGCGACGGCGTGGACACCTCCGCCAGCAACGACACCTACCACATCTCCGAGGGCATGAACTTCATCGGCCTGGGTGGCCGCGGTGGTGGCCTCGCCGAGAACATCGTGGTCGAGGACCGTTGGATCCACAAGATCGACAGCAAGGTCGCCCTCGATGAGGCCGCCCTCATCGAACCCCTCTCCGTGGCCTACCACGCCGTGATGCGTGCAGCCGACACCAAGGAAAACGTCGCAGGAAAGACCGCCGTCGTGGGCGGCGCCGGCCCCATCGGCCAGCTGGTTTCCGCCGTGCTGACCTCCCTCGGTGCCACCGTCATCGTCTCCGAGCTCTCCGCCCTCCGCCGCCAGAAGGCGCTGGATTCCGGTGCAGCCAAGTACGCCTTCTCCCCCGCCGAGGTCAACCTCGTCGAAGAGGTCAAGAAGCTCACCAACGGTGAGGGTGCAGACCTCGCCTTCGAGTGCACCTCCGTGCAGGTCGTGTTCGACACCCTCATGGACGTTCTGCGTCCCCACGGTGTGCTGCAGGTCGTGTCCATCTGGGGCAAGCCCGGCAGCATCGACATGCACAAGCTGGTCATGAAGGAACTGGATATCCGCGGAACCATCGGTTACGTGAACACCCACCCCGAGACCATCGCCCTGGTGGAGTCCGGCAAGATCGACCTGAAGCCGTTCATCACCGGCAAGATCGGCCTCGACGGCCTCATCGACGAGGGCTTCGACACCCTCATCAACCGCAACGAGACCGCCGTGAAGATCCTGGTCTCCCCCTCCGGCAAGGGCCTCTGAGCCCCCAGCCACCAAGGCGCTGTCACCGAGACTTTGCTGCTGAAGCACTGACCGGCCCGGCCTGATCACACGAGGAGCCCCGCTCACCTGTTCAAGGTGGGTGGGGCTCCTCGCTGTCTACACCGTCTCTTCCCTGTTCCTAGCGCAGGCGCAAATTCCAACGCAGGCGCAAGTGAGCCATTTGCGCCTGCACTGGAATCTGCACCTGCGTTGGTTGGGGGAAGCGGCAGCGGGGACTGCAGAGAGTGACGGAAGCCGCCGAAGCGGCGGGGCAGCAGGAGCAGCA
>JBQDZM010000012.1:68220-72914 GCA_052108535.1 Galactobacter sp. | reverse complement strand
GCAGGTGAGGCAACTAGAATATGTTTATGGGCCGAAATCGTGACGGAATACCTGAATACCCCCTGCTCTTCCCTGCTGTGGTCGTTTCCAGCAGGCGACTCTCGCCCACCTTCCAACGTGTCACCGTGGCCTCGCCAGAGCTCGCCGATTTCCCCTGGCAGCGCGACGACCACTGGTTCCGGCTCTTTCTCCCCCGCCCGGAAACACCGGACACCCTGAACTTGCCTGCAGACATCGAGGGCCCGGAGTGGTGGCCGCGGCTGAAGCGCACCCCCGAGGATCAGCGCCCCCACATCTCCAACTACACGGTGGCTGATTTTCGGGTGGAGGACGGGCGCGGGGTCATGGACATCGACGTGGTGCTGCACCCTGACGAGGCCGGCGAGTTCAGTGCCCCGGTAGCGGCGTGGGCGGTCTCCGCTCTGCCAGGTTCCCCGCTGAGGCTGTTGGACCAGGGCGTCATCTATCTGCCGCCGGAGGATACGGGCCACGTGGTCATCGCCTCGGATGAGGCCGGGCTGCCCGGCGTGCGGCAGGTGGTGCGCGGGCTCGCCCCTGAGACCACCGGCACCGTGGTTGTGGAGGTCGCCACCGAGGGCGACATCGAGGACTGGCCGGCCCCTGCCGGCGTAGACGTCGACTGGATCGTCCGCGCCCCCGAGGACGCCCCCGGCGCCCTCACCGTGGCAGCCGTTCAGGCCCTCACCGACGTCCCGGCCACCACCTACGCCTACCTGGTCGGCGAATCCTCGCTCGCCACCGGCGCCCGCCGCGCCATGGTGAGCCACGGCGTGGCCAAGGACCGCATCACGTTCTCGGGTTTCTGGCGCCACGACTGAGCGCGGGCGCCGCCGGCGCCCCACAGCGCAGCCCTGCAAAACAACCCCACAACGCACAAGGTGCCCGACGGGCGGGACTCGAGTCCCGCCCGTCGGGCACCTTGTTTCTACAGCGCGGTCAGCCGCGCGCCTTGCGGATCAAGTAGACGAAGTACGGCGCGCCGACCAGGGCGATCATGGCCCCTGCGGGCAGCTGCGACGGCGCGATGAGCGTGCGGCCCAACGTGTCGGCGATGAGCACGAGCAGAGCGCCGAGCATCATGGACACCGGCATGATCCTGGCATGCCTGGCGCCGACCAGCCCGCGTGCGAGGTGCGGTGCAACGAGACCCACGAACCCGACCGTGCCGACGGCCACCACGGCCACTGCCGCGAGCAGCGCGGCCAGGATCAGCAGTGAGAGCCGAGTCCTTTGCGGCCGCAAGCCGAGGATCCGAGGGGTGTCCTCGTCCAAGGCCATCAGGTCGAGATCCCGCCGCAGAATGAAGAGCAACGGGGCCGCCACCAGCAGGCCGACCGCGACCGGGATCACGTCTGGCAGCGCCTTACCGTACGTGGTGCCGGAGAGCCAGGTCATGATTCGGGGCGTCTGCCAGGGATCGTTGCTGAGCAGCAGGTACGTGGTCAGCGCGCTGAGGGCGTAGCCCACGCCGATGCCGACCAGCACAAAGCGGTCGGGCAGCATTCCGCCGCGCCACGCGAGCACGGCGATCAGCCCGAACGTGACCAGCCCCGCCGCCACGGCCATGGACACCATGGCGCCCTGCCCGCCACCGAGGAATCCGGTGGAGATCACGTACACCGCGCCCAACCCGGCGCCCGCAGTGATGCCGAGCAGGCCGGGCTCCGCCAACGGGTTGCGCACCGTGGACTGCACCACGGTGCCGGAGAGGCCCAGCGCGGCGCCGGCCAGGGTGGCCGCGGCGACCCGAGCGAAGCGGTCATCCAACGCATAGTCGATCAACGAGGGGGCGCTGCCCTGGATCCACAGGGCGATGTCGCCCAACCGCAGCCACAGGCTGCCGGCCAGCATCGCCACGGCCAAGCACGCGATCAAGGCCACGCCCACGATCACTGCCACCAGTACAAAACGCCGACGGCCGGGCACGGACTTGGCACCGCCGGCTGCGGTCCCCGCCGACCCGGTGGCGGGCGCCGCGCCGGTATCCCGCATCCGCAGGGCGAGCACCACAATCAGCACACCGCCCAGCAAGGAAGTCGGAATCCCGGTGGGGATCGCGGTGGCACCCTCGGCACCCAGCAGGCCACGCACGGCGGCGTCTGCCAACAAGATGATGAGCGCGCCCAATAGGCCGGAGACGGGGAGCAGGAAGGCGTGCCGCCGCAGGGCCGGGATCTTCCCGGCGAGCAACCGCGCCACAACGGGCGCGCCCAACCCCACGAACGCGATGGGTCCGGCCAACGTCACCGACGTGGCCGCCAGGACCACCGCTGCCCCGATCGCGAGCCACCGGGTGGAGCGCACCGGCACACCGAGCGAGGTCGCGGCGTCCTCACCCAGACCCATGACGTCCAGGCGCCGCGACCCCAACACCGCGAGGATCAAGACCAGAATCACCACGGGCAACGCACGGGTCGCCGCCGTGACATCCAGCTGCCCCAGCGAACCACTTCCCCACGCATACAGGCCGGTGCTCTGCTCCTTGAACAGGATCAACAGCATGGTGGTGCCTGCATCCAGCGCCATCGCCACGGCGGAACCGGCCAGGATCAGCCGGGTGGTGCCCGCGCCAGAGGTGCGGCCGGTCAAACCAAGCACCACTACAGCGGCGAGCAGACCACCCACGAACGCGACGCCGGAGGAGGCCAGCACCGGCACGGTGATGCCGAAGGCTGCGACCACGGTCAGCGCAAAATAGGCGCCGGCGGTCACGGCGAGCGTGTCAGGGGAAGCCAGCTGGTTGCGGGTCACGGACTGCAACAGGCAGCCCGCCACACCGAGCGCCAGGCCCACCACGATGCCTGCTGCCAGGCGCGGAAGCCGGGAACCGGAGAAGATGTCGGTCGCGGACACGCCGCCCACCCGGACATCGGCACCCAGCAGACCACGGAACAGATCCCAGGCGCCCATCCCGGAGGTGCCCTGCGACAGATGCCACAGTCCGGTCAGCAGCACCGCCACGGTCAGCACCACGAGCAAAGCGGTGCCGGTCCAGACGCCACCGGCCCCCAGCCGGTTAGGTGCGGCTGGGGGCTGGACGGCGGTCTGTTGGACGGTTCGGGTCACTTGTCCGAGGCGCCCTTGATGACCTCGACGAAGGCATCCACGGCCAACTCATTGGACTTGGGGCCACCCGCGCCCCAGACGCCGGCGGGGAAGGCGTACGCGCGGCCTTCCTTGACGGCGGGCAGGTTCTTCCAGATCGAGGACTTCACGACGTCCTTGGCGTAGCTGTCCGGGGTCTCATCGTCGCCGTAGAAGAGGTTGGCCTCTCCCACCGCGGTCAGTCCCTCGATGTCGGTCTGCGCCAGACCGTAGGCAGGGTCCACACCGCCGGAGCCGTAGCTCTTGTCGATCTCGTCGGTCCAGGCCGCCTTCATGCCCAGTTCCTCACCCAGCTCGGTGAACAACGCACCCTCACCGTAAGGACGGATGACGACGTTGCCGCCCTCCTTCCACCCGTCGAAGAACACGAAGTCCTTGACGTCCATATCCGCGTCCGCGACCTCTTTCTTGGCTTCGTCGAGGTGCTCGTCGTAGTCCTTCAGGACGGCCTCGGCGCGGTCGCTGCGGCCGGTGGCCTCGGCGATCTGCTCAAACACGGTGCGCATGTTGGCCAGCTGCCCACCCTTCGCATCTGCTCCGATGGTGGCGAGCACGGGGACGTCGCGCTTCTCCAGCTGTGCCAGCACCTTGTCGCTCTTGTCGTAGGCCTCCACGACGATCAGGTCCGGGTCCAGACCGTAGATGGTGTCCAGATCCGGCTCGCCGCGCTCACCGATGTCCTTGGTGGAATCCGGCAGGGCCTCAGCCTTGACGTAGGTCGCGTAGTCCTTGGTGCTGGCCGCGCCGACGGGATCGACGCAGAGGGTCAGCAGATCCTCGGTCTGCTGCCATTCCAGCACCACAACGCGCTCGGCCGGCTTGTCCAGCTTCACCTCGCGGCCCAGCATGTCCTTCATGTCCACCGGGTCCGTTGAGGTCTTGGTGGTGTCGTCCGCGCAGTTGGCGGAGGAGGCCTCGTTGGTGGCGTCCTTGGACGGCTTGGATTTCACGTCGGTGGTGCCGCAGGCCGCCAGGGTGGTGGCCATCGTGGCGGCGGCCAGGGCCGCGAGTCCGCGGCGAGCCAGGCGCTTGGTGATCATGGGGTTCCTCATTCTTCGGTGTAGGGGGTCTTGGTGATGCGTTCACTGCCTTGCCGCGGTGGCCAGTGCACGACGGCGGCAGGCCAGTGTCCGACGGCGGCAGGCCAGGGGCGTGCTACGCGCGGCTTTCGCCGCTCGGTTTGTGCAGGCCTTGTTCTTGCGGGGGCTGCTTTTGCAGGCGCGGTCGGTGCCGGCCGATCGGGTCGATCCGGAGGTGGCCGGTGTCCTGGTCGAAGTCCACGTCAACGGGGACCCCGTAGGCGCTGCCGATGTGTTCAGCGGTGAGCACGTCCAAGGGTGCTCCCGTGGCCAGGATGCTGCCGTCGGTCAGTAAAGCCACGGTGTCGGCGACGCGTGCGGCCTGGTCCAGGTCATGCAGCACGACGCCCACCGCGGCGCCCAACTCCTGCGACAGGTCCAGGATCAGGTCCAGGATTTCCGTCTGATAGCGCAGGTCCAGGTGGTTGGTGGGCTCGTCCAGGAGGACGATTCCGGTTTCCTGAGCCAGGCAGCAGGCCAGCCAGACGC
>JBQDZM010000012.1:60098-68120 GCA_052108535.1 Galactobacter sp. | reverse complement strand
GGTGGACCTGCCTGGATTGCTGTCATGCTCCGGTTCTGTCTGCTGGGGAAAGACGTGATGGCTTGCGCCCCGCATCGCATTGAGGCAGACCGCACTAGGCAAGGTTAGTAAGGTCAGGCTTATCTGTGCAATGGATGGACACTGACAGCCGATACGGGTTTTTGGACAAATCCGACCCGAGAACCGCGTGTTTCTCCCTCAGTCGGCCGCGAGATAAGCCCCCGGAGTGACTCCAACCACACGCTTGAACGAGAAAATGAACGTACTCGGTTGCGCAAATCTCAGATGCTGCGAGACCGCCTGGACCTGCAACCCCTCAGCCATCAGGGCCAACGCCTCATGCACCCGCAGCGCCTGCCGCCACTGCACCATGGACAGACCCGTGGCGGCCCGGAAGGCACGGGCGATCGTGCGCTCGCTCGTCCCGAGTTCCTTGGCCCAATCCGAGGCAGCACGCTGGTCCCCCGGGCGCTCCAGCAACGCCGTGACGATGGGCTCCAACAGGCTGGTGCTCGGGATCTCGAGACTGATGTGGCGCGCGGAGGGGGCCAGGACGTCGAACACCACGGCCTCAGCCCGCAGCCGCTGTTCCCGCCCCAACCCCGGATCCACCAGATGCGTCAGCAGCGACTCGAGGACCGGGGACATCAGGACGCCCGTAGGCTCCGGGAAGGTCACCGGGCTGCGCACCGGATCAAAAAGCGCATCGAAGAGCCGGGTGTTCGCCGTCATCCGGCCCGAGTGCTCCATACCAGCCGGAATCCAGAGACCCTGCCCCGGAGGAACCGTGTGGATCTGATTCTCCACCCGCGTGGTCATGGTTCCTCCGCGCACCCACACCAGCTCATGCAGCTGGTGCGTATGCGGCATAAACTCCACCGGGACCTCGGAGGTGTCTTCCTCAGCGATGATGGAGAACGGCTCCTCCACCCGGGCAGGCGTCTCCACCGACTCCATCACGTAGGTCCGTGCCTCACGCCGCCACGACGCCCCGACGGGGAAACTCTGCGTCGGGGTACGGGAGCGGGAGGTTCGGGTGGCCACGTTCAGGATTCTAGGCCGCTGACTCCCCCTCGCGGCCCCGCCTCCTCACCGCTGCCCACGCATCCTCACTACTTCCCCGCTGCTTCTTCCCTTCCCGGACACTGAAGACCAAACCCAACGCAGGCGGAGATTCCAATGCAGGCGCAGATGGGGCATTTGCGCCTGCATTGGAATCTGCGCCTGCATCAGGACGTGGCAGGAACCGCGGGAGAGGGGCACACGGCGTCGGGCATTGGGCTTTCACCCCGCGCGGTCAGGCGTCGGTGGCCACGATTTCCGAGATCGCCACGACGGTCGCCAACTGCTTGGGCCCCAGCTCATCGATGCACAGGGCCAGCGGCACCATCGCGTCATCGACTTCCAGCTGCACCGGGTACTGGTGCGTGAGCATGGCCAGCATGGAACGCACCGACACCGTGGCGTCCTGCAGCCCCAACGCGGTGTCCCACCCGATGAACACCTCGGTGGGCGCCTCCTCGTGGGACGGGTCGTAGGAGATCGCGAAGGCCATGATCCGGCCACCGGCTGCCTTGGGCTTGTCGCGGAGCACCACGGCGCCCTTGGCTCCGGTGTGCTCCCCCAACAACATGGTCTGAGCCAGGCCCACCGTCATGGTGGCCGGGTCCCAACCGTGGGTGTCGTTGTAGAACTCGGCCACCAGCTTGGAGAGTTCCACCGACCCGGTTGCGGCTTCCTCGAGGGTCAGGATCCCTTCCTCCATGGCTGGGGCGGGGATGACACCGGGCTCCACGACCACCAGACGGGAACGCTGGATGTTCTTGAATCCGGCGGCTGTCAGGAAACCGGCGGCCCCGTCCGCATCCGGGTTCTCCCCCGCAGCGCCGACGGTGTAGCGGGACTTGAGCGCGGCGCCGCTAGGCAATTCCAGGCGCAGCAAGCGCAGCATCTCGGTAGCGATCCCTCGCCGGCGCAGCCCCGAGGCCACCTCGGCGTAGAACCAGTACCGCTGCGGGTGCAGCGAGGAGGCGTAGACCACGGCAGCGGCCACCGGCACCCCAGCATCCTCCGCCACGATGCAGCGGGAGAACGGGGTATCGGAGGAGGCCCGCAGCATGGTGCGGTCCTCATGGGCCTGCGGGGTGCGCGGACCGTCCCAGACCTGCAGCAGGGCGAGGTCGTCTCCCTCGGCCCAGGTGCGGAAGCTGATGCCGGACAACGACGAACTCATGCGGCTCCCAGCAGGCGCCCGGCCAGGTACGCCTCGATCTGATCCAGCGGGACGCGCTCCTGGTTCATGGTGTCGCGCTCGCGCACGGTCACGGCGTTGTCATCCAGGGAGTCGAAGTCCACGGTGATGCAGAACGGCGTACCGATCTCGTCCTGGCGGCGGTAACGGCGGCCGATGGCGCCCGCATCGTCGAAGTCCACGTTCCAGTGGGCGCCCAGGGTCTCGGAGAGTTGACGTGCCAGCGGGGACAGCTTCTCGTTGCGAGACAGCGGCAGCACCGCAGCCTTGACGGGGGCCAGGCGCGGGTCCAACTTCAGCACGGTGCGCACGTCCACACCGCCCTTGGAGTTGGGGGCCTCGTCCTCGGTGTAGGCCTCCACCAGGAACGCCATCATGGAGCGGGTCAGGCCGAAGGACGGCTCGATCACGTACGGCACGTAGCGTTCGCCTGCGGCCTGATCAAAGTAGGACAGGTCCTGCTTGGAGTGCTCAATGTGGTTCTTCAGGTCGAAGTCGGTGCGGTTGGCGACACCCATGAGTTCACCCCAGCCGTCGCCGGAGAACCCGAACTGGTACTCGATGTCGATGGTGCGGTCGGAGTAGTGGGCACGCTCGCCGTCCGGCACGTCGAAGCGGCGCAGGTTCTCCTCCGAGAGGCCCAGGTCCAGGAACCAGTTCCAGCAGTCCTCAACCCACGTGTTGAAGGATGCGGGGGCTTCCTCCGGCTTGACGAAGTACTCGATCTCCATCTGCTCAAACTCGCGCGTGCGGAAGATGAAGTTACCGGGGGTGATCTCGTTGCGGAAGGCCTTACCGACCTGGCCGATACCGAACGGCGGCTTCTTCCGGGACGTGGTGACCACGTTGGCGAAGTTCACGAAGATGCCCTGTGCGGTCTCGGGGCGCAGGTAGTGCTTCCCGGACTCGTCATCCACGGCGCCCAGGTAGGTCTTCATGAGGCCGGAGAAGTTCTGAGGCTCGGTCCACTGGCCGCGGGTACCGCAGTCGGGGCAGACGATGTCAGCCATGCCGTTCTCGGGTGCGCGGCCCTTCTTCTCCTCGAAGGCCTCCAGCAGGTGGTCCTGTCGGTGACGCTTGTGGCACTGCAGGCACTCCACCAGCGGGTCGGTGAAGGTGGCGACGTGGCCGGAGGCCTCCCACACCGAGGTGGGGAGGATGACGGAGGAATCGAGGCCAACCATGTCGGCGCGGGAGCGCACAAAGCGCTGCCACCACTGCCGCTTGATGTTCTCCTTCAGCTCCACTCCGAGTGGCCCGTAGTCCCATGCGGACCGCGAACCGCCGTAGATCTCACCGGCCTGGAAAACGAAGCCGCGGCGCTTGGCGAGGGAGATGACCTTGTCGAGGGTGGTCTGAGCTGCCATAGGGGTTTTCACTCCACGAGGATGTTCATTGGCGGGCCGCCGGCTGCGGTCCGCGCACATAGGCACCTATTCTACCGGGCGGGGCAAGTCCCCTGCCCGACGGCGGTGCTTGCCGTGGCGAGCGGGACTCGCCCCGCGCCGTCGGGCACCATGCGCGGTGGTACCCCATGTCAGGGGCGACGGCGGCGCAGACTCCCGTCCGTCGGGATGGACGCGAGGGCCACCGCGACGATCGCGAGTGCGGAACCGAGCACGGTCGCCAACGCGATGTGGGTTCCGGGCGCTGGCACCACGGCGTCCAGCAGCAACGAACCGATCAGCTGCCCTGCGATCATCCCGAGGCTGGTCATCAGCACCCCCAGATGCTTGGACAGGTAGGCGGAGAGGGAGATGAACACGACGCCGCAGGCACCGCCGACGTAGAACAAGGGCTGTGCAGGCAAAGGATCGGGGGCGCCTGCGATGGCCAGTTTGATCAGGAATGCGATCCCGAGGACCAGAGTTCCTGCCACGAAGTTGAAGACGGTGGCGGGGATGAATGTCCCGTAGTAGTGGGTTTGGCGGCCGTTCATGGCGGTCTGGTAGCCGTTGAGGATGCCGGCGGTGAATGGCAGCAACATGGGCAGCAGCAAGGCCCACGGGTCGGCGAGGGCGCCGCCGACCTTCGGGGAGACGGCCCAGACCACGGCCACCAGGGTGAGGAGGATGCCGATGACCCTCAGCCCCGTAATCGGGCGCTTCCCGCCTGGCCCGAAGCCGGTGGCGTCCACCAAAAGCGAGCCCAGGCTCTGGCCGGTGACGTAGGCGATGGTGAACACGGCGACACCGAGCAGCCCGGCCACCAGCCCCTGCGCCAGGACGAAGTAGGCGCCGAAGACGCCGGCCAGCATGTACCAGCTAGGGAAGGCCCTGGATCTCACCGCCTCGGGGACCCGCTTCATGGCCCTACGGCCTGAGGGGACCAGGACGGCGATCAATCCAATCAGGACCAGGCCACTGCCGAAGCTGATGAGGGCGGCGGCAAGGCCGTCTCCCATCGAGGTGCCGAGTTCGGCGTTGGCCCGGCTCTGCACGGGAATCGCCAATCCGGCGACCACCGCCAGCAGCAGGCCGAGCGGCAGGGACATGGAGCGTGGGGCAGCAGGCTGCTTAAGTGAGGGTGCGTCAGACATCGTGGTTCAACTTACGCCCGGCGACGTTGCAGGCGCGGACTCGTTACACTACTTCGCATGCCAGATTTCGATTCCACTTCCCCCGAGTCCGTCCTCCTCAGCGAGGACGGCATCCGCCTGGGCCAGCTGCTGAAGCTGGTCAACGCCGTCGAGGACGGTCAGGAGGCCAAGACCGTGATCTCGGAAGGCCTGGTGAGCGTCAACGGTGAGGAAGAGACCCGCCGCGGCCGTCAGCTTCACGCCGGCGACGTGATCAGCCTGGGCGATGCCGCCTGGCGCGTCGACGTGGACGGCTGACCCGCCCGGCCTGCACGGCCGTCAGATCTGCACGCCCAGCACCTCGTGGTCCAGGAATTCGGCGATGTGCCTGATCTCTTGAGCCCCGATGCCGTGGCCGATCCCCTCGTAATTGACCTTGGTGAGTTTGGTGTTGGCCCGCGCCCACTCGTTGGTGTACTCCACCATGGGGGTAGCGATGACGGGATCCTGGGGGTCTCGGCCCCAGAACATGGGTTTGCGCACGTCTCCGAGTCCGTCCTCGTCGGTGTCCTGGAAGAAGTTGTGCTCCGGGTCCAGTGCGGGGTCGAACGCGAAACCTGAACACCCCACCACGGCGTCGACGAGGTCGGGCCGGCATCGATAGATGGACGTGGCCACGGCCATCCCTTGGGAGAAGCCCATCAGCACCACCTTGGTGTGTGTGCGGCGGCGGTGTTCCAGCCGTTCCACGAGCGTGTCCACCACGTCCTTGACCTGGTCCAAGGAGAAGTCTTCGGCCACGGCCAGCGGGAACCAGGCGTACCCCGGCCCTTGGGTCAACGGCGCCCGCACGGAGACCACGGTAAAGTCCTGCGGCAGCATCTCTGCCACGGGCAGCAGGTCCATCTCGTTCGCACCGAATCCGTGCAACAGGACCAGCAGTGGCGATGAGTCCGCGTCGACTCCGGCGGGCGTGTTGACGACGGCGTAGGGTTCCCAGGTCTCAGTCATGTGGTTCATCCTGCCACCTTTGGCCGTCATGGTGGGTGGTGGCCACAGGCAGCCGGATCCCGATCGGTACGCGTCAAATAAAGAGCCTACGAAATCCAGTTGCTACGTTCCTTCCACTCCTCTACAGTCATCCAAGTGAATGTAGAATTCACAGATTTTCAGGCAGGGCCTACATCACTCACACCGAACTCAGGACGATAAATGAACATCAAACGATTCCTGTCAGCGACTGTCGCGACCGCAGTGTTGACGACTGCGCTCTGGGGGGCGGAGTAGCTAACGCTACGACCGTCCTGAACACCCAACAGCACTCTGACACTATCGATTTCGACGCGCCCCTCACCAAAGAAGAAGATCTCTTCATAGCAAGAACCGCTGCTGAACTGAAGGAAATCGACGAAACAGGCACGCTGGTGACAGGAGATGGAACTGTCGAATCCGTCGATCTCGACGAACTCTTGGACGAGCTGGAGAGAGCCGAAGCACTCGACACCGGTTCCAGCCCGGGACTCACTGGTCTGCAAACGGTGCCACAGCCAGGCACTACCCCTTCCGGGATGGTCACAACCTACAAGTGGAGCTGGAGTCGCTTCGGGAACTGTGTCGCCAAAGGCTTGGGAGTCAACGCCGGCAAGGAGCTGATCAAGGTCTTCGCGGAGCCCAAAGTTCGGAAGGCACTAAAGAGCAAGCAGTGGAAGAAATCCTCATCAATTGCCTTCAATCTCCTCAAGAAGTCTTCTCCCAAGATCGCCAAGTTCATCATCAAGAAGGCAGCGAATGCACTGCTACCTGGCGGTCTCATCACCTTTTTCGCATTCCCGATCGCAAAGTGTGCGGTCAAGGAACTGATCCACTGAGGCTGACCGAGTCAAATCATGTTGAACTTCATCAAGGACCTGTCCAGGAAGACGCTGGCATGGCTTCTCGTCATCGCGGCAATCATCGTGATCGGCATTCCGACCGCTATCGCGTTCGGCGCTGCCGATGCCATCTTCGAGAGCCCCGGTCAAGGTGTGATCACCTTCTTCATCGTTCTCGGAATCGGGGTGCTCTTTTTGGTTGTTGAATTCGGCTACGAGTTACTCCGCGAGAAGAAGAAGCGCGGGGAACAAAACAAGAAATGACGCAGCAGCCCTGAACGCGAACATTCTTGGGGGCGACGCCTCCCGTCCGCCCCCAAGAATGTTTCACGCCAAGGTCACCCTCAGCGCGGTCTCGATGTAACCATGCACGCAGCGTCTGCGTTCGCCCCTCCCCGCAATCCAGATCGAATAGCGGGTGGACGTCGTCGACGTCGTCGACGTCGTCGAGCGCAACGA
This sequence comes from Galactobacter sp., assembly GCA_052108535.1. Lineage (GTDB taxonomy): Bacteria > Actinomycetota > Actinomycetes > Actinomycetales > Micrococcaceae > Galactobacter. The sequence continues at coordinate 61,021 of JBQDZM010000012.1, read as the reverse complement.
TGTGGCGGGTCACGTCCTCAACGGCCATGTCCGGCGGTAGCGTCCCGGTCTCCACCCCGACCTCCAGCTTCTGTTGGTAGAGGCCAACCTGGCGCTGGACCAGGTCCCGATGCGCGGCCGCGACGGCCGGATCCGACATGGCCTGAGCGGCCTCAACCGGTCGTTGCAAGACCTCCGCATGAAAGCTTCATGTCACCCTTCGGGGTGGTGTGTGGTTCGATGCGCCCATCTACGATCGTGTTTGAACAGTGGATCGGCTCGCCGCGATCTCCCCACGAAAGGGCCAGTCACATGAGTAAGCAGTCCCGCGCCCCACGCGCACGCGACCTCGGCCTGCCGCTGCCCGGCACCCCCGGCCCCCTCAACGCCATCACCGACGTGGCCGGTGTGGAGGTCGGCATGGTCACGCTGCGCCCGGAGGACAAGTCCGCCGTGACCGGTGTGACGGCCATCCTCCCCCGCGGCAAGGACGGTGTCGGCACGCCGTGCGCTGCCGCGACCTTCAGCCTCAACGGCAACGGCGAGATGACCGGACGCACCTGGATCGAGGAGTCCGGCCAACTCAACGCACCCATCGCCATCACCAACTCCCATGCCGTGGGCGCCGTCCACGCCGGGGTGGATCGGTGGACCCACCAGCATCACCCGCAGGTCTCCGCGGCCTGGATGCTACCCGTGGTCGCCGAGACCTGGGACGGCTACCTGAACAGCATCAACGCTGGACACGTCACGCCCGAGCATGCCGTCGAGGCCTTGGACGCTGCCACGTCCGGGCCGGTGCCCGAGGGCAGCATGGGCGGCGGCACCGGCATGAATTGCTACGGCTTCAAGGGCGGAACCGGCACCTCCTCCCGCGTGGTTCCCCTCGGCGATCAGGAGTTCACCGTCGGAGCCCTGGTGCAGGCCAATTTCGGCGGTCGGCG
>JBQDZM010000012.1:0-59998 GCA_052108535.1 Galactobacter sp. | reverse complement strand
CGGCCAACGCCGGTTCGCTGCGCTCACTCATGCCCGACGCACCGGACTCGCCTCACGTCGATTCGCTCGACTTCGTGGCGTGGGGACGCATGGATGCGTTCTACCGGGCCACCGTGGAGGTCGTGGAGGAGGCGGTGCTGAACGCGCTGATCGTGAACCAGGACGTGGAGGGAAGGGACGGGCACGTGTCCTACGCCCTGCCGCACTCCGAGATCCTGGCGACGGATTTCTCCCACGCACGCTAAGGGATGATCATGGCGCTGCGTTGCCCGGCGCTCCTGACCAGAGAGTAACTTCGGTGGCACCATGGGACACGTGAATGAGAACGAGAACGCAGCGACACCCCCTTGGCGCCGAATGGTCAGCATCGGCGACTCCTTCACGGAAGGCATCGGCGATCCCGACGAGAACGTCCCCGGAGGGTTCCGCGGCTGGGCGGACCGGGTGGCGGAGCACTTCGCCGGGCAGATCCCTGACTTCGCGTACGCGAACCTCGCGATCCGTGGGCGCCTGATCCAGCAGATCGAGGACGAGCAGATCGAACCTGCCGTGGCTCTCAACCCTGACCTCGTCACGCTGTGCGCTGGCGGCAACGACGTGCTGCGCGGCGGCGACCCGGACGCCCTTGCCGAGCAGTTGGACCGGATGGCGTCGCGACTGGCCGCCACCGGAGCCACCGTGGTGCTGTTCGCCGGCCCGGACATCGGTGACACCCCGGTCATGAAATTGCTGCGCGGGCGGGTGGCGATCTTCAACGAGAACGTCCGCACCGTGGCCCGCCGTCACGGGGCGGTCGTCGCGGATGTCTGGTCGCTGCGTGAACTGCACCGCCCGGACATGTGGGCGGAGGACCGCCTGCACTTCTCCGCTCTGGGCCACCACACGATTGCACGGCTGGTCCTTGAATCCCTCAATGTCAGCAACGACCTTGACCGCGAACTCCCGGCGCCGCCCGTGGTCAAGCCGTGGCGTCAGGCCCGCGTGGATGATCTGCACTGGGCCAGGGAACACCTGGTGCCGTGGTTCGGTCGGCGGATCAAGCACGTGTCCTCGGGCGACGGCGTCACGCCCAAGCGGCCACTACCCTCCCCCGTCTTCGGGGCGGCGAACGGCCCCCACGACGAGCAGTAGTAGGACTGGCCGCGCCAGCTCAGAAAACGGGGCCGAGGACCTGCTCCCACGGGCCCAGCACCACCGGGACCAACGCCTGATCCTGGGTCGAGAGCCCGCTCTCCTCGACCTGCTTGATGGTCAGCAGCAGGTTCATGAGCACTTGTTCGTCCAGGTCGCGTCCTCCAGGAGCAACGTGGCCCACGTGGGAGAAGCACTCGGCGGCATCCTTCAACACCTCGTGATCCATACGGCGCAGCCCCTGCAGCCGCCCGCTGGCGCGCTTCCAAACCTCCCCTTGATCCTGGGCGAGCCTCACCACGGCCTGCGCTTCCTGCAACGTGATCAAGGAAGCCCTGAAGCGCGCCGCCTGCGCCGCACCGACCTGCGTTCCCGGCGTTAATAAGGCTCGCAGCCGGGCGACGGCGGGTACGGGGTAGCGGCGCAAGAGTTCAGCCGTCCGGGCGTCGCGCTCCACCCTGGCCTGGGCCAAGTCCGCCTCCACCCTCGGCAGGTCGACGCCTCCGGGCGGTTCCAGGAGCACCAGGTGTTCCGGATGGTCCAAGTCCACCAATCCGGGCACGGAATACCCCTGCACTACGCCCTCCACCAGGCCCGGGCGGCGGTCGAAGAACAGCGTGTCCCGCCCTGGCGGGGATCCCACCGGTTCCACGTCCACCGTGAGTCGGCCGGTGGCATCGTCCACCCATTCCTCGTCCAGCACATGCACCACGGCATGGACGGGACGCTGCAGATCGGGAACGCCACGGTCAATGCTGATCCGTTGCACCGGTGCTGCCGGTTCGGCCTGTTTGCTCCGACGCTTGCGAGAGAAGAATCCCAATGGTTGCTCCCTGGAGTGTCCGGCGATTCTCGAGTTCCAAGACGTCTACAACACGAGAAGACTAACCCGGCCAGTAGCATGAAACCCACGCACTACGGCGAGAACCGCACCAACGCTCGGCTGAGCGCTAGGAGGTCTGGACACCATGGCACGAGGCGCAGTACGAACAGGGACGCCACTGTGGCGCAACCCGATCCTGCTCCTAACCCTGACCGCCGTGGCCTTCACGGTCCAGGCCTTAGCCTCGTTGGGGTTGGGCTTGATTGGACCGCAAGCGCTGCGCGGATCACGCACCATCCACATCGGCAACACGATGCACATGAGCTTGGACTCCTCGACCGAGGTGGGCCGACTGGCCAACATCCTGACCATCGGCGTGCTGGCGGCCGGTGTGATCGGGGTGGTGCTGATGATCGTGGGCAAGAAGCGGGCACCGGCGTGGGGTATCGCCTACTTGTTCGGGCTGCCCCTGCTCGGTCTTGGCCTGGGCTCCTTCCTGGCCTACCGGGAGGAGGGGACCTTCCAATCGGTATCGCTGATCATGGCTGGCGTCGGCCTGGTGGTGTGTCTTCTGCACCCTATGGCTGAACTGCGCCACCGGGTTTTCCTGCGCAGGCAGGAGACCACCCGTGCCAACGGGGTCACCACCAACGCGCAGGTGAAACGCGTCGGCATGTCCAACTACAACCATGTTGACTACTGGGTGAGCTGGTTGCAGTACCAGGACGGGCAAGGCCGCACGTTCCACATCAAGCACCGGCAGATCGTGGCGGCCACGCGCAAGCCCACGGTATGTCAAAACATCAGGATCGCCTACGACCCCCAGCACCCAGGACGCCGCTCCAGCGTCGTCGTCATGAGCAACGAGTCCAATAAGGTGGACCGCTTCAGCGCTCGTCAGCGGAGCGGTTCGTCCGGCACCGCACCCGCCTCCCATCCATCCCCAGGTAGCCCCACAGGCAGCTCCACCAAGTTCGTGAATTGGAAGGGACCGCGCTAGGTCAGGCCACATCACGCCAGGCGGATCAGTGGAACACCTCGTCACTCAGCTGATCCTCCAGCAGGTGCGCGGAGGTGAGGAAGCCGTCGTGGCCGATCTGGGAGTGGATGTAGTGCACGTCAACGTCCCCGGGCAAGGCCGCCGCCAACTGCTCGGACTGTTCGGGGAAGTAGAGCCGGTCGGAGTCCACACAAGCGATGAAGAACTCCACGCCGGTCAGTCCCCCCAGCGCGGCCTCCACGCCTCCGCGTCCGCGGCCAACGTCGTGGCTCATCAGGGCTTCCGCGATGGTGAGGTAGGCGTTGGCGTCGAAACGTCCGGAGAGTTTGTTCGCTTGGTGATCCAGGTAGGACTCGACCGCGTATCGGCCACGCGTGTCGCGTGAGTCGGTACCGAAGGGGTTCTCCTCCCCTTGCGGTTCGCGGCCGAAGCGGAACCCCAGTTCCGCTTCGGAACGGTAGGAGAGATGGGCTATGCGTCGGGCGATCCCCAGGCCCTGCAAGGGGCCCGGGCCGTGCCCGTAGTAGTCGCCCCCGCGGAAGTCTGGGTCCAGTCGAATGGCGGCGGTCTGGACCTGAGTGAAGGCGATCTGCTCCGCCGTGGTGGCCGCGCAGGAGGCCATGACGATGCAGTGCGATACGGCGTCCGGCCGCATGGCAGCCCATTCGAGCGCACGCGCGCCGCCCATGGATCCGCCCACCACCGCATGCCAGGACGTGAGTCCCAGCGCCTGCAACAGCGGCTGTTCCGCGTTGACCATGTCCCGAACGGTGATGAAGGGGAAGCGTGAGCCCCACGGCTGTCCGTCCGGCGCCGCGGAGGCCGGACCGGTAGTCCCGCAGCAGCCCCCGAGCGCGGCGGGTGCCACGACGAACCAGTCCGCCGGGTCGATCACCTTGCCCGGGCCCACGAGTTCACGCCACCAACCGTCGGTGTCGTCTGGGCCGTCGCCCACATGGGGGTCGCCGGTGAGCGCATGCAGGATCAGCACGGCGTTGCTGCCGTCCGCGTTGGGTGCTCCCCAGGTCTGGAACCCGAGGGTCACGTCAGGCAGGTGACCGCCCGTTTCCAGGTCCAGCGCGCCGATGCTGATCTCCCGCGGGGTGCCGTCCGCAGGGTGCGTTTCGACTATGCCCGACGACGCGTCCCCGACCCCCGCCGTCGCCGTGCCGTCCGCTGGGGCCGTGCCCGGCGCTGCGGCCCCGCCCGGGTGCGAGGCACCCGGGCGGGGCGCCACGAGAGCCGCGCCCTCGCCGTCGGGCATTGGGCCCGGAGAGGGCGCGCCCGTCTCCGCGTCGAGGTGCGCAGCGCTCGTGTCAGTGCTCAAGAGTTCGTGGACTCCTTCGAGGTTTCAGCGGTGTAGGCGGAGAAACCCTTCTCCAGGTCCGCAATGATGTCATCGATGTGTTCCAGCCCCACCGACAACCGGACGAGACCGGGCTCCACGCCGGCCGCGTGCTTCTCTGCGTCGGTGAGCTGCGCGTGCGTGGTGGTCCACGGGTGGACCACCAGGGAACGAACGTCGCCAATATTGGCGGTGAGCGAGTGAAGTTCGAGCGCATTCACGAACGCTGCCGTTGCGGCCGCGTCCCCGGGCAGCGTGAACGCGAGGACCGCGCCGATCCCGTTGGGACCGTACTTCTTCCCGCGTTCGTACCAGGGGCTGGATTCCAGGCCGGCGTAGGCCACGGAAGCGACCTCCGGCTTAGCCTCGAGGAACTTGGCCACGGCGAGCGCGTTGGAGACGTGGCGTTCCACCCGCAGGGACAGCGTCTCGATGCCCTGGGCCACCAGGAACGCGTTGAAGGGAGAGAGCGAGGAACCGAGGTCACGCAGCAGCTGGGTTCGGGCCTTAAGGATGAAGGCCAGGTTGGCGCCCAGAGCGGATCCCACACCCAGGTCACGGGCGTAGACCAGGCCGTTGTAGGACTCGTCCGGGGTATTGAAGCCGGGGAACTTCTCCGGGTCGGTGGCGAAGTCGAAGTTACCGGAGTCCACGATCACGCCGGCCACGGTGGAGCCGTGCCCGCCAAGGTACTTTGTGGCGGAGTGCACCACGATGTCCGCACCCCATTCGATGGGGCGGATCAGGTACGGGGTGGCCAGGGTGTTGTCCACGATCAGCGGCACACCGGCCTCGTGCGCCACGGTGGCCACGCCCTCGATGTCCAGGACATCCTGGCGAGGATTGGAGACGGTCTCGCCGAAGAGTGCCTTGGTGTTGGGGCGGATGGCGGCACGCCATGAGTCCAGGTCGTCCGGGTTCTCCACGAAGGAGATTTCCAACCCGTACTTGGTCAGGGTGTTCTTCAGGAGGTTCTGGGTCCCGCCGTAGAGCGAGGGTGAGGCGACCACGTGGTCGCCTGCCTCCGCCAGGTTCAGGAGGGCGAACGTGGTGGCCGCCTGGCCGGAGGACAGCAGCAGCGCGCCGACGCCGCCTTCCAGGTCCGCGATCCGGTTCTCCACGACCTCGGTGGTGGGGTTCGTGATGCGGGTGTAGATGGGGCCAAGGTCGCTCAGGGCGAAGCGGTTGGCCGCCTGCTCCAGATCCGTGAACGCGTAGGACGCCGTCTGGTGGATGGGGAGGGCCAACGATCCGGTGGTCGGGTCAGGGGTCTGCCCTGCGTGGATCTGTCGGGTCTCAAACTTCTGGTTACTCATGGGGCGGATGCCCTTTCTGCTGATGGGGCACCGCCTAACCTGGTCCTTCCGCGCACGGATACCGGTATGGGTATCGTCCGCGGAGATCTCAAGAGCGTGCTCCCGCGCTTGCCTTGTGCGGGGTTCCGCGCAAGACCAGGTCTTCACCCGGGGCACCCCGCCGCGGAGGGAGGGTTGCCGGCCAGCAAGCCGGGGCTTGATGCTGGCGCTCATGACCTAAGTCCAAGTGTGGTCGGTCCGGGGCGCGCGGCGCAACCTGGATGACGTCGCAAACCGCAGCGCGCTGGTGCCCAATCCCACTGGCCTTTAACCGGTCACCCTTAGGCACCATAGGTGCGTTGCGCTTTCCGCTGAGGCCTGCCTCAGTGGAGAGCCACTGACGGTAATGGGATGGTAAGCAGCATGATGTTGGATCACGTCTCCTACGCCTGCGGCCCCGACGGCCTCATCCCCACCGCCGAGCGCATGTCCGCGAAGCTCGGGCTCGAATTCGTGCGGGGCGGAGTGCATCCTTCCTTCGGCACCCGGAATGTGATCTTCCCGCTGCGGAATCGCCAGTTCTTGGAGGTCGTCGAGGTGCTGGAACACCCGGCCAGCCTCAAGGAACCCTTTGGTCAGGCCGTGCGGGCGCGCTCGGAGGCAGGCGGCGGCTGGATGGGGTGGGTGGTTCGAGTGGACGACCTCGCTCCCTTCGAACGGCGCCTCGGTCGGCAGGCCGTCAAGGGTCACCGCCGTTTTCCCGACGGCCGCGACCTGACCTGGAAGCAGATCGGCATCAAGGGCCTCATTGCCGACCCGCAGTTGCCCTACATCCTGCGCTGGGACGACGACAAACTGCCGTTGCACCCCTCGGCTGCCCTGCCGAACCCGGTCGGTTCATTGCGCGGTCTGAAGCTGGCGGGGAACCGTTCCCGCGTGCTGGACTGGCTCGGCGGGCCTGCCGTCTCCCCCGCCGTTGGACTCAAGGTGGAATACACCGCCCCCGCGGGCACGCCAGGCCTGATGTCCGTCACGTTCGAGACGCCCAAGGGCACCGTCACGATCTGATCGCTGCCCCCTCCGCCGTCGCCGAACCTCAGCCGCCGTAACCGAACCATTGCGCCAGCAGTGGGTATCCTACGAAGCCCACGGCATCCAGCAGGAAGTGTGCGATCACCAGGGGCATGACGCGTCGGTAGCGCAGGTACACGGCCGTGAAAATCATGCCCATCAGGACGTTGCCGATGAACGGGCCGATGCCTTGATACAGGTGGTAGGAGCCGCGCAGGAGTGCGGTCAACGCGATGATGGACCAGACCCGCAAGCCGAGGCGTTCCAACCGGTCCACGAGGTAGCCCACCACCACGACTTCCTCCAGCAGGCCGTTCTTCAGTGCGGCAAGCAGCAGGATGGGGATGGTCCACCAGTACTCCCCCAGGCCGTTGGTCTGGATGGCCGTGGTGAGGCCGAGCTCGCGGCCCAGGCTGTAGACGCCCAGAGTTCCTGCTCCGATCACCGCGAACAGGGCCACCCCGCGCCATGCGTCGCCTCCTGGTCGCTTTCCGTCCAAACCCACCAGCCGCGCTGGGTGGCCGCCGGGATACCGGGCAAGCAACCATAGAACCAACGCCACCGGCGCCAGGGCGAAGAGCAGATCGGAGACCTGATAGCTCAGGTCGATCCATGGGCGAGGGCTGGCGGAGGCGTTGAGGTTGGCCGTGCCGTGCGAGATGGGCCCGCGCGAGGCCAGGTCCACCAGGTTGATCAGTGCATTGACGCCGGAACGTCCCAGGGAGAGGCCCAGGACGATCACGATCTCCCAGATCAGCACGGAGCGTTTCGGAGTCGGTTGCACGTCGGTCACACCTCAACGTTAGGGCACGGCTACCCAAGACTGGCTTCCGACCCGAGACTGGCTTCCAACGCAGGCGGAGATCTCAACGCAGGCGCATATGGCCCGTCTGCGCCTGCATTGGATTCTGCGCCTGCATTGCAACGGGCCCGCGCGGGTCGCCTACGCTGGGGACCATGTCCAGGACACCCACTCAGGCCGAAGCCCTGGACGCCATGGACCTGTTACCCGGCCACGACTGGGCGGGCGGCCATGTCGAGGAGGGCGGGGACGACCACCTCGTGGTGATCCCCGGCGACGCTGAGCCACGAGCCGTCCTGCGTATGGCGCGCCGTCTGGAGGTCGCCACCGCTCTCCCCCGCCGCATGGCACTCCTCAACGCCCTTGCACCGCATCTGACGTGGCAGGTGCCCACACCCCTCACCGAGGTGACGCAATTGTCGCGAACTGGGACGCGCGCCGTCGGGCAGAGGTATGTCACGGGTGTGCAGCACCCGCCGCACTGCTGCGACGTGGCCTCCTTGAGCCGGTTGCTCCAGGAGCTGGTTTCGGTTCCTGAATCTGCGTGGCGGACTCACGTAGAACCTGCCTACGCGGTGCACCCCAGGTGGGATGCTTCGCGCCGGGACATCACCCGGACCCTCCTCCCCGCCCGGAACCAGCCCCAGGCCGAGGCCATCTGGGAGGCATTGGAAGCCATCGAGGGCGAGGCGGTGGGGCTGGTTCACGGGGATCTGGCCGGGGACAACATGCGTTGGGACGGCGAGCGCGTGGTCGGGATCCTGGACTGGGACCACGCAGCCAGATGGGATCCCGCCATCAATCTGGCCCACCTCGCGCTCTGGCACGGGCCGGATGCGCTCGCCGCCGCCCCGGACTCCCGCTTCGCCGCCAGGGCCGGGGTGTGGATGGGGCACCTGGCGCTGATCAGAGTGCACGACGCCGCGCAGCGGCAGGCCGCGGGCGTCGCCCTTCGTCGTGTGGACCGGCTGCTGCGCAAGACCTTGCCCCGGCTGGACGTGGCCGCAGCAGCCGCGCGTCTAGTCCTGAACGCGGAAGAGCCGGGTTCTCACCTCTGAGCTGGGGTCAGCCCGGCTCTGAGGTGAAAACCCGGCTCTGGGACCGGGGGCAGGATCAGGACAGTGCCGCGACCGCTGCGTCGTAGTCGGGCTCGGTCTTGATCTCCGGGACCAGCTGCGAGTAGATCACGTTGCCGTCTTCACCGATGATCACCACGGAGCGGGCCAGTGCGCCGGCCAGCAGGGAGTCGGTCAGGGTGACGCCGTAGTCCTCGCCGAAGCTGGAGCGGAAGGCAGAGGTGGTGATGACGTTGTCGATGCCCTCGGCCCCGCAGAAGCGGCCCAGGGCGAAGGGGAGGTCCTTGGACACGGTCACCACGACGGTGTTGTCCAGGCCCGCGGCGCGCTTGTTGAACTCACGCACACTCTGGGCGCAGATACCGGTGTCCACGGACGGGAAGATGTTCAAGACGACGCGCTTACCGGCAAAGTCGGTCTCGCTGACTTCGGCCAGTTCGGTGTTGACCGTGGTGAAGCTGGGGGCCTTGGAGCCCACAGCGGGGAGCTCACCGACGGTGTGGGCGGGGGTTCCATCGAATGCAGTAGTAGCCATGACTCCATCCTTGCACGCGAGCGTTGCCGACACGTCGGGGTAGGGAAACGCCCAGGGCGAACGTGCTGCGCCGGCCCGGAGTGGTTCCACCCTGCCGTGAGCGGATCCGCTCGTAGCGGCGTCCGCTTCGTCGCGGAGGACCTCGACGGAATCCTCGACGACATGACACACGTACCAGCCCCACCACCAGCCCTCGCTGCGGCCACCGCCACCGAACTCGCTGCCCGACGCATCATCCTGTTGGACCGTGCCCTCGAGGACGACAACACGTCGCTGTTGTTGTCCCAACTGATCCAGCTCTCCCAACAGGATCCGTCCCAGGACATCGTCCTCCTGATCAATTCGCCAGGTGGCTCGGTCCCCGGCATGCTCGCTATCGCGGACGTCATGACCCTCATCCCCAATGACGTCCGCACCGTAGCCCTTGGCATGGCCTATTCCGCCGGTCAGTTCCTGCTCTCCGCCGGAACCCAGGGAAAACGCTACGCGCTCCCGCACTCCACGGTGCTGCTGCACCAGGGCTCCTCCGGCTTCGGCGGAACCGCCGTGGACATCTCCTTGCAGGCAGAACATCTGCGCCGCAATCGCGATGTGGTGCTCGGACTCATCGCCCAGCACACTGGACAGCCCCTGGAGAGCATCACCGAAGACTCCCAACGCGACCGGATCTTCGAGGCGGACGAGGCCAAGGACTACGGCTTCGTGGACCACGTGGTCACCGACCTGACCCCGGTCCTCACTGTGACCCGTCGACAGAGCACCGGGCTGAGCGGACCAAGCATGGGAGAGGACCGATGAGCAGCTACACGATCCCCAGCGTCATCGAACGCACACCGACCGGCGGTGAGCGCGTCACCGACGTCTTCTCCCGCCTGGTTTCCGACCGGATCGTGGTGATCGGGACCCCGATTGACCAGGGCGTCGCGACGAGTGTGATCGCGCAGCTGTTGCACTTGGAGAATGAGTCCCCGCAGACCCCGATCGATCTGGTGCTGAACTCCTCCGGCGCCGACGAATTCGCGGCGTTGGCCATCCACGACACCATGCGTTTTGTTCGCTGTCCGGTCACGGCGACGGTGGTGGGTCAGGCGGTCGGAGCAGCGGCACTCCTGCTTGCCGGGGCCGAGCCTGGGCACCGCATGGTGTTGCCGCATGCCAGAGTCGTGGTGCAGCAGGTGGCCGCGGAATCCGGTCGCAGGGCCATCCCCGACCTCATCCCTGAGGCCGAGGAGGTCCTGAGGGTGCGCGGGGTCGTCGAGGAACTCCTGGCTGCCGCGACCGGCCACACACCTGAGCAGATCCGTACCGCCACCGACCGGACGCTGATTCTCCCGGGTCAGGCTGCAGTGGATTTCGGCGTGGCTGACCTGGTCATCGAATCCAGAGCCGATGGGTCCGTCGGCCCGAGTCGCAACGGGTCGCGGCAGGCAGGGTCCAGCGCGTCGGCCGCCACGTCGTGACCAGGGTTCGTTACGCCGCCAACTGGAACGCTGCGCGGGAACCGGCCGACGCCAGTGTTGTGGCCGAGCCGGGTGACGCGAGGCCGGCCGACGAAGCCGCACCGTCCACGCCCGACGTCAGCACCAGGACCTGCTCGGTCCGGGCAACGCCAGCACCCGAACGTACCCCGGCCCCCGCCGCGACCCTGGTGCGATCCATGATCTCCGAGGCCAGCCGGGCCACAGCCCCCACCCCAAGGTCCAGGGCGCCCGCGGTCGCGGCGAGCATCTCCGAGGACGGGTCCTTCATCCCTCGTTCCATCTCGGAGAGGTATTGGGCCGACACCCCGGCACGCTCGGCAACATCCACGAGGCGCAGTCGCCGCCGCAGCCGAATCCGGCGCAGCACGGACCCCACCGCCTCCCTCCACAGCAGCGGGCGGGCCTGGGTGTGTTGACCGGTGTTCATGCCACCAGCCTGACCCGTCCGGTGTCCCCGCGTCAGCCCGATCCGCTCTCAGCAGATCCACGACGCAGCAGATTCACGACACAGCAGAGTCACGACGCCCGCGGATCAGACCAGTCTGGCCAGCGCTTCCCGCGCCGCCACCCCGAGCGGGTCCTGGTGGGTCAGGGAGGTCAGCAGCAGGTTGACGCTCCAGCCCTGGGCTCTATCCCACAGCGCCTGGTCGCTGTGGCCAGCTTCCGCCTGATACACCCGCCGGAACGTCTCCTGCCCGGCGCGCGTGAAGTGCCGCACCGCCTCGGCGAGGTCGCTGGCTGGGTCTCCCACGGTGACATCGCCCAGGTCCACCACGCCGGTCAGCCGCGCTGCGCGCGCCCGGTTCGCTTCAATGCCCGACGGCCCCGTCTCGGCTTCCGCGAGCACGTTGAGCAGGTGCGGATCACCATGGATCCAGACCGGTTCCCTGACCCATTCTGCGGCGTCCTCTGCGGTGTGGATCATGCCCTCCAACACTGTGAAAACCCCCGGGGCCAGCAGCGGCTGCGCATCGACGAGGCGCTCCCACCACACCTGCGATCGTGCTGCGACGGGGACACCTCGAACCGAGTTAACCGGATACGCCGTCGCGGCGCTGGGCGACGAGGCGCTGGGCGTCGCCGAAGGCGACGAGGGTACGGCGACCGGGCACGCGTCGTCGGACATAGGAAGAAGCGTCGATGCCGGCCGATGGAATGCCGCCAAAAAGCGCGCCAACTGGGGCGCGTAAGCATCCCGCTCCGCTGCGCCGAACGCGGCAGCCGTGGTTCCCGGCAACCAGTCGGAGACGGCCCACGGGTAGGGGTATCCGCATCCGGGCTCCCCCACCAGACGCGGCACGGGGATGGGCAGCGGAAGACCCGGAGCCAACAGCGGCGCCCACGTGACCTCGTTGACGAACATGCGGCCGGCGATCTCGCGCCGCGGCAGCCGCACCACCAGCTCCTCACCCACGCGAACCATGACGTTATCCCAGCCCTCCGCCACCTTGCGTAAGGGCAGGGAGGCCAGCTGCGGCGCCTGCTCTTGAAGCAGACGCCGCACCAGATGGACGTCGATGTGCACGTCAGCGGACGGAATCATCCGCCCAGCTTAAGACCTGTTCAGTCCGCCTGGTCGGTGTATTGGGCCACCAATTCACGCTTCAGGATCTTGCCGGAGGGGCCAAGCGGGAACTCCTTGACCAGGTGCACCTGACGCGGGAACTTGTACGCCGCGAGCCGCTCGGAGGCGTAGTCCACAATGTCCTGCTCCGTCAGCGTCGACTCCGCAGCCAACGTGACGGCCGCCGCGACCTCCTGACCATGCTTCTCGTCCGGGACGCCGAACACCGCGACGTTGGTGATCTCCGGGTGGGTGAGGATGGCCTCCTCCACCTCCCGCGGGTAGACGTTGTAGCCGTTACGCAGCACCATGTCCTTCTTACGGTCCACGATGGTGATGTAGTCATCGTCATCCTTGGTGCCAAGGTCCCCGGTCCGGAACCAGCCATCCACCACGGCCTCCGCGGTGGCGTCGTCACGGTTCAGGTAGCCGGAGAAGAGGCAGTGACCGCGCACCACGATCTCGCCCAGTTCGCCGTGCGGGAGCAGCTGAATGGCGGTGGGGTCGGTGGCATCCGCGATCTCCGCCTCAATCCCCCAGATCGGCTGACCAATGGTGCCGGGACGGGTGGGGCGGCCCACATGGTTGAAGCTGACCACGGGAGAGGTCTCGGTCAGGCCGTACCCCTCGTGGATCTTGGCGCCACCGGAGACCTGCTCAAAGCGCTCCAGGATGGACACGGGCAGCGCCGCACCGCCGGAGATGCCGTACTTGAGCTTGGGTGGGGTGCCTTCACGGTCCTTCGCGGCCGCGATCAGCCCCACGTACATGGTGGGCACGCCCGCCATGATGGTGATGCCGTCATCTAGGAGTGCGTTCCAGGCGTCGGCCGGATTGAACTTCGGCACCATGACGATCTCCGCACCCGCGCGGATGCCGACGTTGAGGACGGCGGTCTGGCCAAAGATGTGGAACATCGGCAGCGCGCCGAGCATCTTGTCCTCGTAGGTCAGGTCGAAAACCTGACCCGCCAGCAGTGTGGAGGTCTGCTCCAGCAGGGCGAAGTGGGAGAGTTTGGCTCCCTTGGGCTTGCCTGTGGTGCCGGAGGTGTAGAGGATCGCGGCGATGTCCTCGGGGTGACGGTAGAGAAGTCCCTCGACGGGGGTGGCGTCCTTGGCCAGGTCCTCCAGCCGGGTGGTCCCGAGTTCCTCCGGAGCCAGCACGGTCAGCACCTCGACGCCTGCCGCAGCGGAACCCGGGGCTCCCTCGCCGAGGAGGGGTGCGGCGATCACCATCAGGTCTGCGCCGACGTCGGTGAGGATGTACTCGATCTCGTGACGCTTCAACAGGGCGTGGACCGGGACCACCGTGGCACCCAGGGCCAGAATCGCGTAGTAGACGCGGGCAAAGTCCGGGACGTTGGGCATCAGGACTGCGACCTTGGACCCCTCACCGATTCCCTTGGCCTTCAACGCCCCGGCGTAGGTTCGGGTCTGATCCCAGAGGTCGGAGTAGGTGACCGCCTGAGGCCCCATCGACACCGCCGTACGTTCCGGATGGCGGCGGGAGCTTTCATACAGGACGGACGCGACGTTGATGCCGGTGAATCCGGTGACGGACATGGGTCCTCCTCATCGAGGGGTTGTGAACTGTGCCACAATAAAAACTCGCGAGTAACTTAGTTGTCAAACCGGCGTTCCCTCGCTGTCCTACTATCTGCGTGCTACGCTGCGCGACATGGAGACCATCAGCCACCGCGAGATGCGAAATAGCAGCGCAGAGGTCCTTCGCCGTGTCGAGGCCGGTGAAACCCTAAGAGTGAGCAACAACGGGCGCCCAGCAGCGCTCATCTCCCCGGTCGGCACCGACGTCACCGAAGCGGCCGTGGCCGCGGGCGGGGCGAGGCCTCCACGTGCCGACCTTCAGACGCTACGCGCCATCGACCGAACCCAAGCCACGAGGAGCACACGGGAGATCATTGAGGACGTGCGTGGACGATGGTGACCACGACCTATATGGACACATCGGCCGCCATGAAGCTGGTGGTCGACGAACCCGAGTCTGCAGCACTATTGGAGGAACTGACGCGCTCGGCCCCGCGACGCTTGGTCGCCTCGTGGCTGCTCCACACGGAAATGCACTGTGCTGCGGGGAGAAATCCGGCCCACGTTCCCCTCACGAGCGTGACGTCCGTTCTGGATACGATCACGCTCGTCGACGTGACGCGTGGAGACCTGCTCGCAGCCGGCGCCCACGGGCATTTGAGGTCCAATGACGCGATTCACCTCGCCACGGCCTTGCGACTCGGTGTCGACGAGATGCTGACCTACGACGGAGAGCTGGCAAGCGCTGCCACCGACGCTGGCCTCCACGTCGTTGCTCCTGCATAATCGGGGCGCTGACCTCAGGAGCTTCGCCCCAACACAGGCGCAATATCCAATGCAGGCTCAAACGGGCTGCTTCGACCTGCATTGGAATCTCGACCTGCACTAGGTCTCGCTCCGACCCCTCACCCGGACGGTCGCACCCCGATCAACGGAGCTTAGCCCTCCACCTGGTCTCCACCGGAAGAACCACCACGGCCCGACGCAGCGTGGGGGCCGTGCGCGTACAGGTCGCGAATCAGCGCGACCTCGGAGAGGTGATGAATCACTTCCCGATTGATATGCAGCACCAGCTCGATCATGGGGTGATCCGCCCAGCCCCCCCTCGCTCTCCCCGACCGGCTGCCAGAGCTGATCATCGGTGAGCACCGCGACACCGGCAACCCATCTGCGCAACTCGCGTTCCAGCCGGGCTAGGGCCTCTGCTGCGGTCACTGGGTAGTCGTAGCCGAAATAGTCGGTCGGTTCGTGGCCGAAATGGGTGGCGTTGCGTGTCCCGAGAACGCCGACCAGCACGTGCCCCAGCCGCCAGGCGATCGTCGTGAACGGCGCCGGATCCGGCTCGGCGAAGGCGAATTCGATGACGAGCTCGCCGCTGCCACCCTGCACCGGAGCATCGCTGCGACCCCGGGGACGCAGGCTCCAGCTCGGCTCCGCCGGCTCCCAGAAATACTCCTCGTCGCTGAGGCCAGCGAGCCTCTCCCGGACCTGATTTCGCCAGTGCCAGGCCAACTGTTCCGCGAGCTGGACGCCTGTGGTCCTGGCCTGCTCCGGGGCCGCCTCCAGCACGCAGTCCTCAATGTTCGCTGCCTGTTTATTGCCCATGGCCTGTCGCTCCTTCGGTGTCACTTATCGTGTGCACTTCAGTCTGGACGCAATTGCGGACAGAATCAGTCCGCGATTCTGATGGAGATGTGTCATCCTGACATCGGAGCCATCCAGACCGAATCGGCGCGGCGGGACAGGAGAAAGCTATGACATCGGAGGCTACCGCGGGGCGACTTCTGCGACTGCTCGAGCTGCTGCAGCGCCGGGCGGTTTGGAGCGCCCAGGAACTGGCCGACCTCCTCGAGGTCACCACCCGCTCGGTGCGTCGCGACGTGGACCGGCTTCGATCCCTTGGCTACCCGGTGCGCGCCACCTCCGGCGTCGGCGGCGGGTATCAGTTGGGACCGGGCGGGCGGATGCCACCGCTGCTCCTGTCCGACGACGAGGCCGTCGCCGTAGCGTTGTCTCTGCGTCTTGCCTCTGGCAACGCGATCGCCGGCGCCGACGAGGCGGCGGTGCGGGCACTGGCGAAGCTGGACCAGGTCATGCCACCCCGACTGCGGGAGCAGATGAGTGCGCTGCGGACCGCCACTGACGCGCTGCCCCGCCCCGGGACAGAGGTGGACCCGGACCTGCTCTTAGCACTCAGCAAGGCGTGCAACGACACCGTCGTGATCGCCTTCGGCTACACGAGCGCGACTGGCGAGGCAACAGAACGCAACGCGGAGCCGATCCGCCTGGTCACGACCGGCCGCCGCTGGTATCTCATGGCCTGGGACCGGGACCGCGACGACTGGCGGACCTTCCGGCTGGACCGGATCACGCAGCTCGAGGTGACTGACCGGCGGTTCTTGCCCCGAGAGGCCCCCGACCCGGTGGCCTACGTCCAACGTTCGGTCGGTGAGGCCCCGTACCGGATTCGGGTGGTCGCCCGCGTCCAAATGAGCCCCGCGGACCTGGACGTGCGCATCCCGCCGCAGGTCGGCCGGGTCGAGACGGCGGAGGACGAGGGGTGGAGCCGGATCACGGTCGCCGCGGACGATCCGACCTGGATCGCCTATCATCTGGCCCGGCTCGGCGTCCCCGTCGTCGTGGACGAACCCGAAGACTTACCTAAGGTCGCCGCAGACCTGGCGGCCCGGCTTGGACGGATCTGCTGACTGCCCCAACCCAACAACAATGCCCGACGGCGTGTGGTCGCGTTACGCGACCCCACGCCGTCGGGCATTGAAGCGGCCAAAGGCCGCCCACATCAGGACGTCAGAGCCCCAGTTTCTCCATGACGAGCTCACGCACGCGGCCGGCGTCGGCCTGACCGCGGGTGGCCTTCATGACGGGGCCGATCAGCGCGCCGATCGCCGCCACCTTGCCGCCCTTGATCTTCTCCACCACGTCCGGAGCACCGGCCATGGCGTCCTCGATGGCGGCCAACAGCGGGCCGTCGTCGGACACGACGGCCAAGCCGCGAGCGTCGACGATCTCGCCAGGGCGGCCCTCGCCGGCTGCCACGAACTGCAACACCTGCTTGCCGATCTTGTCGTTGATCTTCTTGGCCTCGATCAGCGACTGAACCTCAACCACGTCCGCCGGGCTGATGCCCAACTCGGTGGGCTCCGCCTCGGAGTCCTTGGCCAGGCGGGAGATCTCACCCATCCACCACTTGCGGGCCACGGCAGCGGTGGTACCCGCGGCGATGGTCTGCTCGATGGCCTCGTCCAGGCCGGCGTTGACGACGTCGCGGAACTCCTCGTCGGAGAAACCCCACTCGGCCTTCAGGCGGGCACGACGGGCCACCGGCAGCTCAGGCAGGGTGGCGCGCAGTTCCTCGACGCGCTCGCGGGAGGTCACTACGGGAACCAGATCCGGCTCCGGGAAGTAACGGTAGTCATCGGCATCCGACTTGGGACGGCCGGAGGACGTGGAACGCGTGTCCTCGTGCCAGTGACGGGTCTCCTGGACCACCTTCTCCCCGGCGTCCAGGATAGCGGCGTGACGCTGCATCTCGAAGCGCACCGCACGTTCCACGGAGCGCATGGAGTTCACGTTCTTGGTCTCCGAGCGCGTACCAAGAGTCGTGGAGCCGATGGGCATCATGGACACGTTGGCGTCGCAGCGAACATTGCCGCGCTCCATGCGCGCGTCGGAGACGTTCAGGGCACGCACGATGTCACGGATGGCACCCACGTACTTGCGGCCCAGCTCGGGAGCGTCAGCACCGGCACCCAGGATGGGCTTGGTGACGATCTCCACCAGCGGCACGCCGGCACGGTTGTAGTCCACCAGCGAAGCCTGAGCACCCTGGATGCGACCGTCAGCGCCACCCAGGTGGGTCAGCTTGCCAGCGTCCTCCTCCATGTGCGCACGCTCGATCTCCACGCGGAAGACCTTTCCGGAATCCAACTCGATGTCCACCCAGCCCTCGTAGGCGATGGGCTCGTCGTACTGGGAGGTCTGGAAGTTCTTCGGGTTGTCCGGGTAGAAGTAATTCTTCCGGGCAAAACGGCAGGACTCCGCGATGGAGCAGTTCAGCGCCAGACCCAGCCGGATGGAGGACTCAATCGCCTTGCCATTGACCACCGGCAGGACACCGGGCAGGCCCAGGTCCACCGGAGTGACGTTGGTGTTGGGGGTATCACCGAAGGCGTTGGGAGCATCCGAGAACATCTTGGTCTTGGTGTTCAGCTCAACGTGCACCTCGAAACCGAGCGCGGGCTCGTAGCGAGTCAGCGCGTCATCGAAGTCGACGATTGCATCGGTCATCAGTGCTGTCCTTCCTTGGCTTCGGTGCGGGCCGCGACGGCCTCGCCCAGATCAGGCGCCTGGTTCAGCAGGGGCCCTCCCCAGGTCTTCTCGAGTTGGTTCTCCAGTGCGGCAGCCGCCCGGTACAGGCGCGCGTCCTCATGGGCGGGGGCCAGGAACTGGATACCCACCGGCAGGTCCTCGGACAGTCCGCCGGGCACCGTGATGCCGGGGACGCCGGCCAGGTTCGCGGGAATGGTCGCGATGTCGTTCAAGTACATGGCCAGAGGATCATCCAGCTTGGCGCCCAGGTCGAAGGCCACCACCGGGGAGGTGGGAGACATCAGCACATCGGCCTGCTCAAAGGCTGCGGCGAAATCCTGCTGGATCAGCGTGCGGACCTTCTGAGCCGAGCCGTAGTAGGCGTCGTAGTAGCCGGCGGAGAGGGCGTAGGTGCCCAGGATGATGCGGCGCTTGACCTCGTCACCGAATCCGGCCGCGCGGGTGGCACCCATGACCCGTTCGATGGTCACGTGGCCGTCCTCAGGGAGGACGCGCTTGCCGTAGCGGACGCCGTCGAACTTAGCCAGGTTGGAGGAAACCTCCGAGGGCATGATCAGGTAGTAGGCGCCGAGCGCGTACTTGAAGTGGGGGCAGGAGACGGACACGATCGTGGCGCCGCGCTCCTCCAGAGCCTGTATGGCCTCGTGGTAACGCACCAGCACGCCGCCCTGGTAGCCCTCGCCCTCGAGTTCGTCGATGACACCGATGCGCACGCCAGTCAGGTCGCCCTCTGCGCCCTGCTTGGCCGCCTCGACGAGCGCCGGAACCGGCTCGTTCAGGGACGTGGAGTCCTTGGGATCGTGACCGCCGATGAGCTCGTGCAGCAACGCGGAGTCCAGGACCGTGCGGGTCACCGGGCCGATCTGGTCAAGGGACGACGCCATCGCGATGGCGCCGTAGCGGGACACACCACCGTAGGTGGGCTTCACGCCCACCGTGCCGGTGACGGATCCGGGCTGGCGGATGGAACCACCGGTGTCGGTACCCAACGCCAGGGGTGCCTCGTACGCGGCCAGAGCCGCGGCCGATCCACCGCCGGAGCCGCCGGGGATCTTGGTGAGGTCCCAGGGATTGCGGGTGTTGCCGTAAGCGGAGTGCTCGGTGGAGGACCCCTGGGCAAACTCGTCCAAGTTGGTCTTGCCGAGGATGGGCAGCTTGGCTGCACGGATCTTCTCGATCACCGTGGCGTCGTACGGGCTCATCCAGCCGTCAAGCATTGCCGAACCGGCGGTGGTGGGCTGTCCCTTGGTGACGATGAGGTCCTTGATGGCGATCGGGACGCCGGCCAGCGGGTGCAGGGCCTGGGCCTCGGCACCTCCGGCGGCACGGATAGCGTCCACCTCGGCGGCGACGGCGAGCGCCTCCTCCGTGTTGATGTGCAGGAAGGCGTGGACGCCGTGCTCGGCGTCGTCGACCTCGGCGATGCGGTCCAGGTGGGCCTGAACGGCCTCGACGGACGTGATCTCGCCGGCGCGGAGCTTCTCGGCGAGCGCGTGAGCAGACAGGGTGATGATCTGGTTCATGTGTGCCTCCACGGTCACTCTGCGTCCAGGATGGCGGGCACCTTGAAGCGGCCATCCTCCTGGTCGGGTGCGTTCAGGAGGGCTTCCTCCTGGGTCAGGGTCTCCCCGACCACGTCCTCGCGGAACACGTTGGTCAGCGGGATCGGGTGAGACGTGGCAGGCACGTCCTCCCCTGCGACCTCGGAGACGGAGGCAATGGCGGCGACGATGGAATCAAGCTCTCCGGCCATACGCGCCAGCTCCTCATCGCTCATTGCGATGTGGGCCAGCTCGGCCAGGTGCGCCACGTCGTCACGACTGATGGCAGACATATCACTCCCATGGACAGGAATTTTGCGGTTGCACCCATTCTAGTGCGCGTGCCCCCTTGTGCCTTACGGTGTGTAGCCAGATTGGTCACGTAGGTCCGCCCCGGCGAATCCCTTGCCGCGGCGAGGAACCATCGTCATACTCGTGGTATGACCGTCACCACGATCAAGGTTCCTTCCGAGATCCGCGACGTCCTCAAGCGACAAGCCGCGCAGGAACACCGCACCCTGGCAGAGCACTTGAAACACCTCGCAGCAGCGGAGGATAAGCGTGTTCGGTTCCAACGTTTGAGAGAATCCATGGCGGCCACCCCGGCGGATGACGAATATCGCCGCGAAGCAGATGATTGGCTCTCTGACGCATGGAACTGATGCCGGGAGAGGTGTGGTGGGCCAAGCCTGATCCTGCCATCGGCCGCGAACAATCCGGGCGTCGTCCGGTGGTGATCGTGGCAGGGGAACAATATCTGTCCACAGTGACAACCTTGGCGCTCGCTGTCCCCATAACGACCACCGACCGCGGTTGGCCCAACCACGTTGGCTTGGATATGGCGCTCCAACAGCGCAGCTGGGCCATGACTGAGCAGGTCAAGACCATCTCACGGTCTCGATTAGAGCGCAGGGCTGGCCAGGTTTCCTTCCAGGCCCTGGAAGAAATCCGCCGCTGGATCCACGACTATCTGGAGTGACAACCACGAGCTAGGCGCCCGCGGCTCCACGCAGAACCAGGGTAGGGACGGCCTCGCCGTCGGCGCCGTCCACAGGGATCACCACACCAGTCCCCTCCAACTCGCCAGGGACCGTCACGCGGTTGACCGTCTCCTCCCCCACCCGGCCGGCTTCGGTGCCGGGCATCAGCTGCACCGTCAAGTCCCGCGTATCGGAGACGGTACGCGCTTGCGGCTCGGCCTCACCATCCAACAGCGCGGCCACGGCCTCGCGCCACACCGGATCATGCGGCCCGTCGTAGACGTACCGCTTGCCGAGCACGCTGTGCTCCAGGGTGCCGACCAGGTGCTCCAGCTCGTGGTCCCCAGGCAGCGGCGCCCCGCGATAGGTCAGCGGAACCACGTAGTAGGTCTCGTCGTTCTCGTCCCTGACCACCATGAACTCGACGCCAACCTCGCCAGCCGGATCGTCCAATCTGAATCCGCCCACCAGGCTCAAATGCGGGTTGTCCTGTCCCTGGTACCAGTGCTGCGCAGGGAGCCAGTCCGTGAGCAGCTCGATCTTGGTTGGTACGAGCGTGGCCTGGTGAATGATGGACATGATCGCTCCTCGACGCTTCGCCACAGCCCGGCGGGCAGCGGACTTGGTCGTCCGAGCCTAGACGCTGCGGCCCGTCACGGCGACCCTCCGTGTTCTATACGGGCACGGGTTCGGGACGCCCGCATGGGACCCCCGTTCCATGAGAGTTGCGCCGAGTCGGCGCGCTTCCTGCGGATTCCCGGTCCCGACCGCAGCCGTGCCGGTACTGCGACATCACACCTCCTGGGTGTACACCACCAGGGTCAGATCCGGTTTGTCGCTGGGCGTCCAGTCGCGCTCGGGTGCACGCGTGAAGCCGAGCCCGGAATACATCGCGTTGGCTGCATGCCAGTCGCTGTTGGTGGAGAGCACCACCCTGTCGATGTGGGGACGCCTCCGTCCCTCCTCCACGATGGCGCGCACCAAACCAGATCCGGCGCCGGATCTGCGCACGGACGGGTCAACGGTCAGCAGCCGGAACTCCAGCTCGCGCTCACGCGCCACGTCCGCCCAGACGCCGCCGACCTCTGCCAGGGTCACGGTGCCGAGCAGCAGCCCGCCACGCTCAGCCACCCAGGTCTCGGCCTCCTCGCGCCGAGATGTGGCGGCGGCGGAGACGTAGGAGAGATAGTTCGCCTGGGGGTCAAAGTGCTCCAGATACGCGGCCCGCGTGATGCGGTTGACCTCCGGGTCGTCGTCCGGGGTGACGGCCCGCACCACGAGTTCGGGACGCGCCACCACACCGGAGTAGTTGGACCCGTCAGGGGACCGTGACACCAACCCGTGGTCCACCAATGCCCGTCGCAGCATCGCCGTATCCTCCGTGTAGGGGCGCAACATCAGATTCAACGAGGGTTCATCCCCGCTGGACCCGAGCGGCAGCACTTGCCAGGCGATCAGTTCAAGCAGAGCGTCGCGATCGTCTGGACGCTTGGGCAGCCGCTCCAAAGGGCCACGAGCAAGAAAACGGGCAAGGAGGGTGCGGGACGTAGTGCGGGGATGACTCACCCGAATAACCCTAGTCCGAGTCGCCGGGTCCGGTTCACGCGACGATCAGGGCGATCCCTGCCAACACCACGGCGGAACCGAGCAGCCGCCGCCCAGGATGGGGTTCCTTGAACAGCAGCCAACCCAGCAGCGCGCCGATGACGATACTGGTCTCCCTGGCCGGTGCCACCAGCGAGACGTCCGTGGTGCGCATGGCCTCCAGCACCAGGATGTAGGCCAGCGGCGAGGCGGCAGCCACCACCAGCACCTGCCACCAATTGCGGCGGAGCACCGGGCCCAGCGGCCGATGCCCAGTGGCCTTGGGGATCGCGGGCGTCAGGAGGAGTACCTGCCACACGCAACTCATCACGAAGTACGGCACCGGCAGCAGGCCGAGGAAGGCCATGGAATGGTCGTCCCAGAGCGTGTAGCCCGCGATCGCCGCACCTGTGAAGGCGCCCCAGGCCAGCCCTGCCCGTGCCCGGCCGGGCGCCCCAGAACCCGGGGCGGAACGTCCAGCCCCAGTGGTGATCACCGCGATTCCGGCCAGGATCACCACGCCACCGATCAGGCCCTGGGCGCCGGGACGCTCCCCCAGGACGGCCACAGCCACGATCATGCTCAGGAGTGGCCCCACGCCCCTGGCCACGGGGT
This sequence comes from Galactobacter sp., assembly GCA_052108535.1. Classification (GTDB taxonomy): domain Bacteria; phylum Actinomycetota; class Actinomycetes; order Actinomycetales; family Micrococcaceae; genus Galactobacter. The sequence goes on along the minus strand of JBQDZM010000012.1, from coordinate 37,261 downwards.
AGACCACGTTCAGGTCCGCCCGCGCGTAGCCGGTCTGCAAGGAGAGCTGATACACGATATGGATCACGCCGGAGACGAACGCGGCCCACACCAGGACTCCCACGTGAACAATACCCGCCTGCCACAGCATCACTACGGCCACCGGCAGCCACAGCACCACGGAGAAGACGTTGTACCACCAGACGAAGGCGAAGCCGTCCCCGGAGACGCGCTTGGCCGCCAAGTTCCAGACGGCGTGCAGTACCGCCGCCGTGAGCACCATGGCCAGCGCAGTAGGAGTCATGACGTAGAGCTAGCGCGGTCCGCTCTCAGGCCACCGGCAGATTCGACACGTCCACGGCGCCTGCCCCGGTCCAGCCGCCGTCTGACGTCACCACGGGCACGCCGGCCTCGGCGGCGATCAGCGCACCTGCCGCCCAATCCCACTCATGCCCATCCATCTCGGCGTAGGCGTCGATAGCGCCCTCGGCCACCAGGCAGAGGTCCAGCGCGGCCGAACCCAGCCGCCTGACGTTGACGAAGTCTGGCAGCAACGTGCCCAAGACGCGCAGCTGCAACGTGCGCTTCTCGGCATCGTAGGAGAAACCGGTGGAGAGCACCTTCGCCGGATTCTGTGGGTCGGGACCGGTCAATCGCACGGCACCGGGGACCGGCGCCTCCCCCACACTATGCCCGACGGCCGTGTCCGGCTTCAGCGGCCACGGCGCCTTCCAGGCGCCGCCCCCACGGAAGGCCAGGTAGACCACTCCGAGCGCTGGGGCCACGACCACGCCGGCCAACCACTCGGTGGCGGGCTCGGCAGAGGCCGATGCAGCGCAACCCGACCCCAAGCCGTCGGGCACTGGTCCCGAGACCGCGACTGAGGTCGCGTGGTAGGCGATACCGCGCACAAAGTTGACGGTGCCGTCCAGCGGGTCGATGGACCAGCGGTAGCCGTCCCCGCCCACACTGTCCGGGTATTCCTCCCCGGTCAGGGTGTCGTCCGGGCGCTCGGCAGCGATGGCCTCGCGGACGGCACGTTCAGCGGCGCGGTCGAAGTCGGTGACCCAGTCCCCGGCCGCGGATTTGTCATCGGCCGCGACGAGGCCCGTGCTCTGGGCCAGCGGCGTACGGGTGGCCAGGATCGCCGCCCCCGAGCCGGCCGCGGTCAGCGCCAGGTCCAGGAGTGCGCGCGGGGTGGGTTCGTTGCTCATGCGTCCTTACCCTCTGTGTTTGCGTCCGCGTCCGCTTGGACTGCGGCCGCACCGCCCTCCAACAGTGCGCGGAAACCGTCCTCATCCAGGACACGCAGCCCGAGGGATTCGGCCTTCTCCAACTTGGAACCAGCGTTCTCGCCCGCCACCACGAAGTGCGTCTTCTTGGACACCGATCCGGCCGCCTTGCCGCCGCGGGTGATGATGGCTTCCTTGGCGGAATCGCGGGAGAAACCCTCCAGCGAGCCGGTGACCACGATGGTCAGCCCGTCCAGCAGACCGGCCAGGTCCTCGTCCCGTTCGTCCTTCATCTCCTTGTCATTCGCCGCCCAGGCGGCCTGCCAGGAATCCACGATCTGGGTGTGCCAGTCGGCGCTGAACCAGGTCACGAGGGCCTCGGCGATGATGGTTCCGACGCCGTCAATCTCGGCGAGACGCTCCACGGCGTCCTCGGCCGCGACCGCCACCCGGATGGCGTCCATGGACCCGAACCGGGTGGCCAACGCACGCGAAGCCGTGGGACCAACGTGACGGATCGACAGAGCCACGAGGATGCGCCAGAGGTCGGCATCCATGGCCTTGGCCACCTCAGAGAAGAGCTTCTCGGTGTTCTTGGACGGTACAGACGGCTTGGCCTTGGTTGCGCGAGTGTAGAAGTACGGGACTAGGCTCCATTGGCCGGTGCCGACGCCCTTGGACTTCTTTTCCCTCCACACCTGGACGGTCGAGAGGCTCAGGGAAAGCTCCGATTCCGGGCTAGCCAGGTCGAAGAAGTCCTTTTCACCGACCAGGGGGCCAGGCCCCTCCGGACGCGGGACCCCGCCAGGCAGCGTGGCCGGGTCGGGTCCCGGTCCCACAGTCAGCGCCAGGGCCGCCTCTGCGCCCAGCGCCTCGATGTCGAAGGCTCCACGCGAGGCCAAGTGCTCCACACGCTGACTCAACTGCGCCGGGCAACGTTCGGCATTGGGGCAGCGCAGATCCACGTCCCCCTGCTTGGCCGGGGCCAACGGCGTGCCGCAGGAGGGGCAGTCAGCCGGCATCACGAAGTCCCGCAGGTTCTCCTCGTTGCCCTCACGCAGCGCGGTCACGGGCCCCACGATCTCCGGAATCACGTCCCCGGCCTTGCGCAGCACCACCATGTCGCCGATCTTCACGCCCTTGGCCTTGACCACATCCTGGTTGTGCAGCGTGGCCATCTCCACGGTGGAACCGGCCACCTTGACGGGCTCCATGACGCCATACGGGGTCACGCGGCCGGTACGACCCACGTTGACGCGAATGTCCAGCAGCCGCGTGTACACCTCCTCCGGCGGGTACTTGTACGCCACCGCCCAGCGAGGCACCCGGGAGGTGTGGCCCAGCGCGCGCTGGATCGCGAAGTCGTCGGCCTTGATGACGATGCCGTCGATCTCGTGAATCAGGTCGTGGCGGTGATCGCCCTTCTGAGCGATGTAGTCGAGGATCTCTTGCTGGGTGTCGGCCAGGATGTTGTACGGGGAGGTCGGCAGACCCCACTCCTTGAGCAGTTGGTACGTCTCGTACTGACTGGTGGCCTTGAGACCATCATGTTCGCCGAGGCCGTGGCAGAAGAGCTGCAGCGGGCGCTGCGCCGTCTTGGCCGGATCCTTCTGCCGAAGCGACCCCGCGGCGGCGTTGCGGGGGTTGGCCAGCTCGGCCTTACCCTCCTGGCGCAGGCGGGCGTTGAACTCGGCGAAGTCCTGCGAGCCGATGAACACCTCACCACGGACCTCGATCTCGTGCGGCCAGCCTTCTCCGGAAAGCTGCCGTGGGACCGTGCCGATGGTCAGCACGTTGTCGGTGACGTCCTCACCGGTGGTTCCGTCGCCACGGGTCACGGCGCGCTCCAGCTTGCCGTCCCGGTAGATCAGATTGATCGCCAAACCATCGATCTTGGCCTCGGTGAGCCACCGCAACCTGACGCTCGGCGCGGCTTGGGCGGCCTGCTCCGTGGCGCGCGTCAGCCAGGCCCGCAGTTCGTCGAGGCTGAAGACGTCCTCCAACGAGTACATGCGCGTGGGGTGATCCACCGCGGTGAAAGCGGTGGAGACCTCGCCGCCCACCACCTGCGTCGGCGAATCGTTGGTGACCAGTTCCGGATGGGATACCTCGAGCCGCTGCAACTCCTCGAAGAGCGCATCGAACTCCGCGTCGGAGACCAGCGACTCGGCCTGCTGGTAGTACGAGTAGCGATACTTGCGGATGTCGTCTGCCAGCTGCGCGTACCGGTCGCGGACGTCCTGATCCGGGGCGGCTGGTGTGGTGGCGGAGGGTTCGGTCTGACTCACGTGTCCATCATGCCGCACGTGACCGACGGACTGTTCGATGCCCGACGCCGCGTGGCACCTTGGCACCGAAGGTGCCACGAGGCGTCAGCGGAAGCTTCCCCGATACGTCAACGGAAGGTGCCACGCGACATCAAAGCCGAGCACCGCCGTCGTGCATCTCCCTCCGTTAGACATTAGAGCGGTGTTTTGGACAGGTTTTTGTCCAACGGCCGTTGGACGCCACGGTGTCCAAACGAGCGCTCAAAGCCGCCTCGGTCGACCCGACCACCAAGGAACACCACCACGCACGAACACCGTACGCTGATGTAACTCCACTAGTTTGAATAAGAAGGCATGGACTCACATGGAAATCCGCTCGTTGACCAAACCAGCCGTTCTGGCCGCCTTAGCCACCGTCACCGCCCTCGGCATCACCGCATGCCAGTCCACACCGGAACGGAACAGCGCGGGGGCTTCCACGCAGACCGCCGCGCCAACCACGGAGGCGGCCACGACGACTCCCCCGGCGGAGACTGCGGGGGCGGCCGCGAAGACTCCTCCCGCGGAGACCACGGCCGCCACCAACAGCCGGAGCTCAGGCGCAGCAACCAATCGTGAGGGCAGCAGCAAGCCCTCCACGCCTCCAGCGCAATCCAAGAAACCGCAAGCGAAACAGCCCGCGGCCGCAGACCTCAACGGTCTCTGGTGCCCAACCGAGGAGACGGGAGGCCGTAACGACTGCTTCAGCATCGACTGGCCGACCGCGAGCTATCCCAATGGCACTACCGCCACGTTGCGCGACAACGGCATGCAGGCAGACGGCAGCCGGATCTTCGACACGAGCGACGCGCCGTTCGGGGCGTACTACCCGGCCGGCATCGATCTCCCTGATGCGGTGAACAAGGCCAAGAAGTCCACCGGACTCAACGGAACCGAAGTCACGGATGAACCGAGCGCGGACCGGATCTGGGATGCCCAGTCGGTCCGTTTATACACGCGCATGTAGCCAACCCCGGCGGTCGCCGCTGTCGATTCACACGTCAGCTCACTTTCGATCACCCCCGCTTCGGAGCCATCAATCCACATATGAGCCGCCTATTCGACGGCTTCAGCGTGGGGTGGCGGCGGTTCGCGGGGATTATGAGGCGCCCGATTGTCGGCGCGCCTCCAACCCGAGCCTGAATCGCCTAAACCGTTGGGTGATCGACAAGGACGAACCCTCCGTCACCGCAGATGTTCAGAACTCGTTCTGAAGTATCACGGTCACGACTCCACAACTGCTTCCGCGCTTGGCACCGAAGGTGCCCCGCGACGCGATAGGTGAGTACCGCCGTCGTGCATCTCCCTCCGTTAGACATTAGAGCGGTGTTTTGGACAGGTTTTTGTCCAACGGCCGTTGGACACCAAGGTGTCCAGACGAGCGCTCGAATGTCTAACGGAGGTTGAGGGGAGGGCGAGGAAGGGGAAGGCAGACGGGGGCGGGTGCGGGCGGGCGGTTAGTCCAGGGTGAGGCCGTGGCCCGTGCCCGAGGACAGGTCGTACGGGGTGACCGTCCCGAACCCCTTCAGCTCCACCGCACCATGGGCCGTGAGCACAAAACGATCGTCGCCCGCCAGCACCCGTGAGGTCAGGTGATCCGTGAGCACCTCGCCCGGCTCGGCCATGGCGGTCAGACGTGCCGCCATGTTCACCGTGGCACCGTAGATGTCACCCAGTCGGGACAGCACCCGACCCCAGACCAGGCCCACCCGCACCCGCGGCATCCCCTGCTCACCGGAAGCAAACTCCTGCGACAGCGCCAACGCGATCTGAGCACCCACCTCAGGGGTCTCCGCCACGTAGAGCACCTCGTCGCCGATGGTCTTCACGAGCCTGCCACCGGCCACCGTGATGATGGAGGAGCAGATCTCCTCGAACCCCTGCACCAGCTTCGCCAAGGAACGCTCGTCCATAGTTCGGGAGGTCGCGGTGAACGAAACCATGTCGACGAAGCCAACGGCCCGCGCCAAGGGCAGCGTCGTATCGTCCTCGGTCCCATCCCGCCCGGCGGCCGAAGCCGACAGCGCGGAATCCGCGCGCACCAACTGACGTTGCACAGCCGCGGCCAGGTTGCGCCGATAGGCGTAGACCATGACCTCCTCGATGGGCTGGATCAGTTCCTCCAGCAGCAGCAGGACGTGACGGCGAGCGTCGGCATCATCCATGCCCTGGTTCTGCACCAGGTCCTCCACAATGGCCTCGATCTGCCAGATCACCATGCGGTCGGTGAACTGTCCGAGCGACCTGGTGATGGACAGCGCACCCTCCTCGGAGAGGGTGTGGTTGCGGACCTGACCGATGATGGTCTCCAGCGCCCGTTCGTCGTTCTCGGTGTAGGCGATCTCGTCATCCCCCACGCGGGGCAGACCCAGCGAGCGCCAGACCTTGCGGGCAGAGAGCAGGGACACCCCAGCATCCGCGGCGACCTCCCGACGTCGCAGGGTACGCGGCGACCCCAACAGGCGCTGCTCCAGCCGCTGCGCCGCTTCGCGGATCGGGAGGTCGGGATCGAAGTTGCTCGGGAGCACCGGCATGGACGTGGTGATCGGCGCGTTCTCCGGCACCGTGGGGATCGGATTAGACACCGCGGACGCCGCCGAGGCCGCCGACGCTGCCACGGGCCGCGCCTCGCCATCGGTGGCCAGGAAGGGCATCCGGCGCCGCGGCGCGGGTTGTTGCCCGACGACGGGGAGCTGGGCCGTGCGCGCCAGCCCGTCCGTGCGCGTTTGGCCGTCTACGCGCGCCTCGCCCTCCGGATTCGGTGCGCCGCCGTCCGGTCGTGCTGCGCTGGGGTTCTCGCTGTGCTCCTCGTTGCGTGCTGCGCTGGGTGCCGAAGGCGGCGGCGGAACAGGGGGAAGCGGCGGCAGACCGGAGTCCTGTGTGCCGTCACTGTTCATCTGAGTCCTTCGGGGTCGCTGGTGGTTGCAAGAAGCATGAAATGGAGGTTTCTAAGGACAACGTTTATCACGTCATACCGTGGCGTGCATCGGATTCGTATGGGGCTGTGCTGTGGAAGGCCTGCAGTCGCTGCGCTTCCTGGGTCATCTCTTCCACGATCCCAGCAGCGGTCTGCACATCTGGACAGTGGCGGATCGACACCAGCCCCCTGGGTGTGCTCAGTTCCAACGTACCCGGCCCATGGCCACCACCGCCTCGGGCAGACTTGCAACGCACTCGGCCCACCAGGGTGAAGGGGATCCGTTGCAGCGTCTTGCGACCGCGCAGCATCCAGAGCGTCCGGGTGGTGATGACGATCCGTGTGCGCAGCCAACGAAGGACTGGCCTCACGATCCAGGCCAAAGCCGCGAGACCGACCACCAGCCACGTTGTCCCGACCAGATATGGTGTGGCCGTGGCCCACCCCGAACCGAGGGAGGGCACCCTCGTCAGGATGCCTTGCACCACGCCGACCAAGAACATGAGGAGCAGGAACATCCACGCGGATCCGCGTAGAGCACGAGGATGGGCGCGCGTGCGCACCACGACATGGTCGTCTCCCTCGAGTGGGATCTTCACGCGTCTGGTCCCCCTTCCCTCTACGTGTACCGGGCCCACTCTTCGTGGCCTGCTGAGCGAGTATCCATCCTGCCACCGCACCCTGACCGACTGCTGGGGGTGCGGCACGACGCCGGCGTGCCTCCGAGATCACACGCAACCGCCATGGTCAGGCTTAAGAGCTGGGATCAGACGTAGCCGCCGTGATTAGACATAGCCGCCGTCGGCGCGACGCAGGTGGACCACGTCGCCGGCGTGAACGTGCTGACGTTCGCCGTGGTGGTCGCGCACGATGAGGCAGCCGTCCGCGCCCAGGTCCTCCGCGATGCCGACTAGGTCCTTGCCGCCGGGTAGGTGAACGCGCACCTCCGCCCCGATGGTGGAGCTGGTCTCGCGTGCCGCTTGTAGGACGGAGCGCGGGCTGCCGTCCTCCCCAGCCAGCCGGGTCAGCGGCGTCAGGACGTCTCCGCCTGCAGCGAAGAACTCATCCATGACGAGACCCGTGCGAGCCCAGAGTTGCCCCAGAATCTGGTCTGGGTCCACCGTGATCTCTTGCAGAGCCAGGGACGTGGCGGTTCCGACCGGCAGTTCTTCCCTGGTCTGGTCCAGGTTCAGGCCGATGCCCGCCACCACCCGGTGTGGCGCACCGGCCGTTCCGGGCACCAGCCGGGCCAGGATGCCTGCCAGTTTCTTGCCGTCCAGGATGAGGTCGTTGGGCCACTTGACGGCGGCCACTGGACGTCCGGCCACGTGGTTCACGGTCTGGGCGCAGGCCACGGCACTGAGCACCGTGACCCAGCCAAGCGCATCGGCCGGGAGAGAGGTGGGTGCCTCGAAGTTGATGGAGTAGGTCAGGCAGGCTCCTGGCGGAGCCACCCAGTCCCGGTCGAGGCGGCCTTTGCCGCTGCTCTGTTCCAACGTGGCCACCAGGGCCAGATGCTCCGGGGTCCCGGCAGCGAGGTCGTCGTTCGTGGATCCGGTCCGCTCCGGCAACACGGGAGCGGGGAAGGTCACGTCGGACCCGCCCAGGGCCTCCTGGGCTGCCCGACGATTCGAGACGACGGCGGCGGGATGCAGCACTGTGGCGCGCAATGCGAACTCCTGATCAACGGCGGCTAAGGCTTCACAACCAGCATGTCACGCTGTGGGTTGCATGGGCGCAGCACCGCCCCACCCGCCTGGTCAACGGCCGACGAAGGACGGTGCACCGTCCAGGAAGGCGTCCGCCACGCGGGGCAGCGACGGGTCTCCCACGGCAAAGGGGTCCAGGTCCGTGATGCCTTCTTCCTCGAGGACGTCCTCGGCGATGGCGAAGTTTCCGGAATATTCGCCCGGGTTCCGGGACAGGATCGCGTAGGCGGCGTCAGCCATGACCTCGGGCGTCCGGGCACCGGTGAGCATGGGCGCACCACCGGGCAGGTTGGCGATGGCAGCGGTCTCGATGACGGTCGCAGGCCAGAGGGAATTTACACCGATCCCGTCTCCACGCAGCTCGTGCGCCAGACCCAACGTGGTCAGACTCATCCCGTACTTGGCCATGGTGTAGGCCAGATGGTCACCGGCCCAACGGGGGTCCAGGTTCAGCGGCGGAGAAAGCGTGAGAATGTGGCCAGCCTCGGATTTGCGCAGGTACGGCAGAGCGGTCTTGGAGAGCAGGAAGGTGCCACGGGCATTGATGTCCTGCATCAGGTCGTAGCGCTTCATGGACACGCTGGAGGTATCGGAAAGGTCAATCGCGGAGGCGTTGTTCACCACGGCGTCGATGCCGCCAAAAGTCGCGACGGCCTGCTCCACGGCGCCGGCAACGTCGTCGTCGTTCCGGACGTCGCCCACGATGGCTAGGGCGCGGCCGCCGGCCGCCTTGATCTCCGCCGCGGCGGTGTGAACTGTGCCGGGCAGTACGGGATGCGGTGTGGCCGTCTTGGCCAACAACACCAGGTTGGCGCCATCGCGGGCGGCCTTGAGGGCAATCGCCAGGCCGATGCCGCGGCTGCCGCCGGACATCAGGATGGTGCGGCCCTTGAGGGCTCCGGTGTTGGGTAGCTGCGAGGGGTTCTGGGTCTGCTCGTGGCTCATGGTTGTAGAGCGTAGCGATTCACACACCATTTTGCTACTGGTCGGTAACTTTTGGGATCATGGCCGCCCCTATGCCCGACGGCGTGTGGCACCGCAGGTGCCACACGGCACCTGCCGCCCTAGAGTCGTCGGGCATAGGTCAAAATATTCCCGGCGCGGCATGCAAGGAGCCGCCACGGGCGGCACCTGGGAACGTATGATTCTGCTGGAATGTCGCCACTCGACTACACGGCCTAGACTGGCCTGCGGCCGGGCACGCCGCGGCCGTTCAAGCAGGGAACGATCTAGGAGCCAGAAGCAACCATGACCGAGAGCCAGGACAGCGGCTTCGACCTGACCACCACCGCAGGCAAGCTCGCTGAATTCCGATCCCGCCAGGAACGTTCGCTGACCCCCAGCGGCGAGGCAGCCATCGAGAAGCAGCACGCCCGCGGCAAGCACACCGCCCGCGAACGCGTGGACCTGTTCCTGGACCCCGGCTCCTTCGTGGAGTTCGACGCCCTGCGCACCCACCGCACCCACGCCTTCGGCATGGAGAAGAAGAAGCCGCTCGGTGACGGCCTGGTCTCCGGCTACGGCACCGTGGACGGACGCCTCGTGGCCGTCTACTCGCAGGACTTCACCGTCTACGGCGGCTCCCTGTCAGAGGTCAACGGCCAGAAGATCGTCAAGGTGCAGGAATTCGCGCTGCGCAACGGCTGCCCCATCGTCGGCATCAACGACGGCGGCGGCGCCCGCATCCAGGAGGGCGTGGCCTCGCTGGCCATGTTCGCCGACATCTTCCGCGCCAACGTCCACTCCTCCGGCGTGGTCCCGCAGATCTCCGTGATCATGGGCCCCTGCGCAGGCGGCGCGGCCTACTCCCCCGCCCTCACGGACTACATCGTGATGGTGGATCAGACCTCCCACATGTTCATCACCGGACCCGACGTCATCAAGACCGTCACGGGTGAGGACGTGGACATGGAGACCCTGGGCGGCGCCCGTCACCACAACCAGGACACCGGCACCTCCACCTACCTGGCCGCGGACGAGGAAGATGCCCTCGACTTCACCCGGGAGCTGCTCTCCTACCTGCCCTCCAACAACCTCGCTGAGCCGCCGCTGGATCTCGCGGAACAGCCCCTCTCCGTCACGGAGGAGGACGAGGAACTGGACACCCTAATCCCGGACTCCCCGGCGCAGCCCTACGACATGCGCACCGTGATCGAGCACGTCCTGGATGACGCAGAGTTCTTCGAGGTTCAGGCCCTCTACGCCCCCAACGTCCTCATCGGCTACGGCCGCGTCGAGGGCGCCACAGTGGGCATCGTGGCCAACCAGCCCATGCAGTTCGCAGGCACGCTGGATATCAAGGCCTCAGAGAAGGCCGCCCGTTTTGTCCGCAATTGCGACTCCTTCAACATCCCCGTGCTGACCTTCGTGGACGTCCCCGGCTTCCTGCCCGGCAAGGACCAGGAGGATCAGGGCATCATCCGCCGCGGCGCCAAGCTGCTCTTCGCCTACGCAGAGGCCACCGTGCCTAAGCTGACCGTGATCACCCGCAAGGCCTTCGGCGGCGCCTACATCGTGATGGGCTCCAAGAAGCTGGGCGCTGACCTGAACCTGGCCTGGCCCACCGCCCAGATCGGCGTCATGGGTGCAGAGGGTGCCGTCAACATCCTTTACCGCCGCGACCTCGCCGCCGTTGCGGCAGAGGGTGGCGACGTGGACGCCCGTCGCGCAGAGATCGTGGCGGACTACGAGGCCGAGCTACTCAACCCGTACCAGGCCGCGGAGCTTGGCTACCTGGACGCCGTCATCGCCCCGAGCGACACCCGCTTGCAGATCGTCAACGGCCTGCGCGCCCTGCGTGACAAGCACGCCAACCTGCCCGCCAAGAAGCATGGGAACATCCCGCTGTGAGCCCTTCAACGCGAGACCAGCCCACCAGCGCCCAGCCCACCCGAGGCCCCTGGGCCGAGCCCGACGCCGAGACCACCCCGGAGGCACCCGCCTTCCGGGTGGTACGCGGTACCCCCAACCCGGAGGAACTCGCGGCACTCACCGCCGTTCTGACCGCCGCAGCTTCCTCCGCCCAGGAGCCCGAGCCGACCCCGGCCACCCGCACCGACGTGCTGCGCAAGGCCGCACGCCTGCGCAACCGGATCATGGCCGTGCCGGGCGCCTGGAGGATGCGCGGGCGCTGACGCCGCCACACGGACCGGCGGGCCTGCCAGCCACCCAGCCAGTCGACGGGACGGAGGGACCGCCAGTCGGCCCGCGATAGGGTTGCGTGGTGACTCAGAACACTCAGCGCACACCATCAGCCATCGACCGCATCGCGGATTCCTTCGTAGAGCAGCTCCTGATCCTGAGCCCGGAAACCGCCCTATCCCTCGGCGTCCCGGGCAGCGAACAGGACTACGACGACCATTCCCCCGCAGGCACCGCCGCCTACCGTGAACTGCTGGTCAATACTCTCGAGGCCCTGGATGACGCCGCCACGGACGACCTCGACGAGGTGGACGTCGTCACCCTGGACGTGATGCGTGAGCGGCTGGGCTTGGACGTGGAGATCATCGACTCCGGCGTCACCCAGCTGAACAACCTGGAGTGCGTGGCGCAGTCCGCCCGCAACTTGCTTGACCTGATGCCTACAGACACGGTGGCGGACTGGACCAATATCGCCGGTCGGCTCTCCAATCTGCCCGGCGCCCTGGAGGGATTCATGGAATCCCTCTCCGCCTCCCGCGAGGCCGGCCACGTCTCCGCGGTGCGCCAGGTGCACGAGGTGGCCTCTCAGTGCGAGGCCTATGTTGCCGACGGCGGCTACTTCGACGAACTGCTGGACCGCGCTCCGACCGACGACGAAGAGCTGACCTCCGCCATGGGCGTCGGCGTCGCCCGAGCCAAGGCCGCCTACGCGCAGCTGGCCGACTTCCTAGAAAAGGATCTAGCCCCGGACGCACCCGAGGGGGATGCGGTGGGCCGGGAGTACTACCAGCTGATGTCCCGCCTATTCCTTGGCGCAGAGGTGGATTTGGATGAGACCTACGCCTGGGGCGTGGCGGAACTCGACCGGATCATCGCCGAGCAGGAGGCCGTGGCCAACGAAATCGAGCCGGGCGCCTCGGTGGCCCGCGCCCGCGAGGTGCTGGCGGCGGACGCATCCCGCACCCTGCACGGCACCGACGCACTCCAGGCGTGGATGCAGCAGAAGTCGGACCAGGCTCTGAAGGATCTGGCCGGCAGCCACTTCGATATTGAGGCGCCCATGGATCGCCTGGAATGCTGCATCGCCCCCACCCACGAGGGCGGCATCTACTATACGGGCCCGTCCTCCGACTTCTCCCGCCCCGGCCGCATGTGGTGGTCCGTCCCGGAAGGCGAGGACACCTTCCAGACCTGGGCTGAGACCTCCACGGTGTACCACGAGGGCGTCCCTGGGCATCACCTCCAGATCGCCACCGCACTGCTGGCCGGCGCGGACCTGAATCGCTACCGCAGCGAGATCGTGTGGACCTCCGGTTTCGGCGAGGGCTGGGCGCTCTACGCGGAACGCCTCATGGAGGAGCTGGGGTACTTGGCCGATCCGGGCGACCGCATGGGCATGTTGGACGGTCAACGCCTGCGCGCAGCCCGCGTGGTCTTCGATATCGGCGTGCACTTGGGTCTGGAGGTTCCCGAGCGGTGGCGCACCGGGGACCAGCCCGAAACGTGGGACGCGGACAAGGGCTGGGAGTTCCTTAAGGCCAATATGTTCGAGTCAGAGGGCCGCATCCGCTTCGAGTTCATGCGTTACCTCGGCTGGCCGGGTCAGGCACCGTCCTACAAGATCGGTCAGCGACTCTGGGAACAGCTGCGCGAACAGGTCCGTAAGCAGGAGGGCGACAGCTTCGACGAGAAGGCCTTCCATACCCGCGCCCTGCGCTTGGGCGGTATGGGCCTGGACTCACTCAGCAAGGCCGTGCTGCGGGGCTGACACCAGATGCCCGACGGCGTGGGGCCGGGACCCGGCCCCACCCCGGGTTCCGGCCCGGCGCCCGGCGCCGACGCCGCGGCGGGTGACACCGCGGGTGACCGACGGCGAAAGCCGGGCACCCGCCGTCGGGCACAGGACACCTCGCGGAGCACACCGGGCAGAGAGCCACGTCACCATGACGTCACAATGGGACACAAACCCTTGGAATGGTTTAAGGTTCATCCTTAGTCTTGTCCGGTGAGCACCACAGACAACACCCGCACCCACCGCCTGCCAGGCTGGCTGACCAACTTCGGTTTCCAGATCATCGCGGGCCTCGTCCTCGGCGTCGTCCTCGGCCTCGTCGCCGTGTCGACCGGATCAACCAAGGATGACCCCAACGCGCTCGGCACCACGCTGCAGCTGATCGGCTCCAACTACGTCAAGCTGCTGATCGCCGCCGTTCCACCGCTGGTGTTCCTGGCTGTGGTGGCCTCCATCTCCAACCTGGCCAAGGTCACCAACGCCGCCCGCCTGGCATGGAAGACCCTCATGTGGTTCGCCATCACGGCCGCCATCTCCGTGGTCATCGCGATCGTGCTCGGCACCATCTTGCGCCCCGGTGTCGGCACCGGACAGCAGAGGCCGGACGCCTACGACGGCAACACGGGCTCCTGGTTGGCCTTCCTGCAGGGCCTGATCCCCTCCAACTTCCTGGGCCTGGCCGCCAACACCTCCACCGATGACAACGGCGTGGCCTCCACCGCCGTGTCCTTCAACGTGTTGCAGATCCTGGTGGTCTCCATCGCCATCGGCATCGCAGCATTGAAGGTCGGCAAGGCCGCCGACGGCTTCGTGGACTTCTGCAAGTCCGCCCTCAAGGTGGTCCAGAAGGTGCTCTGGTGGATCATCCGCCTGGCCCCGCTCGGCACCCTCGGACTGATCGGCAACGCCGTGGCCACCTACGGCTGGACCACCATGGGCACGCTGCTGAAGTTCGTCATCACCATCTACATCGGCCTGGCCCTGGTGCTCTTCGTGGTCTACCCGATCCTCGTGAAGCTGCACGGACTTTCCATCAAGCAGTACTTCTCCGGCGTGTGGCCTGCCGTGCAGATCGGCTTCGTGTCCCGCTCCTCCATGGGCACCATGCCCGTGACCCAGCGCGTGACCGAGTCCAACCTGGGCGTGCCGCGGGCCTACGCCTCCTTCGCCGTACCGCTGGGTTCCACCACCAAGATGGACGGTTGCGCCGCGATCTACCCGGCCATCGCCGCGATCTTCGTTGCGCAGTTCTACGACATCGACCTGAACTTCATTCACTACCTGCTGATCATGGTGGTCTCCGTCCTGGGCTCCGCAGCCACGGCAGGTACCACCGGCGCCACCGTCATGCTGACCCTGACCCTATCCACGCTGGGTCTACCTCTGGACGGCGTGGGGCTGCTGCTCTCCATCGACCCGATCATCGACATGGGCCGCACCGCCGTGAACGTGGCCGGCCAGGCACTGGTCCCCACGCTCGTGGCCAAGAACGAGGGCATCCTGAACCTCGACGTCTACAACGCCAAGCGCGACGGTGACCTGTTCGTGGACCGCGAGGACGAGGCTGAGGCGCAAGCGATCGAGGATTCCAAAGCGACGTCGAACGCCTGACGCACCCAACCACGTCCGTCGCGCTGACCTTCATCGTGCCGACCTCCCTTAGATCCGGGGGCGAGGCGGGTTTAGCCGGTCGTAGTGGGTGAGCGATGGTGGCCGGGACCGATATGTACATCGGTCCCGGCCACTGCCATGTCCGGGCGGCGTTCGAGTCCGGGCTGTGTCCGGGACGCCTGCCGCGACTAGGCGCGTCGTCCGATAGCGTGAGCAGCATGTCCCGACCTCTCCTTCTCCTGGCCTCCACGTCCGGTTCGCGTCGCAGCGTCCTGGACGCCACGGGCTTCGCCTACGTGACCGATGCTCCCGACGTGGATGAGCGGGCGTTGATCGCGGAGCATCGCGCCGGCGGCGCCATCATCTCTCCGGCCCACGAGGCGGGCCTGTTGGCAGAGGCCAAGGCGCACAACGTCGCCGATCGCCCCAGCTCGGACGGGCACCTAGTCCTGGGGTGCGATTCGGTGTTCGAACTGGACGGGGTCGCCTACGGCAAACCGCATGTGCCCGAGGTCGCGATCCAGCGTTGGCGGCAGATGCGCGGACGCACCGGCATCCTGCACACGGGTCACACCTTGATCGATGCCAGACGCGAGGGTGCTCACCCCAGCGCGTCGGTCACCATCTCCACGTCCGTCACGTTCGCCGACGCCACTGACGAGGAGATCGCCGCGTACGTGGCCACTGGTGAACCGCTGGGCTGCGCGGGTGCGTTCACGGTGGACGGCAAGGCGGCCGCACTGGTGGAACGCGTGGACGGCGACTTCCATGCTGTCATCGGCATCTCCCCTTTCGCGTTGCGTGAGCTCTGCGCTAACTTAGGTGTCGCCGTCACGGAGCTGTGGACCTGACGCTGTCACCCCGGCCGCCCTCGACCTGAATTTTCTGTAGGATTCCTCCAAAGTATGGCCGCGGTGACGAGGCTCTCCGCGCGCCGTTTACGTGGGAAACCCACAATTCGGATAGGCTCACGTGCGCACCCGTTGTGAAGGAGCAGGCAATCCCATGCCGTCACTGACCAAGGTTCTCATCGCCAACCGAGGCGAGATCGCCGTCCGCGTGATCCGCGCCGCGAAGGATGAGGGCATCGCCTCTGTCGCTGTCTACGCAGACCCCGACCGAGACGCGCTACACGTACGTATGGCTGACGAGGCATATGCCCTCGGCGGCAATTCCGCAGCCGAGTCCTACCTCGACATGGACAAGATTCTGGCCGCCGCCAAGAAGGCCGGCGCCGATGCTGTTCACCCCGGCTACGGATTCCTCTCCGAGAACGCGGAGTTCGCCTCCAAGGTGATCGAAGCGGGCCTCACCTGGATCGGCCCGTCCCCGGCGGCCATCGAGCAGCTGGGCGACAAGGTTCAGGCGCGTCACATCGCCGCCAAGGTCGGCGCCCCGCAGGTGCCCGGCACCAAGGACCCCGTGACCAGCGCCGAGGAGGTCCTCGAATTCGCTGACACCCACGGCCTGCCCATCGCCATCAAGGCTGCCTTCGGCGGCGGCGGACGCGGCATCAAGGTGGTTCGCGACCGCGCCGATATCGCCGAGCTCTACGAATCCGCCGTGCGTGAGGCCACTGCAGCCTTCGGTCGCGGTGAATGCTTCGTGGAACGCTTCCTTGACGCCCCCCGCCACGTGGAGACCCAGTGTCTCGCGGATGCGCACGGCAACGTCGTGGTGGTCTCCTCCCGCGATTGCTCGCTGCAGCGCCGCAATCAGAAGCTCGTCGAGGAGGCCCCGGCCCCGTACCTCAGCGAGGACCAGCTGGAACGCCTCTACTCCTCCTCCAAGGCCATCCTCAAGGAGGCCAACTACACCGGGGCCGGAACGTGTGAGTTCCTGGTGGGCCGCGACGGCGTCATCTCCTTCCTCGAGGTGAACACCCGCCTGCAGGTGGAGCACCCCGTGTCAGAGGAGGTCTCCGGCCTGGACCTGGTCCGCGAACAGTTCCGTATCGCCCGCGGCGAGGAACTCGGCTACGGTGACCCGGAGCTGCGCGGCCACTCCTTCGAGTTCCGGTTGAACGGTGAGGACCCGGGTCGTAACTTCATGCCCGTTCCCGGCACGCTGACCACCCTCAAGTTCCCCTCCGGTCCCGGCGTGCGCGTGGACTCCGGTGTGGAGCAGGGCGAGAAGGTCTCCGGCAACTTCGATTCCATGATCGCCAAGCTGATCGTCACCGGCACCGACCGCGTCCAGGCCGCCCAGCGTGCCCGCCGTGCGTTGGCCGAGCTGACCATTGACGGCATGCCCTCCGTGGTCCCTTTCCACCGCGTAGTCATGGATGATCCCGCCTTCGTTCCAGCAGACCCGGACGAGGCCTTCCACGTCCACACTCGCTGGATCGAGACCGAGTTCAACAACGCGATCGAGCCCTACTCGGGATCCACTCCGGACGAGGAAGAGGACGAAGAGAGCCAGCAGATCACCGTTGAGGTGGGTGGCAAGCGCCTCGAGGTTCGCCTCCCCGGCTCCCTTTCCTTCGGTTCCAATGGCAAGGCTGCGGGCAGCCGCAACCATTCCAGCTCCAAGCGCAAGCGTTCCGGCGGCAAGACCGGCGCGGCCTCTGGCGACGACCTGACCTCCCCCATGCAGGGAACCATCGTCAAGGTGGCCGTCAAGCAGGGAGCCACCGTGTCAGAGGGTGACCTCATCGTGGTGCTGGAGGCCATGAAGATGGAGCAGCCGCTGACCGCTCACAAGTCCGGCGTCGTCAAGAAGCTGCACGCCGCAGCCGGCGGCACGGTCGGCGCGGGCGAAACCATCGCGGTCATCGCGGACGCCTGAGCCCACAGCCAAACACTCCCCCAGCCAGACGGCGGGAGGCCACCTCAAAGTGGCCTCCCGCCGTCGCGCATTCCCCTCCGTTAGACATTTGAGCGCTCGTTTGGACAGGTTCGTGTCCAAACCGAACGTCGGGGCCCCCAGCGGCACGGCGTAGCGGCGTGACTCCCATCTCAGCGTCTCACATATTGAGACCATGCGCTCACAGTGCGGACATCAGGCGTACTTTTGAAGACAACACATCAACTTCGCAAACCCTGAGGTTATTTAGCCATGTCCACCACCGCCCCAGCCTCACCGCAAGGCGCACCGAGCGAGCCCGTCAAGGTTCCTCGCTCCCGGGTCATCCTGGCGTCCCTGATCGGGACGACCATTGAGTTCTACGACTTCTACATCTACGCCACCGCTGCAGTCGCCGTGTTCCCGGTCCTGTTCTTCGCAGGCGACGGCGGCGACAACACGGCGCTGCTGGCGTCCATGGCTACCTTCGGTGCCGCCTTCGTGGCCCGCCCCGTTGGCTCCCTGATCTTTGGTCACTACGGCGACCGAGTGGGCCGCAAGGCCACGCTGATCGGCGCGCTGCTGACCATGGGTATCGCGACCTTCATCATCGGCCTGCTGCCCACGTACCATCAGATCGGCCTCTGGGCTCCGGCCATGCTGACCATCATGCGTTTCTGCCAGGGCTTGGGCCTGGGCGGTGAGTGGTCCGGCGCTTCGCTGCTGGCCACCGAATACGCGGACAAGAAGAAGCGTGCCTTCGCCGGCATGTGGCCGCAGTTGGGCGCCCCCCTCGGCTTCCTGATGGCCAACGGCTTCATGCTGCTGCTGACCAACTGGTTCAACTTCGATTCCCAGATGCACGGCACCGATCACCAGTTCCTGGTGTGGGGCTGGCGCCTGCCGTTCCTGTTCTCCATCATCATGGTCGCTATCGGCCTGTGGGTGCGTTTCGCACTAGAGGAGACCCCGGTCTTCAAGCAGGCCGTGAAGGAAGACAAGAAGGTCAAGGCCCCCATCGCGGAAGTCTTCAAGACCTCGTGGCTGCAGATCATCCAGGGCACCTTCATCATGCTGGCCACGTACGTGCTCTTCTACCTGATGACCACGTGGATCCTGTCCTACGGCACCGGCGCCCTGAAGATCCAGTACAAGGACTTCTTGGTGATCCAGCTGATCACCATCGTGCTCTTCGGCCTGTTTGTGCCGGTCTCCGGTTGGGCCGCCGACAAGTTTGGTCGCCGCTCCTCGCAGCTGGTCATCACCTCCGCGATCGCCCTGTTCGGCTTGTCCTTCTCCATCATGGATCCGTCCCGCGTCGGTACCGGCGGCGACGCCAACACCGGCCTGATCATTGGCTTCATGGCCGTTGGCATGGCCCTGATGGGTCTGACCTTCGGTTCCATGTCCGCGATCCTGCCCGAGCTCTTCCCCACCAACGTGCGCTACACGGGCTCCGGCATCGCCTACAACGTCTCCTCCATCCTGGGTGCTGCACTGACCCCGTTCGTGGCCGTGTTCCTCACGGACAAGTGGGGCGTGTACATGGTGGGCCTGTACCTGACCTTTGCGGCTGTGCTGACCATCACCGCGCTGTTCTTCTCCCCGGAGACCAAGAACCGGGATATGACCACCATCTGATCCCTCATGCCCGACGACGTAGGGGGCGGCTTCCGTACGGAAGCCGCCCCCTACGTCGTTCCTAACCCAGCAGCATGCACCGGTCCATCCGCCGGTGCAGAAACACACGCGTCGGTACGGATCCAGTGATCCGCACCGACGCGTGTGCATTCCTACCGACGGATGTCCGCCGCAGAGACGATCAGAGCTGAGGAGTCACCGGTTCCTCATCCGACCATGGGAACACAATCCACTCATCCGTGCGCTTCCACACATAGTCCGGATCGATCACCGAGACCGGCTTAGCGTAGATCACCGCAGAACGACACTCCGCACCCTGCTCCTCCAACAACTCCAACACCAGCTTCAACGTGCGGCCGGAGTCAGCCACGTCATCCACGACGAGCAGCTTCTTGCCCTTGATCGCGTTGGAATCCAGGAGCGGTTCCAACAGCACGGGGTCCGGCAAGGTCTTGTGCACGTCGGTGTAAAACTCCACGTTGATCGCGTCGGAGAGCTTCACCCCCAGCGCGTAGGAGAGGTGACCGGCGGGCAGCAGCCCCCCACGGGCCACGGCGATGATGATGTCGGGGACGTAGCCGGAGTCGGCGATCTGCTGGGCCAGCTCGCGACCGGCTGAGCCGAAGCGGTCCCAGGTCAGGACCTCCTTCGTGACGAGGTCCTTGGAGTCTGCGTGATAAGCCATGGGGAGAATCCTAACCAGGGCTCAGGCGTGCTGGTGCAGGCGACGCGCTGCCTCGGACACGGATCCGGACAGGGACGGGTACACGGTGAAGGTGTCCGCGAGGTCGTCCACGTGCAGGCGTTTGTGTACCGCCAAGGCCAGTGGGTAGATCAGTTCGGAGGAACGCGGAGCCACGACCACTCCCCCGATCACGGTGCCGGAACCCTTGCGGGCCAAGATCTTCACGAAGCCGGCCTGCACGTTCATCATCTTGGCGCGCGGGTTGGAAGGCAAAGGCAGCTTGAGAATGTCGGCCTGGTAGCGACCGTCCTCGACGGCGGCCTCGGTGATGCCGACGGTGGCGATCTCCGGGGAGGTGAAGATGTTGGAGGAGACCTCGTGCAACTTCAGCGGTGTCACCGTGTCTCCCATCAGGTGGGCGATCGCGATACGGCCCTGCATCGCGGCGACGGAGGCCAGTGCGAAGACGCCGGTGCAGTCGCCCGCTGCGTAGATGTTGGGGGCGGTGGTGCGGGAGACGCCATCGGTGATGATATGTCCCGACTCCGCCAGGCGGACGCCGGCCGCTTCCAGCCCCATGTCTGCAGTGTTGGGGATGGCGCCCACGGCCACAAGGCAGTGGCTGCCTTCGATGGTGCGTCCGTCTGCCAAGGTGACCACCACGCCGTCGCCCGTATTCGATACCGCCTGGGCGCGGGCCCGGGAGACTACTTCCACGCCGTTGGTCTGGAACACGCCCTCCAGCAGTTCGGCTGCGTCCTTGTCCTCTCCGGGGAGCACGCGGTCGCGGGAGGACACCAGGGTGACGTTGGAGCCCAGCAGGTTGTAGGCGGAGGCGAACTCGGCGCCGGTGACGCCGGAGCCGATGACGATCAGCCGTTCCGGCAGTTCGGTCATGGAGTAGAGCTGTTTCCACGTGAAGATGCGTTCGCCGTCCGGCACGGCGGTGGGCAGCGTGCGGGGGTGGGCGCCGACGGCCAGCAGGACGGCATCGGCGGGGAGTTCGGTGACTCCGTTGGTGGTGGTGACCTCGACGCGGTTGGGGCTGAGCAGGCGACCGCGCCCGATCAGGACCTTCACGCCTGCGCGTTCCACGGAGGCGCGGGTGTCGTCTGATTGGGTGTGGGCCAGGTCCATGAGGCGCTGGTTGATGTAGCCCAAGTCCACGCGGGCTTCTCCGGCGTCGGCGTTGACCAGGCGCACACCGAGTTCGCCGGATGCGAGCACGCGGCGGACCGAGTCGGCTGAGCCGATCAGGGACTTGGAGGGGACCACGTCGGTGAGCACGGCGGAGCCGCCCACCCCGTGCTCTTCGACGAGGGTCACCTTGGCGCCCAGGTGGGCCGCGACGATGGCGGCCTCATAGCCGCCCGGGCCGCCGCCCAGGATCACGAGACGGGGGGCAGAAAAATCCACTGAGGTACTCACGCTCCCCCATTGTTCCGTATCCACATGGGTACTCGTGTCACCGCGGCGTTAAACTCATACCCGTGAGTCAGTTTGCCGCAGCAGCCGCCCAGATGCCCCAGCCCTTCGCCGACGCCGAGGCGTCCGCCGCAGCCATTGCTAGCGCCACGGGCGTGCAGAAACACGACATCGCCCTGGTGCTCGGTTCCGGGTGGGGTGAGGCCGCCGAGTTGATCGGTGAGACGACCCACACCCTTCCCGCCGATCAGCTGCCGGGCTTCCACGCCCCGGCCGTGGTGGGCCACCCCGGCACCATCCGCTCCATCCTGACGCATGAGGGTAAGCGCGCGCTCGTCATCGCCGCCCGCACCCATTACTACGAGGGGCGAGGCGTGCGCGCCGTAGCCCACGGCGTCCGCACGGCCGCCGCTGCAGGCTGCGAGACCGTGGTGCTGACCAACGGATGTGGTGGCCTGCGTGAGGAGTACGGCCCAGGATCTCCCGTCCTCATCAGCGACCACCTGAACCTGACCGGCGCCTCCTCCTTGGAGGGCGCCACGTTCGTGGATCTCACGGACCTCTACTCGTCGCGGCTTCGCGACATCGCGCGCTCCGTCGACGCTTCGCTGCCCGACGGCGTGTACGCCCAGTTCCCCGGTCCCCACTACGAGACCCCGGCCGAAGTACAGATGGCCAAGACTCTGGGCGCGGACCTGGTGGGCATGTCCACCGCATTGGAGGCCATCGCCGCCCGTCACGCGGGCCTCGAAGTGCTGGGCATCTCGCTGGTCACCAACCTGGCCGCAGGCATCTCCCCCGTGCCGCTGAGCCACGCCGAGGTGATCGAGGCCGGCCAGCAGGCCGGCCCGCGCATCTCTCGGTTGTTGGCCGAGATCGTCGCCAAACTCTGATGTCTGCGCGGCGCTGAACTTGTTCGCTGAGCACGGCGCCCAACCGCACGTACCCCCATCGTCTCCTCAATTCAGGAATTCAGGGAGGACCCCACATGAGTCAGCAGGACGCAGCCGCTTTGATCACCCGAGCTAATGCCTGGGCCGCGGCAGACCCGGATCCGGCCACTCAGGCCGAACTGCGGGATCTCTTGGCGCAGGTGGAACGCGGTGAGGACGGTGCGCTGGCGGATCTGGCCTCCCGCTTCGATGGCCCGCTGACCTTCGGCACCGCCGGGCTGCGCGCCCGCATCGAGGCCGGCGAGTCCCGCATGAACATCGCTGTGGTCCGCAGGGCGGCGGCGGGTATCGCCCGCTTCCTCGCGACCAAATCGGCAGGTGAGTGGACCCCGCGCGTGGTGATTGGGCACGACGCCCGCTACCGCAGCCACGACTTCGCCGTGGACTCCGCGCGCGTCTTCACGGCCGCCGGTTTCGAGACCCTGCTGATGCCGGAGGCTCTGCCCACCCCGGTGCTGTCGTGGGCCGTGCGCGCCCTGGACGCCGACGCCGGAGTCATGGTCACGGCCTCCCACAATCCCAAATGGGACAACGGGTACAAGGTGTATGTCGGTGGGCACATCGAGCCGGGCGACGGCCGCGGCGCACAGATCGTGCCTCCAGTGGACACGGAAATCGCCCAGGCTATCCGGTGGGACGAGCCGTTCGAGGAGATCGCCCTGGCGCAGGACGGTTGGACCGTCCTGCCAGCGGCGGGCGCGGAAGGCGACGTCGAACAGCGGTACGTGAGTGACGTCGTCGGGCTTTCTCCGAGGCCGGATGCGAGCGCGCCTGCGCGCGACCTGCGATTGGTGACCACGGCCATGCATGGCGTGGGTGGGCACACGCTGGCGGCGGTGCTGGCTCAGGCCGGGTACGCGGATGTGCATGTGGTTCAGGAGCAGGAGCAGCCCGATCCGGACTTCCCCACGGTGGAATTCCCCAACCCTGAGGAGAAGGGCGCCATCGATCTGGCGGTCGCGCTGGCCGAGCGCGTCGATGCGGATTTGGTGGTCGCCAACGATCCCGACGCCGACCGCTGCTCCGCCGCGATTCCCACGCCGGACGGGTGGCGGCAGCTCAGGGGCGACGAGGTGGGTGTCCTCTTGGGTGAGCATGTGCTGGATCGTGCGGTGGCCGACGGCGTGACGAACCCGGTCCTCGCCAATTCCATTGTTTCCTCCCGCCAGTTGTCGGCGCTGTGCGCCGCGCGCGGCGTGGAGCACCACGCCACACTCACCGGCTTCAAGTGGATCGCCCGCGTTCCCGGCCTCGTGTTCGGTTACGAGGAGGCGCTGGGTTATTGCGTGGCGCCGGAGCTGACGCATGACAAGGACGGGATCTCCGCGACGCTGGTGCTGGCCGAGCTGGCCCAGGGTCTGAAGGACCGGGGATCCTCGGTTCAGGAGGCGCTGGATGCCGCAGCGGTGCGGGACGGCGTGTACCTGACCGAACAGGTGTCCATCCGGGTCTCGGAGTTGTCTGAGCGCGACGTGCTGTTGGGTCGGTTGCTGTCCTCAACACCCTCTGCCTTGGGTGGCTCGTCCGTGGTGGCCGCTGAGGACATGGGCCACGGTGTTGATGGGTTGCCGCCCACACCCGGCCTGCGGATCATGTTGGCGGACAACACCCGCGTGATCGTGCGGCCGTCTGGCACCGAACCGAAGCTGAAGTCCTACCTCGAGGTGATCGAACCCGTGGCTGGCGCCGCCGATCTGGGGCGAGCCCGAACCGCCGCTGCCGCGAAGATCGCCGCCATCAAGGCGGACCTCGCCACCGCGATGGGCCTCTGAGCGTTTTTCTATCCACCTTTGAGCGCCTAAGGAACTAATTGTGACGTCCTCCCCCGCTTCGCCCGCCTCGCCCGCCGACCTGGCCGGCTACATCGACCACACCCTGCTCAAGCCCGAGGCGTCGCGCGAGCAGATCCTGAACCTCTGCGCCGAGGCTGATCGCTATGGTTTTGCGTCCGTGTGCGTGAACCCCGTGTGGGTCACCACCGCGGCCGAGACGCTGAAGGATTCCGCGTCCAAGACGTGCACGGTGATCGGCTTCCCGCTGGGTGCAGGCACCACCGCAACGAAGGTCTTCGAGGCCACCAAGGCCGCCGATGACGGTGCCGATGAGTTGGACATGGTCATCGACATCGCTGCGGCTCGTGCCGGTGATCGCGAGGCGCTGGTGCGGGACATCCGTGCCGTGGCCGAGGTGGCTCATGCCAAGGACAAGCTGCTGAAGGTGATTATCGAAACCTGCCTGCTTGACCACGACGCCAAGGTGTTGGCCTGCGAGGCCTCCGTGGAGGCCGGGGCGGACTTCGTGAAGACGTCTACCGGTTTCAACGGCCCCGGCGCCAACGTGGACGACGTGGCCTTGATGCGCGCCACCGTCGGTCCGGACCTGGGGGTGAAGGCCTCCGGTGGTGTGCGCAGCCGTGAGGATGCTCTCGCGATGGTCGCGGCGGGCGCCACGCGTATCGGGGCGAGCTCAGGGATTGCTATTGTTGAGGGTGGAACTTCGAGCGCGTCCTACTGACACCCATCATCACTTGACCTGGGACGCACCTGCCACATCGGCCGGTTGCCTCGGGGAAGACAGCTTTAGAGGAGAAATACCGTGTACTCAGGTGACGGCAAGAATCGCAACCACTCCGGCGAGGGGCACCTCGTCTCCAACATCATCACGTTCGTGATCTTCTTCGCCGTGCTGGTGGCCGGCTTCTACGCCACGAGCTACACCGACTTCGGTGGCGCTTGGGTGGCCTGGTGGCCCATGCTCGCCGTGATCGGTGCTGGTGTGATCGTGTATGGCGGCTCCATGGCCCTGTGCAAGCGCACCTCCCACCACCCTGACGCCGTGGCCAACGAGGCACACGCACAGGACCTGGTGGATGCCGAATACGCATCCGCGCTGAAGGGCTCCAAGCACTGAGCTGCTGAGCAACTCGTTAGAGGCGGCCGCTCTCCCCGTGATGGGGAGGGCGGCCGCTTTCGTATATAGTCCCGAGGTCCAGACACCATCGCGCCAGTGTCCAGGTGACTACCGCTGCTCTGATGCGGCAGACGCAAAAATGAGTCCCATAGTGTGCTGGCACTTCCCCGGTGATCCGGGCCGGCAACGGTGTCCTGTTCGCCCGTGCTGCGTGAGCTCGTTGAGTTGCGTGAATTGCGTGAGCTGCTTGCCAGCTCCCCCACCAACCGCCGTTAGACATTCGAGCGCTCCGTTGGACACGTTTCTGTCCAACCGCCGTTGGACAAAAGCATGTCCAGAACACCGCTTGAATGTCTAACGGCCGTCAGCGAGAGTGCTGGCTCCAGACCTCCCCGCCGCGGGACTGAATGCGTAGGTCGGGACCAATTGGTCAGGGGCATCACCTACGCTCGCCCCATGGACAACGTAATCGAGATCTTCCAGTCGGCTGACGGCAAGGTGTCGTTGGAAGTACGTATGGACGACGAGACCGTGTGGTTGAACCAACAGCAGATCGCGGACCTTTTCAGCACAACGCGAGAGAACATCACAATGCACTTGCGCCATGTTTACCTTGGAGGTGAACTCGAGGAGAGGGCAACTTGTAAGGAATCCTTACAAGTTCGAGCCGAGGGCGGCCGGTCGGTCAGACGCAAGGTGCTGACCTACAATCTCGACGCCATCATCTCGGTCGGCTACCGGGTGAAGAGCAAGATAGCGACGCAGTTCCGCATCTGGGCGACCCGTCGTCTGCGCGAGTACCTCGTGCAGGGTTATACGCTCAACGAACAGCGGCTTGAACAGATCGGCCAGATTGTCCAAGTACTCGGCCGCTCCGAGGACGAACTCGTCGCCGGCGTTGCCCATGTACTCTCCGGTTATCTCCCCGGTTTGACGTTGCTACGTGACTACGACGAGGGCACGCTCGATGCTCGACCCCAGGTGGTGCCCGGCTGGACGCTCACGCTCAATGAAGCCCGCCAGGTCATCCGACAGGTCGCAACCGAGTTCCCGGCAGACGGATTGCTCGGCAGGGAGCGTGGCGAATCGCTTGCTAGCATCGTCGCGACGATCTACCAGGGCTTCGGAGGTCAGGACCTCTACCCAACCGTTGAGGAGAAAGCTGCGAACCTGCTGTACCTCGTAGTGAAGGACCGTCCTCTTGCAGACGGGAACAAACGCAGTGCCGCAGCGCTCTTCGTGACATTTCTGGCACGCAACGACCTATTGTGGGACGCTCAGGGCCGCGCCCGTATCGCCAACAACACCCTCGCAGCTCTAACTCTCATGGTGGCCATGAGCGACCCAAAGGAGAAGGACCTGATGGTGGCCCTGCTGGTGCGGATGCTGACCGACGAGCCAGGGTGACCAGGCGGCGCGAGCCGCCACCAGCCGTCGAGCACAGCCCTACTTGACCGCAGCCACCTCCGGCGCCTGACCGTCCGCGAAGATCACGTCGATCACGTGCTGCGCCCACGCCAACGGTTCCCCGTCCTCCAGACGCTTGGCTCCATTCAGGACCACCATGAAAGAAGCCAGAGAACCCGCCATTCTGCGCCAGACCGTGTCCGGCAACGACGTCCGGTTCACCTGAGCTGCGTAAGTTACGTGAGCACCTTGCCAGCTCCATCACCAACCGCCGTTAGACATTCGAGCGCTCCGTTGGACATGTTTCTGTCCAACCGCCGTTGGACAAAAACATGTCCAGAACACCGCTTGAATGTCTAACGGAGGTCAGGGAGAGTGCCAGCAGCCCCGGAGCCTTGCAAGTGCGAGCCGTTGAAGCCGTTGACGCCGTTGACGCCACCATCCCGTCCGTCCGACATTTCACGGCGGCAAGACAGTCTCGATGAACTCGCCCCCAGTAACGATCAACCCAAATGACCGGTGCCGGACGCCCAGCACTCATGCTGGGCGTCGGTGTTTCCGCTGGCAGTCGCCACCGGCCGCTGGGCACGACCCTACTTGACCGCAGCCACCTCCGGCGCCTGACCGTCGGCGAAGATCACGTCGATCACGTGTTGCACCCACGCCAACAACTCCCCATCCTCCAGACGCTTGGCTCCGATGCCCGTCTTCTTCGGGAACGGCACTAACGCACAGTTCAGAGCTGGCTTCACCTGGGCGCCCTTGAACATGCGCTGCAACCGCAGCTTCCGGGACTCCGGGAGGTCCGCCGGTGCGAACTTGATGAAGTTGCCCTGCGCCGCGATATCCGTGACGCCGGCCGAACGGGCGCTCATGCGCAAGCGTGCGATGTCCACCAGCATCTCCGCGGGCGGGGGCAGCTCGCCGTAACGGTCCTTGAGCTCGTCCACGGCCTCGGCAATCGCCTCCGACGTGGCCGCCTGCGCCAGCATCCGGTAGGCCTCCAGGCGCAGCCGCTCCCCCGGAACATAGTCCTCTGGCAGGTGTGCGTTCACGGGCAACTCGATCTTCATCTCTGCGGGCGTGGTGTCCTCCTCGCCCTTGAAGTCGGCCACGGCCTCGCCAACGAGCCGCAAATACAGATCGAAACCAACACCAGCGATATGCCCAGACTGCTCGCCACCCAGCAGGTTGCCTGCGCCTCTGATCTCCAGATCCTTCATCGCGAGCTGGTACCCCGATCCGAGCTCGTTGTTGGCGGCCACGGCCTTCAGCCGCTCCAACGCCACCTCGCCCAAGGGCTTCTCCGCGTTCCAAAGGAAGTAGGCATAGGCGCGCTCGCGGCCACGACCCACACGGCCACGCAGCTGGTGCAGCTGAGACAGGCCATACATATCCGCCCGGTCCACGATGAGTGTGTTCGCGTTCGCGATATCCAGGCCGGTCTCGATGATGGTGGTGGATACCAGGACATCGAAGCGACGCTCCCAGAAGTCCTGCATGATCTTCTCCAGCCGGGCCTCCCCCATCTTGCCGTGGGCCACGGCAATACGGGCTTCTGGCACCAGTTCGGCCAGCTGGGAGGCCACCTTCTCAATGGAGGACACCCGGTTGTGCACGTAGAACACCTGGCCCTCACGCATCAGTTCACGCCGGATGGCCGCCGTGACCTGCTTATCCGTATAGGGCCCCACATACGTCAAAACGGGGTGGCGTTCCTCCGGCGGCGTCGCCAAAGTCGACGTCTCCCGGATGCCCGTCATGGACATCTCCAGGGTGCGGGGAATCGGGGTCGCTGACATCGCCAGCACGTCCACATTGGTGCGCATCTTCTTCAGCGCTTCCTTGTGCTCCACACCGAAGCGCTGCTCCTCATCGATGATCACCAGCCCAAGATCCTTGAACTGCACCTTGTCGGAGAGCAGCCGGTGGGTGCCGATCACCATATCCACGGCCCCGGTCTTCAACCCCTCAATGGTGTCCTTGGACTCTGCCGCGGACTGAAAACGCGACAGCGCCCGCACCCGCACCGGGAACCCGGCATAGCGCTCGGTGAAGGTATCGAAGTGCTGCGAGGCCAACAGCGTGGTGGGTACCAGCACGGCCACCTGCTTACCGTCCTGGATCGCCTTGAACGCGGCACGCACGGCGATCTCCGTCTTACCGAAGCCCACGTCACCGGAAATCAAGCGATCCATGGGCACGGCCCGCTGCATATCCCGCTTCACCTCGTCGATGGTGGTCAGCTGATCCGGCGTCTCCACATAGGGGAAGGCTTCCTCCAGCTCGTGCTGCCACGGGGTGTCATGCGCAAAGGCATGTCCCTTGGACGCCATGCGCGCCGAGTAGAGCCGAATCAGCTCTCCAGCAATCTCCTTCACAGCACGCTTAGCGCGAGACTTGGTCTGCGACCAGTCCGACCCACCCATCTTGGACAGTGCGGGCGCATCCGCACCCACATAGCGGGTGATCTGATCCAGCTGATCCGTGGGAACGAACAACCGGTCCCCAGGCGCACCACGCTTGGATGGCGCGTACTCGACCACCAGATATTCGCGCTGCCCGGCCCCGGACTTGCGCGACGTCAGCTCGATGAAACGCCCAATACCGTGCTGGTCGTGCACGATGTAGTCGCCGTGCGTCAGGCTCAGCGGATCCACCGCGTTCCGACGCCGCGCGGCCAACTTCTTGCCCTTGCGCGCCACGGAGGAGGTGGTGCGGCCCAGGACGTCGGCCTCGGTCAGCAGACCCAACTTCAACGAATCCAGCGCGAAACCGTGCCCGGCCGAGGCCTGCGTGATCTGAATCAGCCCGGTCGGCGGCGCGGAATCCAGCGTCGCCACCTGCTCGCAGGGCACGTTGGCCTCATGGAACAACTCAGCCAAACGCTGCGCGGGGCCGGGCCCGTCGGTGACCAGCACCAGCCGCCAGTCGTCCTTCATGCGGGAATCCACGAACTCCAGCATCTGCTTCACGTCGCCCCGCCACGCCTGCGGCTCCCGCGCCTTGATGCGGGTGGTGGTTCCCTCCTGCACCAGCTCGTCGTCTGCCCCCAACGCGGTCAGCGTCCACCACGCGATGCCGGCTGACAACAGATCCGAACGCGCCTCGCCAAGGGTCGCGAACCCCGTGGAGACACCGTGATCATCCGGCATCCCCTGCGACAGATCCACCGGCGCGGCTGCGCCATCGGAGGCCGAGGACCATGCCGCCTCCAAGAACTCATGATTGGTCTGGATCAGGTCCTGGGCACGCGCGGACACCCGCTCCGGGTCCACGATCACGGCCACGGACCCGGCCGGGAACAACGACCCCACCGGATCCATTCTCTCCACGAGCAGCGGCGCCAGGGACTCCATGCCCTCCACCGCCAGCCCGGAGGCGATCTTCTCCAGCATGTCCGCCGACGCCGGCATGGACTCCTTCAAGGCGGCGGCGCGCGCCCGCACCTGATCGGTCAGCAGCATCTCCCGGCACGGCGGGCACACCAGCCGTTCCAGGGCCGCATCCTCCCCCGTGAGCGAGCGCTGATCCCCCACAGCGAAGGGCGTGATGGTGTCCACCTCGTCGCCAAAGAAATCGATGCGCACCGGATGGTCTTCGGTGGGGGGGA
The DNA here is from genome assembly GCA_052108535.1 of Galactobacter sp. Lineage (GTDB taxonomy): Bacteria > Actinomycetota > Actinomycetes > Actinomycetales > Micrococcaceae > Galactobacter. Next base: position 7,156 of record JBQDZM010000012.1, on the reverse strand, counting down.
ACACGTCGATGATCCCGCCGCGCACCGCGAATTCACCACGGTGCCCCACCAGGTCCACGCGCGTGTACGCGGCGTCGGCGAGCGCCGCCACCGCGTCCTCGAATTCAAGGTCCTCACCGCGAATGAAGGTGACGGGTTCCAGCTCGCCGAGTCCGTGCACCACGGGCTGCAGCAGCGAGCGAACGGGCATGGTGACCACGCGCAGCGTGGGGTCCGCGGTATGCAGGCGCCGCAGCACGTGCAGCCGCCGCCCCACGGTGTCGGAACGCGGCGAGAGTCGCTCGTGCGGCAGGGTCTCCCAGCTGGGGAACTCCTCCACAGCGCGCTCGGGCAGATACGCCCTCAGCCCCTGCGCCAGGTCCTCGGAGGCACGCCCGGTGGGCGTGACCACGATGGTGAGGGGCGCAATGCCCGACGGTCCGTGCTCGCCTTCCGCCAAGCCGTCGGCCATTTCCGCGATCAGCGGGGGCCGCAGGCCCTCCGGCGCCGCGATCTCCCGCTCGTCATCCGTGGAGACTCCACGTTTGGCTGCCGCACGGATGCGGGCGTAGTCGGGATCATCCGCAAGCGCGGCGCGCAGGCCGTTGAGCGACATGGAGGGCCTTTCGAGACGAGGCAGACGCATACTGGCAGTAGGCGTGCCGGACAACACGAACGCCCGATCACGTGCAACACATGGACCGGGTGAGAGTCTCCAGTCTACGAGAGGGGCGCGCTCTCAGGCGTCCTGCAGCTTGCGCTGCTTGTGAACGGCGCTCAGGTTGATAAGCAGCGTCAGCGTTCTCCCGTATAGACACGTGTTGACTCGGTACTACTCGTTTTTGCCCGGCCGTTCGGGCGAACCGCCCGCCAGCAGACTACGTCCGCTGTAGTCACGGTATGGAGTTCATGACCAGCCACACGAGAGTTCACGTGCCCTCACCGGCAATGCACATCCACGGCGGGTACCCTGGTCGTTGATCATCTAGACCCACTCAAGAAGTTGGAGACCACATGGCCCTGTCCTCGTCCCGTTCCATCGCCGCCGCTCCCGCAGCCGTCTTCGAGGCCCTGACCTCCAAGGCCAACGCAGAAGCCGTGGCCCTGCGCGTCAACGGAAGCCTCGAGGCTCACACCACCACCGAGGAGAACGGCGGCCTGCGCACCTCCTCCACGTTCGTTCTGCCGTCTGACCGGCTTCCTGACGTCGCCAAGAAGTTCATGAAGGACGGCGTGACGCTGGTGCTGGAAGAGGCCTGGAGCGCCCCGGCCGCTGACGGCTCCCGCACCTCGGAGCTCGTCGCCAACGTGAAGTCCGCCCCCATCAAGGTCAACGGCGGCCAGCAGCTCACCGCGGACGGGGCAAACACCACGCTGTCCCTGACCGGAGAGGTCTCCTCCTCCATCCCGTTCCTGGGCGGCAAGATCTCCAAGGCTGCCGAGCCCATGATGGACCGCCTGCTTGAAGTCCGCTGCCAGATCGTGGAGACGCAGCTGGGCTGAGTCCCTGCTGCTGCATCACAGCAGCTCTGCTGCCCCGACGGATCCCGGTCACATGGTTTGCCCCAAGTGGCCGGGATCTGTGGTTCCTGGGAGAGTTGTGGTCGTGCGCCCCGAGAAACCGTCCAGTCCCCCGCAGCCGGCTACGGCGGAACAGCTGCCGCTGCTGCGCATCGTGTGCACGGCGCTGTTGGCCGTGGTGATCGGGTTGATCGTGTTCTGGCCTAATCCGGGCGACATCGGTCAGGAAAGCGGGCTCTCAGCCTGGTTACGGGACTTCCATGCCGCGGGCGGCCCCGGCTGGATCACCCTGGCGCGCATTGAGTTCACCGCCAACATCGTCATGTTCTTCCCTGTGGGGGCGGTGGCCTGGTGGTGGAAGGCCTCCATCGTCAGGAACACCCTCTTCGGATTCGCCGCCACGATCTTCATCGAGGTGACCCAGGCCGTCGCGGTGCCGGGCCGGGTGTCAGACTTCAGGGACATCATCGCCAACACGCTGGGCGCCCTGATCGCCTCCTGCTGCTGTGCGCTGGTGGAACACGCGTGGAAGCGGCGGATGGCACCGCGGTGACACACACCTGCTCGCGGAGCTGATGACCGGGTAACGTGGTCTGCGTTGGTCGCCGCAATTTCGCGATCATGGTGTGCCGGGAAGTCTGGTCGGCGAGTAGCTGCCCCGACCCCGAAAGTCATCTGACGTATGAGCACCACGCACACCCCTTCTTTCTTCTCCCGCTGGCTTCGAGCCGACTCCACGGCGGGCATTCTGCTGATCATCGCCGCAGCAGCAGCCCTGATCTGGGTCAACACCCCCGCCGGAGACAGTTACCTGTCCCTGAGAGACACCGAACTCCCCGTGAACCTCGGGTTCGAGACCCTGAGCCTCACGGTGGGCGAATGGGCCTCCGACGCCCTGTTGGCCATCTTCTTTTTTGTGGTGGGCGTTGAACTCAAGCACGAGTTCGTCAACGGATCCTTGAACGACCCCAAGACGGCTATCACCCCCATGGTTGCCGCGGCTGGCGGTGTGCTGGTGCCCGCACTGATCTTCGCCGGCATCCAGCTGGCCAGCGGGCCCGGTTCCTCCACCCTGCACGGCTGGGCCATCCCCACGGCCACCGACATCGCCTTCGCGGTCGCCGTGATCGGCCTAGTCTCCAAACGCCTTCCGGCAGCCCTGCGCGTCTTCCTCCTGACCCTGGCCGTGGTGGATGACCTCATCGCCATCCTCATCATCGCAGTGGCCTACGCCCACGGTCTCTCCCCCCTCTGGCTGCTGGCCGCGCTGGTCCCCCTGGCCGCATTCGCCTGGGTGGTGCACCGGTTCCCGGGCTTCTTCGTGGCGCACCGCTGGGCCCCCTGGCTGCTGCTGTTCCCGCTGGGCATGGTCACCTGGATCTGTGTTGACCTCTCAGGCATCCACGCCACGGTGGCCGGTGTGGCGCTGGGACTCATCGTTCCAGCGAAACTCCGCTCCGCGTCGTCGGGCCTTTCCATGCCCGACGGCGGGCGGCCCCTGGCCGCCGTCCTCAGCCACCGCATTGGCCCCTTCTCCTCCGGGCTGGCCGTGCCGGTGTTCGCGTTCTTCGCCGCCGGTGTGCCGATCGGTGGGGTCACCGGCTTCATGGACTCCCTGCAGGATCCCGTGGTGTGGGGCATCCTGATGGGTCTGCTGATCGGCAAGCCGGTGGGCATCGTAGGCGCCACCTGGCTGCTGACCAGGACCCCGTGGGGGCGATTGGATCCCCGCCTGCGCTGGTCGCAGATGTGCGGCATGGGGTTGATGGCCGGTATCGGCTTCACCGTGGCGCTGCTGGTGACGGAACTGGCTTACGGGCATTCCTCACCCCACACCGAACACGCCAAGCTCGCGGTGCTCATGGCCTCCGTGCTCGCCGCGATCGTGGGGCCCATCTGGCTGTTGGTGGTCTCTCGCAAGGACCCGGTGGAGCGCACCCGTACCGAGGTGCAGTGACCGCTCTGGTGCAGCAACGGCTGCGACCAGAAACAACGATGTGCGGCCGTCGAGCGACGGCCGCACATGGTTAGCCGGGCCGGGCTCCGACTTGTGGCTGAAAGGCGGCGCGGTCAGCCCTGAGCTCGAGTGATGGCGTCCTTAGCCGCTTCCCAGCTCAGCAGCGCGCACTTCACCCGGGCTGGGAACTTGGAAACCCCGGCAAAGGCCGCGGCATCGCCGAGCTTCTCCTCGAGTTCCTCGCCGATCTCCGCCTTGCCGCGGGAACGCATGAGCTCGTGGAAGTCCTCTGAGGCCGTTTCGAAGGCGGCCACGCTTTCACCGGTCAGGGTCTCGGAGAGCACCGAGGCAGAGGCCATGGAGATGGAGCAACCATCCCCGTTCCACGTGAGGTGCTCGATGGTGCCGGTCTCGGAGACGCGGGCGCGCAGGGTGATGTCGTCACCACAGAGCGGGTTGTGTTGGTGCGACTGCCCCTCGTTCTGGCCGGGTTCGCCCTCCAACACGGAGGCTCCGATGCGGCGCTTCGAATGATCCAGGATGATGTCCTGGTAGAGCTGCTCGATTGGATTCATCACTTCACTCCGAAGAAGGCACGGACGTCCGAGACCGCGTTCAGCAACGCATCCACATCGGCCTCGGTGTTGTATAGGTAGGCGGAGGCGCGCGTCGACGCGGAGACGCCCAGGAACTTGTGCAGCGGCTCGGCGCAGTGGTGGCCAACGCGCACGGCCACGCCGCGGGAATCCAGGAACTGGCCAACGTCGTGCGGGTGCACGCCGTCCACGGCGAATGGCACGGTGCCGGTGCGTGCCACGTCGGAGTCAGCAGCGGGGCCCAGAATCCGGACACCCGGAAGGGAGGACAAGCCGGCCAGCATCCGGCGGCCAAGGCGCTGCTCCCAGCCCTCGACCCGGTCCATGCCGATCTCGTCCAGGTAGCTGACCGCGGTGGCAAGGCCGATGGCCTGGCTGATGCGCTGCGTGCCCGCCTCGAAACGCTGCGGTGCGGGCAGGAATTCGGCGTGATCCATGCTCACGGTGGTGATCATGGAGCCCCCGAACAGGAACGGCGGCATGGCGTCCAGCAGTTCCGCGCGGCCGTACAGGGCCCCGATGCCGGTGGGACCCAACATCTTGTGACCGGAGAAGGCAGCGAAATCCACGTCCAGCGCGGCGAAATCGAGTGGCATGTGCGGCGCAGACTGGCAGGCGTCCAACACCGAATACGCGCCAACGGAACGGGCCAACGCGGCCAACGTCGCGACGTCGTTCACCAGACCGAGCACATTGGAAACATGCGTGAACGCCAAGATCTTGGTCCGCGTCCCCACGATGGAGACGGCCGCCTCCAGGTCCAGAGTGGCGTCCTCACGCAACGGGATCCAGCGGAAGGTGGCGCCCGTGCGGGCCGCCAACTGCTGCCACGGAATCAGATTCGCATGATGCTCCATGCCGGTGGCGACGATCTCGTCGCCAGGAGCCAACCTGAAACGCTCAGCCTCGGGTCCCCCGGCACCGGCCGTTGCGTTGGAGAAGGAATAGGCGATCAGGTTCAGTGCCTCGGTCGCATTGGAGGTCCAGACGATCTCGCGCTCACCGGCCCCCACGAACCGGGCCACCGTGGAGCGGGCTTCCTCGAAACGATCCGTGGCCTCCACCGCCAGGGTGTGCGCGCCGCGATGCACCGCGGAATTGGCCGTCTCGTAGAAATGCTGCGAGGCCTCCCACACGCACTCCGGGGTCTGGGATGTGGCACCAGAATCCAGGTAGACCAGCGGGTACCCGTTGACCTCTTGATCCAGGATCGGGAAGTCGGCGCGAAGACGCTCCACCTCTGCGGGACTCAGCTGCTGCTGAGCACCCTGCTCTGTTGTAGACACCGTGGTGTTCGGCACGGGATTCCTTTCAGGGTCGTCCGACGCTGGTCCTGTACTGATCCAACCGGAGCTGCGCCAGCGGCATTCCGCAGTGTTGCCTCGTGTGACACCAATGGTCGACGGGTGGCTCTGGGCCGGATGCGAAGGCGACGCTGGCGCGTCGCCGATACCCGCCGTCGGGCATTCACACGATGAGCGACTCCACCTTGTCCGCCGCCGCGTCCAGGACGAACGGCAGCAGTTTAGCCTGGGAGGAATTGAACTTGGAGAGGACAAAGTCCGCGGTGGCCTGGCGTCCGGGCGGGCGCCCCACGCCCACGCGAACCCGCTGATAATCGCGGGTGCCCAGGGCCTTGGTGATATCCCGCAGGCCGTTGTGGCCGTTCTCGGAACCACCGGTACGGGTGGCAACCTGGTCAAAGTCCAGGTCCACCTCATCGTGGATCACGATCACGTGATCAGGATCCACATGGAAGTACTTACTCAGGGAGGAGACGGGCCCTCCCGAGACATTCATGAAGGTGGTGGGCTTGGCCAGCACCACCTTGGGGCCGCCCATCATCAGACGGCCCTCCAGGATCTGAGCACGGTGGCGGGAGGCCACTGTGAAGCGGCCTCCCATCCGATCAGCCAACACATCCAGAGCCATCTGGCCCACATTGTGCCGCTGCCCGGCATGGTTGGCCCCAGGGTTACCGAGGCCAACCACCAACCACACGTGCTGAGTCATGATCGAGTGATCACTCGGCGGGGGCCTCGGCGGCCTCGCCGGCCTCGTCAGCGGCAGGTGCCTCAGGCAGCTCCACCTCAACGGGCTCGGAGACGGTCACGACGACGGTCTCGGCGTCGATCTCGAGCTCGGCGCCCTTGGGCAGCTCCAGGTCACCGGCGGTGATGTGGGCGTCAGCCAGGCCCTCAACGTTGGCAACCAGGAAATCGGGCAGGTTCAGGGCGTCAGCCAGAACAGCGATGGTGGGGACATCGAGGGAGGCCACCTGGGAGGCGAAGGGCTCGCCGGTCACGTGGACGTTGACCTCGACGGAAACCTTCTCACCCTTCTTGATCGTCAGCAGGTCCAGGTGATCAACGCTCTGGCGCAGCGGGTGACGCTGGATATCCTTGACGAGGACGAGGCCTTCCTTGCCGTTGGCCTCGATGTTCAGGATGGCGTTGGAGGTACGCACGGCGAGGGTGGTCTCGCGGGCGGGCAGCAGCACGTGCACGGGATCGCCACCGTGGCCGTAGATGACTGCGGGGATCTTCTCGGCACGGCGGGCCTGGCGGGCAGCGCCCTTACCGAAATCGGTGCGGACTTCGCCGTGAATGGTCTGGTAATCGCTCATGAGCTTTACTCCTGTGGTCGATGACACCGACCCATTTCTTGGGCCGGTCCACGCCCGGGGCATGCTCGGCGTGGATCCTTGTCATCGTCGCTTCAGCCGGGTTGACCCGGAATAAGATTCGATGAAGGCCCTCGTCGATGACGGAGTCACACGTTATTTCTTGTGTGCTCCCTCGCCTGGGCAGCGGATCCATCTTAGCGCGTGTTCCGGGTCGGGCGCGCCCGGGGTGTCTGGCGTCACGTCTGCGCTCTCCTGTGTACTCGCGCGCATTCGCGAACACTATCTGCGGAGTCACCGGTCTCGCGAACACATTCCGCCGCGTACAGAACCGCACACCCAGCACAACATGATCGCGAACCCACCCACTCAGCAAAAACGATTCGCGAACCAGCCCCCAGCACTCCCCTCTCGTCTTCGCGAATCAATTCCGCCGAGTCAGCGCTTTCCCGAACACATTCCGCCGCCTACAGCCCCCCC
>JBQDZM010000011.1:47247-76903 GCA_052108535.1 Galactobacter sp. | reverse complement strand
CCTAACCCACCACAAAACCAGGAACCGAAAGAACACCACTCAAGGGGACTTGACCAGAGACGCTACCGCAACGCGACAACGAGAATCGGCCTCTGCGAGAGCTCCGCAGAGACCGATCAAAGTCCCAGGTCAGCGGGACAAACGCTTAGCACCTGATGGTAAAGCGGAACCTGTCCATCGAACCCAACCGGAGGCCGAGGAGATAAAATCCCTGGTCAGAGGCCTTTATTAGACATTAAATCTAAATTCGACCACGTTCCGGCACTTACCAACCTCTGGGTGGAACCTGCAGCCCATTCGTGCCCGCAAGCACCTCGAAACTTCGATGCTTCAGAGGTCGTCAGGGAGTGCCGGTTGCTCGAGGGGAAGGCAGCGGCTTCACCATGATCAGACACGGGGTGCCTGCACCCCAGAGCTCGGTCTCCTCCAGCGCCAGAAAACCCCACCGCTCATAGAAGTGACGAGTGCGCGCATATCCGGGATCTGGGTGCGAGGCTCCGAGGGTCTTCACCTGCAACAGCCGCACGCCACGACGAACCGCATCGTCTTCGACGGCCCTGAGCATTGCTGAGCCGACGCCGGTCCCATGCACCGACCGGTCGACAACGGTGAGGTGCACCTCGGCGACGTGCAGAAAATGGCGATCGATCAGCGTGACACCAACGACCATTCCCTCGCTGTCACGGACCGTCCATGTCTCCATGGAGCGAGCTGCCTCGATGTACTCGTCGTTGGATTCCGGCTGCGCGAACCACTCAGGGACCGTGGTGAGCAACCGCGCGACGTCGTCGGGTACCTGCCGGTCGAGCTCAGCAATCCATGCTGTGCTGCTCATGCAACCTCCAACGGCGTGATCCCCGCAAGCTTGTCCCGCAGAGCGCGCCGCTCGAGCCGCAGCTCGTAGTTCGACTGCAGGTTCATCCACAACTCCTCGGACGTCCCGAAGTATCGCGCCAGACGGATCGCCGTATCAGCCGTGATCCCCCGCTTGCCGTGCACGATCTCGTTGATCCGGCGCGGCGGCACGCCGATCGACACGGCGAGCTTGTTCTGCGTGATCCCGAGGCCCTCGATGAAGTCCTCCATCAGGATCTCTCCGGGGTGGATCGGCTCGATCAGGTTGTTCTCAGTGGTAGTCGACGAGTTCGACATCTTCTACACCTCCATCTCTCCAAACGAAGCAGATGCGCCATTGCCCGTTCACGCGGATGCTGTGCTGCCCACGACGATCACCGACAAGACGCTCCAGTCGGTTATCTGGCGGGACCCGGAGGTCCTCGACATCCTTCGCCGCATGGATCAGCTCGAGCTTCCGCAAGGCCGCCCGCTGCACCATCCGGTCGACTCGCTTGACGTACTGCTCATGCCAGATGCGCTCGGTGTCCTTGCTGCCGAACGATCTGATCACGAGTTCAGTGTATAACGGACACCGTCATTAACGCTAGACGTTAAACCGGAAGTCCACCACGTCGCCACAGATACCAACCTTAGAGATCACCATCGGCTTCGACGCTTCCGAGGCGTGCGCCAAAGCCTGCGCAGAGAACGTGAGCATCCGTCAGCGCCATCCACCAGCACGTCCAGCTAACGGGTTCGCCTCCGTCGGAAGGGTCCTGTTCGCCGCACTTCCAGCGGTCGGGAACGTCCGGATCTACCAGCTCGAGTTGAAAGAGTTGCCGTTCGTGAACCTCGGGCTTTGCGGGCCACATGTCGTACGATTCAACGCCGAGCGAGCGAACGGTCCTGGCCGTGAGGCCGGTCTCTTCTCCCACCTCGCGCACGGCGGCATCCGCAGGCGACTCAAACTCGGCGATCGACCCAGCGGGCACCTGCACACCGGTGATCTCCATCGGGAACTCGTCATGTGTAAACACGAGCAGCTTCCCTTGGTGGACGACGTACCCGACCGCCTTCTTGACCGAACGTCTACCCATGCTCTCGATCGTCATTCTGCTTCGCCCCACCCGACCTCAGCAAGCACTTGAGCAAGCGCATCACTCGCGCTGGCGTCAGCGTCAAACACGATCTCACCCAGTTCGGGAATCCTGTCGGACTCGCGATACCAAGATGAGACCTGTTCTTCCGACACTTCAGCTGCGAGCGTCTTCGTGCGGTGCCTCCGCAGAGTTTCCTCCAACCCGAGTTCGTAGACGAAAGCACGCGTAACACCGCGATGATCCCGTTGGAGTTGGGTGAGCATGTCACCATATATCTCCGAATGAAGGATCCCCTCAACAACGACATCCAGGCCGTTGTCGAGAGCAAAGCGAGCCGACATGTCGATGTAAGCCACGCTGAGAGCTTGGGGACGATCCCGAACGTGAAGGATCTCTCGGCGCAACGTATCGTGCCCCAGCAACGCCACTCCCCGCGGCCGCGCCGCCCTGATCGATTGGGCAAGTAGCGACTTTCCGCTTCCCGAGTTTCCCCGAATGATTATCAGTCGCGAGTTCTGTGAGCCGGTCATCGATCTTTCGCAGTGCACCACGTTGTCACGATACGGCACCGCCGTCGACCAGTGCCCCACACTAACCGACGATCACTCGATCTCTCGACGGCGGCAGCACGAGCCTCCAGCGGACGCTTCACCCTCTAAGGTTTAGTTCGAAAACCGGAACTCGACCACGTCGCCGCACATACCAACCTGTGGTTGCGCCACGCACGGGATCGGCAACAGTCCCATTCGCATGCAGTCGTAGCCACCTGGATGGCTTGGACGCGAAGAGCTGCGGCGTCACCGACGCCTGCTAGAGGCCTGAGTCACTTGATGGTCCCTCAGACGACAGCGGCGAGGCTGTGCAGTCGTTGCTTCCGCTCGGATAGCTCAGCCTGTTTGGCGTCAAGACGTTCAGCAACTGAGGCAAGTTCGGCGCGGAGATTCGGGCACAGTTCGAGCCAGGTGCCATGGTCTCCGTCGCGGGCGCAAGAAATGTAGCGCTTGATGGATGCAGTGGTCAGGCCGGCGTCGATCATGGTCTTGATCTGCGCAACGCGGACGATGTCGTCCTGCGAGTAGGCACGGTAACCTCCGCTACTGCGCCCAGGGACGAGGAGTCCCCGCTCCTCGTAATGACGCAACGCGCGGGGGCTGGCCCCCGTCCTGCTGGCAAGTTCGCCGATCTGCACCGCAGTCTCCTCTCTCCAGACTTGACCTTCACGCTAGCGTCAGGCCGTACGTTCTCGTTCGTGACTTCTTCAACAACGCTGCAGAACGCCTACATCTTCCACGGCTACGCGGCCACCCCGGACGATCACTGGTTCGGCTGGCTCGCCAAAGAACTCGACCGCGCCAACATGCAGGCTGTCATCCCCGAGCTGCCTGACTCCCTCGCGCCTGATGCGCCGCGGTGGCAGGAGACGGTTCATGCTGTGGTGGGCGAGACAGACAAGAGTACGGCGCTGATTGCGCACAGCCTCGGCTGTCTCGCCGTACTGCGGCACCTGGCATGCCTCACCGGAACGTGGAGGCTGGGACGCCTGGTCCTGGTCTCAGGGTTCCTCGACCCGCTTCCGGCCCTTCCGGAACTGGACGAGTTCATCGGCGTCGGTTGCGATGTGACCAGATTGCGCGAACACATCGACGAGATCATCGTGATTCGCTCCGACGACGATCCCCTCGTGCCGCCACCTCACACAGATCGACTTGCTGCCCTTCTCGGGGCCAGGGCGCTGGTGGTCCCCGGCGCGGGGCACTTCCTCGCCGCCGATGGCCACACCACACTGCCCGCCGCGTACGACGCCATCGTTCCCTGAACCCGCTGAGGCTCGAAAGGACATCCATGTATTTCCGGATGGCCGTGCTTATCCTCGGCATCTTCTGCGTCGGCACTGCCGAACTCTCGCCCAGCGGCATGCTCGGCGAACTCTCCCGCGACCTGTCGGTGACCATCCCCACCGCGGGCCTGCTGGTCACGGTCTACGCACTCACCGTGGTGATCGGAGGCCCGGTCGTAACGGCTATCACCACTCGTGTCCGCCGCAAGTACCTCCTCGTCCTGCTCCTACTCGTATCGGTCGCGGGCAACATCACGTGCGCCTTCGCGCCGACGTTCGAGCTGCTGCTAGTCGGTCGCATGATCACCGCCGTCATCCAAGGCACCTTCATGGCCGTGTGCGTCGTGACCGCGGGCAACATGGCCGATGGGGGAAAGAAGGGCTCAGCTGTGGCCGGCACCCAGCTCGGCGTGAACCTGGCGACAGTGCTCGGGGTTCCCTTCGGCACGCTCGTCGCGCAGCAGATCGATTGGCGGGCCACGTTCGGAAGCGTCGCCGTGCTCGCCCTGATCGCGTCCGTGCTGATCCTGATTGCGATCCCCGACGACGGCAACGCCACGGAGCGGACCTCAGTCGGACACGAGCTGCGAGCCTTCGCGAAGTGGCAAGTCATCGGCACGGTATTCGCCACGGTTCTGTGCTCGGGTGGCATGTTCGCCCTGATCACCTACATGGTGCCGCTGCTGACCGACATCGGGGGCCTCCCCGCCGGGTGGGTCCCTGCAGTACTCCTTGCGTACGGCGTCGGCTCGATCGTCGGCAACTTCATCGGCGGCCGGTGCGCCAACCGCTCCGTAGAAGCCGCCGTTGTCTGGCTCTCGTGGACGCTGGCCGCGGTGTGCGTCCTGTACTGGTTCAGTGCTCCCTCCACAGTAGGAAGTGCACTTCTTCTCGTTCTGTTCTCCATCGCGACGTTCGCCCTCATCCCCGGGCTCCAGGTCCGAATCCTCACTATTGCAGCAGACGCGCCGACCCTGTCCCTGACGGTCAACATGGCAGCCTTCGCCCTCGGGGCAGCGCTCGGCTCCTGGGCGGGCGGCCAGGTCATCGCTCTCGGTTTCGGAGTACGCGCAGTTACCCTCGCAGCCGCTGTTTTCAGCGCGCTCGGAGCGCTCTTGATCGGACAGGTCGTGTTCACGAGTCGCCGTCGCTTCGCAGACGTGTCCCCGAAGAAACATGCAGAAGCCGAGGAAGCAGGACAAGCGGAACGTCCGGTTTCGCCAGATGCCCGGGCCGGATCATTTCGTTGAGAAGCAGCACCCAGATGACGGTCACCTGATCGATCTCTGTCCGGGGCGGAGCCGCGGACTGAGGCTCAGAATGCATGACGCTACCGGAGCGAGTAGAAATCACTGACGGCGTCGAGGTACCGCACGACCGTGTCGAGCTCACCCTGGGTGAACTGTCGACTGAGGTCGTCGAGCTGATCATCGGCTCGCTCGTAGAGCGTCCGAAGCGGTGCAATCGCATCTGGCACCAGATCGAGCACGGTACGTCGGCGGTCGGACGCGTCGGAGGAGCGGCGCACGAACCCGGCGGCCTCGAGCCGGTCGACGAGCTTGGTGACAGTACTTGCAGGCATGCCGGTGGCCGCGCTGATCTGACTAGGCGTGCGCACGTCATCGCGCAGCACCAGCAGATGCAGAGCCTGCAGGTCGGTCACCAGCAGCCCGTGCTTGCGAGCCACCCGCTCGTTGTCCAGCACTGCATGCACGAGCTGTCGCTGCATCGCCGCCCGCACCCTCGCCACCAGCTCGCCGGTCATGCGATCTCCTCCTGCTATGGTTATTACCGAATCGGGATCATTCCGATGCGACAGTAATTATGAGCCTACTAGCCCGCGAGACGAGATGGAGCACGCATGAAGATCCTGGTGCCTGGAGCGACGGGTAACGTCGGACGAATCGTCGTGCAGCAGGCACTCGAGCGTGGACACGAAGTGGTGGCGATCGCCCGGAATCCAGCGGCACTGACTGTCGAGCATCCGCGCCTCCAGGTGGAAGCAATCGACGTCCTCGACGCCGATGCTGTGCGGCCGATGCTGGCGGGCATCGATGCAGTGATCAGCTGCATCGGGATCGGTGCATCAAAGACGCCGACCACGCTCTACTCGCAGGGAACGAGCAACCTCATACACGGCATGGCCACCCACGGTGTCGAACGGCTCGTAGTCATCTCCTCCGAAGTCGCTGAGCACTGGGCACACCAGGGACCACTCAAGCTCTGGATCGTGCTGCCGCTGCTGCAGAAGTTCCTCGGAGCGACGTACGACGACATGCGCCGCATGGACATCACACTCTGGGAGAGCAGTGCGCGTTGGACTGCCATCCGAGCCCCGCGGATCAAGCAGGCAACGACCCAAGGCAACTACCGGCTGAGCACCGACGGGCCACTCAAGTACGGGTGGATGATCACTGCTGCCGACATGGCGAACTCTCTGCTCGACATCGCCGAGCGCGATGACCTTGATCGCCGGCACGTCTACGTCGCCAACTAATGCCTTCGTGGAGACGTGAGTGACGAGCACACCTAAGCAACAGGTTGCTGGCGGGCGAACGCGTTCGTCGTGACAACTGACGAGTTCGCGACCGGCCGCCGTCGCCGTCAGAGGTTAAAGCGCAAAACGAAATTCCACCACATCGCCGTCGCGCATGACGTAGTCCTTGCCCTCCATGCGTGCCTTGCCCGCAGCCCGGGCTGCCTGGGTGGAACCAGCCTCCATCAGGTCCGAGAATCCGATGACCTCGGCCTTGATGAAACCTCGCTGGAAGTCGGTGTGGATCACGCCAGCAGCTTCGGGGGCCGTGGCCCCGACCGGGATGGTCCAGGCGCGAGCCTCCTTGGGACCGGCGGTCAGGTAGGTCTGCAGACCCAACGTGGCGAACCCTGCCTTGGCCAGCTTCTCCAGGCCGGACTCGTCGTAGCCTGCCTCGTGCAGCATCTCGGTGGCCTCATCCTCGTCCAGCTCCACGAGCTCGGACTCGAATTGGGCGTCGAGGAACACGGAGGTGGCGGGAGCCACCGACTCGGCCAGCCGCGCCTTCAGCGCCTCGTCCGCGAGGCCCTCGTCGTCCAGGTTGAACACGTAGATGAACGGCTTGGCGGTCAGCAGCTGCAGCGGTTTGAGCTCGTCAAGATCCAGCTTCTCGGAAGCGGCAGCGCTGTAGAGCGTGCGTCCGTCTTCAAGCACCTTCAGCGCCTGCTCCACGGCAGCCACGTGCTCTTTGGAGACCTTCTTGTTGGTCAGTTCCTTCTGTAGCCGCGGCAGCGCCTTCTCCACCGACTGCATGTCAGCCAGCACCAGCTCGGTGGTGATGGTCTCGATGTCGTCGTCGGGGTCCACGGAACCGTTCACGTGGATGACGTCGGGGTCCTTGAACCCGCGCGTGACCTGGCAGATCGCCTCGGCCTCACGAATGTTGGCCAGGAACTGGTTGCCGAGCCCCTCGCCCTCAGAGGCGCCCTTCACGATGCCCGCGATGTCCACGAAGGAAACGGTGGCCGGCACCAGCTTCTCGGAATGGAACACCTCGGCGAGCTGGTTCAACCGCTCGTCCGGCAGCGGCACCACACCCACATTGGGTTCGATGGTCGCGAACGGGTAGTTCGCTGCGAGCACCTGCGCCCGAGTCAGTGCGTTGAACAGGGTTGACTTGCCGACGTTGGGCAGTCCGACGATTCCGATAGTGAGAGCCACGATCGGCAATTCTACCTGCGAACTCGTGCACATGTTTGTCCCGACATCGCCCCGACCTGCTGCAAAGATGATGGGATGCCCCACGTTTCCGCGCTCTACCGCTATCCCATCAAGGGCTTCACCCCCGAGCCCGTGGCTGAACTGACCGTGCAGGAGGACGGGCGGATCGCAGGCGACCGGGTTCTGGCCTTCCGCTTCGCGAACGCCACGGAGCCTGAAAACCAGGACGGGCTGGACTATTGGCCCAAGTCCAAGGGGCTGGCGCTGATGACCTTCCCGTCCTTGGCCCGGCTGCGCGTCGGCTTCGACGGCGAGACCCTCACCGTCTCGGATAACGGTGAGGTCATCGTGGCCGCGGGACTTGATCCCGTTGGCCGCCGTGAGGTGTCCGACGCCGTGGCCGACTGGGTCCTGGCCGGGCCCGACGCCCGCCGGCTGTCCCGCCCAGGGCAGCTCCCCTTGGTCCTGGTGGGCGACGGCCACACCTCACGTTTCCAGGACCGTGCGCGCGGATTCGTCTCGCTGCACGCGTGTGCCTCCGTCGACGCTGTGGCCGGGCGCGTACCGGGCGTACCCGTGGACTCGCGCAGGTTCCGGTCCAATATCGTGGTGGACGGTTTGCCGGCCTGGCAGGAGCTGGAATGGGCGGAATCCGGCACCGAGATCCGGGTCGGCAACGTCGCGCTCACCGCACAGAAGACCATCGTGCGTTGCAAGGCGATCGAGGCGAATCCGGACACGGGCCGCCGTGATGCCGACCTCTTGGGTGCCCTGACCAACGATCTGGGCCAGCCCGAACCCACGTTGGGGACGCTCTTCCTGCCTCGCGCCTCGGGCGGGATCATCCGGGTGGGAGACGAGGTCACCGCCGCGTGAGATTCGCCAGGCCGCGGCCGGCTTGAACCAATCCGTCGGACCCTGGTGGCACCCTGGTTCCATGACCTTCGCAACCGTTCTCTGGGCCCTCCTGCTGTTGTTGGTCGGCGCTGGCCTTGGCGTGCTCGGCACGCTGGTGTTCCGACCTATGCGCGACGACGGGTCGTTGCGTGAGGCGCGCGACGCCGCCTCCGCGGCGCGCGAGCAGGCAGCCGCCGCGCAGGCGCGGGCGGAAGCCCTGGAATCCCGGACCGGCACCGAGGAAGCGCGCCGGGTGCGCGACGAAGCGGTACTGCGGGCCCTGGGACCGGTCGCCGAGCGGCTGGCCACGATGCAGCGTTCCGTGCAGACCCTGGAACGGGACCGGGTGGACCAGTTCTCGCAGTTGAGCGAACAGCTGCAGCGCGCGGCGTACAACGACGCCGAGCTCTTGCGCACCACCACGGCGCTGTCGTCGTCCTTGAGGGACAACGGCAAACGCGGCACCTGGGGTGAAGTGCAGCTGCGCCGCGTAGTAGAGGCGGCAGGCATGTTGCGTCACGTGGACTTCGACGAGCAGGTCGTCGTGGAGTCCGGGCGCCCCGACCTCGTGGTGTGGCTCCCAGGCGGGAAATCGGTGGCCGTGGATGCCAAGGTGCCGTTGGACAAGTTGTTGGAGGCGCACCGGCTGGAGAACGACGACACCGCGGAGGCCGTCCAGGAAAGAGCCACCCTGCTGGCGGCACATGCCAAGGCACTCCGCGCCCACGTCAACGCCTTGGGAGACCGGCGCTACCAGGCGTCCCTGCCCGGTTCCCCGGATCTGGTGGTGTGTTTCCTCCCCACAGAATCCGTGCTGGCCGAAGCCCTTGCCGCGGACGGTTCCCTGATGGACGATGCCTTCTCCCGCGGGGTCGTGTTGGCCTCCCCCGCCACGCTGCTTGCAGTGTTGAAGGGCCTTGCCGTGACCTGGCGGCAGGAGCTCGTCACGCAAAATGCCCGGGCCCTCTTCGATGAGGCCCAGGAATTGCATCGACGGCTCACCACCCTCTCCGCTCACGTGGACAAATTGGGCTCGTCCCTGCGCGCCTCCGTCGAGGGCTACAACAAGTTCGTCGGCGCGCTACAGTCCAGGGTGGCGCCGAGCCTGCGCCGCATCAACGAACTGGACCCTGGCCAACGAGACGACGCCGCCGTCCCCTTCGAATCCGGCAAACAGGTCGAGACCGCGCCCAGGGCCGTGCCCGAGATCTGAGCGGAACCTGCCGGCCAGATCAAGCCAGGCGGAATCTGGTTGCTGCCTCGTCGGCCCAGCGCAGCACCAGTTCGTCCCCGACCACCTCGAAACCGGCACCGAGCTGTTGAAAGATCTCGGCGCTGATCGTGCCGATCAGAGCCGTCCACGCCGACACGGCTGCGGCGGCCAGCGGGATGTCCACCACCGCTCCAAGGTCCCCCAAACCATCGTGCAGTGCCGCAGCGAAGTCCGGGCGGGGTTCAGGGAACGCGTCCGGCGTGGCCTCCCCCTGCCCGAGTACGCCGAGGAACTTAGCCATCACCCTGGTCCCCGGCGCCGTCGTGGCCTCCGCCGGCGCTGCGTAACCGGGCACAGGGGTGCCGTAGATGAGCCCCCACCTAGCGGGATCGCCCACCGCCCACTCCCGCATGCTGGTTGACATGGCCATGAGCTGCCGCCGTGGACCGGTGACCGACTCGACGGCCGCTAGGACGTGGCGAGACAGATCCTCATAGGCATCCACCAGCAACAGCGTCAGCAGCTCGTCGCGACTTGCGACATGCCGATAGATGGCCGACGACGCGACACCAAGCCCGCGCGCGATCTCGCGAACCGAGAGGTTCGCGGCTCCGCGCTCCGCCAGCTGTTCACGCCCGAGCCGGAGGATCCCCTCCCGCATCTCGGCGCGGGCCTGCGCGTGGCTTCTCCTGGGGCGGTCCATGCCGTCAGTCTGGCACGGACGATGGCGCCTTGCCGCGCCCGACACGAACAATTGTGATCATTGCTCTTGAAATTTGCGGGGCGATGCTCCTAGAGTGATTCCACCAGTTCGAGAGCGGTGCTCACTATTTTGGAGGACATCATGCATTACGTCATCACCGGGGCCGGTCAGATCGGCACCCAGCTGGCCCAGGACCTGCTGCGAGGCGGCCACCAGGTCACCATCATCAGGCGAGGCGACCAGGTCCCCACGGGGGCCCGACTGCTACGAGGCGACGCGGGTAAAGCGGATCTCGTGGCCCGCGCCATCCGCGGCGACGAGGCAGACGGGCAACCTGCCGCAGCGATCTTCCACTGCCTGCACACCGCCTACGACGTGCGCGCCTGGCGCCGCGACCTCCCCCAGCGGGAGGCCATCGTCATGGACGCGGCGGCCCAGGCCGGGATTCCCGTGGTGTTCCCCGAATCCGTCTACGCCTTCGGGACCGGGGCGCAACGCTTGCACGAATCCACGCCAACGAACCCGGCCTCTCCCCTGGGCGAGGTTCGGGCAGAGCTCCTGGCGGCCCGGAGAGCCCACCCCGCCACGACACTATCGATCGTGGCGGCGGACCTGCTCGGCCCCACCGCCGTCCCGGCGACCTCGGTCTTCCTGCAACTGGTGCTGGGCCCAAGTTCCCAGGGCCGCACGGCCTGGATCATGGGTGTGGCCGATGTACCACGGTCGGTCACCTACATCCCCGACCTGACCCGAGCCATGGTCACGGCTGCCCAGCACGCCGAGGACCTTGCTCCGCACGGCGACGCGGTCCTGCTCAGCCCATCCACGGGCCCCCTCACCCAACGGGAGATGGCCAGGTCGGCGGCGTCAGCCGCCCACCAAGGCCCGGCCAAGGTCAGGCGACTGCCGTGGGCGCTGTTCACCGCCGTCGGGCATTTCTCCGCTCAGTTCAAGCAGCTGCGGCGTCAGCGCTACCTGTGGGATGCCCCGGCCATCGTGGAGCCAGGTGTGCTGACTTCACGCTTCGGCCTCACGCCCACCCCGTGGACGGAGGTCCTCACCGCCACACTCGACACAACCGCCCGCCCGGACCCGAGGCAGGCCGCGAGCTGAGCCGGAGCGGCCGCCCGCGAAGGCCGGGTCGAAGCCTTATACCTCGTCCCAATCGAAGTCGTCCTCAGCGGCTGCCCGCCGACGGCGCACCCCGGTGACCACCATCATCACGATGCCCACCACCAGGAGTGCCCCACCCACCAAGCTCAAAGGAACGGAGGCGGCACGCACCTGATCGGTAAAAACCTCGGAAATCGCTTGGATCACCGCGTTGCTACTCCCCTTCGTCCCGCTCGTCACCATTGATGCGGCCCCGTTGCCGATCAGCCCAAGCGCCAGAGCCAGGAAGCCCGCTGTCACGAACACGATGGCCCGCCGGCTTGCTACCAGCAGACCCAAGAGCAGCCCGGCCGCTGCCACCAGCGAATACACGAGCCAATGAGCGGATTGGGTCACCGTGAGCGTCAGGATCGGCGTGACCAAGGAAACCAAGGGCGAAATGTCGGAGAGCTCCTGTGAGACCCGCCATTCGATGTCCGGCTTGTCCTCGACCTTCACACCGACCTTCGCCAGAGCAGACGTGACATGCTCGCTGGCAAGATCGGCGACGGGGTCCAGCACCATCTCGATATGCCCGCCGCTGTTCTCCCCGCTCCTGACCTGCTCGGTATAGCCCTCACGCGTCAGGTCCAGGACCTCAAGCCAGGCCTTCTCCACGTCGTCGTCCTCAAGAACCGCCGTGGTGGCGGTCTTAGCTGCGGCATCCACCGCGGGCTTGAGCTTCTCCTGGATCACCCCACCGGGCAGCCTAGAGACGATCTGTTCTCGGACCCGGGTCGCGATCATGTCCTGCACCCCGTCATCGTGGATGAGCGGCCCCACGGTGCTACGGACGGTCTCAGGCTGAGTCAGCGCCGTGTCCATCGTGTATCCCGCCCAGGCGCCTGCCCCACAGAAGGCGGCGACCGCTGCAAGCAGAACTGCCAGAACATTGCGCATGATGGTGAGGGTCCGCTTCCTGACCGTAGGCCGGTCCGTCTCGTCCCGACGTGCAGAAGGTGCTGCTCAATGAGCAAAGTGTCGGTGAGTCGTAGTGTACTTAAGGCAGCAGTTCACCAAGTGACCGGCGAGTCGACCGCACACCACGTCAGCGCAAGAGCATGGAGGAGAAAAATGAGCCAAGAAGCCAGTGGCCCAGACCCTGCAAGGACGCTCCCTCCCACCGCGGCCGCCACGACCCCGGAGAACCCATGGCCGCTTTCCTTGTTGGCGCAAAACCTCAAAGCGCATATCGAACGCGCCCCGTCCACCTGGATCGAGGGCCAGCTCATCGAGGCCAACCTGCGCAAGGGAGCCGCCTACCTGACCATGCGTGATCTGGAGGTGGACAACTCTCTGCCCGTGACCATCTGGGCCAACGTGCTGCGCAGTCTTCCGAATCAGCCCGAAGTCGGTTCGCGGGTGGTGGCACAGGTCCGGCCCAGCTTCTGGCTCAAGGCGGGTCGGCTGTCCATGAACGCCACTGATCTGCGGCCGGTGGGCCTGGGAGACCTGTTGGCCAGGCTGGAGCGTCTGCGTCGACAGCTTGCTGACGAAGGCCTGTTCAACGCCGAGCGCAAGCGCCCTCTCCCGTTCCTGCCTCAACGTATCGGCCTCATCACCGGACGCGACTCGGATGCCGAAAAGGATGTGCTGCGCAACGCCGGATTGCGTTGGCCCGAGGTCGCTTTCGAGGTCCGTCACACCGCGGTGCAGGGCGTGCATTGCGTCAGTGAGGTCACGGCGGCCGTCCAAGAGCTGGATGCGAACCCCAGCGTGGATGTCATCATCATCGCGCGCGGCGGCGGGTCCCTCGAGGATCTTCTCGGTTTCAGCGACGAACGCGTGGTCCGCGCGGTCTCGGCGGCCCGCACCCCGGTGGTCTCCGCCATCGGGCACGAAGCTGACCGGCCGCTGCTGGATGACGTCGCAGATCTGCGTGCTTCCACCCCCACCGACGCGGCCAAACGGGTGGTCCCGGACGTAGGAGAGGAACGCGCCGGGATCGCAGAAGGCCGGCAACGACTGCGACTTGGGCTCGGACGACTTCTGGATCGGTCCGCACAGGATCTACACACCTTGCGCACCCGCCCGGTCCTCCGCGACCCGTACGGGATGATCAGCGTCAGGGACGAGGACCTGACCCGCCTGCGGGAACGAGGTGACTACGCCGTACGCCAGCGAGTGTCTCGGGCCAAGGACGAGATCGCCCATCTCAGCGCCCGCGTTCGGTCCCTCTCCCCCCAACAGACCCTCGACCGCGGTTACTCGGTGCTGCAGCACGAGGACGGAACCGTTCTGCGCTCCGCGGACCAGGCACCAACCGGGACCCGAGTCACCGCACGCTTGGCGAACGGCCTGCTGGCACTGGACTCCCGTGGAGCACTCCCGGACCCGCTGCGGCACGAATCCGTTGACTGAATCACCGGGGCCACAGCGCACCGGTCCGATAGCTCAACCAGAGCACAGCAGAATCAGCACCCAAAGCAACCGAAAGATCAGGAACAGACATGAGCACTCAAGGTCAGAACCCAGTGGACTCCAGCGGCACCAGCGCTCAGGACATCGATCAGCTCAGCTACGAACAGGCCAGGGCCCAACTCGTGGACGTGGTCCAACGGCTGGAAGCCGGCGGAGCAGGTCTGGAGGAATCGTTGGCACTGTGGGAACGCGGAGAGGCCCTGGCCCAGCGCTGCGAAGAATGGCTCGCCGGCGCCAAGGCACGTTTGGACGCGGTCCGTGGAACCGGGGAACCCACCACTTCCGTCAGCTCAGCGCAGTGATCTACCGCGGTTAACGCCCTACCCTCGCCGCGGTGCTTGAAGTCGCCGCGTCGGGCCGGTGTCTGGAGTCGCCGCGTCAGGCCGAGGTCGTACCCGAGCGGCGGGCCCGGAGTTACGCACTCAGGCGCGTTCGCGCATTGACTCCAGGTACTCGGAGATCCGTCCGATGGCGTCGGCCAGCATCTTGGTGTCCGGCAGGAACACCAGTCGGAAGTGGTCCGGTGCCACCCAGTTGAAGCCGGTGCCCTGCGTCACCAGGATCTTCTGCTGCTTGAGCAGATCCAAGGCAAAGAACTCATCGTCCTGAATCGGGTAGACCTCAGGGTCCAGGCGCGGGAAGAGGTACAACGAGCCATGGGCAGGTTCGCAGGAAACCCCGGGAATGTCATTGAGCATGCGGTGGGCCAGGTTGCGCTGTTCCAGCAATCGCCCGCCCGGCAGGATCAAGTCGTTGATGGACTGGTACCCACCCAGCGCCGTCTGAATCGCGTGCTGCCCGGGCACGTTGGCACACAGGCGCATATTGGTGAGCATGTTCAGACCCTCGATGTACCCGGCTGCCCGATGCTTGGGGCCGGAGATCGCCATCCAGCCCGCACGGAAACCGCAAACGCGATAGGCCTTGGACAGACCGGAGAAGGTCAGGGTGATCACGTCATCTGACAGGGCGGCCATGTTGACGTGCTCCACACCGTCATAGGTGATCTTCTCGTAGATCTCGTCCGCGAAGACGATGAGGTCATGCTGCCTGGCCAGCTCAAGGATGCCTTCCAAGACGTGCTTGGGGTACACCGCTCCAGTCGGGTTGTTCGGGTTGATCACCACGATGCCCTTGGTCCGGGGCGTGATCTTGGCGGCGATGTCCTCCAGGTCCGGCATCCACCCTTCTTCCTCCACGCACAAATAGTGCACGGCCGTGCCGCCGGCCAGGGAGGTCGAAGCCGTCCAGAGAGGGTAGTCAGGCGCGGGGATCAGGACCTCGTCCCCGTTGTCCAGCAACGCGTTCAAGCTCAACTGGATCAGTTCGGAAACGCCGTTGCCCAGGTAGATGTCGTCCACGCCGATGGTCTGGATACCCCGGGTCTGGTAGTACTGCGAGACTGCGGTGCGCGCAGACATGATGCCGCGCGAATCGGAATACCCCTGAGCCTGCGGCAGGTTGCGAATCATGTCCACCAACACCGCATCCGGCGCTTCAAAACCGAACGGCGCAGGATTGCCGATATTGAGCTTCAGGATGCGATGTCCCTGATCCTCCATCCGCTGGGCCTCGTCCAGCACCGGGCCACGGATGTCGTACAGGACGTTGGAGAGCTTGGCCGACTTCTTGATCTCTGACACACACCCATCTTGTCACCACAGCAGCCTCAGCGGGGACAAGGTGACGTAGGCGGTGCAAAAGGACAAGGCGGCGAATGTGGTGCAATGGAACGCATGACCACCTCGGAGGCGAACCCGTCCACCAGCAAAACCCCTCAGGGGCTGGATGAGACGGACAGAGCCATCATCGACCTGTTGAGCGCCGATGCTCGCATGAGCAACGCGGCCCTGGCCGATGCCATCGGGGTTGCACCCAGCACCGCTCTGGTCCGCACCCGGTCCCTGGTGGATCGAGGCATCATCACCGGTTTCAACGCCGCGGTGTCACTGCAGGCTCTTGGCCGCCCCGTCCAGGCACTCATCGCGGTGAAACTGAGGGCCCACGACCGCGACGAGATCGATCGTTTCACAGCGGCCGCTCCACGGCTGCCTGACGTCTTGGAGATGTTCCACCTCTCCGGCGGCACCGACTAC
The DNA here is from genome assembly GCA_052108535.1 of Galactobacter sp. Taxonomy (GTDB): domain Bacteria; phylum Actinomycetota; class Actinomycetes; order Actinomycetales; family Micrococcaceae; genus Galactobacter. The sequence continues at coordinate 60,950 of JBQDZM010000011.1, read as the reverse complement.
ATGCTCCGGATCGCGGTGGCGTCTACGGACGCCCTCCGGGACTGGGTGTTGGACAACCTGACCACGGATGCATCAGTGGCTCACACCGAGACCACGCTGATCTTTGCCCACCATCCGGGGGCAAGCGTGGGTTCGCGACACGTCTGAGGTGTGGGGCCACATGCTCTGAGGTTTGGAACCGTGCGCTTTGACGACCCGGCGCTGAGGCTTGCGGCCCTTTGACGAGATCTCAGGCCCGGCGACGCTGCAGTACTGCGTCGAGATCCAGCCGCTTGGCGGACTCGGCGTTGACGAACTCGTCGTCCGCGCCTCCGGCAGAGACGTGGGCCTGCACTGAGAGGTCAGCTTGTGCGGAGGGCTCGATATCGCGCACCTCAGAACCGGAGCGCTCCTGCTCCGCACGGTCGCGTTCCGCCTTGCGGATGCTGGTCACCGACGTGGCCTTCTTCTCCTCCGCTGCGGGCTCGGCCGAGGGCAGATCCCGTTCCACGGGCTCGGCCCCGACATACGTCGGCGTAGGAATGTCTCGTGGGGACCAAGTGGAGTTTGAGGACATCTGCGCAGCAGTGGTCGATTCCTCGGCCTGCTCGACGGCCGCCTGCCGACCTTGCGCAGACCCATCGACCTCAGCAGCGCCGACCTCAGCCTCGCCGTTGGCATCGTCGAGCTCGGACGTCACGCCGGGCTTGCTGGGGGTCTCCACCTCGGTGAACGGGGCCTCGAAATCGAAGGCCTCCTCGGTGATCTCTGCTTCCGGCTCTGCGACGTAAGCGCTCACGGATTCCGCTGCAGCAGCGGACCGAGAGGCGTCCGCGACGTTCTCCGGGACCTCGGCCGCGATGATCTGGTCGCTGCCGTCCTCGGGTTCTTGCCGTGCCTTCTCAGCGAATTCGGCCTCAGGGACCGCCGATTCCGCCCGGGCCCACGCCTTGCGTTTGCGATCACGGATGGCAGCGGTACGCAGCCCCACGAAGCTCGCGGCGACGAGGACGGCACATCCCAGTGGCACCAGGAAACTCAGGGTGGTGAAGCACGCGAGCACAAACGTCACGGGCACAGCCAACAGCGCGAGCGCGCCGAGCAGCGCCAGGGACACCTTGCCCCAACGGATCTTGAACCCCTGATCCTGCGTTGCCATGGGACCCTCCTGGCACAAAAAGAGAATGGGAAGCAGGTACACCTCAAGCAAGGAGTACCGACGGCCTCAACGTTATAGGGCAGAGACACCTCATCCGCCCAGGCCGAGGGGCGTGTCACGAGAAGCGCTGCGTGCGACGATGTCCACATGTCGCAAAACCCGAAAGGCCCCTCCACTCCGACCAGCTACAGCGCGGATCGCGAGAGTAAGGCGGCAGCACGCCGACTGGTCAGGAACCAACGACGTCGTCGAGCCGCCGTGGGCCATGACCAAGCTGTTGCGCAGGAACTTCGCGGGAGCGCGGCCACCGAGGTGGCTGCCCTGGTCGAGGACGCAAAATGTATCGGCGCCTACCTTGCCGCCCCTGGCGAGCCCGATCCGGCAGCGGCCGTCGCGGCCTGGCATGCTGCGGGCCTGCGAGTGCTCCTGCCCGTTGCTCGCGCTCACCGCAGCTTGGATTGGGTCGTGTGGACTCCACAGACACGGGTGGAGCAGGGAAAGAACGCGCCGGTCCCCGAACCGGTGGGAGCCGATCCGGCCGATCCGTCGGAGCTGGATCTGGTCGTGGTTCCGGCACTGCAGGTGGGGTATGACGGCACCCGCCTGGGGCAGGGAGGCGGCTACTACGACAGGTTCCTGGCGGCGCACCCCGATCTGACCACGGTGGCCTGCGTCTTCTCCGACGAGGTCGTGGCTCGGGTACCCTCCGATCCGTGGGATGCGAGACTCGACGCCGTCTGGACCGAGCAGGGCCTCCGTCACTTCCCTCTGTGACGGCGCTCGTGTGAGCTTGCCCTGCCCAACGGTAGAATCGTCACCCGTTGGATGCTCCTTCCTGCCGGTCTTCCTGCCGACGCGGTCGCCACCGTCGACTATTGGGCACCCGCACCCACTCAACGCACAACTGACGCAAGGTCCTCATGCCTACCTACGAATACGCCTGCAAGGACTGCGGGCACCACTTCGACATCTTCCAGAGCTTCGACGAGGACTCCCTCACGGTATGCCCGCAGTGCCAGGGCACACTGCGTAAGAAGTTCAACTCAGTCGGGGTGGTCTTCAAGGGTTCCGGTTTCTACCGCAACGATTCACGTTCCTCCAGCACCGGCTCCGATGCTCCAGCGCCGTCAACGACCGCGTCAGAGTCCTCAGCGGCCGCAGCGCCCTCGACCTCCAGCGCCAGCGCTGCCTCGTCCACCGCTCCCACGGCCAAGGCGGCGAGCACCAGCGACTAAATTCGCCGCTCTGGGGCTCCCGAGCGGCGTGTCATCCACAGCTGCGAGGTGCCTCACCACCCGGCGGATGACTCCGGGGCCACACTGGTGGGCATGTTCACCAGGACGCGCACAGGCCTCAATCCCCAGCAACCGAAGCAGCACCCGCTGCCCAGGCTGCCGCAGCCGCGCCCGTCTGCTCAGAAACCGCTGCGCCGCAGTCCCACACAATTCGTGAGCAGGTATCGACGGCCCATCATCGCGGCCCTCGTCCTCGTCGCAGTGGCGGCAGGACTGCGCGCCGTAGCTCCGGAGACCGGCACCACCTACGAGGTGCAAGCCCCCGTGCGCGATCTCCCCGCCGGTCACGTCCTCACCCTCGCGGATCTGACCACGGTGACGATCAGCGGCGACCCGAATCTCGGGTCGGCCGACGCCTCCGCCCTGGTAGGGCGAACGCTGTCCCTGCCGTGGCCGCGCGGTCTTCCCGTCCATGATCAGGCGCTCTCCGGAGCCGATACAGCCCGACACCTGCCCGCAGGTCAAGTCGCAGTTGGCTTGCAACCGGGCCGAGCCACGCCGGTGGGGTTCATCCGGCCCGGTGACCAAGTGGACGTGATCGTCACACAGGGAGAATCGGCGCAGGACCAACGCAATATCACCGTGGCCAGAGCCGCTCGGGTGCTGTCGGTCAGCGGATCCGACACAGCAGAGACGGGTTGGGCCGCCGGAGGGAAGGCAGACGAGCCGGTGATCGTCGTGGCGGTGCCGCGGGCGGACGCCGCTGAACTGTCCTCGGCTCCGCGTCGCGGTCCCATCTCCTTGGTGGTCAGCGGCTAACGCGGGACGTGCTCAACCCCAGTGCGGCGGGCGCTGCTGCCGGAACCAATCGGCCCTGGAATCATGCGCATGGACCTTGTCTTTCCCCTCGCCCTGCTCCTCGGTCTCGTCCGACGACGTGTGGCCGGGGGTCCCGGTCAGGGCCTGATCCTGGGCGTCGCGGTCCGCTTGCCTCGTGAGCCAGCCTTCCACGTCGCCCGTGGCGGGTTGCCCAGGCAGATGCCTGGGTTGGGCCTCATAGCGCCGAGCCCCTTTGTGCCGCTTGGCGGTCATGATTCGGAGTTCTCTTCCGATACGGCTGCGGTGTCGACTGCCGTGGCGTCGTGCCTGCCGCGGGGAGTCAGCACCCCAGCCTTTGACGCGATTCGTCTAGCCACGGAGGCGGGGTCGGAGAACACGTCGATGGTCCAGACCTGAACGGGATTCCAGCCTCGCAGGTGCAGTTCCGTTGGGCGGACTCGCGAACGTTCACGCACCGCGGCCTGGGCGTAGTCGTCCGAACCGTCGCAGACCACAGCGACCGGTTTGGCCGTGCTGCCGGCCGGAGGAGCCACCGCCAGGTCGATCCCGTATCCCTGTCCTACGCCCACATCGAGTCCCCACGCCCGCAGGCGTTCGGCAAGGTCCCGGAGCAGGGTGTCAGACGGCGTCACCTGGGTGTCAAGATCGCGCGACACTGCCGCGGCGGCGCCACCGTCGTGACTCAGCGAGTCCAGCACGGCGTGAACCAGTGCCGCCCCGTGGTCCAACCTGGTGGCATCCAGTTCGTGGGCACCGAAGGCGCTGACCACCGTCACGTCCTCCCGGCCGATTCCCAAGGTTGCCGTGACGGCTCGGGCGCCCGCCGCGGTACCCAACCAACCCAGATCGTGGACGGGACGACCGTGGGCGGTGCGGGCGTACCCCACCGTGAAGATCAACGCGTCGCGGCGCAGCCCGGAGACACGCTCCGCGCTGGTGACCACGAAAGGCTCGTCACGGCGTTGAATGACGGCCTGCGCTTCGGGGTGGGACGGCAGTGCCTTCCCGATGGCCTTCGCTACGGCCCTGGCGTGTTCGGCATTGCCTGCCACCACGGCCAGTGACCGCTCCGGATGCTGCTCCAAGGATGCGAATACCTGGGTCACCACAGCCTCCACCTCGGCCTTGGAGGTCAGGGAACCGGCCTGCCCACCCGTGGTCATGGCTCCCTCCACCAGGATGACGCGGGCGTTCTGCCCCTCGCCCCCCAGCGGAACGGCGCTCAGGCCACCGTCGTACCGTGTCGAGAGTGCAGCCACCAGGCGTTCGTCGCTGAGGCGGTGGACCCGGTTCAAGCTCCGGCGTGGGGTCACGGACGCCAACGCGTCGAACGTGCTCAACGGCGTCGCGGTCCGGTGCGAGGCTTCCCCCGGATCCACCGAGACGTTCAGTGGTCGCGGTGCGCCGGCCTGCGGGTCGCCGATCGCCAGGACCTGCGGGGAACGCGCGATGGCGCTGAGTCCGCCAACTAGGGAGAGGGACTCTGCATCCAGGATGATGGTCGCATCGAATCGGGCGGTGGTCGGCAACGCCGTGGGCAGATAGAGCGGTGCCCCGACCCACACCGGCACCAGCGCGCCGGTGAGATCTGGCGAGATAGCGGAGAGCTGCGCGATCTCGGGATCGCCGATCTTCAGCAGAGCCCGCAGGTCCCTCGCGCCAACGCGGTGATCCACGATGGCCCCTGACCAGTGGCGTGCCAACGCGGCACGCACTCGTTCCGCACCGCTGCCGACATGTTTGGCGTCCGCGCGGCCGTACTCACGCTGAATCTGGGACAGGGTGGAACCGTCCTGGATCGCGAGGAAGTCATCGCCAGAGACCATGGCCTCCAGAACCGACTGCCACCAGGCTTGTTCCACCTCAGCGTCGATCATGTGGCGGGCCACGTGACGGGTCTCGAAATCATCGAGGAGATCCCCGAGGCCCTGCTCGCGCAGTTCCCGCAGGAGGATGGTGCGCTCTGGAAGGGTCTCCAGGTCGGCTTCGGTTCCGGCCAATTCCTCGAGTCTGCGGTCCAAGGCGGGCAGAGCCAGCTTGGTCAGCGCGGTTTCTTCCGTGGCGACAGGGAGCAGCCGTTCCAGTTCCTGCAGTCGCGCCAGGACCTGGCGGTAGGTATTCAGGACCGCCTCCAAGCCCGTGGGTACGGACGGGTAGCGGTGGTCCGTGGCTAGAACCCGCCACGCCTCACGCTGCGCCTTGACCTGCATCAGGGCGGCGTGGAGATCCTCGACGTGGACGCCCGGGCGTACGTACTCCTTCGCGACCCGACGCAGCCGGGAGCGGGTCACTGAACTCATCTCGATGCCGCGTTCGCGACGCCACGTGGCGTTGGCGCTGGCCGCGATGAGGTCGTCGACCTCTTTGTCGAACACGTCAGGTTCGAACTGGTCAAGGCTCCTACGCACGTCGACGAGCAGGCGGAGGGTCTTCCCCCACTGCGAGAACGTCTTCACCGGCTTGATGCGGGTGGCCTTGGCGATGGCTTCGAGCCGCTGGCGCAGCGGAGGCAGATCCGTGGCCAGCCCGGTCACCAGGGTGACGGCGGCTTCCGCCTCACCGCGGTGGGACAGGCGTGAGCCGTACCAAGGGCTGCGCTTGGTGGCCGCATCAAAGGCGCCGAGGTCACTGGCGCGTTCCAGCTGTTCCACCACGGGCGCGCGCCGGGGCATGGCGTCCAGAACGGAACGCTTCAGGCGCACCCGTGTGGCCGGGGCGGGCACCTGTGCGGTGACGCGGGCCAGTTCTCGCATGGCCTGCAGGGGCGAAGCTTCCCAGCGGGGACGCACCGAACGCAGGGAGCGAACATGTTCCACGAGGGAGACCCTGCGGTCCCTCAGGACAGCGTCGTTGGTCGACGTCTCGGGCTGTTTGGCGCGTTCGTTGCGCAGCACGGCGCGGACCAGTCCGGCGCGGAGACTGTCCGCACTGGTGTCCCGGCGCATGTTCACCACGAGCGAGTCCAACCCGACTCTGGCCATGGAACCGATGAAGTCCTGGACCGACTGTTCACGTTCTGCGACCACGAGCACGCGTTTGCCCACGGCGGCCAACCTGGCCGCTGCATTGACTGCCAGGGTGGTGGAGCCGGTTCCTGCGGGCGCGCTGACCGTGACGGAGCGACCGGCCGACACCATCTCGAGGATGTCGTACTGAGCCTCGTCTGCGTCAAGGACCATGACTTCGTCCGCTGGATCTCGTAGATCGCTGGGAACGGTCATGACGTCGTCGCGCAACGTCACCGGGATGCCGGTGTCAATGGTCGCAGCTTGCGCCTCGGCGGGGACCGCCGTCTCGCTTTCCTGCCCGACGGCGGGGTCCGAGCCCTCGCTGCGGACGTCGCCGTCCGGTGCCTCGGGCTCCGCAGCCGCGGATTCCGCGACCTCTGGTCCCGTGGCCGCGGCCTCGTCGGTTCCCGCGGCACGTCCGGCGCGGCTTCGCCGCCCGGGGCGGATCGTGTCGTCGCCCACGCTGTCCATGAGGGCCGCGATGATCGGGTGCTCCCCCGAGACGATCTCCGGATCGGCAGGATCGGCGACGTCGGCGAACGTGGAGACCACCATGCGATCCGCGACCACGAGCCCGGGAACGTCGCTCAAGGCCTCGCGCAAAACCGCGATGGGACCGGCCGGGTCAAACCGGGCGGTCATGTACGCGGCCTCGAGCAGTTCTTCCTCCGAGACCTTCACGCCGAAGGTGTGGACCAGGTGACGCAGCAGCGCCTGGTTGGGGCGGCAGCGTTCCACGAGCTGGAACTCTTCGTCGTCCACCCCTTCGCGTCGGGCGCAGGAGACGTGTCCGAGCATCACGGGGGCGGAGTGGAAATCATTGCCGCCGGTACGCAGCGTCCGCCATGTGAGCAGGCCCGTGGCCAGGTAACCGACCTCGATACCGCGCTGCTGGGCCACATCCGAGACGGTGGCGGAGATGGCGCGTGCGGTACGGCGGGCGGCCGTGTACTGAACAGGGTCTCGCAGCAGCGTCGACAAGCGCGTCCGGCGGCCTGAGAGCAGCTGAGCCAAGCCGGAAGGGTGGGCGTGCGTCAACTCCACGGAGTTTCGTGGGGTGGGCACAAAGTGAAGCAGGGAGTCCCCTCCCCCAGGTCCGAGCGACTGAACCCACGCACCGAAGCGCGCGTCCTGACCGGTTTGTTCGTTCACGATGCCTCTCGTGTCCTTTCTGACCGGGTGTGTCACCGACCCGTGCGCACCCGTTAGTGTCTGACCTCAACCGTAGTGGACCGCCTGGCTCTCACCTGGGAAGTGGACCCGCTACACGCCGCGGGCGGCGTCCCGCCTGGTCTCCCAGGAGGTACGCCGCCCGCGCGTTGGCTCGTGGGATCACTCCCACTCGATGGTTCCCGGCGGCTTGGACGTCACATCCAGCACCACGCGGTTGATGCCGTCCACCTCGTTAGTGATGCGGTTGGAGATCTTGGAGAGCAGGTCGTACGGAAGCCGTGACCAGTCAGCGGTCATGGCGTCCTCAGAGGACACCGGACGCAGCACCACGGGATGACCGTAGGTGCGGCCGTCGCCCTGGACGCCCACGGAGCGCACGTCGGCCAGCAGGACCACCGGCATCTGCCAGACCTCGCGGTCCAGACCGGCGGCCGTGAGCTCGGCGCGGGCGATCGCGTCTGCACGACGCAGCAGGTCGAGCCGCTCGCGGGTGACCTCGCCGATGATTCGGATCCCCAGGCCGGGGCCGGGGAAGGGCTGGCGGTGGACGATCTCGTCCGGCAGGCCCAATTCGGTGCCGACGGCCCGGACCTCGTCCTTGAACAGGGTCCGCAGCGGTTCCACGAGTTCAAACTCGATGTCGTCAGGCAAACCGCCCACATTGTGGTGGCTCTTGATGTTCGCGGTGCCCTCACCGCCGCCGGACTCGACCACGTCCGGGTAGAGGGTGCCCTGCACCAGGAAGGCGACGTCCTCGCCCGCGGACTCTGCGATGATGTCCGCCTGCGCACGCTCGAAGGTGCGGATGAACTGCTCACCGATGATCTTGCGCTTGGTCTCGGGATCGGTCACGCCTGCCAGTTCGGAGAGGAACACCTCTGAGGCATCAATGACCTTGAGGACGGCGCCACCGTGGGCGGTGCCGAAGGCCTTCTCGATCTCCGAGGATTCGTCCTGGCGCATCAGCCCGTGGTCCACGTAGACGCAGGTGAGCTGATCGCCGATGGCGCGCTGCACCAGGGCTGCGGCGACCGCGGAATCAACGCCACCGGACAGTGCGCAGATGGCCCGTTTGGTCCCCACCTGAGCGCGGATGCGTGCCACCTGGTCCTCGACGATGTTGCCAGCGTTCCACGTGGGTTCCAGGCCTGCACCGCGGTAGAGGAAGTTCTCCAGCACGGTCTGACCGTACTCGGAATGCTTGACCTCCGGGTGCCACTGCACGCCGTAGAGCCGGGAGTCGTCGTTTGCGAAGGCGGCCACGGGGGCACCCTCGGAACTGGCCAGCACGGAGAAGCCCTCGGGAGCCTCGGTCACGGAGTCGCCGTGGCTCATCCAGGTGACCTGGTCGGACGGGATGCCGTCGAAGAGGCAGGAGGTTTGGTCGGTGGCAGCCACGCCCGTGGAACCGTACTCGCGTAGGCCGGTCTTGGAGACCGTGCCACCCAGGGCGCGTGCCATGGCCTGGAAGCCGTAGCAGATACCCAGGGTCGGGACGCCGGCCTTGAACAGGTCAGGGCCCACCTGGGGGGCGCCGTCAGCGTAGACGGAGGAGGGACCACCGGAAAGGATGATGGCTGCGGGGTTCTTGGCGAGGATCTGCTCGGTCGTGGCGGTGTGCGGCACGATCTCCGAATAGATGTTGGCCTCGCGGACGCGACGGGCGATCAACTGGGCGTACTGGGCGCCGTAGTCGATCACGAGCACGGGTCGTTGCTCGGATGCAGAAGTGGAAGTCACGGGTCAAACCTTAGTCGAAACGGGGACAAGGACGTATGCGTAGGTCAGTAACGCCGGATGGCGTCTGGGTGGGCGGCCAGCTCTGCCATCACCTGCTTGTGCACCTTGGCCTCCATGAAGAAGGACAGGAAGGGCACCACGCCACCCAAGGCGATGGCGATGAACTGCCCCAGCCCCCAGCGCATGCGGGACCACAGCAGGAACACCGCCAACAGGTAGACCACATAGAGCCAGCCGTGGGCGATCAGCACTGCGATGGAGATGTTGAAGCCGTCGACGATCTCCCCCTCGGCCGCCAACGCTAAGACGTTGGAACCGCCGGCCAGGTCGGTTCCTCCCGCGTAGAGGAACACGTCGAAGCCGTAGCGGAGGATCATCTCCACCACGAGGAGCAGCAGCATGACGCCCGTGATCCAGGCCGCGACCTTGTAGAACATCGCTGCTGCACGGATCTGCTGGTGGGTACCGGCGAACGTACGGCGTTGTCGCTCCGGACGGGGGTCGTCCTCTGCTGCGGGAAGGTCTGCCGGGTCAGGCAAGTTCTGGCTCATCGGTTCTCCGTAGTGGGGTGCTCAGGATCTGCGGCACCGGGTTCTTGGTCAGTGGATCGGGCGGCCAGCCGTTCGCGTGCCGCCTGCCTGGCTTCCCAGGCTGCGAGGTCCGCCTGATATTCGTCCTCACGTTTCTTGTCGTCTGCCACCAGTCGACACCACACGAACAGCGCGAGACCGGCAAAGACGACCCATTCCAGCCCGTAGAAGATATTGAGCCAGTTGAGACTGGTCTCGTCGGGTTGAGGGCCCGCCTTGACGGTTTTGAGTCCCGCCGATGCCGCCCCGGCGTCGGTACCGTCAGCCGTGGTCGCGGTGAATGCCACCACGAAGCCCGCGTAGCTGTCGCGATCCCACACGTTGGCCAGGCGGGCAGCAGAGAGATCCGGGTAACCGTCCTTGGCCGCGTTGCGGGTGGGTGTGTCGGCCGGAGCCTCTGAGGGGAGCAAGCGGCCCTCGATGTCCACGCTGCCGGTGGGCAGGTCTCGGGGCGCTTCGGCTTCCTGCTCCCAGCCTCGCACCACCGGGATGACATTGTCGTCAGGGGCGTCGTCTGGCTGGAACGCGGCGACGACCCAGTAGCCTTCAACGTCGTTAAGCAGTCTGTTGTTGACCAACACGGCCGAATCCGGGACGAACCGGCCGGACATGGTCACGGTCTGGTCGGCGTCGGCCATATACATGTCGCGTCCGGGTTGGAAGTGTTGCGTCAACGAGATCGCGGTCTCCGTGTCCCGGTTCGGGTCAACGGTGCGGGTCTCCGACTGACCGAACTGCCATCTGGAGAGCAGGACAAATACGGTGGCGAGGACCAGACAGCCCACCAAGGTCAGGATCCACTTGGGTTTCAGGGCGGTCTTCAGCACGGCAACAAGTCTACGGCCCGTAGAAGATGCGTGTGGGCCGGGTGTGACGTGACTCCCGGCCCACAGTGCAACGTCAGGTGGTCAGGAGGCCGTGTAGGGGCTCAAGACCATATCCACCTTCTGGAAGGCCTTCAGGTCCACATAGCCGGTGGTGGCCATGGACTTGCGCAGCATCCCCGTCAGGTTGGAGGTTCCGTCGGTGTGATGGGAGGGGCCGTGGAGCACCTGCTGCATGGGCCCCACCGTACCGACCTTCACACGGTCGCCACGGGGAAGATTCTCGTGGGCGGCCTCCATGCCCCAGTGCCATCCGCGACCAGGGGCCTCCTCTGCCCGGGCCAGGGCGGTACCCAGCATGACGGCGTCTGCGCCGCAGGCCAGGGCCTTGACGATGTCACCGGACGTGGAGACACCGCCATCGGCGATGACGTGGACGTAGCGTCCGCCGGACTCGTCGAGGTACTCCGAACGGGCAGCGGCGACGTCGGCGATGGCGGTGGCCATGGGGACGTGCACACCCATGGCCCGGCGGGTGGTGCCGGTGGCGCCGCCACCGAAGCCCACCAGGACGCCCGCTGCTCCGGTGCGCATCAAGTGCAGGGCCGGCGTGTACCCGGCCGCGCCTCCGACGATCACGGGCACGTCGAGTTCGTAGATGAACTGCTTCAGGTTCAGCGGCTCGTGCTGTGAGGAGACATGCTCCGCCGACACCGTGTTCCCGCGGATCACGAAGAGTTCAATTCCAGCTTCCAGCACCGTCTTGTAGTGCTCCTGGATCCGCTGCGGCGTCAGCGAACCCGCCACGACCACACCGGCCTCACGAATCTGTTCAAGACGGGCCTTGATCAGTTCGGGGCGGATGGGCGCCGCCAGCAGTTCCTGAAGGCGACGCGTGACCTTGGGGTCGGCACCGCGTTCACGCTCGGATTCGAGGGAGGTGATTTCCTTCAGGACGGCTTCTGCGTCCTCGTGACGGGTCCAGATCCCCTCGAGGTTCAACACACCCAGCCCACCGAGGCGACCCAGCGCGATGGCGGTCTCCGGGCTCATCACGGAGTCCATCGGGGCGCCGATGAACGGGGTGTCGAAGGTGTAGGCATCGATCCGCCAGGACGTGGAGACGTCCTCGGCATCCCTGGTGCGACGGTTGGGGACGATGGCCACATCGTCCAGGGCCCAGGCCTGCCGGGCGCTCTTGAATCGGCCGATCTCGATGTCGTTGTTCACCGGTTCAGCCTACCAACTCAAGACTCTCAGCCCCCAGGCCGTGACGTTGATCTGCTCACGCGCCTACGGCGCCATGCACGACGGGAGGTGCCCGGATCCGCGGATCCGGGCACCTCCCGTCGGCCATAAGTCAGCGGTGGTAGTTCGGCGCCTCGACCGTCATGGCGATGTCGTGAGGGTGGGACTCCTTCAAACCCGCGCCGGTGATCCGCACGAACTTGCCCTTCTCCTTCATCTGGGGCACGGTGTGGCCGCCCACGTAGAACATGGTCTGGCGCAGGCCGCCTACCAGCTGGTGCACCACGGAGGCCAGCGGGCCGCGGTAGGGAACCTGCCCCTCGATGCCCTCGGGAATGAGCTTCTCATCGCTGGGCACGTCGGCCTGGAAGTAGCGGTCCTTGGAATAGGACGTGTTCTTACCGCGGGTCTGCATGGCGCCCAGGGACCCCATACCGCGGTAGGCCTTGAACTGGCGGCCGTTGACGAAGACCAGGTCACCCGGAGCCTCGGCCGTACCGGCCAGGAGGGAACCGAGCATGACGGAGTCGGCGCCCGCAACGAGGGCCTTGCCGATCTCACCGGAATACTGCAGGCCGCCGTCCGCAATCACCGGCACACCTGCGGGACGGGCCGCCTTGGCCGCCTCGTAGATGGCCGTGATCTGCGGAACGCCAACGCCGGCCACGATGCGGGTGGTGCAGATGGAGCCCGGGCCCACGCCAACCTTGATGGCATCCGCACCGGCATCGATCAACGCCTGCGCGCCCTCACGGGTGGCGGCCTGACCGCCGATGACATCCACGTGCGCAGCCGCGGGATCTTTCTTCAACTTGGAGATCATGTCCAGAACGCCCTGGGAGTGACCGTTGGCGGTATCCACCACCAAAGCGTCCACACCGGCCTCCACGAGCGTCATGGCGCGTTCGTAGCCCTCACCGAAGAAACCGACGGCCGCGCCGACCCGCAGGCGGCCCTCGTCGTCCTTGGTAGCCAGCGGGTAATCCTCCGCCTTGTCGAAGTCCTTGACGGTGATCAGACCCTGCAGGATGTCATGCTCGTCCACCAGCGGGAGCTTCTCGATGCGGTTCTCCGCCAGCAGCTCAAAAACCTTCTCGCGGGTGGTCCCCACGGGTGCGGTGATCAGCGGCATGGACGTCATCTTCTCCACGACCTTCGTGGTGGCCCAGGTCTCCCGGGGGACGAAGCGCGTGTCGCGGTTGGTGATGATGCCCAGCAGCTTACGGTTCTCATCCACCACGGGCAGACCGGAGACCCGGTAGTGGGCGCAGAGATCGTCGAGGTCGCGCAACGTGGCGTCGGGGGCGATGGTCACCGGGTCGGTGATCATCCCGGACTCGGAACGCTTGACCTGGTCAACGTGCTTGGCCTGGTCCTCGATGGAGATGTTGCGGTGGATGATGCCGATGCCACCCTGCCGAGCCAACGCGATGGCCATGGGGGCCTCGGTCACGGTGTCCATAGCGGCAGAGAGGATCGGCACGTTCAACGTGATCCGCTTGGAGAGCTTCGTGGCCGTGTTGGCGTCCGACGGGATGACATCCGTGGGGCCGGGCAACAGCAGCACGTCGTCGTAGGTAAGTCCCTCGAAGGCGAAGGGATTGAAATCTTCGTTGACGCTCACGTGAGGCCTCTCCAAATGCTTGGGCGTACGGGTTTGGATCAATCCTAGGCCCGCACCCCCGTCGCGGACATACCGTGACCGGAGTACGACCACGTGAGATCGGCGACGTCCCGCGGATGGCGCATGGGTCTGACGCCCCGGGTCCCCCGGGCTGCCGGCGAACCGGGTGCTGGGCTGCGAGCCCCGCGACGCCGCGCCCCAACCACGACCGCATCATTCGCGAATCACTTTCGCCGCCCACACAGCCCACCACACCGCAAAAATGATTCGCGAAGTCCCCCAC
>JBQDZM010000011.1:0-47147 GCA_052108535.1 Galactobacter sp. | reverse complement strand
AGCCCCAACCACCGCCGCATCATTCGCGAACCATTTTCGCCGCCCACACAGCCCACCACACCGCAAAAATGATTCGCGAAGTCCCCCACTCAGCACAATCGATTCGCCAACCCTGGCACTCAACAAAAACGATTCGGGAACCCCCACGACACTGAGCCCCAACCACCGCCGCATCATTCGCGAACCATTTTCGCCGCCCACACAGCCCAACACACCGCAGAAGTGATTCGGGAAACCCCGCACTCAGCAGAACTGATTCGCGAAGTCCCACACTCAGCAAAAACGATTCGCGAACCCCTACATCCCACGTGATGCCGAAAACAAAGGTGCCCGACGCCGTGTGGCAAACACACGGCGTCGGGCACCTTGACGGCAACGCGGCCAAGACCGCGTGCTTGAGTCAGACGAGGATCAGTCCTCGTCCTCCTCGACCTTCTCGACGACCAGGGTCTCGGTGGTGAGCACCAGGGCGGCGATGGAGGCGGCGTTACGCAGAGCGGAACGCGTGACCTTGACCGGGTCGATGACACCAGCGGCGAGCAGGTCCTCGTACACGGCGGTCTTCGCGTTGAAGCCGGAGTTCACGGGGGACTCGGCAACCTTCGCAGCCACGACGGAACCGTCGAAGCCGGCGTTGGCGGCGATCTGCTTGACCGGGGTGACCAGTGCACGGCGGACGATGTCCACGCCGGTGGCTGCATCACCCTCCAGCGCGGTCACGGTCTCGTCGGTGTCCAGCACGGCGAGGGCATCCACCAGCGCGGTACCGCCGCCGGCCACGATGCCCTCCTCAAGGGCTGCACGCGTGGAGGACACGGCGTCCTCGATGCGGTGCTTGCGCTCCTTGAGCTCCACCTCGGTGGCTGCGCCGACCTTCACGACGCCAATGCCGCCGGAGAGCTTAGCCAGACGTTCCTGAGCCTTCTCGCGATCCCAATCGGAATCGGAACGCTCCATCTCCGCCTTGATCTGAGCCACGCGGGCCGCGACGCCCTCGGACTCGCCTGCACCATCGACGATGGTGGTGGAGTCCTTGGTGACGGTCACGCGGCGGGCGGTACCGAAGACCTCGGTGCCGACCTGGTCAAGCTTCAGGCCGAGGTCGGGGGTGACCACGGTGGCGCCGGTCAGGGTCGCGATGTCCTGCAGCATGGCCTTACGGCGGTCCCCGAAGCCGGGTGCCTTGACGGCCACGACATTCAGGGTGCCGCGCAGGCGATTCACCACGAGGGTGGACAGCGCCTCGCCGTCAACGTCTTCAGCGATGATGAAGAGCGGCTTGGACTCCTTCAGCACGGTCTCCAGCAGCGGCAGGAACTCCTGCACTGCGGAAATCTTGCCGGAGTTGATGAGGATGTAGGGGTCCTCGAGCACGGCTTCCTGGCGCTCAGCGTCGGTGACGAAGTGCGGGGAGAGGTAGCCCTTATCGAACTGCATGCCCTCGGTGACCACCAGCTCGGTGTTGGTGGTGTTGGACTCCTCGATGGTGATGACACCCTCGGTGCCAACCTTCTCGAAGGCCTCAGCCAGGAGTGCGCCGATCTCGTCCGACTGCGCGGAGATGGCACCGACGTGGGCCACGTTCTCACCCTCGACGGGGCGAGCGTTCTCCAGCAGTCGGGCCTCGACGGCCTCGACGGCTGCCTCGATACCGGTCTTGACCGCACCGGGTGCCGCTCCGGCCGCGACGTTGCGCAGGCCTTCCTTGACGAGTGCCTGGGCCAGGACGGTGGCGGTGGTGGTGCCGTCGCCTGCGACATCATTGGTCTTGGTAGCGACCTCCTTGGCGAGCTGTGCGCCAAGGTTCTCGTAAGGATCCTCGAGTTCCACCTCGCGGGCGATGGTCACGCCGTCGTTGGTGATGGTCGGGGCGCCCCACTGCTTGTCGAGGACCACGTTGCGGCCGCGGGGGCCGAGGGTGACCTTGACGGTGTCCGCGAGGCGGTCGACGCCTGCCTCGAGGGACTTGCGGGCCGCGTCATTGAACGCGAGCTGCTTTGCCATGGTTGTGAATTGCTCCTTGAAACCGTTGCGGGCCCCGTGTCTGGGTCCCGTGGATAAGGCTTGTTTTGAATTGATGCATTTCACGCCCCGACGCGTCGGTGGGCCAGTGGCCTACCAACGTCTCGGGGCGTGGAAATCACTTCTCGATCTTGGCGAGGACGTCGCGAGCGGAGAGGACCAGGAATTCCTCGCCGCCGACCTTGACCTCGGTTCCGCCGTACTTGGAGTACAGGACGACGTCGCCTTCGGCGACATCCAGCGGCACGCGGTTGCCGTTGTCATCGACGCGGCCCGGGCCCACGGCCAGGACCTTGCCCTCCTGGGGCTTCTCCTTGGCGGTGTCGGGGATGACCAGACCGGAAGCGGTGGTCTGCTCGGCCTCGAGCTGCTGGATGACGATGCGATCCTCGAGGGGCTTGATGGAGACCGACATGCGGCACTCTCCTTCTTGGGTTGTGACCTGTAGTTTCACGGGCCAATTCACCCCCGGCCGTCGTCGCGGTGCCGACCGAGAACTGCTTGGCTTGTTTTAGCACTCGCCTGTGGCGAGTGCTGATAACTGCCATGCTAGGGAGATAGTTGGCACTCGGTCAAGACGAGTGCCAATCGGCGGGACGGCGAGCGCTTTCGTTCCGGCGCCACCGCCGCGCAATTGGAGCTCGACCACCCCGCAGTTGCAGCTCCACCGTAGGCTGGTGAGTCATGGTGACCACAGCCGAATCCCTGGCCCAACTCCTCTCCCCTAACGGGTTGGCCCTGTTGGGTTCACACTCCCCCGACGAGGCATCAGACGACGCCGCCGCCAGCAAGCTGACCTTGGAACTGCGCAAGGCAGGACACCCGGCGCAGCTCGTTTCCGCCGTCGTTTCTCAACTGTCGCTGCGTTACCGGGCGCGGGCCAAGTTCGGAGAGTTCGCCGACTCCATGTTCTTCACCCGCGCGGGCCTGGAGCAGGCCACGCGGCTGAAGGTCGCGGCTCGCCACGCGCAACGTTTCCTGGCTGCCGGGGTCACCAGCGTCTTCGACCTGGGTTGCGGTCTCGGAAGCGATGCCATGGCCCTGTCCGCAGCCGGCTGCTCCGTCACCGCGGTGGAGGCGGACGAGGCCACGGCCGCCTTGACGACCCTGAACCTGATCCCGTTCCCCGAGTCCTCGGTACAGCACGGATTCGCAGAAGACGTGCACCTGCCGCAGGGCGCCGGTGTCTGGCTGGATCCCGCCAGGCGCGACGAGACCAGTTCTGGCACCCGCCGGATCTTCGATCCGGAGGCCTTCTCCCCTCCCCTTTCGTTTGTCTTGGACGTGGCACGGGAACATCCTGTGGGCGTCAAGCTGGGGCCGGGGCTCCCCCACGACGCCGTGCCGGGGAACGCGGAGGCGGTGTGGCTCTCCGAGGCGGGCGACGTCGTTGAGGCCGTCCTCTACTTCGGCGCGCTCCGCCGGCCGCAGGTGAGACGAGCGGCCGTCGTCGTGACCGATCAAGGCGCTGCCGAGCTCACGTCGGGCACAGGGTTCCCCGGCGTGGATCCTGAGGCCGCCTCCCTTGGCCCCGGCGTCCCCCTGAGCGAGTACCTGCTGGAACCGGACGGTGCCGTGATCCGCGCGGGGCTGGTCGCTGACCTGGCCTTGCACGTCGGCGCCGAGCCGCTGGATCCCCATCTGGCCTACCTCACCTCGCCTTCGCCGGTGAGCACCCCGTTGGCCCGCTGCTTCCGGGTCGTGGGAACACACCCCATCAAGGTCAAACACCTCAAGGCGTGGGCCCGCGAGACCAAGGTGAGCACGCTGACCATCAAGAAACGCGGCGTGGATGTGGTGCCGGAAACCTTGCGCCGCGAGATCCTGGCCGGGTCCAAGCTGAAACGGAACCAGGGGCGTGCCGCGACGCTGGTGTTGGCGAGGATTGGTGACGATCACGTGGCGATCGAGGTCGACGAGGTCACCACCCCGTCGTGAATCCGGATGGTCCGCAAACCACCAGCACCGTCCGCCACCGCCCCAGTCCCAGTCCCAGTCCCAGTCCCAGTCCCAGTCCCAGTCCCAGTCCCAGTAGGATCTTTCCCGTCCCCTCGCACACGGCAGGAAACGAGTCAGACCAGCATGCACATCGACTTCGCCCGCTCTCGCCCCAACACCCTCGGCATCGAATGGGAGATCGCCCTCGTCGACGCTGAGACCGGGGATCTGCGTCCCGTTGCGCAGGAGGTGCTCGACGGCGTGAAGGAAGCACGGGGTCTGGCCCCGTACGAGGACCACCCGCAGATCACGCAGGAACTGCTGATGAACACGGTGGAGCTTGTCACGGGGGTCCACACGGATGTGGCGGGCGCCAAGGCGGAACTGGTTTCTCTGATGCGTGAGGTCCGTACTGTCACGGATCCGCTCGGGGTGGAGCTGTACTGCGCCGGTTCCCATCCGTTTGCGCCCCCGACCCTGCAACCGGTCACCGATAAGGAGCGCTATGCCACGCTGATTGACCGCACGCAGTGGTGGGGACGGCAGATGGTGATTTACGGGGTGCACGTGCATGTCGGCGTGGACAAGGCTTCCAAGGCCCTTCCCATCGTGGACGGCCTGATCAACTACCAGCCGCACCTGCTGGCCCTCTCCGCTTCCTCGCCGTTCTGGGGCGGCGACGACACAGGCTACGCCTCGCAGCGATCGCTGATGTTCCAGCAGTTGCCCACCGGCGGGTTGCCTGCCCACTTTGACCAGTTCAGCGACTACGAGGGCTACGTGGCCGACATGTTCCATGTGGGCGTGGTGGATGAGCTCAACGAGATCCGTTGGGACGTACGTCCGGTCCCGCGCTTCGGCACCGTGGAGATGCGCATCTGTGACGGCTTGGCCTCCGCCCGTGACGTGGGCGCCATCGCCGCACTGACGCAATGCCTCGTGGCGGATATGTCAGATGCCCTCGACGCCGGTCGCCACATCCCAGTGATGAGCCCGTGGTTCCGAGTGGAGAACAAATGGCGGGCGGCCCGCTACGGCCTCGATGCCATCATCATCCTGGATTCCGCGGGTAACGAGAAGCTCGTCACCGACCATCTGGCTGACGAGCTCACGCGGCTTGCGCCGGTGGCCAAGCGGCTGGGCTGCGAGCAGGAACTCGCCGACGTTTGGAGCATCGTCACCGAGGGCGCCGGCTACCAGCGGCAGCGCCGCTGGGCTGACGCCCACGGAGGGGATCTTCGCCAGGTGGTGCTGGAGTCCACCCGGCTGCTGCGCAGCGATACCTGAGGCCGCAGGCACTGCCCGACGGCGGGTGGCGGCGCCCGAGTGCCCGGCGCCACGAGCCGTCGGGCACTCTCACCCTGCCACGGGCAGCGGGGGGATGGACACGATCGAGGCGTCCAAGCCGGTGTCGGTCCCGAAGTCGGTCCCGGTCGGTTCCACCCCGGCGGCCACGAGCTGCGCGCCGAGGGCCGCGATCATCGCGCCGTTGTCCGTGCACAAGCCGGGTCGAGGAACCCGCAGCGTGATACCAGCTGAGGCGCTGCGGGCGGCGAGCAGTTCGCG
The DNA here is from genome assembly GCA_052108535.1 of Galactobacter sp. Taxonomy (GTDB): domain Bacteria; phylum Actinomycetota; class Actinomycetes; order Actinomycetales; family Micrococcaceae; genus Galactobacter. Next base: position 41,621 of record JBQDZM010000011.1, on the reverse strand, counting down.
TAGTCGCTTGTTCGCTGCCACGCCTCCGCCCAGCAGCAGGTGTTCCAGCCCGTGTTCCTTGGCTGCCAGCACGGCCTTGTTGGTGATCACGTCCACCACGGCTTCCTGGAAGGAGGCCGCGACGTCGGCCACCGGGACATCCACGCCGCGTGCCGCGCAATCCTCCACGTATCGAGCCACCGCGGTCTTGAGACCGGAGAAGGAGAAGTCGTAGCGGTGAGGACCGGGTTCCTCGGCGGTGCCCATGAACTTGCCCAACGTCAGGCCGCGCGGGAAACGAATGGCCTTGGGGTCACCCGTGGCAGCCAAACGGTCGATGACCGGTCCACCCGGGTAGGGCAGGCCGAGTAATCTGGCGACCTTGTCGTAGGCCTCCCCCGCGGCGTCATCGATCGTGGAACCCAACAGCCGCACATCCGAGGTCAGTGAGGTGACCTCGAGGATCTCCGTGTGCCCGCCGGAGACCAGCAGAGCACCGAGCCGCTCCGGAAGCGGTCCCCCCTCCAGGACACCGACGCCCACATGGGCCACGAGATGGTTGACGGCATAGAGCGGCTTCCCCGTGGCCAACGCCAGGGCCTTCGCTCCAGCTACGCCCACCATGAGGGCTCCAGCCAGGCCCGGACCGGACGTGACGGCAATGGCGTCCAGGTCCTCCAACGTGACCCCCGCGGTGTCCAAGGCCTCACGCAGGGTGGGGACCAGGGCCTCCAGGTGCGCGCGTGAGGCGATCTCCGGGATCACGCCGCCGAAGCGAACGTGTTCCTCCATGGACGAGGCCACGGCATTGGCCAAGAGGGTGGTACCTCGCACCACGCCCACTCCGGTCTCGTCGCAGCTGGATTCGATCCCCAGAACCAAGGGTTGGCGCACTCGTGGTTTGCTGCTCATGCTTCGGTGTCCTTCTGGTCTGTGGGGCTCTGGACGGTGGTGTCGTGCTCTTCGGCGCGGTCGGGGCGGTTCGGGTGCTCGGGGCGGTCGGCGACGTCCCGCATCATGATCAGCGCGTCCGTCCCGTCGGCGTAGTACCCGGGACGGGTGTGGATGATCCGGAACCCGTGGCCCTCGTAGAGGCCGATGGCGCCGGTGTTATCCACCCGGACCTCCAGCATCATGGATTCGGCGCCCCAGGCAGCCGCGCGCTCGGCTGCCAGCCGCATGAGGAACCCCGCGAGCCCCTTGCGTCGGTGTCCGGCGAGCACACCGATGGTCTGGATGTCCGCGATGCGGGGCGAGTACTGCAAGCCCAGATACCCCACGATGTCTGCGGGAGCATCGGTGGCGCTGACTCCCCAGTACCGGCGCCATTCCGGGTGAGCCAACTCGTCACGGAACATGCTCTCCGGCCATGCGTCCGTGTGGAACAGGCGCACGTCCAGGTCCACCAGCGCCTCCACGTCCGAGGCGTCCAAGCTGCGGATCGCGTAGCCCTCCGGGACCGAGCTGAGCAGGTGGGCTGGGGCGTCGGGAAGCGGCGCGGCACTCATGCCCTGGTCCCCGGTTTCGACACGTCCACTCCGGCCATCGAGGTCGGGACCACGGCGTCGGACTCCCGCAGGTAGCGCGCCCGAGGCTCGTTGAGCGGACTACCGGCGGCGACCCACGAAAGACCCAGGTCACCGGCATCCACGTGGAGGTGCTCGCTGCCGGGCACCACGGGCAGGCCGAGGTCGGCGATCTCCTGCGCACGGGCGGCGACGCCGGCACCCGCTACGGCGACGCCGTCGGGCACAAGGTCTACCAGCTGGGCGGGTGAGGAAACGTGTGGGCCGTCCACCCTAGCCCCGTCCGCGTCATAGCGGGCCCAGTACAGTTCCTTGCGCCGCGCGTCCAGCGCCGCGATGAATCCGGCCGCACTTCCCGGCTGCGCGGTGATGGAGCGAGCCAGGCCGTCCAGCGAACACCATCCCGCTACCGGAGCTCCCCAGGCAAACGCCAAGGTCTGAGCGGTGGCCATTCCCACCCTCAGTCCGGTGAAGGGACCGGGCCCCTCCCCCGTGACCACGATGTCCGGGCGTGACCACCCGGCCCGTTCCAGGACCTGCGACACGGCCGGGGCCAGGTCTTCTGCATGGCGGTGGGTGTCGTGGCCGTTGAATCGGGCCAGGACGGTGGGGTCTGCCGCGGTGTCGATCGCGGCGACCGAGACCACAGAGGAAGTATCGATGATGAGGGCGCGCACGGCAGTCGATTCTACTCGGCGTCCGTGACCTGCTGCTGATCCGGTTCCTGCCCGACGGCGCGGAGCAGGTCCGCACGCGCCTGCCCCTCCCAGCGCGGGCCGATGGCCCACAACCGCAGGGTCCGTTCCACCTCGTACTCCTCAAGCTCCTCCGCCTCCCACGGAGCGGGGCGATCGGGTCCGCCTGGCGTGACCGCAGCCGCGTCTCCCACTGGACGCACCAGTTCGATCTCAAGCCGTGACGGCGCCAGGTCCTCGGCCCGGTCCCGTCCCCATTCCACGACCGTGACGGATCGATCCATGGATTCCTCGAGGTCCAGGTCGGTGACCTCGGCGGCACTGCCCAGCCGGTAGGCGTCGACATGCACCAGGTCCGGTCCGCCTGTGGCTGAGGAGTGGACGCGGGAGAGCACGAACGTGGGTGAGGCGATGCGGCCCTTCACGCCCAGTCCCTGACCCAGTCCTTGGGTGAAGGTGGTTTTCCCCGCGCCCAGCTCGCCCACCAAGATGATCAAGTCGCCTGCGCTCAGCACGCCTGCCAGGCGGGCGGCGAGCGCTTGGGTCGCTTCCGCGGTGGGGAGGGCCACGGAGATCAGGGGGGTGTCATCCTGCCGTTCAGTCATCCTGGGTCCGTTCCGAATCGAGGTGAAGCCGTGGGACCCGCGGGGAGATGCGGGTGACGACCTCGTAGTTGATAGTTCCGGCGGCCTCCGCCCATGCGGTGACGGGTGGTTCGGTGGCCCCTCCGAAGAGCACGACCTCCGCACCGAGGTATTCCGCTTCCGTGGCCTCTGGGCCGAGGTCCACCACGAACTGGTCCATGGCCACGCGTCCCACGCTGTGGACCACGCGGCCGTTGACGAGCACGGGGCCGTTCTCCGCGATCCGGGGAATGCCGTCCGCGTAGCCCAGGGGAATCAGGCCGAGCGTGGTGGGGGCGGACGCCTGCCAGCGCAACCCGTAGGACACCCCTTGGCCTGCCGGGACCCGTTTGACGTTGGCGATCCTGGCAGACAGGCGCATGGCTGGGCGGAGCCCGAGTTGTTCCGGGGTTGTGCCCTCGAAGGGCGAGAGACCGTACATCGCGAGGCCGCATCGGACCAGGTCGAAGTGGGTGTCGGCACGGGAGAGCAGTGCGGGCGAATTGGCGATGTGGCGCACCTCGATCTCGAGGCCGGCCTCCTCGACTACTGCCAACGCGGCGCGGAAGGCCTGGAGTTGGTCGTCCGTCTCCGGGCGTTCCGGTTCATCCGCCACCGCGAAGTGAGAGAAGACACCGACCACCCGAACGCTGCCATCCTCCTGAAGCTTTTTGGCCCGCTGGACAAGGGCTGGCCAGGCTTCGGCCGTGCAGCCGTTGCGCCCCAGCCCGGTGTCGATCTTCAGGTGGATTCTGGCGACGGCTCCGGCGCGCTGCGCCGCTGCGGCGATGGGTTCCAGTTCCCACCCGGAGACCCCGAGGTCCACCCCCGCGGCGACGGCCGCGTCGAAATCCGTGGACTCCGTGTGCAGCCAGGAGAGGATCGGAGCCTCGATCCCGGCAGCACGGACGGCGAGCGCCTCGGTGACGTGAGCGGTACCCAGCCAGGTGGCGCCGGCTTCCAGGGCTGCGGTGGCGACGGGCAGCACCCCGTGCCCATAGGCATCCGCCTTGACCACGGCCATGACGCGGGCGGACCCGACCAGGTCACGCACGTGGGTGATGTTATGGCGGATGGCGGCCAGATCCACGGTGGCCACACGTTCGAAGGAGTGGGCTGAGGCGGTCACCGCCGGGCCGTGCGCGGGGCGGGAGGAGGCTGGGACTGCGGTGGAATCGGACACGCAACCACAGTGTAGTCTCGCGCTGCATGGCACAATCGTCACCATGTCCGTACCTTCCCGTGTGTCAGCCGTTCCTCCGTCTGTCGCACCGCTGAGAAGGGATTCGGAGTCGGCTTGGTCCGGTGAACTGGGCGGCGACTCGTGGCCTGGCGTGAGTTACGTGATGCCGGTCCTGAACGAGGAACGTGACCTCCATGAGGCCGTCACCTCCATCCTGGAACAAGACTACCCGGGCCAGGCAGAGGTCGTGTTGGCCCTGGGGCCCTCCCACGACGGTACGGACCTGATCGCAGAGGACCTGGCCCTCTCCGATCCCCGCGTCCGCCTGGTCCGCAATCCCGCCAGCAGCATTTCCGTTGGCCTGAACCTGGCCATCGAGGCTTCCAGCCATCCCGTCGTGATTCGGGTGGACGCGCATTCCTCACTCTCGGCCGGATACACGTCCGCTGCCGTGAGGACCTTGATCGACACCGGTGCGGCCAACGTCGGCGGCATCATGCGGGCTCAGGGCAGAACCCCCGTGCAGCAGGCGATTGCCCACGGCTACAACTCAAGGCTGGGGCTGGGCGGGGGCGCCTATCACGGTCATGGCGAGGCGGGTCCGGCTGAGTCCGCGTACTTAGGCGTGTTCCGGCGCGACGTCCTGCTGCAGGTCGGTGGCTTCGACGAGGCGCTGGCTCGCGGTGAGGACTGGGAGTTGAACCTGCGTATCCGGAGGGCCGGACATCTCGTGTGGTTCGATCCGAACCTGGTGGTCACCTACTGGCCTCGCGCCTCCTGGGGAGACATGGCACGGCAGTTCAAGGCCACTGGAGCGTGGCGCGGCGAACTCGTCCGGCGTCATGGAGCCGCGAACTCGTTGCGCTTTTTCGCTCCGCCGGCACTGGTGGCCGGAACCGGCCTTTCCGCCGTCGTTGGTTTGTTGGACGTGACACGGATCCTGCCGCGTCGGGTACGGGCGCTCTCCCGGCTAGTCCACGTCCCCGTGGCCGCCTATGCCGCGCTCGTGGCCGTTCAGGGGGTCCGGGCCCGGCCACAGGAGGAGTTTGGGCAGAGCGAGGACCCCATGCGGGTCAAGACCTTGATCCCCCCGATCCTCGCCACGATGCACGGATGCTGGGGATTCGGCTTCCTCAAGGGCCTGCTCAAGGGTGCTGAAGGCGCCGTGGACACCTCCCGCGTGAAAAGCCACTGATGAAGAGCCGCTAAGGACGGGGTGCCTCACAACGGGGCGCCTCAAACTGGTCTGCTCACACCAGGAATCCTTCGGCGATGAGCCGACTGACCACCCGGGCCCCGGCGTCGCCGTCGTCCAGGGGGACGTACGTTTCGACCCACCGCGAGTACGCCTCGGCATGGTCCGGGTTGCCCCGGCGGGCGTCCTGGATCGCCTCGACGAGTTCGTCCGACGTGGTGGTCAGCGGTCCCGGTGCCTCCGCAGCCAGATCAAAGCCGAAGCCGCGGTCCTCGTCGCGGTAGCGGGCCAGGTCCGGGACGTGGAAGATCAGCGGTACTCCGGTCACCGCGGCGTCGAACATGAGCGAGGAGTAGTCGGTCACGACCACGTCTGCGGCCAGCAGCAAGGTATCCAGATCGTTGCGGGTGGAGACGTCCACGACGCCCACACCACCGCTACCCAGTCCTCCGGGCACCCGCGAGTGGGCTCTGACCAGGATGAGGGTGTCCTCCCCCAGCCGCCGACGCAGTTCCCGCAGACCGTCGCCGTCCAGCACGATCCGGCCGTCGTCGCGCCAGGTGGGCGCATACAGCACCACCCGCGTGCCCGGAGCCACCCCGAGTTCGCTCAGCGAGGCGCGGGCCGCTTCCCTGTCCCCCGTGGCCAGGGCATCGTTGCGCGGGTAACCCGACTCCCAGACGGCTCCCTTGTACCCGTAGTCGCCCGCCAGCCTCCGGGTCGAATACGCGTTCTGCGTCAACAACACCTGCCACCGCCGCGATTGCCGCAGGCTGGCCAGCTTGGTTCGCAGGCTCACGCCGGGCCGCGCCAACGCCAGGTTCTTCAACGGGGTACCGTGCCAGGTCTGAATCACGGGTTGCCTCCCCCGGTCGGGGACGGGCGTCCGCAGCCAGTCGTTGACGACAAACAGATCGGCGGCCCGCCTCGCGCGCTTCCAGTCCTCGCTCCCCTCACGGACCGCAATCGCCCCCGGTGGCACCTCGACATCGTCGGAGGCCACACTCCAGTAGCGCACCGTCTCCGGTCGCTCACGGGCCAGAGCCGCGTCGATCCCCGCCGGGTTATCGTTGGCGCGCGTGCCATAGAAGCTCTCGAAGAACACCACCTGATGCGCGGCAGCCGTCGTCTCGGCCCCTGTCCTGCCCGCACACACGGCGTCGTACACTCGCCCCGGAGCGCCGGGGGACAGAACGTCGTAGAAGCGCTGCCTGAGCGCGACGGTGCGGGCGCGGGATCGCGCCGCCTCCGCCTCATCTGACAAAAGGCGCCGCAGGCGCTCACCCAGCTGCGTCCAGTCCGTGGAGTACTCCCCCACCGTCGCCACATAGGGCTCGTAGAGGCCCCGGCTGCCCTCGTAATGTTCCAGATCCGGGGCCAGGAAAAGCAGGTGCCCGCCCGTGAGCGAGAATTCCGTGGCGACCGACGAGTAGTCCGTGATGAGGACGTCGAAGGCGGCCAGCACCTGGTTCACATCCGGCAACCGCGCCGTCCCCGCCATGACCAGCCTGTCGTGGCCGGCGACTGCCGCCTCATAGGCGCCCCGCCCCAGCGGGTGGGGCCGGAACACCAGGAGCAGGTCCAAGTCCGCCGCCAACGACTGCAGGGCATCGGCCTCCGCCTCAGTCGGGACGCTGGGATCCTCTTCCCCATCTCGCCAGGTGGGAGCCATCAGCACCAAACGAACTCCCTGCCGAGTGCAGTCCATTCCGGCCGCCGAGAGCAGATCGAGGGCGTCTGCACGGCGCGAGGACGCGGTCCCGCGCAGAAGCACCTCGTCACGGGGATCACCCGTGACCACCACACTCGCGGACGGTAACCCGAACGCCGTGCGAACCCGTTGCGCAACCAGGGCGGACGGCACCGGGAACAGACCGATCCGGCGCGATGCACGCCGATAGGCCGAACGCAGCGACCGGGTCACGAAACCGGGAACGCGACGCCCAAGGTTCAAGGTGGCGGGCGAATCCAGTTGGATGAGCTTCAGCGGGACGCCGTGCCACAGCTGCACCACGAAGGCCCCGGACGATGCGTAACGATTCACGTCGCCGAAACCGTGAGTGATGACGACATTCCCGGCCCTCAGCGTCCTGACGAAACCTCGCCACGACTGCGCCGGGACGCTGCTCAGGCCCAGCGCGGCCGCGTCGTGGGCTTCCTGCTCCGAGTGGGTCAGCCACGTGGACCGCGCTTGTCGGTCACGGATGCCGACCTCCCGCCACAGCTCCAGGGCCCCCTGCCCCACACCGGCTCCGGAGCCGAAGACCCACTGCCGAGGCGAGCGCGGCACCAGCTTGGCCGCCACTGCACCGAGCCCGTAGAACGGGATCCGGATCAGCTTCTCCAGGTTGCCCTTGGCGAAGTCGAAGGCCTTTCCTGCCCCGGACGTGATGGCCACGGATGGATCCACTCCTTCAGGTCGAGCTGTCTCGAGCGGTCCCGGGTCCCGGGACGGACTTCGATTCTGCCACGGACGGCACCGCCGTCGGGCCTGGTCCCCGCCCTGCGACTGCCGCGGCGGGTTCGGACTGGGCCAAGCCTCAGCGCGGTCCGCCCGCCAGGATCGAAGCCAAAGCCGAGGCCAGCGGCCGCGCCCCCCGGTCGCCATGGCGCATGGCCCGGCGCCCGGCGAGCCCATGCAGGACGGCCGCGGAGGCTGCGAGTCGGGCCAGGTCCCGCTGCGACAGGATGCTGTCGGTGCCCCGCAGCCGTGACGCATGGGTCGCGACGAGGGCGCCGAGGATCCCCGCGAGGGTGTCACCGGCACCGGCGACCGCCAGTTCTGGGCCACCGGAACAGGCCGCAAACGTGGTCCCATCCGGGGTCGCGATCAGCGTGGTCGGTCCCTTCAACAACACCACGCAGCGCAGGGCTGCGGCGGCGCTGGTGACCGCGCCAAGCGGGTCCCGGACTGGATCGATCTGGTCCAGCCCGAGTCGGGAGCTCAGTGCGCGCAGTTCCCCGGCATGCGGTGTCAGGATCCATGCTCGCGTCCCGGCCGAGGACGGTGGGACGACGGCGAGCGCGGAGGCGTCCACGACCTGAGGCGTCTCCGCCGCCCCTGGCCCGGTGAGCAGCGCCGTCGCGGCGTCGAGATCCTCCGAGGCGTCGCCGAGGCCGGGCCCCAGCAGCCAGGCGGACACCTTGGCGGCCTGCGGCGACGACGATGCAGCGTCCGGCTGCGCGCTTCGGTCAAGAACCACGGCCTCCGGGACTGCGGCGGCGAGTTGCGTCGCCGCCGTGGAACGGGAGAAGGAGGTGAGCATTCCGACACCTGTGGCCAGTGCGGCGTGCGCCGCCAGGATCGCGGCTCCGGGGTAGGCGGGGGAACCAGCCAGCAGACCAAGCACCCCTCGGGAGTACTTATGGTCGTTCGGCGTCGCTGACAGCACGCTGTCGAAGGCGTCGTGCTCGTCCAGGATCGTGAAATCCAGCCGTCCCAGAACCTCCGGGTCCAGTAATCCCGGGATCGCGACCTCGGTGACCGCGCCGGCCCGTGCGCGTCCCTGTCCCAGGAACAGGCCGGTCTTGAGTGCGCCGAAGGTGATGGTGGTATCCGCGGTGGGTGTGAAGCCGTCCCCGAGCACCTCCCCGGTGTCGGTGTCCAACCCAGAGGGCGCGTCGGCCGCCACGACCCATGCCGCGTGGGGCCAGTACTCCGCGAGTTCCGCGGGCAGCCCTCCGCGCGCACCCGTCCCGAAGCCAGCGTCGATCACCACGTCCGCACCAGTCACGGCTCGGCGGGCAACCGGTGAACCCAGCGTGTGTATCCGTCCGCCTGCCGCCGTGAAGGCTAACGACCCGCGTTGGTGCACGCGCGACGCAACCGGGACGGCGGTCACGGCCGCTCCACGCGCCGCCAAGTGGGCCCCCGCGAAGAGTCCGTCCCCACCGTTACCGCCCGGGCCGACCAGGATCACGATGCGAGCACCCGCAACGCCGATGCCTGCAGCGTTGAGACGCCTGCCGTGGTTCTCACCCGCCGCCGTGACGGTAGGGGGCGTGTCCCCCGTGGTCAGGTGCCGCAGCACGGCTGTGGCGAGGCCGTGGGCGGCCCACCTCATGTACCGGTCCGGGTCTCCCGCGGCGGCCGCAGCCGACACCGCGGTTCGTTCCGCATTCCTTACCGAGGAGCCGGGCCAGACGGCTCTCATCGGTCTCGCCCCCCGTCCGTGGAAGTTGTCGGTTCATCACCGGATTCGGCCACCACGAAGGCGATGGCCGAGTCACCGTCGTGGGAGAGGCTCACGTGCCACCGTGCCGCACCCACGGCGGCCGCTCGCGCCGCCACGGTACCGGTCAGGATCAGTCGAGGTGCACCGGATTCCTCCCGGAGCACCTCGCAATCCTGCCAACGCAGGTCCCCCGGCGCCCCCAACGCCTTGGCCACCGCTTCCTTTGCGGCGAACCGCACCGCGAGCGAACGCAGCGGCAGTTCTCGCTCGGCCGGGGTGAACAGTCGCTCCCGCAAAGCCGGCACCCGAGTGAGCCTCCGCTCAAACCTGCTCAAGGAGGCCACGTCCACTCCGATTCCCACGATCACGTCAACCAGCCTAGCGCGGAGAGAACTCGTCACCGAGGCCACCTCAGCGCGCAACCTGGAGCCGCTTGTTTCCCTTCGTTCACCGTGCTGACAGACGAAGATGTTTGAATATCCTCATGACGAACTCCAAAGTGAAGAAAGCCGTCTTCCCGGTGGCAGGTCTTGGCACGCGTTTCCTCCCCGCCACCAAGGCCATGCCCAAGGAGATGCTCCCGGTCGTCGACATCCCCGCGATCCAGTACGTCGTGGAGGAAGCCGTCCGTTCCGGGTTGGATGACCTGCTCATGGTGACCGGCCGCTCCAAGCGCGCCCTCGAGGACCATTTCGACCGGATCCCCAATCTCGAGGCCCAGCTGCGAGACAAGGGCGACACCACCAAATTGAAGGCTGTCCAACACGCCACCAATCTGGGCGACATCCACTACATCAGGCAGGGCGATCCCCGCGGCCTGGGGCACGCCGTTCTCCGTGCCCGCGCCCACGTCGGCGACGACGCCTTCGCCGTCCTGTTGGGCGATGACCTCATCCATGAGCAGGACGATCTCCTCAAGCGCATGGTGGACGTTCAGGAACGAGTCGGCGGCTCCGTCATCGCGCTGATGGAGGTCCCCCATTCTCAGATCTCCGCCTACGGTTGCGCAGACGTCACCGAGATCCCGGGCGAGGATTATGTCAAGGTCAACACCATGGTGGAGAAGCCCTCCCCCGAGGAGGCCCCGTCTGACCTCGCCGTGATCGGCCGCTACGTCCTCCACCCGGCCGTGTTCGACGTCCTGGAACACACCGAGCCTGGCCGCGGCAACGAGATCCAGCTGACGGACGCCCTGCTCGAGCTGGCCACCATGGACCCGGCCGACGGTGGCGGCGTCACTGCCGTGGTCTTCCGCGGCCGCCGCTTCGATACCGGAGACAAGCTCTCCTACATAAAGGCCGTCATCCAGCTCGCCGCCGAGCGCAAGGACCTGGGACCTGACCTGACCGCGTGGCTGCGGGACTACGTCCCCAACGCCCCCACCTGGGAGTAGACGGAACTTCATCAATGCCCGACGGGGCCGTACCCAACGAAAGTGGGTACGGCCCCGTCGGGCATTGTCGCGGGTTCCCGCGGCCAAGGCCGCGGGCCGTCGTCACTCCACGGTGACGGACTTCGCCAAGTTCCGCGGCTGATCCACGTTGAGGCCCTTGGCCTCGGCCAGCGCGCAGGCGAAGATCTGCAGCGGGAGGACCGTCAGCAGGGGCATCAGCAGGGTCTTGGTCTCCGGGACGTAGAACACCCACTCCGCGAAGTCCTTGACGGCCTCGTCTCCTTCTTCAGCGATCACCAGGGTCTTGGCGCCACGGGCGCGAACCTCCTGGATGTTAGAGACCACCTTGGAGTGCATGGAGTGGCGACCACGCGGGGAGGGGACCACCACGAACACCGGCTGGCCATCCTCGATCAGCGCGATGGGACCGTGCTTGAGCTCGCCTGCGGCGAAGCCCTCCGCATGGATGTAGGCGATCTCCTTGAGCTTCAGTGCGCCTTCGAGGGCCACGGGGTAACCCACGTGACGGCCCAGGAAGAGCACGGAGGTGGCGTTGGCCATGGACCTCGCCAGGTCGATGATCTCGTCCTGCCGATCCAGGACGTCCTGGATCTTGGCGGGGATGTCAGCCAGGTCGGCGAGCAGGTCCTTGATTTCCTCTGCGTAGAGGGAGCCGCGCAGCTGCGCCAGATACAGACCCAACAGGTACGCAGCGACGATCTGCGCCAGGAAGGCCTTGGTGGAGGCCACCGCGATCTCCGGCCCTGCGTGCGTGTACAGCACGGCGTCGGATTCGCGCGGGATGGAGGACCCGTTGGAGTTGCAGATCGACAGCGTGCGGGCGCCCTGCTCCTTGGCGTAACGCATGGCCATCAGGGTGTCCATGGTCTCGCCGGACTGGGAGATCGTGACGACCAGGGTGTTCGGGTTGACGATCGGGTCCCGGTAACGGAACTCATGGGAGAGTTCCACCTCCACCGGGATGCGGCACCAATGCTCGATCGCGTACTTGGCGACGTGGGCCGCATAGGCCGACGTGCCACAGGCCAGCACAATGATCTTGTCAATGGCTTTGAGCTCGTCGAGGTCGATGCGCAGCTCGTCGAGGACCAGCTTGCCGTCCGTGCCGATACGGCCAAGCAGGGTCTCCGCCACGGCCTGCGGCTGGTCGTGGATCTCCTTGACCATGAAGGAGGGGTAGCCGCCCTTTTCTGCTGCGGCTGCGTCCCAGTCCACGGTGAATTCCTTGCCCTGGGCAGGGTTCCCGTCGAAATCGGTGACCGCGTAGCTGACGGGGGTGATCGTGACGACCTGGTCCTGTTCCAGTTCCACGGCGCGGCGGGTGTAGTCGATGAATCCGGAGACGTCGGAACCCAGGAAGTTCTCGCCGTCACCGAGTCCAACCACCAGCGGGGAATTACGCCGGGAGGCCACGACGACGCCGGGGTGGTCCACGTGCACTGCGAGCAACGTGAAGGCACCCTCGAGCCGGGACGAGGTCAGCTGCAGGGCCCGGGTCAGATCCTGCTCTGCCTCGGACTCGTAGACGTCGCCAAGCAGGGTCGCGGCGACCTCGGTATCAGTCTCGGAGAGGAAGGTGTGTCCCTTGGCCGTCAGCGCGGCCTTCAACGGGGCGAAGTTTTCGATGATGCCGTTGTGGATCACCGCGAGGCGGCCGTCTGCCACCACGTGCGGGTGCGCATTCACATCGGTTGGCCCACCGTGGGTGGCCCAACGCGTGTGGCCGATACCGGTCGAGGCCTGCGGCAGAGGGTTCGCCTCGATCTCTGCTGCAAGGTTGGAGAGCTTGCCTGCCTTCTTACGCCACTCGATACCAGGCGCTCCGACCTGGTCGGTGGGCACCACGGCTACACCAGCGGAGTCATATCCGCGGTATTCGAGCCTGCGCAGGCCCTCCATGATCACGTCGAGGGCCTCGTGGCCCCCCTGGGCAGCCGGCAGACCGGCATATCCGACAATTCCACACATGCGTGACAGTTTACTGGTCGTTTCGAAGAACTCGGTGCCAACACCGCCCAGCCGCCAGATTTGTCCCCAGCAGTGCGCAGCGAGGACAATAACGCCCGTGACCAGGTCTCCTGCAACCCGCCAACTCCAGACCCTGCCCGCCTCGACCCCCTTCGTTGAGTTGGGCCGCGAGGCGTGGTCCCGCTTGGCTGATCAACTTGAACAGCCACTCAACGCAGCCGACGTGGTCCGACTCGCAGGTCTGGGTGAACGGCTAGACCTCGACGAGGTCGCAGAGGTCTATCTACCCCTATCCCGGTTGTTATCCCTGTACGTGGAGGGCACAGGCCAGCTGCACTCGGCCACATCACGGTTCCTGGGCGAGACCACCCGCCGAACCCCCTTCGTGATCGGAGTCGCAGGATCGGTCGCCGTGGGCAAGTCCACCACCGCCCGCGTGTTGCAGGAGCTTCTGCGGCGTTGGCCCGGGATGCCCAAAGTTGATCTGGTCACCACCGATGGCTTCCTCTTCCCGAATGAGGAGCTGATCCGCCGGGGCATCCTGGACCGTAAGGGATTCCCGGAATCCTATGACCAGCGCTCCCTCCTCCGCTTCATCACAGCGGTGAAGTCCGGCCTGCCGGAGGTGGTGGCTCCCAAGTACTCGCACCTGACCTACGACATCCTCAAAGATGACCACGTGGTCGTGGACCGCCCGGATGTGCTCATCGTGGAGGGGCTGAATGTGTTGGCCCCGGCCACCCGACGCGCCGACGGTACCGTCGGTTTGTCGTTAAGTGACTTCTTCGACTTCTCCATCTACGTGGATGCCAGGACCAAGGACATCGCCCGCTGGTATGTGGAGCGATTCATACGGCTGCGTTCCGGAGCATTTGCCGATCCGGCGAGTTACTTTCACCGCTATTCATCGTTGAGCGATAGCCAAGCCGAGGAAACCGCAGCCGATATCTGGCAGCGCATCAACCTCCCCAACCTTCGTGAGAACGTCCGTCCCACGCGTGGCCGCGCACGGCTGCTACTCACCAAGGATGCGGATCATTCCGTCCACCGGATGCTGCTACGTAAACTATAGGTGTCTAATACCGAACTGTTACCAGAGTCACGAAACTCTTTATCCTGAGGACTCCCAATCACCATTGTGGAGCCCTAAGATGTAGCGCATGCTCAAAGGATTCAAGGAATTCATCTCCCGCGGCAGCGTGATCGATCTCGCTGTCGGTGTCATCATCGGTGCAGCCTTCGGCAAGGTCATCGACGCTCTCGTCAACAACGTGCTCATGCCGGCGATCGCCGAGGTCTTCGGCGCGCCAAAGTTCGACGACTGGCTGGCCTTCGGCGACATCAAGATTGGCGTCCTGCTCACCGCCATCGTCAACTTCCTGCTCATCGCGGCGGCCGTCTACTTCGCCCTCGTGGTGCCCATGAACAAGATGGCCCGTCGCAAGGCCATCAAGGCAGGCATCGACCCGGATGCCGAGACCCCCGATCCGCAGATCGAACTGCTCACCGACATCCGTGACGCCCTGCAGAAGGGCAGCCCGCGCGCCTGAGCCCGCGGTTTCCCGTCAGATCTATTCAGACGTGAGGAGGGGCCGGTACCGTCAGGTACCGGCCCCTCCTCACGTCTGCAGTTCAACGAATTTGGCTTAGGCCAGTGCCAGCTCCGTCTGCACCACCTGTGCCAGGCGACGAGCCACCGCCTCCGACGTGGGTTTGTCCCCAGCCTCCACCATCACGCGGACCACCGGTTCGGTGCCCGAGGGGCGCAGCAGGACGCGGCCGGTCTCCCCCAGAGCCGTTTCCTCAGCCCGGACCGCAGCCAGCACGGCCTCGTTCGTGTCCGCCGCATGCTTGTCCACACCGCGCACGTTGATGAGCACCTGCGGCAGCACCTTCACAACCGAGCCCAGCTCCTTGAGGCTCTTCCCCGTCGCCGCCATCCGTGAGGCAATCTGCAGGCCTGTGAGCACACCGTCCCCCGTGGTGGCGTGGTCCGCCATGATGACGTGCCCGGACTGCTCTCCACCCAGGTTGTAACCCCCGGCCCGCATGGCCTCCAGCACGTAGCGGTCGCCGACGCCGGTCTCCACGACGTTGATGCCGTTCTCCTTCATGGCGATCTTCAAGCCAAGGTTGGACATCACGGTAACGACCAAGGTGTCGTCCTTGAGTCTCCCGGCCTCCTTCATGGCCAGGGCCATGATCGCCATTTCCTTGTCACCGTCCACGATGGTTCCCTCAGCGTCCACCGTCAGGCAGCGGTCCGCATCTCCGTCGTGAGCCACGCCCAGGTCCGCCCCGTGCTCAAGGACAGCCGCCTGGAGCTTCTCCAGGTGAGTTGAGCCGTAGCCGTCGTTGATGTTCATGCCGTCAGGGTTGGCACCGATCACGATCACGTCTGCGCCAGCCGCCTTGAAGGCGTCCGGCGAACAACCAGCAGCCGCACCATGGGCGCCGTCGATCACGACTTTGAGCCCCTCGAGGCGGTGCGGCAGAGTCTGCAGCAGGTGGACCACATAGCGGTCCTCCGCGTCGGAAAACCGTCGGATCCGGCCAACGTCGCCAGCCAAGGGACGCAAGGGTTCGTCCCGATTCAGGTGGGTTTCGATGGCATCCTCGATGGAGTCATCGAGCTTCTGGCCGCCGCGGGCTAGGAATTTGATGCCATTGTCTGGCGCAGGGTTGTGCGAGGCGGAAATCATCACACCGAAGTCTGCACCGAGGTCAGCCACGAGGAAGGCGGCTGCAGGTGTGGGTACGGTTCCCGCGTCATACACATCCACACCGGAGCCTGCGAGCCCAGCTTCGATGGCTGCTGAAATGAAGTCGCCGGAGATCCTGGGGTCCTTAGCGACCACGGCGACGGGACGGTGCCCCACCTCAACGTCGTTGAAGCCGAGAACCTGGGCGCCGGCTTGTGCCAGACCCATGGAGAGCTCGGGGGTGAGCAGATCGTTTGCTTTGCCGCGTACGCCGTCGGTGCCGAAAAGTCTTGCCATAATGTGCCCATTCTAGACGGCCGTTCGCCACGTCCCGGCCACCGCGTCGTGTCACCGCGTCCTGCACCGCAGTGCTGGTCTTACGCCGTAGAGCCAGGTTCTCACTGTGGAGCCAGGGTAAGGCCGGCTCTGAGGTGAGATCCCGGCTCGTGGCACGGGAGAACGACGAAGGCCCGCCCTGGTTGAACCAGGGCGGGCCTTGCGAAGAAGTCGCTGCGATCAGCGCTTTGAATACTGCGGGGCCTTGCGTGCCTTCTTGAGGCCGGCCTTCTTGCGCTCGATGACGCGTGCGTCGCGAGTCAGGAAGCCTGCCTTCTTGAGGGCGGGACGGTTGTTCTCGCGGTCGACCTCGTTGAGGGCGCGTGCGATGCCGAGGCGCAGTGCGCCGGCCTGGCCGGAGGGGCCACCGCCGTGGATGCGGGCGATGACGTCGTAGGCGCCGTCCAGTTCAAGCAGCTTGAAGGGGTCGTTGACCTCTTGCTGGTGCAGCTTGTTGGGGAAGTACTCGGCGAGTGCACGGCCGTTGATGGTCCAGTTGCCGGAGCCGGGGATGATGCGCACGCGGGCGACAGCTTCCTTGCGGCGGCCGACGGCTGCACCGGGGACGGTCAGGTTGCGCTCGACGGCGGGGGCGCCTGCGGCGGTCGCGGACGACTCGGTGGTGTAGGTCGAGGGGGTTTCCTCGAGGAGCTCTTCGTTCTGAGCCACTTTTTCTCCTTGGAAGTCTTCTTCTTGAGTTGGGGGGTGGCCCAGGATTACTGGGAGACCTGCGAGATCTCGTAGGTCGAGGGCTGCTGGGCTGCGTGCGGGTGCTCAGCACCGCGGAAGACCTTCAGCTTCGAGAGCTGCTGGGCAGCCAACGAGTTCTTGGGCAGCATGCCCTTGACGGCCTTCTGCACGGCGAGAACGGGGTTCTTCTCCAGCAGTTCGGCGTAGTTCACGCTGCGGAGGCCACCCGGGAAACCGGTGTGGCGGTAGGCGCGCTTCTGCTCGAGCTTGGCGCCGGTGAGGGCGACCTTCTCGGCGTTGATGATGATGACGAAATCGCCCATGTCCACGTGGGGGGCGAAAGTCGGCTTGTGCTTGCCACGCAGCAGGGTTGCGGTCTGGCTGGCGAGGCGACCGAGCACGATGTCAGTGGCATCAATGATGTGCCACTGGCGGTTCGCGTCTTCAGCCTTCGGAGTGTACGTACGCACTGTGTATATGCCTTCGTTGACTTGTACTGGTCAGACGTCGTGATTCTTGCGGGTGTGAGATTCCGCTTGAGTCAGACGCCGTGGTGGTGTCGTTGCATTCACTCCACTTGGTGCCGGTGAGGACGGCGAAGGTGGTGTGGCGTCATGAGTCCGCTTTACCCGCAGACCAGTGGCCCTGCAACCGGGCCGTCACGCGGATAGGTGGTGTCGGACACGCACATGCACAACAACAGACAATGCTACCTGATGCCTGCCGGTGCGGCCAAGGCGGGAGGAGGGTGCTCCTGCTCACCGCGGGCGGTGAGGGCCGACGGTGGATCAGTCGGTTGCGTCGTCCGTGCGCCTGGCGCGGGTGGACACGGCGCGCAGCGCAACCTCCTGGTCATCCGGGTAGCCGACTTCCTCGAGGACCAGGGCATGGCCGGCCACCATTCGGGTGGAGGCATCGCGCACGCGCGCGTCCAGACGCTGCCGAGCCCAGCCCGGTGCTTGCTTCCCACTGCCGACCCCGATGAGTGCACCGACGATGGTTCTGACCATGTGGTGACAGAAGGCGTCTGCACGCAAGTGGATGGTGACAAGGTCGCCGTCGCGTCTGACGTCGGCTGCCTGCAGCTCGCGGATGGTTGTGGCTTCCGCTCGTGGTTTGCAGTAGCTGAGGAAGTCGTGCAGGCCGAGCAGGGACAGGGCCTCGGCTTTCATGGCGGGCACGTCGAGTGGGGTTTCCAGGAACAGCACGTCTCGGCGGCGCAGCGGGTCCCAGTTCTCTCTACGGTCATTGACCGTGTAGGTGTATGAGCGCCAGAGAGCAGAGAAACGCGCGTCGAACCCGGAGGGGACGCGGCGGACTTCGCGGATCCTGATGGCTCCTGCAGCGCTGCGACGAAGCACGGCGTTGAGGCGCCTGCCCAGCGTCTTCTCCAGCGATGAGGCTCCGTCCTTCACCCTGAGTTTCTCCTGCGCCGATTCGCTTAAGTCCAGGTGGATGACCTGGCCGCGGGCATGCACCCCGGCGTCCGTGCGGCCCGCCACGACCACGCTGAACTGCTCTCGGGTGATGGTGAAGAGTGCTTCCTCGAGGCATTGCTGGACACTGGGGTGCCCTGGTTGTCTGGCCCAACCGTGAAAGTCGGTGCCGTCGTAGGCGAGGGTCAACGCTAAACGTACGGAGCTCACCCCATCATGCTATCCAGTGATGGTGAGGTCCCGATGCACACGCGTCGGTATCGATGCACGTGCGTCGGTGTAGATCGGCGTACCCGTACCGACGGATGTGCCGCCACACCGCTTGATGGGTCCGGGTGCGCCAAAGGGGCCCCGGAACCGAACGGTTCCGGGGCCCCTTATGCGCTTGAGCGGCTCAGCTACGAGAATCAGTTCTCGGTGGACTCTGCCTCAGGAGCAGCGACCTCGGCGGCCTTTTCGGCCTCCTTGACGACGGCCTGCTTGGCGGAAACGGGCTCGTTGACGAGCTCGATCACTGCCATCGGGGCGTTGTCGCCGGGGCGGGTGCCGATCTTGGTGATGCGGGTGTAACCGCCGTTGCGCTCTGCCATCTGCGGAGCGATCTCGGCCATCAGCTTGTAGACGATGCCCTTGTTCGTTGCGGAACGGGGCGCCAGAACGCCCTGCACACGACGACGGGAGGCGAGGTCTCCGCGCTTGGCGATGGTGATCAGGCGCTCGGCGAACGGACGAAGGCGCTTGGCCTTGGTCACCGTGGTGGTGATGCGACCGTGCTCGAACAGCTGGCCCGAGAGGTTGGCGAGCATGAGGCGCTCGTGTGCCGGGCTGCCTCCGAGGCGGGGACCCTTGGTGGGGGTAGGCATTGGAATGTTCTCCTAGGGGGATCCCCCGCTTACCCGGACGACGATCCGGGAGTCGAGGGAATGAAGGAATAAGTTATTGAGTCGACTCAGGCTTCGAAATCCTCGTCGTCCACGTCGGAACCGACGTGGGCGGAGAGGTCGTAGCCGGCCGGGGAATCCTTGAGGGACAAGCCGAGTTCCTGCAGCTTCTCCTTGACCTCGTCAATGGACTTCGCACCGAAGTTACGAATGTCCATCAAGTCGGCCTCGGAACGAGCTACGAGCTCACCCACGGAGTGGATGCCCTCGCGCTTGAGGCAGTTGTAAGAACGGACGGTGAGATCCAGTTCCTCGATGGGCTGCTGCAGATCTGCTGCGATCTGAGCATCCGCCGGGGACGGACCGATCTCGATACCCTCGGCCTCCGGGTTGAGCTCTTCGGCAAGACCGAACAGGCCCACCAAGGTGGTACCTGCACTGGCGAGTGCGTCGCGAGGAGTCGTGGACTCCTTGGTCTCGACGTCAAGCACCAGCTTGTCGAAGTCGGTGCGCTGCTCAACACGGGTGGCGTCGACGCGGAAGGTCACCTTCATGACAGGCGAGTAGATCGAATCCACCGGGATACGACCGATCTCTGCGTCAGCACTCTTGTTCTGAGCGGCGGACACATAACCGCGTCCACGCTCGATGGTCAGCTCCATGTCGAACTTGCCGTTCTCATTGAGCGTGGCCAGGTGCAGGTCACGGTTGTGGATCTCCACACCCGCCGGCGGCGTGATATCCGCGGCGGTGACGACGCCAGGGCCCTGCTTGCGCAGGTAGGCGACGACCGGCTCATCGTGCTCCGAGGAGACGGAGAGCTGCTTGACGTTGAGGACGATCTCAGTGACGTCCTCCTTCACGCCGGGCACCGTGGTGAACTCGTGCAGAACTCCGTCGATGCGAACGCTGGTCACAGCGGCACCGGGGATGGAGGACAGCAGGGTACGACGCAGGGAGTTGCCGATCGTGTAGCCGAAACCGGGTTCCAACGGTTCGATGGTGAACCGGGAGCGGTTTGCGGCGACGGACTCTTCGGTCAGGGTCGGGCGCTGTGCAATGAGCACTGATGGGGTCCTTTCAGCGAGCGTCCGCTATATGACGCAACACAGGGTGACTTGGTCGACGTCCTCATCCGAGCCGTTGGACTCGGATGAGGACAAGGGGACCGTAGATTGTGGTCCCTTGAGTGTTCGGGTGCCTGTCACGAGGACCGGATCACCCGAACACATGGACGCGCATCAGACGCGACGACGCTTCGGCGGGCGGCAGCCGTTGTGAGCGCTGGGGGTGACGTCCTGGATCGTCCCAACCTCGAGGCCAGCGGCCTGGAGGGAACGGATCGCGGTCTCGCGGCCCGAGCCCGGGCCCTTGACGAACACGTCAACCTTGCGCATGCCGTGGTCCTGAGCCTGCTTCGCAGCCTGCTCTGCAGCCATCTGCGCAGCGTAAGGGGTGGACTTACGGGAGCCCTTGAAGCCAACCTGGCCTGCGGAAGCCCAGGAGATCACAGCACCGGTCGGATCCGTGATGGAAACGATGGTGTTGTTGAAGGTCGACTTGATGTGAGCCTGACCCTGGGCGATATTCTTCTTGTCCTTGCGACGCGGCTTGCGAACCGCGGTACGTGCCTTGGGGGGCATGTGTTTCTCCTACCTTGAGTTCTTAGAGATCAGATCCGCTGAAAATCAGCGGGCCTTCTTCTTGCCGGCGACGGTCTGCTTGGGACCCTTGCGGGTACGAGCGTTGGTCTTGGTGCGCTGTCCGTGGACGGGGAGGCCCTTACGGTGGCGCAGGCCCTGGTAGGAGCCGATCTCCACCTTGCGGCGGATGTCGGCGGCCACTTCACGGCGAAGGTCACCCTCAACCTTGAAGTTGCCTTCGATGTAGTCACGCAGCTGGACGAGTTCGTCGTCAGTGAGGTCCTTGACGCGGGTATCCGGGCTAATCCCGGTAGCGGCGATGGTCTCCTCAGCACGGGTCTTGCCCACGCCGTAGATGTAGGTGAGTGCGATGATCACGCGCTTTTCGCGCGGGATGTCGACACCAGCGAGACGAGCCATTTCGGTTGTCTTCCTGTCTTCGAGTTCAAGAGGTGTGGGGCAGTTCGTGTCTCATGTCTTGACGACGTGAGTCCCCGGCCCCTTGATCCGGGGGTGTGTTCCCTGACGGGAACGGAACTGCCGGTATGTGATTCTGGCGTGTGGTGCGACCCTCTGTTGAGGAGGGAATCAGCCCTGGCGCTGCTTGTGCCGCGGGTTCTCGCAGATCACCATGACGCGGCCGTTACGACGAATGACCTTGCACTTGTCGCAGATCGGCTTCACGCTCGGATTGACCTTCACGGTACGCATTCCTTCGTGTTGACGTGGATGTCTTTAAGGTGCATCACCTTGTGTGCTCGGTATCCCGGGTTGGGCTACCGAACCTCAACTCACTTGTAGCGGTAGACGATGCGTCCTCGGTTGAGGTCGTACGGCGTCAGTTCGACGACGACCCGGTCCTCGGGGAGGATACGAATGTAGTGCTGCCGCATCTTTCCTGAGATGGTGGCGAGCACGACGTGCTCGTTCTGGAGCTTCACGCGGAACATCGCGTTCGGCAGGGCCTCCGTGACGGTGCCCTCCAGCTCGATGACGCCTTCTTTCTTCGCCATATACCTTCCGCTAACCTGTCGGCCGGGACTGGATGCCCCGGAGTGTGTTCAGATGATGTGGTTGCTCCTGGCCTTAGGCATCCGGTTTCGGGTGCGCAGGAGAAGCTTCGGAGACAACCAACGATTAAGCATACAGCCCAAAGCGTCGCTGAGGAAATCCTATTGGCGCGCGACGTCCCTCACATCTTGCCGCTGACGGCAAATCCAGACGGTGACGTTCGGGTTCAGCGCAGCGGGGACGGCGTCACACCGTAGCGCGCCAAGCGCGATGCCCCGCCGTCTACGGCGGTTGACACCCAGATACCTGCCTGGTGAATGAGGACGGTGTGTTCCCAATGGGCTGCCCGGGCGCCGTCTTCGGTGACCACCGTCCAATCATCCTCAAGGGTCCGGGTTTCCAGCCCGCCGCGGACCAACATCGGTTCCACGGCCAACGCCATACCCGGCTTGATCCTGGGGCCCTTGTGTCCGGAGCGGTAGTTGAGAACGTCCGGTGCCATGTGCATCTCGGAGCCGATGCCGTGACCCACGTAGTCCTCCAAGATTCCTAGGGGCTCCCCCGTTTGCTCCGTCACGAAGTCGTCGATCGCGTTGCCGATCTCACCGACGTGCCGGGCGCCGTCGATGGCGGCAATTCCGGCCCACATCGACTCTTCCGTGATCTCGGAGAGTCGTTGGTCGGCTGGATCCGCCGTACCGAGGATCACCGTGCGGGCAGAGTCGGCATGCCACCCGTCGATGACGGCGCCGCCGTCGATGCTGAGCACGTCACCGTCTTCCAGCACTCGGTCCCCTGGGATTCCGTGGACCACTTCGTCGTTGACGGACGTGCAAATGGTGGCCGGGAAGTCGTAATAACCCAGGAAGTTGCTGGTGGCGCCACGCTCAGCAAGAACACCGGCGAAGACGTCGTCGAGATCCTTGGTGGTGCACCCTGGCCGGGCGGCAGCGATGGTGCGGTCCAGCGCCTCCGCGAGAACCAGACCGGCTTCTTGCATACGCTGCATTTCCGCAGGGTGCTTGTACTCGATACGTTCGAATCCCATGGTTCTACTCCCAAGCAGATAGTGAATAGCTAAGTCGACCTACGACGAGGGCGGCCCCCACCCTGGTCCGTTCACCGGACATTCAAGGGTGGAGGCCGCCACACGCGAAACTTGTCAGGCCAGAGAGGCCAGAATCCGTTCGGTCACGGATTCCAGTTCTCCCAGTCCGTCTACCTCACGGACCAGGCCGCGCTCCCGATAAGCGTTGACAACGTCCTCGGTCTGCTCACGGTAGACCCCAAGGCGATGGCGGATGACGTCCTCCGTGTCATCCGCACGGCCTTCGATCTGTGCCCGCTTGAGCAGACGTGCCACGAGTTCGCCCTCGTCGGCCGTCAGCAGGATGACTGCGTCGAGGTTTTCACCGTTGCTTTTCAGGATGTCATCGAGTTCATCCACCTGAGCCAGGGTGCGGGGATAGCCGTCCAACAGGAAGCCGTTGGCGACGTCGTCCTGCGCCAGGCGGTCGCGAACCATGGCGTTGGTGACGGAGTCTGGCACGTAGTCGCCTGCATCCATGTACTTCTTGGCTTCGACGCCGAGCGGGGTCAATTCCTTGACGTTGGCGCGGAAGATGTCACCCGTGGAGATCGCCACCACGCTGAGCGCGGAGGTGATACGGGAGGCCTGCGTTCCCTTACCGGAACCGGGGGGGCCGACGATCAGAAGACGTGTCATCGAAGAAGCCCTTCATAGTGTCGCTGTTGCATCTGAGCATTGATCTGCTTCACGGTCTCGAGACCCACGCCGACCATGATCAGCAGGCTGGTCCCGCCGAACGGGAAGTTCTGGTTGGCGTTGAGCAGGACGAACGCCACGACGGGGATCAGAGCGATCACCGCGAGATAGACGGCACCGGCAAAAGTGATCCTGGAGGAGACAAAGCCCAGGTACTTGGCGGTGGGGGCTCCAGCGCGGATGCCGGGGACGAATCCGCCGTACTTCTTCATGTCATCGGCAACCTCAACTGGGTTGAAGGTGATGGACACGTAGAAGTAGGTGAAGCCGAAGGTCAGCAGGACGTAGGCCAACATGTGCAGCGGCGCGTCCTGGCCTGCCAGGTTGTTCTGGATCCACTCAGCCCACGGCTTGAGTTCGTTGTTGGATCCGGCGGAGAACGAGACCAACATCTGCGGCAGCGCCAGCAGTGAGGAAGCGAAGATCACGGGGATCACGCCGGCCATGTTGACCTTGATCGGGATGTACGTGGAGGTGCCTCCAACGGTCCGGCGTCCGATGGTCCGCTTGGCGTACTGCACGGGGACGCGGCGCTGGGACTGCTCAACAAAGACCACAAGGCCCAGGATGATCAGACCCACGATGAGGACCATGACGAAGGTCCAGACGCCCTTGTCCTGCAGGATGCTCATCATGGAGCTCGGGAAGCCGGCGGCGATGGAGACAAAGATCAGCAGGGACATGCCATTGCCGACGCCCTTCTCGGTCACGCTCTCGCCCAGCCACATGATGAGCATGGTGCCTGCGGTCAGGACCACGATGATGGTGAGGATCGTGAAGAGCGAGTCATCCGGGATGATCTCCAGCGCGCAGCCCTGGAAGAGCTGGCCGGTGTTGGCCATGGTCACCAGCGTGGTGGCCTGCAACAGGCCGAGCGCGATGGTCAGGTAGCGCGTGTACTGCGTGATCTTGGACTGGCCGGCCTGGCCTTCCTTGTGCAGTTCCTCGAACTTCGGGACCACGACACGCAATAGCTGCACGATGATGGACGCCGTGATATACGGCATCACGCCCATGGCAAGCACGGAGACCTGCAACAGTGCACCGCCGGAGAACATGTTCACGAAGTCGTAGGCGCCTCCGGTGGTGGTGCCCATGGCCATGCACTGGTGCACTGCATCCAGGTCCACGCCTGGCGCGGGAATGAACACGCCGATCCGATAGATGACGATGATCCCGAGGGTGAAGAGCAACTTCCGTCTCAGGTCGGGGGTCTTGAAGACCCGCCCGATGGCGCTGAACACACAATCTCCTTGCACGTAAATGGTTTGCTACGACGTGACACGCACATACGCAACCTAGGGAAGTCTAACCTCCCTGCGCTTGGCCGCCGCAATCCGGGTCACACTCTCAGCTACTTTCTGGAACTTTTCAGGCTGTACGCGGCCGGAAAACCTACTTTGCACGGCAGGTGTTCTCCGTGTATCCGGTGATCTGCAGGCTGAGGCGCTGCGCCACCTTGGCGTCTGAGGCCACCTGAATCCTGCCGTCCTGACCAGGCACGCCAGCGGCCTCCCAAACCTTGTCTCCTGTGCGCTGAAGTGAGGCCCGGTCCTGCGCCGCAGCCGATCCCGAGGGTGTGATCTGCACGCCGGCTGAAGTAGCGGCCGAATCCAGCGTGACTCGCACAGTAGCGTTCTCTAGTCCTCCGAGTTTTGGTTGCCCGGCAACGGAACCGAGAACCTTCGGGGAGACTGCCTGTCCGGGTTTGAGAGTCCCGGTCCAGAGGGTGACGTTTTTGGTGTCCTTCCACACGGGCTGGCATGTATGGCTGGAGATCGCACCGGCCACCCTGTCTGGCCAATCGACGATGATCTTGTCCGCTCCCTGACTCAGTTGCTTAGCGAAGACCGGAGCATTGAAGCCCACACTACCGAACCATGTCGTAGCCTGCATCCCGTTGCGGTGAACGAACTCATTGAGCCACCTACTACCGCCAGCACCGGGAGAGGCCGAATAGCTGTACTCGTCGGCACCGGCCGCCGCGGCAGCCAGGATAGTACTCGGCGCCGGACGCGTCACGAGAGCCTGCGTGAACAATTCCGGGTCAACACGCTTGAATTCCTTCAGGTTGTCCAGATTGAAGGACGCCAGAACGAAGTGGTCCTTGATCTCCGAGTTCACTGCCAGCTGGGCCAATCGCCGGGCGTACTCCCGTTGCGACTCGACCGGTTGCCCCGAGTAGGTCTTGGTTTCCGCTCGGAGAAACACAGGTTGCCCATGAGTGCGTTCCCAGTCCTTGGCCAAGCCAATTAGATCCTCCAGCGTGAGTCCACAACCGGCCGTAGTCTCCTCGGAATGGTTCGCCGCCACCAGGTCCTCGAAGGTGACGTTCTGGACACCCGTTGGAGCGCACGCCGAGGTCGCGTCGTGCGTCACCACAGCCACGTCATCCTTGGTGAACCGGATGTCGAACTCAAGGTCGGTCACACCGTGGTTCAGGGTTTCGTGGAAGGCATTCAGTGTCTGCGGTTGCGCTCCCCCGCCGTCGCGTGCCCCACCGCGGTGGGCGGAAAGTACGGCCTTGGCCTGATCCACGGAGGGACCATTCCACCTCAGCTTCGCGTTCAAAGCCGGGTTCGAGAATTTCGGATACTTTTTGGCAGCCACCGTCACCGTTGCCGCATCTGACTTGGCAATCCAGCCGGTTTTGCCCGAGTAGGACACCTTGTAACAACCAAGGTTCGTTGTGGCAGACGTCGTCAACACCGCTCCCTTGGGCACGGTCCGCAACGACGGCGCCTTCACTGCACAGGCCGAACGTAGGGCCGTGGCCTTACGCAACACCAAGGTCCGCTTTGTCAGGCTCACCTGTTTGATCGCCTTGATCCCGGACTTGGCAATCCACCCGGACTTGCCGGAATAGCTCACCCGATAGCAGCCCACCTTAGTGGTGTAGGACGTAGTGAGAGCCATATTCTTCGGAATGCTCTTCAGCGTCTTTGCACGGGTGGAGCAGGTTGCCTTGATCGGCAACTTCTTGGTAGTCACGACAGTCCGGGTGCTGATGCGGATCGGCGTCGTCGTCTTGCCGGTATACACCGTGATGCCGGAGACGGGCGACGAGGGCGCTGCGTCGGCGCTCGCGACGCCCGGAACCAGCAGGCTGGATCCGAAAGCCACTGCCAGCGCCGTGGCAAGGTTGAGCGTTGCTCGGAGGGGACGCCGCCGGGGAGCCGTAGGTGTTCTACGATCGTTGTTCGACGACAGGAGGGCAAGAGAAGGCATAGGCATTTCTGGGCAGAAGAATGAAAAGGGTGACGTGTGCCATAACGCCGACACACGTCATCGGCCAAAAGGCACAGTAATGCCCTGATAATACATCTGCTGCCGAGAAACAAGAAATGGGCCCCTTCCCGGCTTTAACCGGGAAGGGGCCCAAGTCAGTGGACGTCTAAACGTCAGAGGGTCTCTGCGGACCCGCCAGCTGCGGAGATCTTCTCAAGTGCAGACTTGGAGAAGGCGTTGACCTTCACGTCCACCTTGACGGAGAGCTCGCCCTGGCCCAGCACCTTCACGGGCTGGTTCTTGCGCACTGCACCCTTGGCAACCAGTGCCTCGACGGTGACGTCGCCACCCTCGGGGAACAGCTCCGAGATCTTGTCCAGGTTCACGACCTGGAACTCGACGCGGAACGGGTTGGTGAAGCCGCGGAGCTTCGGCAGACGCATCTGCAAAGGCAGCTGACCGCCTGCGAAGCCGGCCTTCACCTGGTAACGGGCCTTGGTGCCCTTGGTGCCGCGACCGGCAGTCTTACCCTTGGAAGCCTCACCGCGACCCACACGGGTCTTTGCGGTCTTGGCACCGGGGGCCGGACGAAGGTGGTGTACCTTCAGCGCGTGTTCTTTTCTCTCGCTCATGGTCACTTGGCCTCCTCGACCGAGACAAGGTGCTTGACCTTGTTGATCATGCCCACCGTGACTGCGTCAGCACTGCGCTCGACCGTGTGGCCGATGCGCTTCAGGCCCAGGGAGCGAACGGTGTCGCGCTGGAACTGCTTGGTGCCGACCAGGCCCTTGACCTGGGTGATGGACAGCTTGGCATTGCTTGGCTGCAGGTTCTTCGGGGTAGCCGAGATGCTCATGCTCATGCACCTGCCTTCGTGTTCTGCAACTTGCGCACCATGGCGGCCGGAGCAACCTCGTCGAGGGACATCCCACGACGTGCGGCAACGGCTGCGGGCTCCTCGAGGCCCTTCAGAGCCTCGATGGTGCCGTGCACCATGTTGATCTGGTTCGTGGAGCCCATGGACTTGGACAGCACGTCGTGGATACCGGCGCACTCGAGCACGGCGCGGACCGGACCACCGGCGATCACGCCGGTACCCTCGGAGGCCGGGATCAGGAGCACAACGCCTGCGGCGGCTTCACCCTGCACGCGGTGCGGGATGGTGGTGCCGACGCGGGGAACGCGGAAGAAGGACTTCTTCGCTTCCTCGACGCCCTTGGCGATGGCCGCGGGAACTTCCTTGGCCTTGCCGTAGCCGACGCCGACCAAACCGTTGCCGTCACCCACCACGACAAGCGCGGTGAAGCTGAAGCGACGGCCGCCCTTGACGACCTTGGAGACGCGGTTGATGGAGACGACGCGCTCGAGGAACTTGTCCTTGTCCTCTTCCTGCTTGCGGTTGTCGCGACGGCCACGGCCCTCACCGCGACCGCGGCCCTCGCCGCGGCCACGACCCTC
Source organism: Galactobacter sp. (assembly GCA_052108535.1). Classification (GTDB taxonomy): domain Bacteria; phylum Actinomycetota; class Actinomycetes; order Actinomycetales; family Micrococcaceae; genus Galactobacter. The sequence continues at coordinate 13,692 of JBQDZM010000011.1, read as the reverse complement.
GCCGCGGCCACGGCCACGGTCGTTGGAGTTCTGGGTTTCGTTGGCCTCGGGTGCCTGCGTTGCAGTTTCGCTCACCTGAGTGTCCTTCTGGTTGTTCTCTTCACTCACAGCGCCAGCCCTCCTTCGCGTGCACCATCGGCGACCGCGGCCACGCGGCCGTGGTACTTGTTACCGCCGCGGTCGAAGACCACGGCTTCAACGCCGGCGCTCTTGGCGCGCTCTGCGACGAGCTCGCCAATGCGCTTGGCCTTGGCGGTCTTGTCACCGTCGAAGGAACGCAGATCTGCTTCCATCGTGGTGGCGGATGCCACGGTCACACCGCGAGAATCGTCGACGACCTGGGCCACCATGTGGCGCGCAGAGCGGTTGACGACCAGACGGGGACGAACCGTGGTACCGGTGATGCGCTTGCGCACGCGCAGGTGACGGCGGCCGCGCTGAGCGGCCTTGCTCTTTCCCTTGGATGCCAGAGCCATGGTCACTTACCTGCCTTTCCGACCTTGCGGCGGATGACTTCGCCCTCGTACTTGATGCCCTTGGCCTTGTACGGGTCGGGCTTACGGAGCTTGCGGATGTTCGCAGCGACCTCGCCGACCTGCTGCTTGTCGATGCCGGAGACCGTGAGCTTGTTGGCACCCTCGACAGTGAAGGTGATGCCCTCGGGCGCCTTCACAGCAATGGTGTGGGAGTAGCCCAGGGAGAACTCGAGGTCCGTACCCTTGGCCAGCACGCGGTAACCGGTGCCGGAGATCTCGAGCTTCTTGGCGTAACCCTCGGTCACGCCGACGATCATGTTGCTGATCAGCGTGCGGGACAGACCGTGCAGCGAGCGGGACTTACGCTCGTCGTTCGGACGGGTCACGGAAACGGTGCCGTTATCCACGGCAACCTCGATGGGGTGAGCAACCTCGTGGCTGAGCTCGCCCTTGGGGCCCTTGACCAACACGGTCTGGCCGTCGATGTTCACATCGACGCCGGCCGGGATGGTGATGGGGAGACGTCCAATACGGGACATGGTTTAGTGCTCCCTTCCCTTACCAGACGTAGGCGACGACTTCGCCGCCGACACCCTTGGACTTCGCCTGACGGTCTGTAAGCAGACCGGAAGACGTGGACAGGATCGCGATGCCGAGGCCACCCAAAACACGGGGAAGCTCAGTGGACTTCGCGTAGACCCGCAGGCCCGGCTTGGAGATGCGACGGATGCCCGCGATGGAGCGTTCGCGCTGGGGGCCGAACTTGAGGTCAATAGTGAGGGTCTTGCCGACCCGGGCCGCTTCCTCGCGGAAACCCTGAATGTAGCCTTCGGCCTTCAGGATTTCGGCGATGCGGACCTTCAGCTTCGAGGACGGCATAGCGACGTCCTCGTGATGAGCGGAGTTCGCGTTGCGCAGACGCGTCAGCATGTCTGCGACTGGATCAGTCATGGTCATGTGGGCTTGTTCGCCCTTCCTCGTTCTGGTTTCCGCGCCCTGGTTGGGAGGGTGCGGACCTAGTACGTAAGTGGATCAGTTGGTCTTGAACGGGAAGCCGAGCGCCTTGAGCAGCGCGCGACCTTCGTCGTCGGTCTTGGCGGTGGTCACAACCGTGATGTCCATGCCGCGGGTGCGGTCGATGGAATCCTGGTCGATCTCGTGGAACATCACCTGTTCGGTCAGACCGAACGTGTAGTTGCCGTTGCCGTCGAACTGGTTCGCGTTCAGGCCGCGGAAGTCGCGGATACGGGGAAGCGCCAGGGAAACCAGGCGGTCCACGAATTCCCACATGCGGTCGCCGCGCAGCGTGGTGTGCGCGCCGATCGGCATGCCCTCACGCAGTTTGAACTGCGCAATGGACTTGCGGGCCTTGGTGACGAGGGGCTTCTGACCGGTGATCGCGGTGAGGTCGCGCACGGCGCCCTCGATCACCTTGGAGTCCTTGGCGGCCTCGCCGACACCCATGTTCACGACGACCTTGACCAGGCCGGGGATCTGCATGACGTTGGCGTAGGAGAACTGCTCGTGCAGAGCAGTGCGGATCTCGTCGTTGTACTTCGTCTTGAGACGCGGTGCGATGTGCGTAGCTGCTTCAGTCATCACAGGGCCTTTCCGCTTGACTTGGCGTAGCGAACACGCACGGTCTTCTCGACGCCGTCCTTGGTGACGGTCTCCTCGCGGAAACCGACGCGGGTGGGCTTCTTGCTCTCGGGGTCCACCACGGCCACGTTGGAAACGTGGATGGGGGCCTCGACGTGCTCGATGCCGCCGGTCTTGGAACCGCGGTCGGTCTGGCCGACCTTGGTGTGCTTCGTGACGACATTGACGCCCTCGACGATGACACGCTGCGCTTCCGGGAACACCTTCAGGACCTTGCCCTGCTTGCCACGGTCGCCGCCGCGCTCAGCCTTGGCGCCGGTGATGACCTGAACCAGGTCACCCTTCTTAATCTTTGCACCCATGATCAGAGCACCTCCGGGGCCAGCGAGACGATCTTCATGAACCGCTTGTCGCGCAGCTCGCGGCCCACGGGGCCGAAGATGCGAGTACCACGGGGTTCGGTCTCGTTCTTGAGCAACACCGCAGCGTTCTCATCGAACTTGATGTAGGAACCGTCTGCACGACGGCGCTCCTTCACGGTGCGGACGACGACCGCCTTGACGACGTCGCCCTTCTTCACGTTGCCGCCAGGAATTGCATCCTTGACGGTGGCGACGATCACGTCGCCGATGCCTGCGTAGCGACGCTTGGATCCACCGAGAACGCGGATGGTCAAGATTTCCTTGGCCCCCGTGTTGTCGGCGACCTTGAGTCGCGACTCCTGCTGAATCACTAGTTATCTCCTGTCGTCTCGCCGGTTCTGCGTACTCGCAGCCTTGCGGAACGGGTTGATGGATCTCCCGGTGCCTACGCTTACCCCCACCCCCCTCGCTGCTCACACGCGTGAGGCATGGAAGCGAACTGGGACGAGGCCGAGGCTTGAAACGGCGCCGGGCCGTGTTGCGGTCCATCACGTTCTTGGACGTGCTGAACCGCGTGGTTGTCCGCGCGTGAAGGTGGATAGTCCCCACGCACGAAACCCACGGACGTTTAAGTGTACAACGAACACACGGGGCCCGGTAGCCGTAGGAGTCTTCCTACAGCCACCGGGCCCCGTGTGTTCTGTCACCTTCCCGCCGCGAGGCGGGAGTGGATCACTTGGCCTTCTCGACGATCTCGACGAGGCGCCAGTTCTTGTCCTTGGACAGCGGGCGGGTCTCCGCCAGCACCACGAGGTCGCCGATACCGGCGGTGTTTCCCTCGTCGTGGGCCTTGACCTTCTTGTTGCGACGCAACACCTTGCCGTAGAGGGCGTGCTTCACACGGTCCTCAACGTCAACGACGATGGTCTTGTCCATCTTGTCGGACACCACGTAACCGCGAAGGGTCTTGCGGTAACCGCGGGCCTCAGCCTGCTCAGCCACGACGTTCTCCTTCTCGCTCATCACTCGGCGTCCTTCTTGGACTTCTTCTTGGACTTCTCGGGCGCCTCAACGGGAGCGACTGCGGCACGAATGCCGAGCTCGCGCTCACGCAGGACGGTGTAAATCCGAGCGATGTCCTTCTTCACGGCGCTGATGCGGCCGTGCTGCTCCAGCTGGCCGGTGGCCGACTGGAAACGGAGGTTGAAGAGCTCCTTCTTGGCGTTCTTCAGTTCCTCTGCCAGGCGTGCATCGTCGTAGCCGCCCAGCTTCTCCACGGTGAGTTCCTTTGAACCGATGGCCATGGGATCATTCACCACCCTCACGGCGCACGATGCGCGCCTTCAGCGGAAGCTTGTGGATCGCCAGGCGCAGGGCCTCGCGAGCAACTTCCTCGTTGACACCGGCGAGCTCGAAGAGGACACGTCCGGGCTTGACATTCGCGACCCACCACTCGGGCGAACCCTTACCGGAACCCATGCGGGTTTCGGCGGGCTTCTTGGTCAGCGGGCGGTCCGGATAGATGTTGATCCAGACCTTGCCGCCACGCTTGATGTGGCGGGTCATGGCGATACGAGCGGCCTCGATCTGACGGTTCGTCACGTAGGCCGGCGTCAGCGCCTGGATGCCCCACTCGCCGAAGGAAACGGTGGTGCCGCCCTTGGCCATGCCGGAGCGCTTGGGGTGGTGCTGCTTGCGGAACTTGACTCGACGCGGAATCAGCATCAGGCCTGGCCCCCTTCTGCAGCGGGAGCGGCCTCAGCCGGTGCCTGCTGCTCGTGACGACGACGACGCTCGCCACCGCCGCGACGTTCACCGCCGCGACCGCCGCGACCGCGCTGAGGAGCAGCGGCCTGCTGCTGGGCCAGCTCCTTGTCGGTCACGTCGCCCTTGTAGATCCACACCTTGACGCCAATGCGACCGAAGGTCGTCTTGGCTTCGAAGGTGCCGAAGTCGATGTTCGCACGGAGGGTGTGCAGGGGCACACGGCCCTCGCGGTAGAACTCCTTGCGGGACATTTCGGCGCCGCCCAGACGACCGGAGCACTGGACACGGATGCCCTTGGCGCCGGCGCGCATCGCGGACTGCATGGCCTTCTTCATGGCGCGACGGAACGCGACACGGCTGGCCAGCTGCTCTGCGACACCCTGAGCCACGAGCTGAGCATCGATCTCGGGGTTCTTGACCTCGAGGATGTTCAGCTGCACCTGCTTGGAGGTGAGCTTCTCCAGCTCACCGCGCAGACGCTCGGCCTCGGCGCCGCGGCGGCCGATGACGATGCCAGGACGCGCGGTGTGGATGTCGACGCGGACGCGGTCACGCGTACGCTCGATCTCCACCTTGGCGATGCCGGCACGGTCCATGCCCTTGGTCATCAGCTCGCGGATCTTGACGTCTTCCTTGACGAAATCAGCGTAACGCTGACCCGGCTTGTTCGAATCGGCGAACCAGTGCGACACGTGGTCGGTGGTGATGCCGAGTCGGAAGCCGTTCGGGTTGATCTTCTGACCCATTTACTTCTCCCCACCCTTCTCAGGCGTCGCGACGACCACGGTGACGTGGCTGGTGCGCTTGTTGATGCGGAACGCGCGGCCCTGGGCACGCGGCTGGAACCGCTTCATGGTCGGACCCTCGTCGACCCTTGCCTCTGCGATGAAGAGCTCGTCCTCGTTGAAGGACACCCCTTCCCGCTCGGCGGTCTGGCGGGCGTTGGCCACCGCGGAGGCGACGACCTTGTACACCGGCTCCGAAGCCGCCTGCTGGGCGAACTTCAGAATGGCGAGCGCTTCGTTCGTCTGCTTGCCACGGACGAGGTCGACGACGCGCCGGGCCTTCATTGGCGTCACGCGCAAGTGGCGCGCAATAGCCTTGGCTTCCATTGCTTTCCTTCTTCCTAAGAGGGATTCAAGCGAAACTGGACCGCAAAGCGGTTCAGCGACGCTTGCCCTTCTTGTCGTCCTTCACGTGGCTGCGGAACGTACGCGTGGGAGCGAACTCCCCGAGCTTGTGTCCCACCATGGATTCGGTGACGAACACCGGAATGTGCTTGCGTCCGTCGTGAACCGCGATCGTGTGCCCGAGCATGTCGGGGATGATCATGGAACGGCGAGACCACGTCTTGATGACGTTCTTGCTGCCCTTGTCGTTCTCGGCCAGAACCTTCAGGTAGAGGTGCTGGTCAACGAAGGGACCCTTTTTCAGACTGCGTGGCATGTCTTGCTCCTACTACCGCTTGTTCTTGCCAGTACGACGGCGACGCACGATGAGCTTGTCGCTTTCCTTGTTGGGGCGACGGGTGCGACCCTCGGGCTTGCCGTTCGGGTTGACCGGGTGACGACCACCGGAGGTGCGGCCTTCGCCACCACCGTGCGGGTGATCGACAGGGTTCATGACCACGCCACGCACGGTCGGGCGGATGCCCTTCCAGCGGTTACGGCCGGCCTTGCCCCAGTTGATGTTGGACTGCTCGGCGTTGCCGACCTCGCCGATCGTTGCGCGGCAACGCACGTCGACGTTGCGGATCTCTCCGGAAGGCAGGCGCAGCTGCGCAAAGCGACCTTCACGAGCGACCAGCTGGATGGAGGCACCTGCGGAACGGGCCAGCTTGGCACCGCCACCGGGGCGTAGTTCCACAGCGTGGATCACGGTACCGACGGGGATGTTACGCAGCGGCAGGTTGTTGCCGGGCTTGATATCGGCCGTGGCACCCGACTCGATGCGGTCACCCTGGGAGAGCTTGTTCGGCGCGATGATGTAGCGCTTGGCTCCGTCTGCGTAGTGCAGCAGGGCGATGCGGGCGGTGCGGTTGGGGTCGTACTCAATGTGAGCGACCTTGGCAGGCACGCCGTCCTTGTCGTGACGACGGAAGTCGATCACGCGGTACTGGCGCTTGTGGCCACCACCCTTGTGACGGGTCGTGATGCGACCGGTGTTGTTGCGGCCGCCGGTCTTGGACAGCGGACGCAGGAGGGACTTCTCCGGAGTCGATCGAGTGATCTCGGAGAAGTCGGCGACGGACGAGCCACGGAGGCCCGGCGTCGTCGGCTTGTACTTACGGATACCCATGTTTTTTGTTCCTCGTTAAAGTGGTCTCCGCTCAGGCGAGCGGACCGCCGAAGATATCGATGGTGGCGTCGCCCTTGAGGGTGACGATGGCGCGCTTGGTGTTCTTGCGCTGACCCCAACCGAACTTGGTGCGCTGACGCTTACCAGGGCGGTTGATGGTGTTGATCGACGCGACCTCGACACCGTAGATGGACTCCACGGCGTTCTTGATCTCGGTCTTGTTGCTGCGAGTGTCCACCAGGAAGGTGTACTGGCCCTGGTCAACGAGGTTGTAGGACTTCTCGGAGACGACCGGTGCCACCAGCACGTCGTGCAGGGACTTTTCAGTTGCGCTCACTTGGAGGCCTCCTTGTTGACGAGTGCGTCGAAGGCGGCCTTGGTGAACACGACGTCGTCGGCGATGAGCACGTCGTACGTGTTCAGCTGGTCGACGTAGACGGCGTGCACAGTGCCGAGGTTGCGGACCGAGAGGGCCGCGACATCGTTACCGCGGTCGAGCACCACGAGCAGGTTCTTGCGGTCGGACAAGCCGGCCAGCGCAGCCTTGGCGAGCTTCGTGGAGGGCTTGGTGCCCTCGATGATGTTCTCCACAACGTGGATACGCTCGTGACGTGCGCGATCGGAGAGGGCGCCGCGCAGTGCAGCAGCCTTCATCTTCTTGGGGGTGCGCTGCGCGTAGGAACGCGGCGTGGGGCCGTGGACGATGCCACCGCCGGTCATGTGAGGGGCGCGGATGGAGCCCTGACGAGCGCGGCCGGTGCCCTTCTGCTTGAACGGCTTGCGACCGGCGCCGGAGACCTCACCACGGTTCTTCACCTTGTGAGTACCCTGGCGGGCGGCGGCCAGCTGGGCCACGACGACCTGGTGCAGCAGCGGGACGTTGGTCTGTACGTCGAAGATCTCAGCGGGGAGGTCGACGGAAAGTGCCTTCGTCATGGTTTCAGGCTCCCTTCACAGCGGAACGGACCAGGACGACCTGGCCGCGAGCGCCGGGGACGGCGCCCTTGATGAGCAGCAGATTGTTCTCCGCGTCCACAGCGTGAACCGTCAGGTTCATGGTGGTGTGGCGGACGGCGCCCATGCGACCGGCCATGCGCATGCCCTTGAAGACACGGCTCGGGGTGGAGGCCTCACCGATCGAGCCGGGCTTGCGGTGGTTCTTGTGCTGACCGTGAGAGGCGGAGACGCCCTTGAAGCCGTGACGCTTCATCACGCCGGCGAAACCCTTACCCTTCGTGGTACCAACGACGTCGACCTTCTGGCCGGCCTCGAAGACCTCGACGGAGAGTTCCTGGCCGAGTGCGTACTCGGCGGCGTCAGCGGTGCGCAGCTCCACGACGTGACGACGGGGCGTCACACCGGCGGCCTTGAAGTGGCCTGCCAGCGGCTTGGTCACCTTGCGCGGGTCGATCTGGCCGTAGCCGATCTGAACGGCGGTGTAGCCGTCCTTGTTTTCATCCAGCAGCTGGGTGACGACGTTCGCATCGGCCTTCACCACGGTGACGGGGATGACGTTGTTGTTGCTGTCCCAGACCTGGGTCATGCCGAGCTTCGTGCCCAGCAGGCCCTTGACATTACGGGTTGCGGTCATAGTCTCTCAGCACCCCCTTCAGAGCTTGATCTCGATGTTGACGTCTGCCGGCAGGTCGAGACGCATGAGCGAATCGACGGCCTTAGGCGTCGGGTCCACGATGTCGATGAGGCGCTTGTGCGTGCGCATCTCGAAGTGTTCGCGGCTGTCCTTGTACTTGTGCGGCGACCGGATAACGCAGTACACGTTCTTCTCGGTCGGCAGCGGCACGGGTCCAACGACCGTGGCGCCTGCGCGGGTGACCGTCTCAACGATCTTGCGGGCGGACGTGTCGATGACCTCGTGGTCGTACGACTTCAGCCGGATGCGGATCTTCTGTCCCGCCATGGCTTGTGGCCTCTCTCTTGGTTAGCACTATGTAAGTAGTTGTGCCTTGACGGGCCGGCCATCTCTGGCCGACCGGCACGCCTGCGTCGAACCGAATCCGAATCATGACGATTTGGGTTCCTCGCCTCGACGAGACTCCGACCCCCGCACTCGGGCGTGTCGCCAATTTGCTTCAAACGACTGGGACACACTCATCTACGGGGACCGGTTGATCCTGCCCTTGAACGAATCCTTGGGGCCCATCGCATCGAAGGGATGCGATGAAGATCAACCCATATAGTCTCTCAGATCGAGTGGGGTTATGCCAATCCCCTATCTCCTCCGATCCGTTTGATCTGTGCCACATCGTTCGTGCCCGGCCAGATCGTTCGCGGCAGAGGGACGACGAAGGGGCCCGGCACCAAACGGTGCCGGGCCCCTTACGTCACGGACTACTCAGTCCGGGCAGGTCAGTTCAAGATCACTTGATGATCTTGGTGACGCGGCCCGAGCCCACGGTGCGGCCACCCTCACGGATGGCGAAGCCGAGGCCCTCTTCCATGGCGATGGGCTGGATCAGCTCAACGCTCATTTCGGTGGTGTCGCCGGGCATGACCATCTCAGTGCCCTCGGGCAGCGTGATGACGCCGGTGACGTCGGTGGTGCGGAAGTAGAACTGCGGGCGGTAGTTCGAGTAGAACGGGTTGTGACGCCCGCCCTCATCCTTGGAGAGGATGTAGACGTTGCCCTCGAAGTCGGTGTGCGGGGTGATGGAACCCGGCTTCACGACGACCTGGCCGCGCTCCACGTCTTCGCGCTTGATACCGCGAAGCAGCAGACCGCAGTTCTCGCCGGCCCAGGCCTCATCGAGCTGCTTGTGGAACATCTCGATACCCGTGACGGTGGTCTTCTGGATGGGACGCAGGCCCACGATCTCGACCTCGGAGTTGATCGCCAGGGTGCCACGCTCGGCGCGACCCGTAACGACGGTACCGCGACCGGTGATGGTGAAGACGTCCTCGATGGGCATCAGGAACGGCTTGTCGGTGTCGCGCACCGGATCCGGGATGAACTCATCCACGGCGTCCATGAGGTCCTCGACGGCCTTGACCCACTGGGGGTCACCCTCGAGAGCCTTAAGAGCGGAGACGCGGATGACCGGAGCCTCCTCGTCGAACCCCTGGGAACCCAGGAGCTCGCGCACCTCCATCTCAACAAGATCGAGGAGCTCTTCGTCGTCCACCATGTCGGACTTGTTCAGGGCCACCAGCAGTGCGGGAACGCCAACCTGGCGGGCCAGCAGCACGTGCTCGCGGGTCTGAGCCATGGGGCCGTCGGTGGCGGCGACCACGAGGATGGCACCGTCCATCTGAGCAGCGCCGGTGATCATGTTCTTGATGTAGTCGGCGTGACCCGGAGCATCGACGTGAGCGTAGTGACGCTTCTCGGTCTGGTACTCGATGTGGGAGATGTTGATGGTAATGCCGCGCTGGCGCTCTTCCGGAGCCGAGTCAATGGCGTTGAAGTCGCGCTGCTCGTTGAGATCCGGGTACTTGTCCGCAAGCACCTTGGAAATGGCGGCGGTCAGCGTGGTCTTGCCGTGGTCAACGTGGCCGATGGTGCCGATGTTGACGTGCGGCTTGGTCCGCTCGAACTTTGCCTTCGCCACTTGTTCCTCCTAGAACTGGTCTTCAGCAGTCTGGCCTGTCTGCACCTTACTGTGCAGGCAGTTGACACCAGTCTACCGATGGCTGTGTGTGTTGTTGAAATTGGTCCGGCGACGCTCAGGGAGAACGACGTCGGTTTCGTCCAGTCGGGGGCGATGACACCCCCGACCGGTGGGATTCGGTGCCCAGGCCTTGCGGCTGGGCACCGAATCCCGTCTCCTCGTACGATTACTCGCCGCGGGACTTCTGGATGATCTCGTCAGCCACGGCCTTGGGGACCTCGGCGTAGGAGTTGAACTCCATCGAGTACACGGCGCGACCCTGAGTCTTGGAACGCAGGTCGCCGATGTAGCCGAACATCTCGGACAGCGGGACGAAGGCCTTGACGACCTTGACGCCTGCAGCGTCCTCCATGGACTGGATGGAACCACGACGGGAGTTCAGGTCACCGATGACATCGCCCATGTACTCCTCGGGAGTACGGACCTCGACGCTCATGAGCGGCTCGAGGATGACCGGGTTGGCGCGACGTGCACCTTCCTTGAACACCTGGGAGCCGGCGATCTTGAACGCCATTTCGGAGGAGTCCACATCGTGGTACGCGCCGTCAAGCAGTGTGGCCTTGACGCCCACCATGGGGTAGCCGGCCAGCACGCCGAGCTGCATGGCGTCCTGGATACCGTGATCCACGGAGGGGATGTACTCGCGCGGGATACGACCACCGGTGACGGCGTTCTTGAACTCGTAGAGCTCGCCTTCCGCCGTGTCGAGGGGCTCGAAGCTGACCTGCACCTTTGCGAACTGACCGGAACCACCGGTCTGCTTCTTGTGGGTGAAGTCGACCTTCTCGACCTTCTTCTTGATGGTCTCGCGGTAAGCCACCTGCGGCTTGCCAACGTTGGCCTCGACGCGGAACTCGCGACGCATGCGGTCCACCAGGATGTCCAGGTGGAGCTCGCCCATGCCGCCGATTTCGGTCTGGCCGGTCTCTTCGTTCAGGGACACCGTGAAGGTCGGGTCCTCCGCAGCCAGCTTCTGGATGGCGGTGGAGAGCTTTTCCTGGTCACCCTTGGTCTTGGGCTCAATCGCCACGAAGATCACGGGCTCGGGGAACTGCATGGACTCGAGCACGATCGGCGCGTTGGAGGCGGCGAGGGTGTCACCGGTGGTGGTGTCCTTCAGGCCGATGACCGCGTAGATGTGGCCGGCGTGGAGCTCGTCGACGGGCTCCTCCTTGTTGGCGTGCATCTGGAAGAGCTTGCCGATGCGCTCCTTCTTGCCCTTGGTGGTGTTGAGCACCTGGGCACCTGCGGAGAGGTGACCGGAGTACACGCGCACGAAGGTCAGCTGCCCAAAGAACGGGTGGGCGGCGATCTTGAAGGCCAGAGCGGAGAAGGGCTCCTCGTCGGAGGGCTTGCGGGTCAGCTCAACCTCTTCGTCCTTGGGGTCGTGACCGATCATGGGGGGCACGTCCACGGGGGCGGGGAGGAAGTCGATGACCGCATCCAGCATGGGCTGGACACCGCGGTTCTTGAAGGCGGAGCCACAGAACACGGGGTAGGCCTCGGAGTTCACGGTCATCTTGCGGATGCCGGCCTTGAGCTCCTCGACGGAGATCTCTTCGCCTTCGAGGTACTTCTCCATGAGCTCGTCCGAGGACTCCGCGACCTGCTCAACGAGCTTGGAGCGGTATTCCTCTGCACGATCCTGGAGGTCAGCGGGGATCTCCTTGGTCTCGTACTCTGCGCCCAGGGTCACGTCGCCCTTGGCGTCGCCTTCCCAGACGAAGGCCTTCATGGAGAGCAGGTCCACGACACCGACGAAGTCGGACTCTGCACCGATGGGCAACTGCATGACCAGCGGGGTGGCACCCAGACGGTTCACAATGGTGTCCACGGTGAAGTAGAAGTCTGCGCCCATCTTGTCCATCTTGTTGACGAAGCAGATGCGCGGGACATCGTACTTGTCAGCCTGACGCCAGACGGTCTCGGACTGGGGCTCAACGCCCTCCTTGCCGTCGAAGACGGCAACGGCGCCATCGAGCACGCGCAGTGCACGCTCGACCTCGACCGTGAAGTCGACGTGGCCGGGGGTGTCGATGATGTTGATCTGGTTACCGTTCCAGAAGCACGTGACGGCAGCGGAGGTAATGGTGATACCACGCTCCTTCTCCTGCTCCATCCAGTCGGTAGTCGAGGCACCATCGTGCGTCTCGCCCAGCTTGTGGTTCACACCCGTGTAGTACAGGATGCGCTCCGTGGTGGTGGTCTTGCCAGCATCGATGTGCGCCATGATGCCGATGTTGCGGACCTTCTTGAGGTCGGTGAGCACGTCCTGTGCCACGATGTCTCCCTTTAAGTGTCTTCTTCGTACCGCTTATCGTTCCCCCTCCCCCGACCGGGTCACGGTCAGGGGAGGAGGAACGGACAAGGACGAACTCTTACCAGCGGTAGTGAGCGAAGGCCTTGTTGGACTCGGCCATCTTGTGCGTGTCCTCGCGGCGCTTGACTGCTGCACCGAGGCCGTTGGAGGCGTCGAGGATCTCGTTCATCAGGCGGTCGGTCATGGTCTTCTCGCGGCGAACCTTGGAGAAGCCGACCAGCCAGCGCAGGGCCAGGGCGGTCGCGCGACCGGGCTTGACCTCGACGGGCACCTGGTAGGTGGCGCCACCGACGCGGCGGGACTTGACCTCGATGGCCGGACGGATGTTGTCCATGGCCTTCTTGAGGGTCGCCACCGGATCGGAGCCGGTCTTGGCCTGGGCGCCCTCGAGGGCTCCGTAGACAATCCGCTCTGCGGTGGACTTCTTGCCGTCCTGCAGCACCTTGTTGATCAGCTGGGTGACCAGCTGGGAGCCGTAGACCGGGTCATTGACGATGGGGCGCTTCGGCGCGGGTCCCTTACGAGGCATTACTTCTTCTCCTTCTTGGCACCGTAACGGGAACGAGCCTGGCCACGATCCTTGACACCCTGGGTGTCGAGGGCGCCACGCACGATCTTGTAACGCACACCGGGGAGGTCCTTCACACGACCACCGCGAACGAGCACGATGGAGTGCTCCTGGAGGTTGTGGCCCACACCGGGGATGTATGCGGTGACCTCGACGCCGCCGGCCAGACGCACACGTGCGACCTTACGGAGTGCGGAGTTCGGCTTCTTGGGGGTGGTGGTGTACACGCGAGTGCACACGCCACGGCGCATCGGGTTGCCCTTCAGGGCGGGAGCCTTGGTCTTAACGACCTTCGGCGTCCGGCCCTTGCGGACCAGCTGCTGAATAGTAGGCACTGCCTTCAGTCCTAACGTTGATGATTTCGAGTTGACGGCCTTGTCCCCGGAAAACTCAAGGCCGTACGGTCGTTTCCTCGCTCTGCACCCGGGCCCCGAAAAACCTCGTGGGGCTAGGCGTGCGAAAGTGTGGCGTACGTTGTGCAACCTGCGCACAACACGGACCGGGTCCACTTCGCCACACGAAAACTCTCAGTAGAAAACTCTACCATGATCCACGGGTTGACGCGGAAGTGAGCCTCCCCACTGCCCTCACGACAGGCCTGTCCGCTTCATCTGCCCTGTCCTCCCAAATGGCCGACGGCGGTGGGGGGCGCCCCCGGGGGGGGGGGCCCCCCCCC
>JBQDZM010000010.1:47495-80155 GCA_052108535.1 Galactobacter sp. | reverse complement strand
AAGCACAAGACCCGCACAGGAGACTCCACCGAGCAAGATCGTCACGCGTTCAGAGCCCACCCCGGCACCGGCGTGAATCCGCCTCACAGGCACCCGGCCCTCCAGCTACACCGGCCCGGGTTCGCCCACCGTGCCAGCATGCGGGACAATGGACGGGTGCCTGAGAACGAATCCGAATCCACTCCCCAGCCGGAAGCCGACTCCGCTGCCCCTCAGCTTGAGAGCGCAGAACCGCAACCGGTCCGCGCGCCACTGCCGGGAGAACCCGGGTTCAAGGCCCCGCTGACCGCGGGCCAGCTCAAGCGGATGAACCAAACCATCAAGGGCATGGTCATCTCCGTCCTGCTGACATTCGCGGTGGTGCTGCCGATCATCTTCCTGAACCCTGGCAGCACTAAGGAGACCTACGAGAAGCGGATCGACGCTCAGGAGATCGCCCAACAGAGCGTCACGGTGGAGGGCTTCAAGGCCGTGGCCCCTGATTTCCCCAAGGATTTCTACGCCAACAAGGCGCAGTGGAACCCGGGCGCGGCAGACGGCGTGGGCTACTGGGAGCTCGGGATCGTGGGCAAACTGGACGGCGAGGAGCATTACGTCCGGATGCTGCAGGCACAGAAGGTGAACGCGTCATGGGTGTCCCTGGCCACGGACGGTTCCGTTCCCACGGGTGAATCCGTGACCGTAGATTCCACGACCTGGCAAGTCAGGCAACAGCCAGGTGCCGCGTCCAAGAAGACCGTCCTGACCGCCACGTTGGACGGGTACACCTTCATCCTCACCGGAGACCGGGACGACGACGCCTTCATGAAGAAGGCCGCGGATCTGGTGCAGACGGCCGAAACGAAGGCGGACCCCGTAGGCTGAGCCGCCTATTCTTGAGGCTATGACCACGAATCTGACCCCTCAACAGGCGCTGTCCACCATCGTGGAGGGCGCCCTCCGAGCACAGGCGGGGCAGCCATCCCGCCCCAACACCGATACCGACACCAGGTCGCAATTGGCCCAAGGGCAGGACCCCTTCGCCGCGGTGGTGGGTTGCTCCGATTCCCGTGTCCCCATGGAATACGCCCTGGATGCGGGCTATGGCGATGTCTTCGCGATCCGCACTGCTGGTCATACGCTCGGTGAGACGGTCATCGGCTCCATCGAATTCGCTGTGGCAGAACTCGGTGTGCCGCTAGTGTTGGTTCTTGGCCACACCTCCTGCGGCGCCGTCACCGCAGCGCAGCATTCGCTGGACACGGGAGAAACCCCTGGCGCTAACGTCGGTGCGCTCGTGGAACGCATCCTGCCCTCAGTGATCGCCTCGCGTGAGCAGGGTGGCCACACCGTGGACGAGGCCGTCTACGTGCACACCAAGCGCACCGTGGAACGTCTGCGGGACCTCTCCCCCATCCTGTCAGACGCAGAAAAGGCCGGTACGTTGAAGATTGTCGGGGCCGTCTACGACCTGGCCACCGGCGCCGTGACTGTGTTGGACTGATCCACACACGTCCTACGTCATCGAGGGGATCACATGACCGAGTACTCCACGCTCACCGTCCAGGACGGCGGCGCCGCCGTCGCCCTCCGCGTTCTTGATACCGGGGGCACCGGTTCACCGGTGTTGTTGATCCACCCGTGGCCGCAGCGCATCGAGATCTGGGAACACCAGATCAACGCGTTGACCAAGGCCGGACACCGTGTGGTGGCCTATGACCGCGCCGGCTTCGGCGAGTCCGATACCCCGAACGACGGGGCTTACGACTACGACCGACTGGTGCAGCACCTGTCCGGGGTGATCGAGGCCCTGGATCTGACCGACGTCACCTTGGTCGGTTGGTCCATGGGTGGCGGAGAGGTGGCTCGCTACGCGGGCACTCATGGCACCGACCGCCTCCGCGGGGTGGTGTTCCTAGCGTCGTCCACCCCGTACCTGCTCCATACCGAGGACAACCCTGACGGGCCCGTGACGGACGAATCGTGGCAGGAAACCAACTCCGCGATCCGTGCCGATGTCGATTCCGTGGTGGATGCCGTCGCCACCAACTTCTTCTCCGTGGACGGGGAGTTGCTGGTTGATCAGGCCACGCTGGAGCAGGCACAGGCGTGGGCTCATACGGCCCGTCAGGACGCTGTGGCTGGCTGCCAGGAGACGTTCTCCACCACCGATTTCCGCTCCGACCTGGCCGCAGTGGACGTACCCGCACTGATCATTCACGGTGATGCGGACGCGATCGTTCCTTATCCGTACTCCGGCGAGCGCACCCACGCGCTGCTGGACGGTTCCTCGCTGGTCCTGATCCCGGGTGCACCGCACGGCTTGGGCGTCACGCACGCCGATCAGGTGGACAACGCGCTGATCGCGTTCATCGAGGGCCTGCCCCGCCCCTGACCCGGCGACGGGCGGGGCGGACTCCAGAACGCCGTCGGGCCTTATGTATCCCGCTACGCGGGACATAAGTGCGCAACCCTGCGTGCGCGACGGCTACGATGTGAATCATGGCTGACTCCACGGAATTCCGTACAGAACACGACACCATGGGCGAGGTTCTCGTCCCCATCAACGCCCTGTACCGCGCACAGACGCAGCGGGCCGTCGAGAACTTCCCGATCTCCGGTAAGACCCTTGAGCACCAGCACATTCGTGCGCTGGCCAAGGTCAAGCGCGCCGCTGCGATCGCCAACGCAGAGCTCGGTGTCCTCGACGCCGAACGCTCGCAGGCCATCGTCGCCGCTGCGGACGAGGTCGCCGAGGGAAAGTACGACGAGCACTTCCCGATCGACGTCTTCCAGACCGGCTCCGGCACCTCCTCCAACATGAACATGAACGAGGTCCTGGCCACCCTGGCGACCAACGCGCTGAAGGCGGCTGGCTCGGAGACGGAGGTCCACCCCAACGACCACGTCAACGCGTCCCAGTCCTCCAACGACGTCTTCCCGACCTCGGTCCACGTGGCGGCGACCAACGCCCTCATCAACGATCTGGTCCCGGCCCTGACCTACCTGGCTGCCTCCTTCTCCCGTAAGGCCGAGGAGTTCAAGTCCATCGTCAAGTCCGGCCGCACCCACCTGATGGATGCCACCCCGGTGACCTTGGGTCAGGAGTTCTCCGGCTACGAGGCGCAGGTCCGCTACGGGATCGAGCGCATCGAGGCGTCCCTGCCCCGCGTCGCCGAGGTCCCCCTGGGCGGCACCGCTGTGGGCACCGGCATCAACACCCCCGACGGTTTCCCGCAGAAGGTCATTGCGGAGCTGGCTGCCGACACCGCGCTGCCCATCACCGAGGCCCGCAACCACTTCGAGGCTCAGGCCAACCGTGACGGTCTCATCGAGGCCTCCGGTCAGCTGCGCGGTATCGCGTACTCCTTCATGAAGATCAACAACGACCTGCGGTGGATGGGTTCCGGCCCCAACACGGGTCTTGGCGAACTCGGCCTGCCGGATCTGCAGCCCGGTTCCTCCATCATGCCCGGCAAGGTGAACCCGGTGATCTGCGAAGCCGCGATCCAGGTTGCCGCTCAGGTGGTCGGTAACGACGCCACGATCGCGCTGTCCTCCACCAACGGCGCCTTCGAGCTCAACGTGGGTATCCCGGTGATGGCCGCGAACCTGCTCGAGTCCATCCGCCTTCTGGCCAACGTCTCCCGCGTGATGGCTGACAAGATGGTGGACGGCATCGTGGCCCACGAGGATCGCGCCCGCTTCCTGGCCGAGGCCTCCCCGTCCATTGTGACGCCGCTGAACAAGTTCATCGGCTACGAGAACGCCGCGAAGATCGCCAAGACTGCAGTGAAGGAGGGCCTGACCATTCGCGAGGCCACCGTCAAGCTCGGCTTCGTTGGTGAGGGCGAGGGCCAGGTCTCCGAGGCTGACCTCGACAAGGCGCTGGACGTCACCACCATGACCGGCAAGTACTGATCGACTAGCCACCACACCACACCGTAAGCCCCCGCTCCTTCACGGAGTGGGGGCTTGCGTTTTCCTGGGCTGCTCCAGGGGACTCTTGCTCCGGCGAACTCTGATGCCTTGACGCGGCTTCGGCGGGGTCACATCGGGGCATCACAGCCGCGTCGGTGTATCAAACCCGCAGCTCACTGCCTGTGCGCACGACCCGACGGCTACACGGGCGGCGCCCGACATGTTGAACAGATGTTAAACGTGACGGTATCGTGGCGTCATGTCGTCCATCGGTTTTCGTCCCACCAGCGAGGATGAGCGCATCCTGCGCGAGGCTGCCCGCCCCGGAGAGAGCACCTCTGACACCTTGCGCCGTGCCCTGCGACTGCTGGACCACGAGCGGTGGCTGCAGCAGTTCCGGTCCGACGCCGAGATGATCGCAGCCGAGAACCTAGCCGACGAACCGGACGCGTGGTGATCCGCGGCGCCGTCTACCGCATCGACTTGGGCCGTGCACGCGGTCACGAGCAACGCGGGAAACGCTTCGGGCTGGTGGTCTCTCCGTCAGAGTCGCCGCTATCGGTTGTGACCGTCATCCCGACCTCAACGTCGGCACAGCCGGCCATCCATCGGCCCGAACTGGAGATTGCCGGACGGGCAACCCGGCTACTGGTCGATCAGATCCGTTCGATTGACACCGACTACCTCGTCGGAGACCCAGTCGGCTATCTCTCCCGCGACCAGCTGGCCGAAGTTGAGCTCGCCCTGGCGCACTACCTCGGCGTCCACGCTGCCTCACCCCCACCTACCCGGTAGAACCACCCTGCGGCGTCATTGCTTGTTGCTGTGGCGGCCACGTGATGGAAAACCTGCTCCCGTCCCCTTGGCCATTCAACGTCGAGGCTCGCCCGCCTCCACGAACCAGGGGGTCTGCACGGCGTCGGGCGCGAAACGCGGGTCCTGCGCCAGGGCCCAGCGCACGGCTCGCACGTGCAGCGGCGGCACGTCGTCGAGGTCGGAGACGCGACGCCAGGCGACCTCCAAATTCTCGTCATCGTTGACCCTGGCTTCGCCGCTGTTTAGCAGCGGGTCCAGCGCCATGATCACGTCGAGGTACTGGGCGTGATCCCCGTTGGGATACGTGGTGGGCTGTGTGGTTTGCACGCCGACCAGCCGCGAAACACGGGCGCTGACGCCGGTCTCCTCGAACACCTCCCGCGTGATCCCATCCGCCGGTTCTTCGCCCGGTTCCAGGATGCCGGCCGGCACGGTCCAGCGGCCGTTATCTGCCCGACGGACCAGAAGGACCTCCGCGCCCGCGTCGCCTTCGGCGCCTTCCGAGCTCTGGCGCAACACCACGCCCTTCACCCCTGGCATCCACAGCGGGTCGTGGCCGATCTTGGCGCGAAGGTCCAGAACGAACTGAGGCGTTGTCATGCCCCCACTGTTTCATGAGTCACGCATTTCATGAGTCATCAGCGTCATGCTGAGAGGTGGCTGTCAACAACGTTGGCATCTGAGACCGGGGAGACAGAACAACGTTAGGTTTGAGATACTGAATCTCATGTCCACGCCCCACATCGCAGCCGAACCCGGTGACTTCGCCCCGCTCATTCTCATGCCCGGAGACCCCCACCGCGCCCGGGTGATCGCGCAGACGTTCTTCACCCGCCCGCACCTCGTCACCGACGTGCGTGGGATCGAGGGGTGGACCGGCAAGGTGGACGGCATGGACGTCTCCGTCATGGCCTCAGGCATGGGCATGCCGTCGCTGTCGATCTATGCCACGGAACTCATCCGGTTCTACGGCGCCAAGCGCATCGTGCGGGTGGGCACCGTGGGCGGGATCGCTGACAAGCTGCGGTTGGGAGACATCGTCATCGGCAACGCCGCCCACACCGACTCTGCTCTGGCCACGACCAGGGTCCCGGGCGTGCACTACTCCAGCGTGCCGGCCTTTCCCCTGTTGGAGGGCGCGGTCGGGATGGCCCGTGCAGAACGCATCAAGCACCATGTTGGCCCGCTGTTCAGTTCCGACCTGTTCTACGCGGACCGCCCGGAACTCATGCAGGGGCTAAAGAACCACGGCACCTTGGCCGTGGAGATGGAGGCCGCGGCCCTGTACGGTCTCGCCGCGGCTGAGGGCGTCGAGGCGCTGGCCGTGTGCACCGTGTCAGATCACCTCTTCCGTTCCGAGGAGATGAGTTCACAGGAGCGTTCCACCCACGTGGAGGATGCCGTGAAGGTAGCCCTGGGAGCCTTGTTTGCCTAAGCAGCGATCCGTTGTCCGGCCGCCTCGTTACTAACACTTAGGACCTTAAGTGTTAGTAAGGTTTGGGCATGCCAACACTTCCCGCCCGCCGAATCGCCATTGAGCCGGTCTCCTTCAAGAGCAACATGCTGGATGAGTACGCTTCCGGTCTACGGCGGCTCCCATCGTCCGCCTAGCCGTGATCTTGCCAGCCTGCTCCTCCGACGCCCGGGCTGACAGGCGCAGGGGGTCACAGACAGAGCGCGGCCAGGGTTCCCAGCAGCAGCGGCGGGCCGAAGGCGATGTGCGCCTTGGTATTGCGGGTCCGGATCATGACGAACACCGCGTGGATTCCTGCGACGAAGATCGCGATGACCAGTGCGAATAGCGGGTGTCCCCACGAGAGCAGCCCCGTGATCCCGCCCAGCGCCGGCACCAGTTTGACATCCCCGAATCCCAGCGTAGCTGGGTTGGCCAGGTGCACGGCCAGCAGCAACGCCAGGGCCAGCGCAGCGCAGGACCACGTGCGTCCCAGCCTCCCCCAGTCCGCGACGATCAGACAGGCTGCTGTCAAAGACAACATCACGATGAGGTTCAAGGGCAGCGTGAATCTGTCAGGAAGTTGATGTTCTCTGGCGTCGGCGAGCGCCAGCCGGGCCCCGAAGTACAACAGGGCCATGCAGGCGATCCCGACCAAGACACACGCGATCACTCCGCCGACACCGTCGGCCATCAACGTGGTCACATACAGGAGCATGCACACAACCTAAGCCGCGGGTGCCCGCGCCGCCAGACCGATTCGGCATCTGTGGACTACGTCCGACTGACACGCCGTGCTTCCTGACGCAGTTGCGGTGCAGCGTACGGGAAGCGTGCAAGTAAGTTGGAAGCGCGGAAGAACTCCCGAAGGAAGTGGTCAGTCTGATCGGGCGCTTCGGCATCGTAGTACGCCTCAGCCTTCACCAGATCTGCCTGCGCGGCGTCACGGAGGTAGACAATAAAGCTCACGCCGACCTTCGGGCAAACATCGCGCTCGACTTCGTCTAGTCGCGTAGAACGCTCAGGGTGAGCGCGGGCTTCCGCCAAGCGCTCGTCGATCAAGGCGGCGGTTGCGGGCGGAACATCGCTGTCTTCCAAAGAAGCCCGGAGGGCATCAACTAACTCGCGGCGTTTTACCGTATCTAGGTTGAGCGCACTTTCAACTACTTCCTGCAGGCTCATGCACACACCTTACTGCGCGTGTCGTAGGTCAGGGAATGAGTTGAACGAAAAGCCCCATCCAGCTCATCCCATATGGGCCACGGTCCGCACGGATTGCACCACGGCGTCCGCCGCCTCGTCGAGCACGTCCGCGGGAGTGTGGGGCGCAAAACTCAGCCGCAACGCGCCCAGCGCGTCCGCCCCGGAATACCCCATGGACGTCAAGATGGCCGACGGCTCGGTGGAGCCTGCGGAGCAGGCGGAACCGGAGGAGGCGAGCACGCCTCGTCGGCCAAGTTCCAGCAGCACGGCCTCGGCGTGCAGCCCCGGGAAGACGAAGGACACGATGCCCTGCACCCGCCGCTGCGGGTCCCCGGTCAGCTCGGCGGGAATCCCAACTGCTTCCAGCTCGCTGAGCACGCGGGAGGCGAACCTAGATCCGGGCCTGGGACCGCACAGCGCCTCCGCGTCGCCGGGACCGGACACGGACATCGAGTCCAGGGCCGCGGCGGCCAGGGCGTCGGCCCGGGCCAAGGTCATAGCCAGGGCCGTGGCGACGGCACCGGGCACGTTCACGGTGCCGGAACGCAGCCCATCCTCCTGCCCTCCGCCGTCCATGAACGGAACCAGGGAGACGCCCTTCCCCAAGCCGAGAACCCCGGCACCCTTCAGCCCGCCGAGTTTGTGCCCCGACACGGACAGCGTATCTGCCGCGAACATCAGCGGCTGAAGGTCCAGCCACGAACCGGCCTGTACGGCGTCGACGTGCAGGCGAGCGCCAACCGCCTGGGTCAGGGCCGCCACCTCGCGGATGGGTTGAATGGTGCCCACCTCGTTGTTCACGGCCATCAGCGCTACCAACGTGGTGTCTGGCCGCAGCCGGGCGGCGACCTCGGACGGGTCCACCACTCCGGAGCGTCCCACCGGGATGACCTCGACCTCTGCCCCATGCCAGGCCTTCAGTTGGGCGGCGGTGGACACCACCGACGGGTGCTCCAGAGCGCTGATCAGCACGTGACGCCCACGCGGCCTAGCCAGGAACGTCCCATGCATGGCCAACGAGTTGGACTCGGTGCCCCCTGAGGTGAAGACGACGCGAGACGGCCGTGTCCCCAACGCCTCCGCGGCCAGCGCACGCCCCCAGTCCAGGGCGCGCGACGCCTCCTCGCCCGCCTCATGATGGCTGGCGGGGTTCCCGAAGCCGTCAGTGAACAGCGGCAGCACCGTCTCCAGCACCTGCGGCCGGACGGCCTGAGTGGCGGAGGCGTCCAGATTGATCACGCGCCCCGCTCCTCGGCAGCGGAGAGCTCAAAGTCCAGCCCCAGGTCCAGGGCCTTCACCGAATGCGTGATGGCGCCGGAGGAGATGACGTCCACCCCGGTGGCTGCGATCTGGGTGATGGTCTCAGCCGTCACGGTTCCGGAGGCCTCCACGATGGCACGCCCCGCGATCTGGGTGACCGCAGCGGCGGTCTCAGCCAGGGTGAAGTTGTCCAGCATGATGGTGTCCACGCCCGCCGCCAGCACCGCGTCGATCTGGTCGGGCCGGTCCACCTCAACCTCCACGTGCACGGTGTGGCCCCAGCGGGCCTTGGCCGCCAGCAGCGCCTCGGTCAGTTGCGACCCGGAACCCAGCAGGGAGAGGTGGTTGTCCTTGGCCATCACCGCCTCCGAGAGATTGTCTCGGTGGTTGGCGCCACCCCCGCAGCGCACGGCGTAGCGCTCCAGGACGCGCAGCCCGGGTGTGGTTTTCCGGGTGTCAGCCACCCGGGCGTGCCCACCCGCATCGCGCACCAGGCCCACCAACTCGGCCGTAGCCGTTGCGATGCCGGAGAGGCGTTGCAGGACGTTGAGTCCCACCCGTTCCCCCAGCAGCACCGCGCGGGCCGAACCGGACACCCTGAGCAGCGTGGCGCCCGCATCGAAGGTCTCTCCGTCTGCGACGACCTGATCCACCTTCACGGGCGAGCCCGCGTCCGAGGCCTGCCGCATGGCCTCTGCGAACACCGCCCCTCCCGCGAGCACCCCTGGGACGCGCGCCACGACGGCGGCGATCGCGGTCGCGTCGGCCGGAATCAGGCCTTGGGCGGTCAGGTCACCGTGCGGCGCGTCCTCGGCGAGCGCTGCCGCCACGATGGACTCCACGGCCGCCGCCGGCGGGGTGGGGACGGGGAACGCGCTCATGCGCTGGCCTCCTGAAGTTGCTTGTTCTGTTGGGTCGTTTGGTTGTCTGGTACCGCCATGCCCGACGACGTGTGGCCCGCCACCGCGATGGTGACTCCCGGGCGGGAGGCGCTGGCGGCGCTGTCGGGCAGAACGGCGCTGCTGGGCCGGACCGCGCCGCTGGGCGGGCACGTGTCGTCGCGCACATGGGCGCCGAGCGATCCGGTGCGGGCGAGCGCGGAGGTGGCGACGACCTGGGCGGCGGCGAGTTCGGGGAACCAGCCGTGCCGTGTGCGCAGGGTCGCCAGTTCGTGGAGCGCGGCCGTGATCCCCTCCCCGGTCCTGCGCACGCCGAGGTGGCTGTCGGCGAGCGCCTGCACGGCCTCGACGGCTGCGGGTGTCGGCGCCAGTTCCAGGTCGGTACCGGTGGAAACGGTGAGTGCTGAGGGGAAGCCGAAGCGCGCAGGTGACCGGTGGAGTCCGGCCACGACCGTCGCGACGGCCGCGAGTCCCATGTGCACGCCCTCCAGCAGGGAGTTGGACGCCAAGCGGTTGGCGCCGTGCAGGCCAGAACGGGCGGCCTCTCCCGCCACGAGCAGGCCAGGCACCGACGAGCGTGACGCGGCGTCAGCGGCCACGCCGCCCATCCAGTAGTGCTCGGCGGGGGTGACACGGATCGGCTCGCGTTCCAGGTCCAGCCCGGCGTGTGCGAGGGCCGAGGTGATAGTGGGAAAACGCATGGCCAAGAAGCCCAAGCCTTCGCGCTCCACGATCGGCGAGGCATCCAGCCACGCCCCACCCTCTGCGCCGAAGACGCCGCGGGAGACCACATCCCGCGGGGCCAGTTCTGCACGGTCGTCGATCTCCGTCATGAAGCGGCGCCCCGCGGCGTTGCGCAGTACGGCCCCCTCGCCGCGGACGGCCTCGGAGATCATGAAGGAGGCATCGGGGGCGTAGGTGGGGTGGAATTGCACCATTTCCGCGTCGGCCAGGGTGGCACCAGCGGCCAGGGCCAATCCCACCGCGTCCGCCGGGTTGCCCCATCGCGAGGTGCGCAGTCCGTAGACCCCGCTCAGGCCGCCGGTGGCGAGCAGGACTGCGTCCGCCATGACGTCCGTTTCCTGGTGCCCAACGGATCCCTGCCCAACGGTTGCGGGCCCGACCGTTCCATGCCCGACGAAGGGGCCCCGCAGTCGTGCGCCCGTCACCACGCCGTGCGCCGTGAGCAGCCGCGCTGCGCGCGCGCCTGTCAGGAGTCGCACCCTCCCTTCGGCCGCCAGGCCACGCACGCGGGTGGAAAGCACGGACACGATCCCGGCGCCAGTGGCGTCGCCACCCACGTGAAGAATGCGGTCGTGGGCGTGGGCCGCCTCGCGGGTCAGCGACAGCGCTCCGGACGTAGTCCTGTCCCACTGCGTGCCCCAACGGGTCAGCGTATCCACGTGGGTGGCGGCCGCAGCGCAGATCGCGGCGACCACGGAAGCTTCGCCGTGGAAGGCTCCGGCGGAGAGGGTGTCGGCGACGTGGCTGCCTACGGAGTCGCCGTGGGCCACGCCTTGGGCGATCACGGCGGCCAGGCCACCCTGGGCCTGCACCGAGGCGGAGGAGGTCAGGTCGTGGGCGTCCACGAGGGTGACGTCGAGGCCGGCCTCGGTCGCGGCCAGCGTGGCGCTCAATCCGGCCACGCCGCCACCCAGCACCAGCAGGTGACGGGTCACCGCGGCTTCGCCGCCAACATGCGCTCCAGCGCTACCTTGGCGTCCGCTGCGGTGGCATCCGGAACCCTGATCTGGTTGACCACGTTCCCGTCCACGAGTTCCTCCAGCACCCAGGCCAGGTAACCGGGGTGGATGCGGTACATGGTGGAGCAGGGGCAGACCACGGGATCCAGGCAGAAGATCGTCTTATCCGGGTGCTGTGCGGCCAGCCGGTTGACCAGGTTGATCTCGGTGCCGATGGCGATGGTGGCGCCAGCAGGAGCGGCCTCCACCACGCGACGGATCACGTCGGTGGAACCGGCCTCGTCAGCGGCCTGCACCACGGGCAGCGGGCACTCTGGGTGCACCACCACTTGGACGTCAGAGAAGTCGCGTCTGGCCTGTTCGATCTGGGCCACGGTGAAGCGCTTGTGCACGGAGCAGAACCCGTTCCAGAGGATCACCTTGGCATCCAACAGGGTCTGCGGGGACTGACCGCCGGTGGCAGCGAATTCGCCCCGGTCACGGGGGAACCACAACGGCATCTCATCCAGGGAGATCCCCATGGCAGAGGCAGTGTTGCGGCCCAAGTGTTGGTCGGGAAAGAAGAGCACGCGCTGCCCGTCCTCGAAAGCCCGTTCCAGGACGGTGGCTGCGTTGGAGGACGTGCAGACATAGCCGCCGTGGCGCCCCACGAAACCCTTCAACGCCGCGGAGCAGTTCATGTAGGTCACGGGGATGAAGGGGACCCGGCCGTCGGCGTCGGGCTCGGTCCCGTAGAGGTCGGTGAGGGCCTCCCAGCAGGCCTCGACGTCGTCCTCATTGGCCATGTCAGCCATGGAGCACCCGGCTGCAAGGTTGGGAAGGATCACCGACTGCTCCGGCTTGGAGAGGATGTCAGCGGTCTCCGCCATGAAGTGCACGCCGCAGAACACGATGGCCTCCGCGTCCGGGTGTTCCAGGGCGGCGTTGGCCAGCTGGAAGGAGTCCCCGACGTAGTCGGCGTGTTCCACGATCTCATCGCGCTGGTAGAAGTGGCCCAGAACCACGGCCCGGTCCCCCAGGGTCTCCCGAGCCGCACGGATGCGCGCGTGCAGCTCCGCCTCGGACGCGCGCCGATATTCCTCCGGGATGACACCCTGGCGCGGGGACGCCGTGGGGATGTGGTCCGCGGCAGACGCTCCCGGACCGTAGCCGGGTGAGCGGTCGATATCCCAAGGATTGACCTTCAGGCCCGAATCGCACGAGGACGATGCCGGTCGTTTCAACTGCAACTGCACGCTGGTCATGCTGTTTCCCCTTCTGGGTCCGGGACCAACTCTTGGTCCCGTTGCTGCTGCGTGGTCTCCGCGGAGGTTTCCACAGCGCGGTAGAGCTTGGGTGGGCGGTTGCGGCCGCCGGTAAGGACGTGGCCGGTGTCCTCGAGTCCGCCGCGGGCCAACATGGTGCGACGGAAGTTTGCTTGGTCCAGGCTGCGGCCCAGAATGGCCTCGTGGACCTCGCGTAATTGGGCCAGGGTGAAGGTCTCCCCCAACAGCCTGCGGGCCACGTCCGCCCAGCCCACCTTGGCCCGAAGCCGGGCCACGGCGTAAGCCACGATGGCGGAGTGATCAAAGGCCAGATCCTTCGCCACGGCGGGATGATCCACCGGGAACCAGGCCACGTTGGGGTCCTCCACGAGCACCGCATCAGCGGCTTGCTCCCGCACCAGCGCCCAATAGACCACGGAAACCACCCGCGGGCCCTCGCCGCGGTCGGTACCGCCAAAGGTGTAGAGCTGCTCCAGCAGTGTGGGCGCCAGTCCGGTGGTGATGCGCAAAGCGGTGGCCGCCGAGGCGCGTAGCGACGTATCGCCACGCAGGGGTCCACCGGGCAGTGCCCACTGATCGCGATACGGGGAGCGTTCGCGGCGAACCAGGGGCAGATGCAAGGTGGGTTTACCCCCGGCCACGGCTTTCCCCGAAGCGTCGGCGGGAATCCGCAGGGTGAACACCACGGTGGAGACGGCCAGAGGTGGAGTGGCTGCCCTGCGCTCGGCCAGATTGGCCCACGGTTGAGTACTCATGCTGGCCGCCTCCTCGCGCTCGCCTGCCCACCAATCGTTTAAGTCACTTTGACTCTAACTAATAATACGCCTCTCTGTAGCCCGCACCAAGCCAAGCCGCATTTCGTCCTGCAGGCTCCCACTGCATGGCGGTCTCTCCTTTTCGCATGGTCAAACTCCAATGCAGGCCGAAATGTGCCATTTCGACCTGCATCAGAATCTCTTCATGCACTGGACCGGATCTCCATGTACTGAGCCGGATGTCCATGCACTGGACCGGGTCCGCTACCCGATGGGCCGCGTCAGTGCATGGACCCCGAGAGCATGTCCGCCACCAAGGCCGCCACCTCGGAACGCTCCGAACGCGTCAGCGTCACGTGGCCAAAGAGTCGGTGCCCCTTCAGTGTCTCCACAATCGCCGCGATCCCGTCGCCACGCCCCACGTGCAGGTTGTCCCGCTGGTCCATGTCATGGGTGAGCACCACTCTGGCGTTCTGCCCCACCCGCGTCATGACGGTGAGCAGCACGTTCTTCTCCAGCGATTGCGCCTCGTCCACGATCACGAAGGCGTCATGCAGGGAGCGGCCGCGAATATGGGTCAGGGGCAGCACTTCGAGGATCTCTCGGGAGATCACCTCGTCCATGACCTCACGGGAGACCAACGCCTCCAACGTGTCGAAGACCGCCTGTCCCCACGGATTCATCTTCTCCTGCTCGGACCCGGGAAGGTATCCCAACTCCTGCCCACCCACCGCGTACAACGGCCTAAAGACGATGATCTTCTTGTGCTCCTGCCGCTCCAGCACGGCATCCAGGCCGGCCATGAGCGCCAGCGCGGACTTTCCGGTTCCCGCGCGGCCGCCCAAGGAGACGATGCCCACCCCGGGATCGGTGAGCAAGTCGATGGCCAGGCGTTGTTCCGCGCTGCGCCCGTGCATTCCGAACACGTCACGATCCCCGCGCACCAGCCGCAGCTCCCCGTCAGCGTGCACGCGGGCCAGAGCGGAGGACCCACCGCCGGTCGCCACGACACCGGTGTTGATGGGCAACTCATCCACGTCCGTGTTCCCGACCGGCTCACCCGCATAGAGTCGTTCGATCTCCTCTCGCGTCACCTCCAGCTCAGACGTTCCCGTCCAGCCGGTGTCCACCACCTGCTCATGGCGATATTCCTCCGCCCCCAACCCCATCGCCGAAGCCTTCAACCGCAACGGCATGTCCTTGGAGACCAGCACCACATCCAACCCTTCGGACGCCAGGTTTTGCGCCACGGCCAGGATCCGCTGGTCCGCGTCTCCCCCGTGCCTGAAGCCGACCGGAAGTCCGGACAGGTCCACGTGGTTAAGTTCCACACGTAAGGTGCCACCCTCCCCCACGGGCAGGGGCCGGTGGAGTGCACCATGATCCCGCCGCAGCGCATCCAGTTCCCGCAGGGCCTGCCGTGCGAAGACCCCGATCTCCGGGTCATGGCGTTTGGCCTCGAGTTCCGAAAGCACCACGGCAGGCAGCACCACATGGTGTTCAGCGAAGCGGTGCACAGCCCGTGGATCCGAGATCAACACGGAGGTGTCCACCACGTACGTTCGCAGACCCGTGACCGCCGGTGCCTCTGCCTGAGTTGCTTCGTTCTTCAGCGTGGTCGTCATGGCATTCCCTCGCAAGGTGATGTGAACGGGAGCCGGACACCCCCGACGCGCACCAGATTGCCACCGCTCACGCCACAGCGACGGAAGGACACGGCGTGGCGCGCGTGTCCAATAAGTGAACTTCGCGAAACAGGCGGGACTCAGCCCCCGAATCGTCGCCCACGTTGTTCGTAATCACGCAGGGCACGCAGGAAGTCCACCCGCCGGAAGTCCGGCCACAGGGCCTCGCAGAAATAGAACTCCGAGTAGGCGGACTGCCACATGAGGAAGCCGGAGAGCCGCTGCTCCCCCGAGGTACGAATCAACAGTTCCGGGTCCGGCTGACCGGATGTGTAGAGGTGCTGGGAAATATCCTCAACGTCCAGGGTTTCCGCGATCTGCTCTGGAGTGCGCCCCTTGGCGCCTTCCTCCCGCAGCAGGGAGCGCACGGCATCGACGATCTCGCGGCGTCCGCCGTAGCCCACGGCCACGTTCACGTGCAGGCCCACCCGACCCTCGGTGTCCTCACGCAAGCGGGACAGGGTGGTGGCGAGTTCCGCAGGCAGCAGGTCCACGGCCCCAACGGGCTGGACCCGAGGGCCACCGGGTTCACCTAGGCGCAGCAGGAGGTCCTTGATGATGGAGATGAGATCGGTCAGCTCCGAGGCCGGCCGGTTCAGGTTCTCCGTCGAGAGCATGTAGAGCGTGACGGTGTTGATGCCGAAATCGCGGCACCACCCCAAGAACTCGAAGATCTTGTCTGCACCGACCCGATGGCCGTGTGCCGTGGGCGCTCCAGCAGCTTTGGCCCAGCGCCGGTTGCCGTCCACGAGCACGCCGACATGCTGCGGCAGGGTCTCCGGGTTCAGCCCCCGGGCAAGCTTGCGCTCGTAGATCCCGTAGAGAACATTGGGCCAATGCATCCTGTGTCCGCCCGCCGTGGCGCTCAGGCGCGCTCGTCAGAAGATCCGGTGCCCGACGTCGTGTCCCCGGGTTCCCCGCTGCCGTCACCAACGCCGGCGCCGGCGTTGCCGGCGGCCTCAGCGCTACCGGCGGCTGCGTCGTCGGCCACAGTGGCCTGGGCCGCGGCCTGAGCCGAGGACTGCGGACCCGAAGACTGGGCAAGGCGACGCTGCGCCGCCTCCTCCTCACCGGCGGCAACCAACTCCGCCTGGCGTTCCTGCTGCTCCGACTGGTAGCGGATGCGGCGGATACGGCGGGTCATATCCCAGATCAGGAAGATCACGACCAGGACCATGGCACCCGTGGCCACGAAACCAGCGAAGCCCGGCCCGTAGTCACGGAACTGGTCGTCGGTGGTGGCAGGGATCGAGGGGTCGGTCGAGGCCGCCAGGAACACTTCGACCCCAGACCACGTGTTCAGCAGGTGCACTGTGTGGGACAACTCCTCAAAGCGATTCTGGGCGATCATCCACCCAGGACGAACGCGTGGCCGGGAGTACACCGGCACCGAACCATTCTACTGACTTTGTTGAGTGCAGGCTGAAGGCCGCACCCCACCTGCGCCGAGAGCCTGCGGTCAGTGTCCGGAATCGTCCAGGAGCAGGTCGCTGCCGCCCGGACGGAACGGCTGCGGTGCGGCTTCGGAACCGCCGATCTCATCGCCCACACCATCATGCAATCCGGCGAACAGGTCGGTTTCCGGGAGTTCGGTACGCACCCGGGTGAAGGCCAGCGTGTAGTCCTCCCACGGGTAGATCTTGGTCGCCAACTCGGCGGGAACGGCAAAGAAGAAACCGTCCGGGTCCACCTGTGTCCGGTGCGCCAGCAGGGCCGCATCGCGCCGGTCCAGGAAACCCGCGACCGGGATCCGGGTGGTGGTCTGATGCCGCACGGCCCAGCCATCACCCTGGTGTTCCTGCTCAACGGCCCTGGCCAGACGGGCGTCGAAGGGAGACTCCAGCCCCGCATCCAGCAGCCCCTCGTGCAGGGCCCGGAACTTCTCCGGGGCAAAGCCGCGATCGTAGTAGACCTTGGACACGTTCCACGGCTCCCCGAGGCCCGGGTACTCCTCCGGGTTCCCTGCCGCGCGGAAGGCCTCCACGGACACCTCGTGACAACGGATGTGATCCGGGTGCGGGTAGCCGCCATTCTCGTCATAGGTGAGGATCACGTGCGGTCGGAAGGAGCGCACCAAGCGCACCAGCGGCGCCGCCGCCGTAGCCAACGGCAGGGAAGCGAAACTACCGAACGGCAGCGGAGGCAACGGATCCCCCTCGGGCAGGCCGGAATCCACGAACCCCAGCCAGCGATGCTGCACACCCAGCGCAGCAACGGACGCGGCCATCTCATCACGCCGCAAACCCGCCAGGTCGCGATGCGCGCGAGCGACCTCGCGCGCGGAGGAGACCAGGATGTCCCCCCGCTCCCCACCGGTGCAGGAGACCACCATGACCTCGGCTCCCGCGTCGACGTAAGCAGCCGTAGCCGCCGCGCCCTTGGACGCCTCATCGTCCGGGTGGGCGTGCACGGCCATCACCCGGAGCCCCGTCGCGTCAGGGATCAAGGCAGCGGCGTCAGTGGTGAATTCGGCGTCCAACCGCTCGGTCATCTTGGTCCTTCGTCCTTGACTCGTCTCATGCAGTGCACTGGTTCGAACAGGAGGGTACACGCGCCCATGAAGCTGACAGGTAGTGCTACTACACTTGACGTCATCATGACCTCGTCCGCCACCCCCACAGGTACGCAGTCGGAATCGGCTGAACCCTCGGAGCACCAAGCCAGCCTAGCCTCACGTTACGGGCGGCCCAAGCGCCACCTGAGCAAACGCACCGCGATCGTTCTCGCGGCCGTGGCCTTGGTCCTGTCCCTCGTGGTGGTGTACTTCCTCACCCGTAACCAGCACGCCAGCTATGACACGGAGAACATCGCCTTCGACGTGGTCAGTTCCCGCCAGATGGACGTGACCGTCGCAGTGAAATTGCCGGCCGAGGACAGCGTCACGTGCGGCATCCAGGTGCTCGCGGAGGACCATGCGGTGGTCGGCTACGCCGAGGAGACGTTCACCGGCGCTGACGGGCGGGATGCGGGCGGCGGTCAGCGCGAGGTTCAGCGCACCGTTCCCATCCGCACCGTCTTCGAAGGCGTGACCGGTCAGATCTCCATTTGTTGGACCAACTGAACTCAAACTCAGCGTCCAAGTGGTGATCGTCTCGTTTCCGGGCTAAAATCATGGGAACACATACGTGGAACCCCGTCGCGCGTCGCCGAAGGTCCAACCCTGGAGGATCCCCCTCCAGCTGGCGACAAGGTGGTGGGGTTTCGTTTTGCCTTTAGTTTTCACACAGGAGGATGACGTGGCGAGCAGCACCGAAGAGGTCTGGCTGACCCAGGAGGCTTACGACCGGCTGGCCCAGGAACTCACCGACCGCACCGGCCCCATCCGCGCGGAGATCGTGGAGCGCATCGAGCAGGCGCGTTCCGAGGGTGACCTCAAGGAAAACGGCGGCTACCACGCTGCCCGTGAGGAACAGGGTAAGAACGAGGGTCGGGTGGCCTACCTGAAGCAGTTCCTCGAGACCGCGAAGGTCGGAGACGCGCCCGAAGACGACGGCGTCGTCGAGCCCGGCATGGTCGTCACCGCCACCATCGCCGGCCGCGAGACCAAGTTCCTGTTCGGCTCCCGCGAGATCGGTGGCGACACCGACCTGGACGTGTTCTCGGAGAAGTCCGCCCTCGGCGTGGCCATCCACGGGAAGCAGGTCGGTGACGAGTTCGCCTACACCGCCCCCAACGGCAAGGACATCCCGGTCAAGGTCGTGGACGCCAAGCCGTACAAGGGCTGAGTCCCAAGGCACCAAAGGTGCCCGACGACGTGTGGTGAACACACGTCGTCGGGCACCTTTCGTTTGTGCCTAGCCGTTGAGCATCTGGGGGTCGTAGCCGTCGTGACGCAGCGCCTGCAGCACCCATTGGGAATGCTGGGTGCCCTTGGTCTCCAGGTCGATGGTGATGGCGACGTCACCCATGGACAGCTCACCGCCAATGCGCGTGTGGTCAACGCGAGTCACGTTGGCGTCGTTCTCCGCGATGATGCGGGAGATCCTGGCCAACTCACCCGGACGGTCCTGCAGCATCATCCGCACCGTGATGTAACGACCTGCCGCAGCAAGACCACGCTGAATGACCTTCAGCATCAGCAACGGGTCGATGTTGCCCCCGGACAGGACCACCGCAGTGCGACTGGGTTCGTAACCTGCCGCCTCCAAGGTGCCCTCCAGCAGCGCCGCAACACCCACCGCGCCTGCCGGTTCCACCACCAGTTTGGAGCGCTCAAGCAGGAACACGAGCGCGCGGGCCAGCGCGTCCTCCGACACCGTGACCACGTCATCCACCAGTTCCCGGATGATCTGGAAGGGCAACTGCCCCGGACGGCCTACCGCAATGCCGTCCGCGATGGTGCGCACGGTGTCCAGCGGCACCAAGGCATCCGCGGCCAGAGAGGGCGGGTAGGCCGCAGCGTTCTCCGCCTGCACACCAATTACGTTGACGGTGCGGCCCAGTTCTGCGGCGCGAGCCTTCAACGCCACCGCGACGCCGGCCAACAGACCGCCGCCGCCCACACCCATGACCACGGTTTCCACGTCAGGGTACTGATCCAGGATCTCCAGGCCGATGGTGCCCTGTCCGGCGATGATGTCCGCGTGGTCAAAGGGATGCACAAAGACCGCGCCCGTCTCATCCGCGTACTGCTTCGCGGCCGCAAGCGCCTCATCCACGTTCTCGCCGTGCAGAACCACCTCGGCACCGTGATCCTGCGTTGCCGCGATCTTGGGTAGTGCCGCGCCCAGCGGCATGTAGATGCGGGCCTTGATCCCCAAACGCCTGGCAGCCTGCGCCACGCCCTGGGCGTGGTTACCGGCGGAGGCGGCCACCACGCCGCGGCGCTTCTCCGACTCGGAGAGCTTCGCCATGCGCACGTAGGCGCCGCGTACCTTGAACGAACCGGCACGCTGCAGGTTCTCCGCCTTCAACCACACCGGCGCCCCCACGGACTGTTCCAGCGCACGCGAGTGGTGCAGCTCGGTACGCTCCACCACGCCGTCAAGTAATGCGGCGGCCTCGCGAATGTCCTCGATCCCCACGGGGAGTCGGTCGAGGGCCTCCTGGAGGTCGTGGGTCTGAGGTGCACTAGTCACGGTATGGGTCTCCTGAGTCATGCGGATGCAGTGAGTGCTCTCATTCTGCTCCGTGCGGGAGCAGAACGAAGAAGTCTGGTCATTCGATGTCGTCGAAGGGGCGCACTCCCCCGGTCCCAGTGGCACGGGAGCGGGCCGGTGGCCCCGGGTTGGCATCGGGTTCGTGCCATTCACGATTCTCGTCGCCATAGAGGATGGGCTCTTCCTCTGCCATCGCTTGGACCGCGTCATGGTCGGCTCTGACCGCTGGGTCGCGTTCCCATGAGCGGGTCGCAAGATACTTCACCACGGTGTTGACCACCGCCAGGACGGGAACGGCGAAGAGGGCGCCAACGATGCCGAAGAGGAAGGTACCGCCTGCAACGCCAAGCACCACGGCCAGCGGGTGCAGGCTCACTGCCCGACCCATGATCAACGGCTGCAGCACGTGGGACTCCACCTGCTGCACAAACAGGACCACGGCCAACATGATGATCGCCGTCACCCACCCGTGAGAGACCAGCGCCAGCAACACGGCGATGAAGCCGGTCAGCACCGCACCCACGATCGGGATGAAGGAACCCAACAGCACCAGGACGGCCAGCGGCAGGGCCAGCGGGACCTGCAGGATCGCCGCTCCAATACCGATACCGACGGCATCGATGAGGGCCACGACCACCTGCACCCTGACGTAGGACACCAGGCTGGCCCAGCCACGGCGCCCCGCACCGTCCATGGCGTCCCGGGCCCTGCGGGGGAACAAACCCACGGTCCAACGCCAGATGGTCTCGCCCTGCAACAGGAAGAAGATCAGCGCGAACAGGGTCAGAATCAGACCTGCGCCGAAGTGTCCCACCGTGGATAGGCCGGAGGCCGCCGAACGAACGATGGTGTCCTGGTTGTCGTTCAGGGCGTTCAGCCCTGTGTTGATCCAATCATCAATGGTGGAGGCGCCGATGTTCAACGGCCCGTCCTTGAGCCACACCTGCACTTCCTTGACGCCTTGGACCGCTTGATCGATCAGCTCTGGCACGCCCTTGGCCATGGTGCGCACCACCGCATAGATGGCGCCGGTGATCAGGGCGAGGAAGAGCAGGAAGGTGGCGGTGACGCTGAGTGCGTTGGGCAGGTGAAGGCGCTTCTCGAGGAAGATCTTCACCGGCAGCAGCAACCCTGCCAGGAGTGCTGCGACCATCAGCGGGATCATCAGGTTGGAGAGTTTCGCCAAACCCCAACAGGCGCCCGCGCTGACGATCACGATGATGCCGATACGCCAGCTGTAGTCGGCCGCGATCCGCAACGGCCGCGGCACGTCATGCGGGCCGCTCGCGGCCTTGACGTGTGCGTCCTTCTCGGCTTGCGCGGTGTGCCCCAGCCCGCGGCGGGCCGTGGCGGTGATGGGCGGGTCCAGGAAATCGAACTCGTCCGCAGCGTTGGCGTCGTCAATCCGTTGTTTGGCCTTGCGCACCCAGGCAGGGACCTTGAGTTCGCGCGATTCCCGCCCGGAGGACTGCTCCTCGGTTGGCTCCTCGCCCTCAGGTTTTTCCTGGCTCACGTCTGGTTCCCCTTGAACTCTTCGAAATTTCCCCGCGCCTTGACCTGGCTGGGGCCTGCCGTCGTCGACGAACGAAACAGCCCGTCTCGCCGGGGTCCTTAAGGTGACCGGCGGGACGGGCTGCACGTCGCTTAGACGAACATCAATCTGCCAATTGCCGAATGATCGCGATCAAGCGGATCATCTCGACGTAAATCCAGACGATGGAAAGCGTGAGGCCGAAGGCGCAGCGCCAGGAGAACTCCTGCGGGGCGCCGCCACGAATGGCGGACTCGATGTCCTCGAAGTCGGTGATCAGGTAGAACGCGCCGATGGCGATACCCAGCACACCGATCAGCAGGCCGATCCAGCCGGTGCGGAAGTTGACCGCGCCGCCGGAGACCATGGCGATGATCCAGTTGACCAGCGCGAAGCCCACGAACGCCCAGCCTGCCGTGTAGACGACCTTGCGCATCTTGGGGGTGGTGCGGAACTTGCCGGAACGGTTCAGGAACAGGCAGACGCCGAAGACCATCGCGGTACCGAGCACGGCCTGCAGCACGATGCCGGAATAGATGAGCTCGAACAGGGCGGAGATGACGCCGAGCAGGAAGCCTTCCAGCACCGCGTAGGTAATCGACAGTGCCGGGGAGGCCTTGGCCCTGAACTGGTTGACGAGCGCGATCACGAGCGCACCGATGGAGGCGGCACCAGCCACGCCCATGAGTGCGCCGAGGTTACCGGTCTGTCCCGTGTACGGGTCAGGCTGAGCCATGTTCGTCAGCAGCATCCAGCCGATGACACCGCCGAGCAGGATCCCGGCGGCCATGACGAGCATCTTATTCAGGACGTCATTGATGGTCATGCCACGTTCGGCACCGGGACGCCCCGGGGCCTGCGCGTACATGGATTCAAGATCGGAAACCTGCGGCGCAGGCATGGCGTTGGCGGCTTGGCCCGCGCGCACCTGATCCTTGAAGGTCTTCGAGTTGAAGACGGGGTTGGAACTTCTGGCCACGTGAGATCACTCCACATCGGATGTCAGGGTCGTTGAGTTCAAGCGTATAGGAGTTCCCTGTCACTTCGCTGAGCGAAGCAGGTCACTGCGCTCACGGCGTAGCGACTCATCACCAGGCCAAAGCAGTCCTTGAGCCCGGGGCGATCTCCGTATGTCCTGCGTCGCGGATCTGCACCGTGGCCTGTTTGCGCGTCTTGCGCATGGCGCGTGCATCCAGCGGCGTGAGCACGGCAGGCTGACCGGCTTCCATCCACGCTTGCCGAGCTTCTGGCTGCAGCCGCACCGCCCATTCGAAGGCGGCGTGGGCTGACTGGGCTGCTGCCTTTCCGGTGGACATCTCCAGCGAGGTGTCCACGCCCAAATGCAGCACCGGCACGCCGTCCGGGGCTGGCAGGGAGTGTTCCACGGCCTCGCCGCTGTGTGCCAATTCGGTGCCGGCGACCTGCAACTGCTTCATCCTGCCGGTCAACGGGTAGGTGGTCGGGGCCTGGGCCGCTGCAACGG
Source organism: Galactobacter sp. (assembly GCA_052108535.1). GTDB lineage: Bacteria > Actinomycetota > Actinomycetes > Actinomycetales > Micrococcaceae > Galactobacter. Next base: position 57,103 of record JBQDZM010000010.1, on the reverse strand, counting down.
CGCGCCCCACCTGCACCACCACGGCGCCTTGGGCCTCGACGGCGCGCAGGTCCTTGGGTTTGCCGCGCCGGGTGGATTTACCTTGGCCAGCCAGGTACCAGGGCTCCCAGTGCTCATCCTCGGGGAAGGCGGTGATGGCCGCAGCTGAGGCCAACGCGGCGGCCAGACAGGTTTCCTCGTGCCCGGCAGGGTCTGCGGGGTCCTTGAGGACGGCAATGGGCTGGATCATCTCGACGGCTGGCACGGGATCCATTTTCCCACGAACAAGGCTGACCCAGGTTTTGGTAGCCGGGCCTGGCGAACCCAAGCTTTGGTTCCCCAGCTTCGCGAACTCAGGTTTTGGTGCCCAAGCGTCACGAACTCAAGTTTTGGTGCCCCCACCTTCGCTAACTCAGGTTTTGGTACCCCCAGTGGGACTCGAACCCACAACACAAGGATTTTAAGTCCTCTGCCTCTACCGATTGGGCTATAGGGGCTGGGCGCGTGCGTCAACGCGCTCACACAGCAAAAACTACCGCAGCCTCGGGCCTTGACCCCAATTGGAGGCGGGTCATGGCGTCCGTACGCCTGACTTCACGGCATCCTTCCAAGACCTACGCCTACCGTGGGCCGTCGCCGCCACCACCTCGCACACCCTCTTCGACACCCCGTCACCGCCACCTTGGGACGCCGACACCCCCTCCCTGCCACCTTGGGGACACCACCAGACGACTTTGATGCTCCGACACGGCTTTGATGCCTGGAAACGAGGGGACTTGGGACGAGTTGGGGCATCAGAGCGGCGAATTCGGGCACCAACGGTCCTCCCCGCGAGGCTAATTCCCATTGATTGGTGCGCGATGCCGCGAATGGCTGCACCCACCGATAACCTGACCTGCAGCCCAGTGCCGTCTCATAGGAGCCGTGTCCGTCAACACCTGGCCCCTCTAATCCCGGCCAAGTCCACACACCGCTCGTCAGATCGCGGCTCAGGCGACACGCTGCCCCAGCCAACAGGCCGCTTCACAAGAACACGACCCAGCCACGCCCCACCCGTCAAGACAGAATGAGTTCGGAGACCCAGTGCCCCATTTCCCTACCCCGGCCCGCATCCTGGTCACGTTCTGCGCCATCTGCCCGTTGGTGCTCATCGTCTCCACCATCCTGCGACCCTTCACCGGCTCCTGGCCCTGGCCCTTTGCCACCATCCTGACTCTGGCCATCGTGGTTCCCAATGCCGTGCTGTGGGCGGTGCCGCTGCTGACCAAGGGGTATCTGAAATTGGCTTTCACCCTGCGCCGCACCCCGCGCAATAACGGCCTGACCCCCGACGCGGACTGAACTTCCCCTCAGGCGTGGCCCTACCCGCCTTGCTGGATATGCCCTTCTTCCCGGATTTAAGGCACCGGTTCAGCGCCGCAAATCCGACAACGGGGGCAAATCCGAGGACGAGGGCAGATCGCGGAGAGCGGGCGGATCGGCCCGGCTGACTGCAACCGGCCACCTACGAGGAACCACCGCCTCGACTGGACCCGGCTTCCCGACTGGATCCGCCCCTCTTCCTGGATATGCCCTTCTTCCCGGCTTTAAGGCACCGATTCAGCGCCGCAAATCCGACAACGAGGGCGAAACCGAAAACGAGGGCAAATCCGAGAGTCAGGGCGGATCTGGATCTGCCCTTCTTCTCGGATTTACGGCACCGATTCAGCGCCGCATATCCGACAACGAGGGCGAAACCGAGGGCGGGGGCGAAACCGAGGGCGGGGGCAGATCCGACAACGCGAAGAGGCCCGGCACCCCTCAACAGGGTGCCGGGCCTCTCGCGTTGCGCTCAAGCCGTGCGACTCAATCCGCTCGGTTCAAGCCGTTCAGCTCAAACCGTGCGACTCAAGCCGCGAAGCTCACTTGGCAGCGGGCTTCTTCTTGGGCGTTGCAGCGTCCACGAAGTCGGCGTGGGGCTGCTGCAGGTTGCGCATGCCGGAGACGTCGCGGCCTGCGATGGCCTGGTTGATCCAGCCGGAGAACACGCGGACCTTGCGCTCCACGGTCGGGATCGCGAGGCCGTGGTAGCCACGGTGTGCGGCCCAGGCCAGGAAGCCGGTGAGCGGGTACTTGACGAGCTTGGCGACGCCCTTGCCGTAGCCGAGGCCGGCCACTGCGCCGAGGGACTCGTGCTTGTAGTCGGCAACCTCGCCGACACCGTAGCGGGTGGCGTAGAGGTTGTTGGCGAGCACCTTGGACTGGCGCACTGCGTGCTGAGCGTTCGGCACGCAGGTGTTGTCCGGGAGGCCGTGGCCGGTGAGGTCCGGAGTGGCGGCGACGTCGCCTGCGGCCCAGGCGCCTTCGATGACGTTGCCATCAGCGTCCAGGGTGCGCAGCTTGGCGTCCACGACCACGCGGCCGCGGGGCTCGATGTTGAAGTCGGTGTTGCGGACCATGGGGTTAGCCATGACGCCTGCGGTCCAGATCAGGGTGTCGACGTCGAACTCGTCGATGACCTGGCCCTTGGTGTCGTCGTTGGCCATGGAGGTGAGCTTGAGGTGCTTGTCCGTGGCGTCGCCCAGGGAGGTCTGCAGGCGCACGTTGATGCCGCGGGAGCGCAGGTGCTCCACGACCCACTCGGCGGTCTCAGGCTTGACCTCGGGCATGATCTTCGGCATGGCCTCGACGAGCTGGAAGTCCAGGTCGGCGGGGGTGATGTTCTGGCACTGCTCGGCCTGCACGCGGGCGGCATCCTGCAGTTCGGAGATGGTCTCGACGCCGTTGAAGCCGCCGCCAACCACGATGAAGCGGAGGGCGCGCTTGCGGGCCTCGACGTCGGTGGTGTTGTCGGCGAACTGGATGCGCTCCTGCACGTGGTCGCGGATCCAGACGGCTTCCTCGACGCGCTTCACGCCGATGCCGGCCTGAGCCAGGCCCGGGATCGGGAAGGTCTTGGTGATGGCGCCTGCTGCCAGGACGACGTCCTGGTAGGGGATCTCGAAGGATTCGCCGTCAACGCCCTCGACCGTGGCGGTCTTGGAGGCGTGATCGATACCGGTGACCTTGCCCTGGACCAGTTCAGTCTGGCGCAGGTGGCGGGCATGCGGCACGGTGATGTGGCGGGGCTCGATGGAGCCGCCCATGACCTCGGGCAGGAAGGGCTGGTAGGTCATGTACGGGAGCGGATCCACCAGGGTGACGATGCCGCCGTGGACGCGCACCTTCTTCTGGAGGGACTTGGCGACGTAGAGGCCGAGGTAGCCACCGCCGACCACGAGAACACGGGGACGCTGCGAAAGTTTGGGGGTTGCCATGTCTTCAATGGTAGGCGCGCCACAGGGTTTGTGAAAGTTCCCACGATGTGACGATTGCTCTCACCAGCCTGTGACGCTCCCCACGCCATCCCGCCCCGTGGGACTCAGAGGTGTCCCAAGGTCCCCCGGGCCACGTTGAGTGCGGTGCCGTCCAGGATGTCGTGCTCACTGGTGGTCACGCTTCGCACCCGTCCCTGCGTGGCATCGACGATGCGCTGGAGCAGGGTCCTCCAGATCACCGCCCCTGCGGAGAGTACGTCGACACGGCCGGGATGGACGTAGGGCAAGGTCGAGAGCCGCGAGCGTTCCAGCGTGGCGAGTTCGGAGCAGGCAGCCTCCACGATGGGGATGGGGAGCGTGACCCCGTCGATCCGCGAGGAGTCATACTCGGGCAGGTCAAGGGTGTGGGCGGTGACCGTGGTGATGGTCCCTGCCACACCGATGACCTGTTCAACCTGGCGCAGGTCGACATCGGCTGCGATCTCGTCGATCAACTGGTTCGCCGCGGCTTCCGCGGCCGCGACCTCCCGCTCGCTGGAGGGATCGGAGGGCATGAGTCGTTCCGTGAAACGCACCGCCCCCATGTCGGCACTGTGCGCCGAGATCACGCCTTTGGCGCGACTGCCCAGCACGCATTCGGTGCTGCCGCCGCCCAGGTCCACGACCAGCAACTTCTCCTGGCTTCCCGCGGAGACGGACAACGCTGCTCCCAGGAAGGAGGCCTCTGCCTCCGCTTCCCCGCTGAGGACTTCAGGGCGCACGCCAAGGCGCTGCTCCACTCCGTCAAGGAACACGTCCCGGTTCTCAGCGTCGCGGGTCGCGGAGGTCGCCACGAAACCGATGGCGTCCGGCTTGGTGCGGGCGAACACGTCCGCGATGTCATCCACCGCTGCAAAGGTTCGCTCCAACGCTTCGTCGGCGAATCGGCCGGTCTGGTCCACACCCTGTCCCAGACGGACCACGGTCATGCCGCGTTCCACGTCGGTGAGGGTGATGGGGCCTTCCTGGGGGGTGTCCGCCACCAACCAGCGCAGCGAGTTGGTCCCACAATCCACGGCTGCGACACGCATGTTGCCTTACCTTTCGTCCTTAGGATTCAGTGCCCGACGACGCGGCCTCGGCCGCCGCCCGCTTGGCCGCGCGCTCGCGGCGTTTGGTTTCAGGGTCGCCTGCCTGTGTGTGCACGTGGCGGGAACGGTCCTGGGAGGGTACGGGAGCTTCGGTGTCCCAGGCGCCTGCGCAGGCGCAGACCCCTGGAGTCCACCACTGGGTGATCTTGGACAGGGCCTCGTCACCGAGAGCGTTCACTCCGGGCCCGGCTGCGAGTGAGTGGCCCACCATGACGTGGATGCATTTGACGCGGCGAGGCATGCCTCCGGCGGAGACCTGGGAAATCTCCGGGACCTCCCCCACACCGCTGCGTTCCCCAATGGCGGCACGCACGGAGAGGTAATCCTCGTGGGCGCGCTGCTGCGCTGCGGCCAGTTCCGGGTCGGATTCGAGGCGCGCATTCATGGAGTTCATCTCGCCCGCCGCTTCCAGCCGAGAGACGGCCGCGGTGACGGCCGGGTGCGTCAGGTAATAAACCGTGGGGAACGGAATCCCGGAAGAGAGCCGTGGGGCGGTGGTCGCCACCAGCGGGTTACCGCACACGCACCTGGCGCCGATCTCCACGATGTCCCTGGCCGGGCGGCCCAGTTGCCGACTGACCGTGTCCAGGTCCTCCTGGCTCGGGATGCGGTCTGCCTCTGAGAGGGCCTCTGGTGCCGGTCGGTCTCCGCTTGTCACGTACGTCCTCACTCAAGTTCTTGCGGTACTGGGGTTCGCTCTGGCTTTACGGGTTGGATGCTCGCATCACGGAGTCCCACAGGCCGTCACCCCAGGGTAGTCCCTGCCGGTATTCTCCCGGCTCCACGCTCGTTGCGCGCTGGGTGCCCTTGGGTTCCCCCACGTTGACGTACTGCTTCTCCCCCGGCACGGCCATGCCGATGCGTTCACGGGCTTGCTGCTTGACGTACTCGGGGTCGTCCCACCGTTTGAGTTCGTCATCCAGGCGTTCCTTGGTGGCCGTTTCCTCGGCCAATTTGGCCTGAGCCGCGCGCAATTCGCCCTGCTGCCGCAGGTAGGTGGTGGTCGTGGGGAACAGCGTGAAGCCGGAAATGATCAGAATCAGGGACAAGGTGATGACCCGGGTGCTCAGCGCGCGTGCCGGAGTGGGGCGGTCCGGGACCTCCGGCGGCACGGCAGGGGCCGGACGCGCGTCGTCCCCTGGATCGTGGATGGCCCCTTCCAGGGCCATGCGCTCCCTAAGCCGCCTGGCGCCGTCGGCCACCGAGGGATGCTTCTTCTTGGGGCGCACCACGGGGATGGAGGCCGTGGCGGCCTCCGGCTCGCCGGAGGCCGGAGCGCTGGAGGCCGAAGCAGTGGCGGCCCGAGCGGCGGGTTCCGCCGCCGTGGGAGCCGACGCCTGGTCGTCGGGCACCTCGGGATCCGTACCGGACGTGCGCACCACAGGGGGCGTTCGTTTCCCGCGGTATGGGACGCGGGGCGCCTTGTCACTCACGCGTAAACGCCTTCCTTGACTGAGTTACAACAGGTGCTCGGACCGGCCCGGACGCCGATCGAGGCGGCCCCGGCCAACCTCAGTTGGTGGGACCGCCTCGATCGTATCGGCCGGTGCTGGGAACGCGGTGAACGCGACCCGGCGTCGGCGGGTCAGAAGCGCGGGAAGGCGCTACGACCTGCGTAGATGGCGGCGTCGCCCAGCTCTTCCTCGATGCGCAGCAGCTGGTTGTACTTAGCCACACGCTCCGAACGGGCCGGGGCACCGGTCTTGATCTGGCCGGAGTTCACGGCCACGGCCAGGTCGGCGATGGTGGTGTCCTCGGTCTCGCCGGAACGGTGAGAAACCATGGTGGTGTACTGCGCGCGCTGGGCGTCGGAGATGGCATCGAGGGTCTCGGTCAGGGAACCGATCTGGTTGACCTTCACCAGCAGAGAGTTCGCGGCGCCGTCCTTGATGCCGCGGGCCAGGCGCTCGGGGTTGGTGACGAAGAGGTCGTCGCCCACGATCTGCACCTTGGCGCCGAGATCGGAAGTGATGGTGGCCCACCCCTCCCAGTCGTTCTCGTCCAGCGGGTCCTCGATGGAGACCAGCGGGTAAGCGTCCACGAGCTCGCCGTAGTAAGCGCTCATCTCGGCAGCAGTGTGCGGCTTGCCCTCGAACTGGTAGGCGCCGTCCGTGTAGAACTCGGAGGAGGCCACGTCCAGGGCCAGGGCCACATCGGCACCCGGGGTGAACCCGGCCTTGGTGATGGCCTCAACGATGAGGTCCAGGGCCGCACGGTTGGAGGGCAGGTTCGGGGCGAAGCCGCCCTCGTCGCCCAGGCCGGTGGAGAGGCCCTTTTCCTTCAGCACGGACTTCAGCGTGTGGTAAACCTCGGCACCCCACTGCAGCGCCTCGGAGAACGTGCTTGCGCCCACGGGCGCGATCATGAACTCCTGGATGTCGACGTCGGAGTCCGCGTGGGAACCGCCGTTGAGGATGTTCATCATCGGCACGGGCAGAACGTGCGCGTTGGGCCCGCCCAAGTACTTGTAGAGGGGCAGGTTCGCGGATTCGGCGGCGGCGTGAGCCACGGCCAGGGAGACACCGAGGATGGCGTTGGCGCCCAGCGACCCCTTGTTCGGGGTCCCGTCCAGATCAAGCATGGTCTGGTCGATGAAGCGCTGATCCGTGGCGTCGAGGCCCACAACCTTGGGACCGATCTGGTCGATCACGTTGTCGACGGCGTTACGCACGCCCTTGCCCTGGTAGCGATCGGCGTCGCCGTCGCGCAGTTCAACGGCTTCGAATTCGCCAGTGGAAGCACCGGAGGGCACTCCGGCGCGACCCAGGGAACCGTCGGTCAGGAGGACTTCGACCTCGAGGGTGGGGTTACCGCGGGAGTCGAGGATCTCGCGGGCATGAACGGCATCGATGAGAGCCATGGAAGCTTCTCTCCTTCAAAAAGGGATGGTCACGGTCTACGCTGACCGCTTCTGACGCAATACAGGCCGATGTCCAACGCATTGCAAGCCCAGCCTACCCATCGCCGGGCCGTTCCACTCCCCGAGTCCCAAGATCGGTTCGGGTGAATCGGGTTAGAGGGCCCGTTCCAGCGCGTTACGCAGGGCCGACTCGGCATCGACGCCCGCGGCGCGGGCCCGTCCCACCAGGGCCAGCAGGTCGTCACCGATGCGCTCCGCAGTGTCCGGTGAGGCGGCGTCAATGCCCGACGGCGTGTGGCCCGACTCCGCTCGGGACAGCGCCTTTTGCGCCAGCAGCAGGGCGGGCAGGCTGCGCGGCAGGCCGCGCAGCGGGTCAGCATCCGCTGGGGCTGTTCCGCGCGCGGTGCGTTCCTTCAGCTTGGCCTGCGCCCAGGCGCGTTCCGCTGCCACCGGGTCGTGATCAGGGTGTTCCAGGACTGATCCGTCGGCGGCAAACACGTGGGTGTTACGGCGCAGCAGCTTGTCGGTGATGGCCTGGATCACGTCCACGAGGTCCAGGTCGCCGCGTTCCTCCCCCAGCCTGGAGTGGAGCATCAGCTGGAAGAGGATGTCGCCCAGTTCCGAAGCCAGTGGCTGCCCCAATTCACCGCGGCGGACCGTCTCACTGACCTCTGCCGCTTCCTCCACCAGATAGGGGGCCAGGGACTCAGGCGTGAGCTTGGCCGTCCAGCCGCATTCCGCGCGTAGGGCATCGACGATGGTGATGAGCCTGTTCAATGCCTCCGACGGATCCCGATGTGCCGGTTGCTCAGGCATCGGTGCCCTCTGAACCCTCCAAGAGTTCGTCGTAAGCCTCCACGATGCTCTCCGCCAGATCCTGCTTGTCATCCAACCCCAGGAAGGACGCTTCCACCGCGTTGAGAGTGAACTGCAGCAGGTCCTCGACGTCGTAGTCGAAGGCCTCGACGAGCTGGGCCAGTTCGTCAGAGACCGTGGTGTCTGACATGAGGCGGTTGTCCGGGGAGACCGTCACCGCGAAGCCCGCGCGGTAGAGCAGGTCGATGGGGTGGGAGGCCAAGTCCTCGCCCCAGGCAGCCGTGGCCCGGGTGTCCAGGTTGGAGGACGGGCAGACCTCCAGGGCGATTCCTCGGTCCCTGACCCACGTGGCGACCTCGCCGGCGGAGAGCACCTCGACGCTCTCACCGTCCTCGTCCACGTCCACTTCCTCTTCCAAGTCCTCTGCGATGCGCACGCCATGGCCCAAGCGCAGCGCCCGACCGTCCACGAGCGCAGAGCGGATGGAATCCAGGCCATCGGCCTCCCCCGCGTGAAGGGTGACCGGGAAGAGCTGCTCGGCCAGCAGGTCCAATGCTGGCTTGTGCGCAGAGGCGGGGAAGCCTGCCTCGGGACCCGCCAGGTCGAAGCCGACCACGCCGGCGTCGCGGTGGCGAAGTGCCGTCATCGCGACCTCCTCGCCGCGCGTTCCCTGCCGCATGGCCGTGATGATCTGGGTGACCAGGATGTCGTGATCTGCCTCCGCCGCGGCCTCCATGCCCTGCTCCAGCCCGGCCGCCACAGCAGCGATGGCCTGGTCCAAGGTGAGACCCTGCTCCTGGTGCTGCTCCGGCGCCCAACGCACCTCGGCGTAAACCACGCCGTCGTCAACGAGGTCCGCCACGTACTCCCTGGCGATCCGGGTCAGGTTCTCTGGCGTCTGCATTACAGCCAGGGTCAGTGCGAAGGTCTCCAGGTAGCGCTCCAACGATCCCGCGCGCGCGGAGTCAACGAACCAGTCGGCCAGGCCCTCCGGGTCGGTGGTGGGAAGGTTCAGACCCGCAGCGGGCGCCAGCTCGATGATGGTTTCTGGCCGTAGCCCTCCATCCAGGTGCTCGTGAAGGGTGACCTTGGGGAGGTCGCGGATGTCCAGGGTCAGCTCTGAGTTGCTCACCTGTGCTGGGTTGCTCGTCGGTTTGGCGGTGGTCGGCTTGGCTTCGCGTGCGTTGTCGTGGCTCACGAAACCAAGCGTACGTGGGGCACGCGATGCGCGGGCCTGACTGGCGCTGTGAAGCAGCACCGTGCCCGAGGTTTGGTGGGATGGCCCGGGTGCTAGGGTTCCCGAATCAATTCTGCAGAGTTCCCACGCTCCCGAACCAATTCCGCAGAGTTCCCGAGCTCCCGAATCAATTCTGCTGCCAACGCAGACCCACACGCTGCAAAAATGATTCGCGAAAAGCACGGGACACAGACCGCGCAAGCTCCCGAATCACTTCCGCAGAGTTCCCAGGCTCGCGAATCGATTCTGCTGCCAACGCAGACCCACACGCTGCAAAAATGATTCGCGAA